>DAIMYP010000055.1:11607-25409 GCA_036734445.1 Tannerellaceae bacterium
TGTTGGTGGAAAATTTGCTTTCCCTGAT
Organism: Tannerellaceae bacterium; assembly: GCA_036734445.1. Taxonomy (GTDB): domain Bacteria; phylum Bacteroidota; class Bacteroidia; order Bacteroidales; family Tannerellaceae; genus Parabacteroides. The sequence continues at coordinate 11,636 of DAIMYP010000055.1, forward strand.
AATTGCCCTGAAACTTTCGATACACAAAGTGTTATATATGAGTTCGACTCATTCCTAATGCATTGGAGTCATACGGGTGGCGTTGAAACGGGTCCGTATAATCGTAATTATGGTATGGCTTTTAAAGGAACTAACGGTACATTAGTTGCCGATCGTAATAATTGGGAGGTCATTCCCGAATATGATGGAAACAAAAAACCGCGTGTTGAAGCAACGAAGGTCGTTTCAGATGATAGCGATCACCGGCTTCATGTTTCTAATTTTATTGAGTGCATGAAAACGAGAACGTTTGATACAGCTTGCACAATAGAAAATGGAAGTCTGTGTGCCAAATACGCACATTTGGGAAATATTGCTGCGCGGAGTGGATTGTCACTTGTCTATGACGATCAAAAACATACATTTACAACGGGCAAAGAGGCTAATAGTTATTTAATGCCTAAATATCGTTCGCCTTGGAAATTCCCGAATTATTAAGATATGGCATAGACTTGCTGCTAACGTTGATATATGAACAATTCACAGTTTTGACATGAGAAGATTTTTTAGCCTGTTAGGCATTTTGATAATTACTGTAATAACAGCTGATGCACAAATTGGCTTTGTAAATAGTTGCCCACAGTTCAAGCTTAATGGTGCAACTCTTATTTCACCTTCTAGCGAAGGATTATGGTCTGTTGCTACGGGTTGGAATAATGATTGGATGACTGAATGGCATTATGCAAATCCGGAGAAGATGGAGCAGAATGGCAGTTGGACGATCCTTTCAGGAAAGATGGTGTTTCCCCAAGGCGTATTGGTTATGCGTGATTCATACAAGGAAATACGTAAAAATTTAGTGAAGTGCGTTCGTCGTTTTGAGTGGCAAGGGAAAGACACTTTAAAGCGTGTGACGTTAGCTATCCGTTTCCAGTTGAAGGGTAATAATATGCAGGCTTTCTTACCCGGCATACTTTATTATGGTAATAAGAATGGTGCGAAAATTAATCCGAATATTATCCCCGTTTATAATGGACAAGACGGAGAGTTTGCCATTTTTGAAGACCATCGCTATCCTATGCCATTTGCAATGCTTGAGAATGCTTCCGCTAAATATGCTGCAGCCATTCATACAACACCGAGTCCAGTACGCGGAGCCGTTTTGAATGACCAATGGTGGTCTTTGGGAGTTGAAGCATATAATGGTCACAGCGATTTTGTCCTTTATTCTGGTCCTATCGGGTACAATAAAAAGCATAGTGTTGCAAAAGCTTTACAGCAATCGCCCATGAAATATACCGATACATATCTGAATCTTGAACCGGGGCGGATTGTTGAAAAAGAATTTTATGTCGAACTTTATCCTATTGAACGGGAGGGAACAGGTTTTGAACAACCAATCTATACCTCTTTGGATCTGCATAAGCCTTATGATGCTGATCGCTTTACATCGTTTAATGAAATTGTCTTAGATAAATATCGCTTTGCTAAAAGTCGTTGGCTGGAATTTGATAATAAGGCCGTAGGTTTCAATATGTACGATATTTCATATAAAAAGGATATTGTAATGGGTTGGTGTGGACAAGCTGATTCGCCTGGTTATTTCCTCCAGGTCTTGAATGCTCGAATCAATGATTCAACAATCAGTGATAAAGTGCAGAGAAGTATGGACTTCCTTTCTACATCTCCTGTGAATTCGCAGAACGGTTCATTTCCGGTAGGTTATGATGGTAAGAAATTCCATGAAGGAGATCCTGTATCTTGTGGCCAGGCTATGTATAATTTTGCCAAAGCTATTGAGACGGCTCGTAAAAGCCATCTTCATAATACTCAAGCATGGGAAGTGTTTTTAAAACATGCTTGCGACGGTGTTTCAAAATATATTTTGGATAAGAACTGGAATCCTGTGTCTACAGCAGAAGGTTTTTATATTGCGCCATTGACCCTTTCTTCCAAATTATTTAATAATGACACGTATAAGAAAGCAGCCGTTAAAGCCGGGCAGACATTTGCTGATAGACATTTAAATATGAACGGTTGTTATTGGGGTGGAACGCTCGACGCTACTTGTGAAGATAAAGAAGGTGCTTGGGCAGCCTTCCAAGGTTTTATAACGCTGTATGAACAATATAACGATACGAAATATTTGAATTGGGCAAAACATGCAATGGATGTATGTTTGAGCTATGTCGTTGATTGGGATATTCCTCTCCCTGCCGGTCGACTGGCCGATTTTAACTTTAAAACAACGGGTTGGACAGTCGTCTCTCCACAGAATCAACATTTGGATGTGTATGGAGTATTATTTGCTCCCGAAATATATAAGATGGGAACATATCTGAATGATACCAGACTTCAGAAGTTAGCGAAAGTTATGTTTCGTACATGTTCGCAGCTTATGAACCCTTATGGTTCACAAGGGGAACAAATACAGCATACAAATTTCGCACAGAACGGAGATATGAGTAATGTCCATAAACTTCGTGGTGGGTATTCTGAAGGTTGGACTGTCTTTTGGATTACAGCTCACTTTTTGAATGCTGCTGCACGATTTGAAGAGATGAGCGTAATTCCTTAGTTAAAGAGAGAATGTTGAGTTTGATGTGCATTTTTGATAATAATAATTTTATAGTAAATATAACATAGATGAAAAGAAGAGATTTCATTACAAGCAGTGTTTTGGCAAGCGGAATGTTGGCTTTTGGAGGATTTGAAGGACAAGCTATGAATCCTGATAAGAAACCTGTTGCTCAAGTAGTAAAAGATGGTTTTGTTACTGAACCTGCAAGGCAGATACCTGTTTTGGCAACAACTGATGTAGTTGTCATCGGTGGAGGACCTGCTGGAACGACTGCCGCAATTGCAGCAAGCCGAGCAGGAGCAAAAACTTATTTGATAGAAAGATACAACCATTTGGGAGGATTATGGACGGGTGGACTCGTTTTGCCTCTCCTTTCTACTCATGGGGCAGATAAGAGTAAAAATAGAATTCAGGTTATTCATGGTATCGGCGGTGAGATGGCTGAAAAACTCAAGAAGATGGGAATGTCCGTTCATGAAATTAATCCTGTTGTGGATCCTGAAGCTGCCAAGTATCTGATGGATGAGATGACAACAGAAGCAGGCGTGAATGTGATTTTTCATGCCTGGTGTGTTGGCGCTATCATGGATGGAAAACAGATCCGAGGTGTATTTATTGAAAGCAAATCAGGTCGACAGGCGATTCTTGCAAAGGTTGTCATTGATTGTACAGGTGATGGCGATGTATTCCATTGGGCAGGCGAACAGTTCGATGAAATCAAATATTATATTGGATTGAACCATCGCCTCGGGAATGTAGATAGAATCAATGCTTCTGCTCCCGGCTATAAAGAGATGAATATCGGAGAAGAAACTGCACTTCCAGGTGTACATTGGTGCAATATGTTGGGTGATAAAGAACAATGTGCAACAGATGTGCTCAATCTTTCGCGTCTACAAAAGAAATATCGCAAAGAAATCTGGGAGAGTACGGAAGAACTTCGTAAAACGCCCGGATATGAACAGGTATATCTTTTGGATACAGCCAGTCAGATTGGCGTTCGTAATTCGCGTATTCTAAATGGCATGTATAAACTGACTTTGGAAGATACAATGACATTCAAATCATTCGATGATGTGATTGGCATCAGTGGTTCGTGGGTAACTACTTCATATAATGGAAATAATGTAACCTCTAAAGAACGGCCGTATTGGCAGATCCCGTATCGCTCTTTAATTCCAAAGAATATTGATAATCTGATTGTCGCTGGCCGTTGCTTCTGCTATGAGAGAAACTTGATTGAAGATGCTCGTGTGATTGGAACATGTATGGTTACCGGTCAAGGAGCAGGAGTCGCTGCAGCAATTGCCATTAAAGAGCGTGAATTGCCAAGAACGATTGATAGAAAGAAGTTGCATCAGACTTTATTGGAACAGAAGGTTTGGTTTGGATGAAAAAGCTTGGTGGCTATTTGTGCTTTACAAATAACTTGCATTATCTTTGCAATCAATAGATCATAATTAATAACGCAAGAATAAATGACAACAAGAAGAAACTTTCTCAAAACAAGCAGTCTTTCATTAGCAGGCCTGATGATTGGACAGCAGACATTTGCGCATGTAGCAAATCAATATGAAGAAGGCGTTTCTGCTTCATCCGCCGCTTCTAATAAATATGTTTGTAAACGTCCACCATTAGCTAAAAGGCAGTTTACATCCGAAGCAGTCGAGAATGCTATTACTACAACAAAGGCTAAACTTACAGACCAGAAGTTGGCTTGGCAGTTTGAAAATTGTTTTCCGAATACATTAGATACGACATGCGAACACAAAACGTTGGATGGTAAACCGGATACATTTGTTCTTACGGGTGATATTCATGCTATGTGGCTTCGTGATTCATCAGCGCAAGTATTTCCGCATATTCAGTTTGCTAAAGAAGATCCCAAAGTGCAGACTATGCTTGCAGGCGTTATTAATCGTCAGACAAAATGTATCAATATTGATCCTTATGCAAATGCGTTCAATGAAGGACCGACCGGAAGTGAATGGGATAGCGATAATACAACGATGAAGAAGGAGTTGCATGAACGCAAATGGGAGATAGATTCTCTTTGTTATCCTATTCGTTTGGCATATCATTATTGGAAAGCAACAGGCGATACATCTCCTTTTGATGCGCATTGGGTTCGTGCCATGCAAAAAGTTTATTATACCTTTATTGAACAGCAACGTAAAGATGGACTGGGTCCGTATAAATTTACGCGTAAAACTGAAAAACCATCAGATACAATGCTGAATGATGGCTATGGCAGTCCTGTTCGTCCTGTAGGATTGATTGTTTCGGCTTTTCGCCCTTCTGACGATTCGACGTTGTTTAGTTTTCTCATTCCTTCGAACTTGTTCGCTGTAACCTCTCTTCGTCAATTAGCTGAGATGATGCGAACAATCAAGAATGATAATACTTTTGCTACGAAGTGCACAGCTTTGGCCGATGAAGTTAATGAGGCTATCCAGAAATATGGTATTGTAGAACATCGTGACTTCGGCAAGGTTTATGCTTACGAAGTTGATGGTTTTGGAAGTTGCCATTTTATGGATGATGCCAATGTTCCCAGTTTATTAGCTCTTCCATATTTGGGATGCGTTGATGTGAATGATCCTATCTATCAGAATACACGTAAGCTAGTGCTTAGTACAAGCAATCCGTATTTCTTTAAAGGTTCCGCAGGCGAAGGAATTGGCGGTCCTCATGTTGGACTCAATTATATTTGGCCTATGTCTATCATTATGCGTTGCAACACAACAAATGATGACAATGAAATTCGTCACTGCGTTAAGATGCTTCGTGATACAGATGCTGATACCGGATTCATGCATGAATCATTTTTTGCCAATGATCCTAAAAAGTTTACCCGTTCATGGTTCGCTTGGGTGAACACACTCTTTGGAGAAATGATTTATCGTCTGGTGAAAGAAGGTAAAACAGATCTTCTTAATCATTTGGATTGAATAATATGATGGCGCTTCAACTGTTGCGATACTGTTGAGGCGTCATTCCAACATGTTGACGAAAATACTTATTGAAAAACGATAGATTATTGAAATTAAGCGAATAAGCAATCTGTTTGACAGAGAATTCTGTCGATTTTAATTGTGCTTTGGCATCCATGATGATGGCGCTTGAGATGATTTGCATGGGAGTGACACCTGTAACTTTACGGATCGTTGTGCAAAGATGAGGTAATGAGATATTCAATTGGTTTGCGTAGAAAGTCACGGTGTGTTCAGTTACATAATTAGCTAAGACCGACTGTATAAATTCCTTATAGATATCATTTTCCCGATTTGCTTCCAATTCCTTCCAGTCACAATGTTTTTTATATGTTTCAGATATGCATTGAAGGAAAATGTTTAGCGTTGAACGAATGATTTCCGGGTTGGATACGATATTGGGTAGTCGATTTACTTTAATGAGTAATCGAAAGAAATCTTCGTATATTGAAATAGAACTGTTGGTTAGTTTCACAACTGGACTTTCAATTAATGCTGGAAGAATATTTACTGTTGCTTTAATGTAATTGACACTTGACATGAAGGAAGAAGAAAATCCGGCATAATAGAGATGTAGGTTGCCATTAATGGAATGAATTTGTAAAAAGCAGTTTGTTGGGAGAACGACCAAACATCCTGGAGTAATCTCAAAATCTTTCATGTTAATTGTAGCACGAATGTTCCCTTCTTTACAGAGGACAAATAGCCCTGCTTTGATTTTACAGGGAAAATGTCCGTAATTATTTAGTAAACTAATAGTCACATCATCACCAACAGTGAAATCAACAGGTAGATCAATTATGGGTATTTCGTTTTTCATTTTGCAATAAATAATCTTCAAATATAGCGTTTTTCTGTTGAATAATAGCTATTTGCAATAAAAATGGAACAATAATTCCCAAAGATGGAGATTGATATATGGCTAATTGTAGCGAACTTTGTCTTTCGTAAAATAGAAATGCAATGAAAAAGTTATGTATGGTCATTATGTCTTTGATGTTCTGTTCAACACTATTTGCACAGACTTTGAAAGGTCGTATTACTGATGCAGATACCGGCGAACCTTTGGCAGGCGTAAATATAACTTACACATTCCATGGCATACAAGGTATCGTTTCCGATTCACAAGGTGCTTATTCGATTACTCTTCCGGCAAACAATTTGCTTGTCACTTTTAGTTATATCGGCTATGATGACGTGAAGGTCACATTTACAGCGCATCAGTCTCAAACAATACATAAAGATATACGCTTGAGCGCTTCGAATACTATGTTGCAAGATGTAGTTGTCAGTGCCGGTCGTTTTGAACAGAAACTAAGTGATATCACAGTCTCTATGGATTTGCTCAAATCGGGAGATATTGTTAAACAAGCTCCAACGGATTTGTCCGCTGTGCTTAAAACGCTCCCGGGAGTAGATGTTAATGATAAACAACCTTCAATAAGAGGAGGTGCAGGTTGGACTTATGGAGTTGGCGCGCGAAGTCAGATATTGGTAGATGGAATGTCGATATTAACTCCTGCTTCCGGTGAAATAAACTGGAATGTGATTCCGATGGAAAATGTTGAGCAAGTAGAAATTATCAAAGGTGCATCGTCTGTACTGTATGGTTCATCGGCTTTGAACGGCGTTATCAATGTGAGGACTGCGCGACCGGGACTTGTTCCTAAAACGCATATTGCATTATATAATGGTATATATGGTAATCCCGATAATGGAAATTATGGATATGAAAACAATCGCTTTTGGAAAAGCAGTTATGCAGTAAAGCCATTGATGCGCCGTACAGTTTTTAATGGATTGAGCAATCCGCTGTATGATGGAATGGACTTTTCTCATTCTCGTCGGATAAATAATTTTGATGTTACTGCAGGCATGAATCTGTTCAACGACGAAGGATATAAGCAGCAAGGATTCAATAAACGCTTCCGTGTTGGAGGGAATCTTACTTATCATCAGCCTAACGTTGGAAACAAAGTCATCAATTACGGATTTAATGCGAATCTACTTGCTGATAAATATGGCGATTTCTTTATTTGGCGTTCGCCACAGGAAGCTTATCGTCCGTCGCCGTTTACAAATATGGGAAGGAAAGAGCGTGCCTTTTACATTGATCCTTTCTTCAACTTTACCAATCCGGATAAACAAACTTCACATAAGTTGCAGGGTCGGATCTATTATCGTCGCGACCGAATATTCAAACCTTCTGAAGAAACAGATATAAGTGATGTCACCGAGCGTATGGGAACCGATATGAATGCAATTGCAAATATTGCAAATGGCGATTTGAGTATGTTTTACCCGCTTATTACTCCAGCTTTTCAGAAAGATTGGACCGGTGTTGTGAATAGTGGCATTGGTATTTTGAATCAGATTTTTCCTTCGGCTTCGACTTCTGATTATTGTGATCTGATTGCCTATGCTATTAATCATGGGTTACCAAGTAACTTGTCGGAACTTGTTCCTTGGCTTTCAGGCACTTTAAATAATAACAAAAGTAATTCAACCGCTAGTACAAAATGGGATAAAAACTTTACGTATTATCTGGATTATCAATACAACAAGCGTTGGAATAACGGAGCTCAGATTACGCTCGGCGGAACATTCGAACACATTCGTAATGATTCCGAAGCTACAGGTTTGCATATCAGTGACAATGCTGCTGCATTTATGCAATATGATCAGCGTCTTTTTGATAAACTGAATGTTTCTGCAGGAGTAAGAACTGAATATTACAGAGTTGACGAACATTATCGCGAATCGGATACCAAAGTTTTTGGTAAAAATATTCCTATTCACCCTGTGTTCCGTCTGGGATTGAATTATCAGCCTGCTCAATACAGCTTTGTTCGTGCCAGTATTGGTCAGGGTTATCGTAATCCATCCATAACAGAAAAATATGTGCGCAAGGATATCGGAGGTGTTGGCGTTTATCCGAATGATGAATTAAAAGCTGAGAAAGGCTACAATGCAGAGTTGGGATTTAAACAAGGATATAAGATAGGTAGATTAAAAGGATTCATTGATCTTGCTGGATTTTATACCGAATATCGCAATATGGTAGAGTTTCAATTTGGGTTGTTCAACAATACGACATACAAACCTATCAATAGTTTGGCTGACGCATTCAGTATGTTCGCTTCCTCAAGTACACCCGGCATTGGTGCGCAGTTTCATAATGTTTCAAAAGCTCGTATTTATGGTACAGAAATATCCACTAATGGACTCTATGATTTTAATCGTGACGCTCATTTGTCTTTTTCGCTTGGTTATCTGTTTATTGAACCGAAGGATGTAGATTATAAAACACGTAATGCCAAGGAAGCTTTTTATAGCGATCCCCTTCAGATGAAAGAAAAATCTAATAACTCCAAATATCTGAAATACCGCCAGAAACATACGTTCAAAGCTGTTGCCGACTTGCAATGGAAACGATTTAATCTGGGTACAAACTTGGTTTGGAAAAGTAAAACCCTTGCTGTCGATTATCTGATGGTTGATGAGCGTCCGAAAGTTTCTAAAGAACTGATGGATTATGTACGCGATGTACTGTTTGGCAATATCAATGGCGAAACGCTTGCTTCTTATTGGGAAAGAATTAACAAACCGTATGCAACCGTTGATTTACGGGCAGGAGTGAGAATTAACAAAGAACTTAAATGTCAATTTCTTATTAACAATTTGCTGAATAGTGAGTACTGTACGCGCCCTATGGCTGTATCTATACCGAGAACCTTTGTGATGCAAATCAATTATGATTTTTAATCTTACTCGTTAGTATAGTTAATGCCTAATATGCTTGATGATACAAAGGTTTCACTAGTGTGTAATTAATAAAACGTTGAACAGTATGAGAAAGTTATCTAACCTTGTCATGTTGCTGATTTGTTGCAGCATCATTTCAGTAGCCCAAAACTATACGCAGTATGTAGATCCTTTTATAGGAACAGCTTATGTAGGACATACTTATCCTGCAGCAACAACGCCTTTTGGAATGGTTCAAGTCGGACCTGATAACAGCATTGTCGGATGGGATTGGGAATATTGTTCGGGTTATAACGACAAATCCACGTATATAACAGGTTTTTCTCATACACATTTAAGTGGAACGGGTTGTGCCGATATGGGCGATATTTCTTTTATGCCCGTTGTTGGCGATGTTCCATTTATCCAAGAGAAAGAAAAAGGTTATGGTTCAAAGTTCTCGCATCAATCAGAGAAAGCTGCGCCGGGTTATTATAGTGTATGGCTTAGCGATTATCATATTAAAGTTGAACTGACGGCGACGCCGCGGGCAGGCTTCCATCAATATACTTTTCCTAAAAGTAATAAGTCAGGGATCATGATTGATATGGAGCATGGATTAGGCGATAAGACGACCGAAAGCTTTATAAAGGTCCTTGATAACAGAACTATTGCAGGTTTTCGTCGTTCAACAGGCTTCGTCAATGATCATCAATATTATTTCTATGCTCGTTTCTCAAAACCTTTTGCTAAAATCACAACATACAAAGATGGCATTATTGGCAAAGGACGTGATGTTGAAGGTAAAGCAACAAAGGTCCTAGTGCAGTTTGCTACAAAAAGCGACGAGATTATTAAAGTAAAAGTTGGACTTTCTACGTCCAATTATGCAGCAGCGATGAAGAATCTGAATCAAGAAATTGCAGATTGGAACTTCGCAAAAGTTTTAAAACAGACAGATGCCGTTTGGAATCGCTATTTGAGTCATATAGATATTGATGCTGTCGACGAAGGACAACGCACCGCTTTCTATACATCTTTATATCATGCTCTGATTATGCCGAACTTAGTTTCCGATATCGATGGTGGTTATGTCGGTTGGGATCATAAATATCATCAAAGCAAAGATGGAGAGATGTATACCAATTTTTCTTTATGGGATACTTATCGGGCATTGCATCCATTCTTGAATCTGATGTATCCGGAAATGAACAGTAAATTGATAAAATCTATGCTTGAACATTATAAGCAAACCCATATGCTTCCGACGAATGAATATGGTTTGTGCGAAACATGGTGTATGATTGGCAATCATGCTGTCGATGTTATTGTTGATGACTATTTGAAAGGTGATAAAACGATAGATGCCGATTTGGCTTACGAAGCCGTTAAACACTCTCAGTCTTCAGATCATAACAAATCGGATTGGGAGAAATATAATAAATACGGATACTTCCCCTATGATATCAGTTATGAGGAATCAGTTTCAAGAACGATGGAAGCTTGCTACGATGATTATTGTGTAGCTATGATGGCAAAAGCACTTAATAAGACTGACGATTACAATTTCTTCATGAAGCGTTCTGAGAATTACAAGAATCTTTTCGATCCGACCACTCATTTTATCCGTCCGCGCGATTCCAAAGGCAACTGGCGCGAACCGTTCAATCCTTTCGCTTTGATTAATAAGGACAACAAAAGAGATTACACCGAAGGTAACGCTTGGCAATGGACATGGCATGTACAGCATCATTCGCAGGACTTTATTGATATGTTCGGTTCAAAAGAAGCCTTTGTCAACAAACTGGATACTTTGTTTTTTGTTGATGCCGGCAAACTTCCCGGAAGCGATGTCATACCGGATGTCACAGGACTTATTGGTCTTTATGCTCATGGCAATGAACCAAGCCATCATGTTGCTTATCTCTTTAATTATGCCGGTCGTTTGGATAAGACAGCCGAGATAGTCAGGAAGATCTTCGATGATTTTTACTTGCCAAAGCGCGACGGCTTATGTGGAAATGATGATTGTGGGCAAATGTCTGCTTGGTATATGTTTTCCGGAATGGGTTTCTATCCTGTGAATCCTGTTTCAGGCAAATATGTTTTCGGTGCACCACAGCTGAATAAAATCACACTGAAGCTGCCTAATGGAAAAACATTTGAGATAAAGGCGAATAACCTGTCAAAGGATAATAAGTATGTAAAGTCTATTCAATTGAATGGGGCAAATATTGATATGAGTACTATAGATTATAAGGATATCATGAAAGGAGGCACTCTAGAATATGATATGACGAATTTGCATTAGTTCGCCATGGGGTTTATTAAATAAGTTTTACCAATTCAGGCATCAAACAGATAAAAACATTAACTTTGTGCGAGTTCATTAATGGTTAATTATTAAAGATGCTTGAAACATATAGTACAGATGAGGAACTTATAAAACTGATTCATGATGATGATTACATCAGTTACAACAAGCTCTTTGAACGTTATTTCAAACGTTTGTGTCAGTATGTGTATAGCATTTTATTAAATAAAGATGATGCCGAAGATGTTGTCCAGGATTTGTTTCTCAACTTGTGGAAATATCGGAAACGTATAGAGATAACGGGGAATGCTTCACATTATATATTCCGTATGGCCAAACATCTGGCTTTGAACTCAACGCGTTCGACAGTGAGCTTTACTTCTATTGTCGATCAATTGGATAATCCCAGGCTTGCCTATATAGATGATTCTTTGGAGAAGGATGAATTTCGCATCGCTCTTTACGATTGCATCGACCGATTGCCTCAGCGCAGTCGTGAAGTTTTTCTTCTTGAACGGGTAGAAGGCATGAAACAGAAAGAGATTGCCGACAAGTTGGATATTTCTGTAAAAACCATCAAACAGCATATTTGGCTTTCATTGCAAAAGCTCAGGACCTGCATAGAGTTAAAAAACATATAATTTAGAAAACCACTAGGACTTTTCTTTTTCCATTGTGTCATTCTTTAAAAGGCACAGAAATGGAAGAGCAAGATTCAATTAAAAATCATATTGTCGACTGTCTGATGAATAACAGTTCGGTTGAGGATGATCCAATACTGGGGCAGTGGTTGGCAGAAGATGATTCGCACAAACAGGAATTTGCGCGATATAAGAAGATATGGGATGAAAGCGGTCATTATATGAACCCTGAAGTTTTCGATTCTGTTTCTGCCTGGAATCAGATTGATGGGCAGAATGTTCAAAGAATGCAGAAGCAGCATTTCACCACAAAACTTTTGTATATGGCTTCGGGTGTTGCCGCTGCCGGACTTATTTTAGTTGTTCTTTCTTTAGCCGGTTTGTTCGATCGTCCTATTCATACAGTCATCAGTTTCCATTCTGCATACGGAAGTAATGCAAGTGCGACTCTTCCCGATGGTTCACATGTCGATTTGAATGCCGGTTCAACAATGGCATACGTTTATAATGCCAAAGAAAAGATTCGTGAAGTGAAATTCAATGGCGAAGGTTTCTTCCATATCTCAAAAAACAAGATTCCTTTCGTGATTAAGTTAGCCGAAGGACTGCAGGTCCGTGTTTGGGGAACTTCATTCAATCTGCAGGCATATAATAATGAAGCTATTATTGAGGCTTCTCTAGTAGAAGGTAAAATTGAGTTGACTCATGGCAATCACAAGCTCATGATGAAGCCGGGAGATATGGCATCTTTTGATAAGAAAACACATGATATTAATATTGTAAACGGTATACCGTCACATTCTTATGCTTGGTTGGACAACAAGCTTTATATGGACGATATGTCGTTGGCACAAGTATGCCGTTATCTGGAAAGGCGATATGCTGTAAAAATCAATATTTCTACAAATATGGCTGATTCTATACATTATACTGGAGTTTTGAATGAAGAATCGGTTGTAGATATCATGCAAGCATTGTCTCGCTTGAGTGCTATCAGTTATAGTATTAAGGGAAAGAATATAAGTATAACTACTAAAAATGGATTGCCTATGAAGTAATAACATGAATTAAACACAAACAACGGGAAATGCTGGAACACTTCCCGTCAGACTTTGAAATTTAAAATAGTGCTGGAACACTATAGTAAAAAACAACAATCAATTTACAAATATATGAATTTTTCTAATATATCGAGGTTGGATACGTCTCCAACTATAAAAAAAATTGTAACTATCATGAAACTTACAACTTTGGGATTGATTCTCTTTGCATTAAATATTTCGGCTACTGTTTATTCACAGCAGACGAAACTCTCACTTAATGCGAATAATATATCCATCAAAGAGGTCCTTTATCAAATAGAAAGCAAATCTGATTACCGTTTCATTTATGAAGTAGGAAAGATAAATGTGAATAAGAAAGTTTCTATTCATGTCAAAGAAAAAACAATCGAATATATACTTTCTAATGTTTTTGGAAAAGAAGGTGTTAAGTATGAGATTACTGATCACAATTTGATTCT
>DAIMYP010000056.1:0-25326 GCA_036734445.1 Tannerellaceae bacterium
ACTTCCTCATATTTTCTTGTTAGAAAATACTGTCAACTTATTTAGTACACTACAGATATCTACAGATCCTGAGGTGCATCCTCTCTCAATGATAAATGAATGTCCATTGCTGTCAATCTTTTTTCAAAGAAGTCTTTTTGCCTCTAAAAGTTACAGCAACGAGTCTGCCGACAATCTGCATAAAGTCTGCCGACAATCTGTTATTTAATATACATCATGACTGCAACCTGTCTGCACCTTAAATAGTCATACATTATATTTATCTTTTTATAATGATAGAATATTGTCGATTATGACTCTTTTTCAATTGAAAGAAAGAAAAAAGAAAAAAGAGGTCACGTGCAACATCCTCCTAATCATTCCACATCATTATGATAAAAGCGCATAGATATAAACTATCTGAAGCAAAATCAAAAGTAAAAGTAAAATATTATTAGATATATATCTGTTCCGTAAGATAGTTGTAATGATTTCACCATGGAGCTGAACCACGTAAGCAATGATATCGCAAGGTCGTATACAGCAAGCGTTCTTGAAAATATCTTGTTAAGATGGTTTGGTAAAAAATACCTTCGCTTTTGGCTACATTCAGCAGCCGTCTACGTATTGCATCACAAACGCAACGTTCAATATCGTAGATTCTAATTTTATAGTTACATACCACTCTTTCTTCTAATCCTATCTCAAACAAGTTATCTGTTATATGTTGAAGTTCAATCAATAGATAAACGGGGAAAACTATTTTTCATCCTCTTTTGACTGCAACATGATAGGATTGAGGAAGAGATGTTGTCAGCTCATGGACATTCCAAGCAGAAAAACAGCAAAGCCAGACTGCACCTCAGTATAAAAAACAAATCCGTTTGTTTTGTTCTACCCTCGACTTACATTATCTTTGCACTCAAATATGCGAAAAAGAAATTTGGTTATGAAACGTTACGGATTTGGATTTTTGCTTGCATTCCTGATGACAGGCAGCTTGCTTGCTCAAAACGGAAGCAAAAACATAGACTTGAAAGAGATTACTGACGGACAGTTCCGCCAGGTCACAGCTATCGGTGAGATGCGTTCGCTGCCCGATGGCGAACATTACACGGCGATGAACAAAGAACGGACGATGATCATCAAATATGCTTATCGCACGGGGCATGCCGTCGACACGCTGTTCAACACAAAAACAGCCCGCGAATGTACGTTCAAGGACTTCGACGACTATACCATCAGCAGCACCGGTCATCATATCCTCATCTCACGCGAAACGGAGCATATCTACCGCCGCTCATCGAAAGCATTCGTCTACGACTACGATGTGCGCCGCAATTATGTCAAACCGATAAGCGACTCGAAACAGAAAGTGATGATTCCCACCTTGTCGCCCGACGGAAGAATGTGCGCATACGTGCTGAACAACAACATCTGGATACGTAAGTTCGACTACGATACGGAGATACAGATTACCAAAGATGGCGAAACAAACAAGATTCTCAACGGCATCACCGACTGGGTATACGAAGAAGAGTTTGCTGTAACAAACCTCATGGCATGGGCACCGGGAAGCGACTGTCTGGCTTTTGTCAGATTCGATGAGACCAACGTTCCCGAATATGAGATGCAGACTTACGGCAACGAACTCTATCCGACTGTCTACAAGTACAAATACCCGAAGGCAGGCGAACAGAATTCGAAGATCACACTGCTGTCGTACGACCTGCTGACCAAAGATACAAAGACACTGAAAGTGCCGCTCAACGAAGAATATTATATTCCACGCATCGCCTTCACTCACAACACCGACCAACTGGCAGTGATGACGCTCAACCGCGAGCAGAACCGCTTCAACATGTACTATGCCAATGCCAAGAGCGGTGTGTTCAAGCTTGTGCTCAAGGAAGAGAACAAAGCTTACATCGATTCAGACTGGCTGACATCGATAAACTTCTACAACGACTGCTTCAGCTACGTGAGCGAACAGGACGGATATGCACATATCTACCTCTACTCGCCGACAGGCGTGATGCTGAGACAGGTGACAAAAGGTAACTGGGACGTGACAAAATTCCTGGGCTACGATGAACTGACTAAAACGACTTATTACGAGTCCGCTGAAGAAAGTCCGCTGCGTCGGGCTGTCTACAAGATCGATGCCAAAGGAGTCAAGACAAAGATTTCTACCGAAGAAGGGACGAACAGCGCCACCTTCAACAGCGACTTTGCCTACTACGTAAACAGCTATCAGAATGCCAACACACCGGTTACGATCACCGTTAGAGAAGCCAAGAAGAATACAGTGCTGCGTACACTGGTGGACAACGAGGCACTCAAAAACAAACTGGCAAACTACTCGTTTACAAAGAAAGAATTCTTCAAAGTGCATACAGCTTCCGATTATGAACTGAATGCATGGATGGTAAAACCTGCCAATTTCAGCGAATCAAAGAAATATCCGGTATTGATGATTCAATACAGTGGACCAAACTCGCAACAAGTACTCGACAGCTACGGCTTCGATTGGGAACATTATCTGGCAGCTAAAGGAATATTGGTAGTCTGCGTTGACGGACGCGCTACCGGCGCGCGCGGCGAAGCTTTCCGTAAGTGCGACTATATGAAGATGGGTGTCATCGAATCGCAAGACCAGGTTGAAGCTGCACAGGCACTGGGCAAACTGCCTTATGTAGACAAAGACAGAATAGCTATCTGGGGCTGGAGCTTCGGTGGCTACAACACACTGATGGCTATGAGCGTCGGCAATGGAACATTCAAAGCCGGCATCGCTGTGGCACCACCTACAGACTGGAAATTCTACGACTCGATATACACCGAACGCTATATGCGCACTCCGAAAGAGAATCCACAGGGTTATGCCGAGACCTCTCCGCTCAAACGGGCAAAAGATCTGCAAGGCAAACTGCTGATCGTTCACGGTACTGCTGACGACAATGTGCATTTCCAACAGACAATGGATTACGTAGAAGAGCTGGTACAAGCCAACAAACAGTTTGAGATGCAGGTATATAAAGACCGCAATCACAGTATCTACGGTGGCAACACACGCTTCCATCTGTATACGCGCATGACAAACTTCTTGTTCAACAACTTATAATCAGACACAGAGAATGACGGAACATTTAAGAAAACCGGAATGGCTGAAAATCCGGTTGGGAGGCAACGAACAGTTCACACGCACAAAAAGCATTGTCGAACATCACTGCCTGCATACGATATGCACCAGCGGCAAATGCCCGAACATGGGTGAATGTTGGAGCCGCGGAACAGCTACCTTCATGATTGGAGGCGAGATATGCACACGCTCGTGCCGGTTCTGCAACACACTGACAGGCAAACCGCTGCCATTGGATCCAAACGAACCGGAGAACGTTGCCGAAAGCATACGGCTGATGAAACTGAAACATGCCGTGATCACTTCGGTGGATCGCGACGACCTGCCCGACCTCGGCGCAGGGCATTGGGTGAACACCATCAAAGCCATCAAAGAAAAGAATCCGCAGACAACCATCGAAGTGCTCATTCCCGACTTTCAAGGACGGCTCGAACTGGTGGACGCAGTGGTGGAAGCCGCTCCCGAAATCATCTCCCACAATATGGAAACAGTCAAAAGACTTACGCCCGAAGTGAGAAGCGCTGCCAAATACGATGTAAGCCTGAAGGTGCTCAAGCATATTGCCGAACGGGGCATTACAGCTAAAACCGGTATCATGGTCGGCTTGGGCGAAACGATAGCCGAAGTGGAAGAACTGATGGATGATGTGCTGGCAGCAAAAGTTTCCATCCTGACCATCGGACAGTATCTGCAGCCGAGCCGCAAGAACATAGAAGTAAAAGAATACGTCACACCTGAGCAGTTCGAATCATACAAACAAACCGCTCTACAAAAAGGATTTCGAATGGTAGAAAGTGCACCATTGGTACGCTCGTCGTACCATGCCGAAAAACATGTATGAGGCCGAACATTTCAATCAGCGGATTGTTATGTATAAAAATGGATGATTGAAGATATGAATGCAGTAAAGAAACATTTCGATAACCAAGCGATTGGGCTGGCACCTTTGTTGCTATTCATGCTATTGGACAATTTTTTTCCCTATTTGTTCTCGTTCATTATAGGTGTTGCCTTCTGTTTCGGATGTCTTATCCTATTCCATATTCTGAAAGAGGATAAAATCTACCAGTTCCTCTTGTTGCCTTCAGCAGCAACATTGGTGCTCTATTCAGTTTTTCTTTGCCTGAGACTTGAACCTGTGCTATTTATCTATTCACCTCTCATCACTGAAATACTACTCGTAGTTGTACTGGCTATTATCGGTTTTGCAAGACGAAGTATACTTCAGAGTATACGTACGTCGCCTCATCCCAATTATGAAAGAACGATGATGCGTACCACGATCAATGAGTTTTTCTTCGTAGCCCAACTGGTACAGAATGCCTTCACATTGCACCTGTTTGCTATTCTTCTCTATAGTATCTTGCCTAGCGAGATGAAGAATCTGCGTTTCGAGAGGTTCCTCTATCGCGAATTGGGGGTTATCATAGGACTAACAATCATGCTCTACGAACAGATCCGCATTTCCATGATGCGAGGAAGTCTGCGTAAAGAGATGTGGCTCCCGGTGCTCAACGAAAAAGGGAAGGTCGTAGGCTGTATCGCACGTTCAGTAAGCCGTTCGCTACCAAAAAAGTATTATCATCCGATTGTACGTATAGCTGTTATCTACCAAGGAATGCTATATCTGGTCAAACGAAATGGTGACTCTTTTGTTTCACCAGGAAGATACGACTATCCACTTTCAAAATATGTGCTGTTTCATCATAGCATTGAGAACACTGTGCGTGAGATGGTGAACTTTCTGAGTGGCAAAAACGCGTCTTCACCACGATTTCTTATCCGCTATACATTCGAGAACGACAGGGTAAAGCATCTGGTAAGTCTGTTTATCATCAACATCAAAACAGAAGAAGAGATGGAGGAAGTAAAACAGCCTGGAGGTAAACTATGGACAGCCAAACAGATTGAAGACAACCTGAAGTCGGGCATCTTCAGCGAATATTTCGATGAAGAATTTGCCTACTTGCAAAACACTGTACTGTTGGCAGAAACATTCTGTCAGCAGAAATGCCAGCCGTCAACGGTGTCCTAACTCAATAACTTCCAAATCTTTTATATCAGCACCATCAATAACAAAACGCAATAGTGTACGGACCTGATGGAAACCATAACGTCCGGCTGCACCCGGATTCATGTACAGACAATGCAGGCTTCGATCAAAACAGACTTTCAGAATATGCGAGTGACCGGCAATAAACAAATTGGGATGCGAATCGTACAGTTCACTACGAATAGCCGGATTATAACGTCCCGGATAACCGCCTATATGCGTCATCATCACATTGACCTGCTCAATAGTGAAGTGAGCAACCTCAGGGTATTGCAGGCGGAGTGATTGCCCGTCAACATTTCCATAAACGGCACGTAGCGGTTTGAGAGCCGACAAACGGGCAGCGACATCATCTGAACCGATATCTCCGGCATGCCAAATCTCATCGCACTCGGAAAAATACTGGATATATTTTTCATCCCACCAGGCATGTGTATCCGACAGAAGACCTATTTTTACCATAATATTTTTATTATTCGACAAAAGTACCTAAATTTACGCTTTGAAGAAATGGATGCCATGGAGAATTCATACAAATATTTCAAACGCGACATCAGTTGGCTCTCGTTCAATTATCGTGTACTTATGGAGGCAGAAGACGAAACGCTACCGATATATGAACGCATCAAATTCTTGTCGATATACTCGTCGAACCTGGAAGAGTTTTATGAGATCCGGGTAGCCGAGCATCGCGGTGTGATTATGAAGAAGAACTACACCGAAGAAAGTTCGGCTGAAGCTGAAGCAACCTTGACAGAAATAACGCAGGAAGTAAACAGACAACAGCGCGAGTATTACCGCATTTTCTCCGAAATGATTCTGCCCGAACTGGAGCGACAAAACATCATCCTCTACCAAAGCAGCAAGCCCGAACCATTTCATGAAGAGTTCGTACGCAACTTCTTCAACGAAGAGGTGTTTCCCTTTCTGGCGCCTGTAATGATTCAGGCCGGTGACATTCGTACGTTCATCCGCGACCGGCGTCTGTACCTGGTGATACGAATGATCAAAAAAAGCAAGAAGATCACACAACCCGATTATGTTCCCGAATATCAATATGCGCTGATGAAGATTCCGTTCTCAAAAGTGCCGCGGTTCATCGAACTGCCCAAACATGACGGGAAGTTCTACATCATGTTCAGCGATGATATTATCCGTGCAAATCTGGCAAGCATCTTTCCCGGGTATATAATCGACAGTTGTTACAGCATCAAGATCTCGCGCGACGCAGATATCTATATCGACGATGAGAAAGATGGTAATCTGATTGAAAAAATCCGCAAAAAACTGAAGAAACGCAAGATCGGTGCACTGAGCCGATTCATGTACGACAGTTCTATGCCTGCCGACTTCCTTACTTTTATATGCAATGCATTCAATATCGAAAAAGATGATCTGGTGATGGGCGGACGCTACAACAACCTGCAGGATCTGAGCAAGCTACCCAATCCGCGCGGCAAAGGACTGGAACAGACAGTCCCCTCACCTATGCGTGTTCCATTTTTGGATGAGATGGGTTCGGTGTTCCGGGCTGTGAAAAAAAGAGATATTCTGCTTCACTTTCCTTATCAATCATTTGATTATCTGATCCGATTTCTGATGGAAGCGGCATTTGATCCGAAAGTAGAAGAAATTAAAATCACACAATACCGCGTAGCCGAAAACTCGGCAGTCATCAATACTCTGATCAGCGCTGCGCAGAATGGAAAGAAAGTAACCGTATTCGTTGAACTGAAAGCTCGTTTTGATGAAGAGAACAACATGAGTACGGCAGCACAGATGGAGCAGGCTGGAATACGCATCATCTACAGTATTCCAGGGCTGAAAGTACATGCAAAAGTGGCAGTGATCCTCCGCAAAAACACCGACGAAGGGAAGAAACGCCGCGACTTTGCCTATCTAAGTACAGGCAACTTCAATGAAAAGACGGCAAAGATTTATTCAGACATGGCACTGCTCACCTCTAACGCAGAAATGATAGCCGACATCAACCGGGTTTTCGCCGTCTTGGAAGGTAAGCAAACAGAACCGACATTTAAACACTTGCTTGTAGCGCGATTCAATATGGTACCCGAACTGATACGCATGATCCATCGCGAGATAGCTCATGTAAAAGAAGGGAAGGTTGGAAGAATCATACTGAAAATGAACGGTCTTCACGACCAAAACATGATCAACGAACTCTATAACGCCAGCGAAAATGGCGTAAAGGTGGATCTGATTGTAAGAGGCATTTGCTGCTTGGTACCCGATCAATCATACAGTGCCAACATCCGGATCACGCGCATCGTAGATATGTTTCTGGAGCATGCACGCATCTGGTACTTTTATAATGACGGGCAGGAAGACCTCTTCCTAAGTTCTGCCGATTGGATGAGACGCAACCTTAACAGACGTATAGAGACGGCATTCCCGATTCTGGAACCAGACATAAAACAGGATATCATCCATATTCTGGACATCCAACTGCAGGATAATGTAAAAGCTTGTTTTTTAGACGAACATCTTCAAAATCATTTTAAGCACGACGACAATCCAGCCAAGGTTCGTTCGCAACTGGCCATCTATGAATACTTAAAAGAAAAGAAATAGTTTGAATTTCTTACAATCCGTTATTATATAGGAGGTTTTTTATGTAGATTTGCAAGTCTTTAGACGATTAAAACTAAAGACAAACATCGAACAATTATAAACGAATAAATATTTAATGGAAAAGCATTTGTTTTTAGGAGACGAAGCAATAGCACAAGCTGCTATTGATGCCGGCTTATCAGGTGTTTATGCCTATCCGGGTACTCCTTCTACCGAAATAACCGAATACATTCAGAATTCGGCAGTAGCAAAAGAGAGGAACATCCACAGTCGCTGGAGTGCTAATGAAAAAACGGCTATGGAAGCTGCTTTGGGAATGAGTTATGCCGGCAAACGTTCGCTTTGCTGTATGAAGCATGTAGGACTGAATGTTGCGGCAGACTGCTTCATGAATGCAGCCATGAGCGGCATTAACGGCGGTATGATCATCATTTCGGCAGACGATCCTTCAATGCACTCGTCACAGAACGAACAGGATAACCGCATGTTTGCGCATTTTGCCATGCTTCCGGTATTAGAGCCATCCAATCAGCAAGAAGCATATGATATGGTATATGAAGGTTTCGAACTCTCCGAGAAGCTGGGCTATCCAATACTTCTGCGTATTACTACCCGTATGGCTCATTCACGTGCAGGTGTCGTAACACGCACAGGCAAAGAACAGAACGCGATGCACACGCCAGAAGATGGCCGCCAACGTTACATCCTGCTTCCAGCTCTGGCCCGCAAGCGCTTCAGAGCACTCATTGCTGCACAGGATCATTTTAATGCAGCTTCAGAAGAATCCAAATACAATCAATATTTCGAAGGTGCCGACAAGTCGTTGGGTATCATCACTACCGGTATCGCTTTCAACTATCTTTCAGAAAACTATCCTGAAGGATTTGCTCACCCGGTACTCAAGATCACACAGTATCCGCTTCCCAGAAAAAAGGTCGAAAAACTGGTTGACGAGTGCCATGAGATTCTGGTTCTCGAAGAAGGTTATCCTGTCGTTGAAGAGCAACTGAAAGGGTTTCTCAACAGAGGCATCAAGATTCATGGTCGCCTCGATGGCACACTACAGCGCGATGGTGAACTGACACCCGATGCTGTTGGCAAAGCCATCGGTAAAGAAATCAAGAGCTACTTCGCCTTGCCTGAAGTTGTTGAACAACGTCCACCCGCACTTTGCCAGGGCTGCGGTCACCGCGACATGTACGAAGCACTCAACGAAACGTTGGCCGAATATAAGACAGCCAAAGTCTTTGGTGATATAGGTTGCTACACGCTGGGCGCTCTGCCTCCATTCCGTGCCATTGATTCCTGCATCGATATGGGTGCTTCAATAACCATGGCCAAAGGAGCTGCCGATGCTGGTGTATTCCCGGCTGTATCCGTCATTGGCGATTCTACATTCACCCATTCGGGAATGACAGGACTACTGGATTGTGTCAATGAAAACACGAACATCACGATTGTGATCTCTGATAATGAGACAACAGCAATGACCGGTGGACAAGATTCGGCTGGAACAGGAAGACTGGAGTCTATATGCGCCGGAATAGGTGTCGACCCAAAACATATTCGTGTGATGATTCCATTAAAAAAGAACTACGAAGAGATGAAAGCTATCATCCGCGAAGAGATTGAATATAAAGGTGTATCGGTTCTGATTCCGCGCCGCGAATGTATTCAGACATTAACAAGGAAGAAAAAAGCAAGTAAAAAATGAAAACAGATATCATATTATGTGGTGTGGGAGGACAAGGAATCCTCTCAATCGCAGCCGTTATCGGTGAAGCTGCCCTGAAAGAAGGATTATATATGAAGCAAGCCGAAGTACACGGGATGAGTCAACGCGGTGGAGATGTACAATCGAACCTACGTCTTTCCGACTGCCCTATCGCTTCCGACCTGATTCCAAAAGGCCATGCCGATTTGATCATTTCGCTCGAGCCTATGGAAGCATTACGCTATCTGCCTTATCTGAACAAGGAAGGATGGGTCGTAACAAACTCTGAGCCGTTCATCAACATTCCAAACTATCCGGATATCGAAAAAGTCAATGCCGAACTCGACAAACTTTCTCATAAAGTTGTACTCGATGTTGAAGCACTTGCTAAAGAAGCCGGTTCAACACGTGCAGCCAACATCGTTATGCTGGGTGCAGCCTCGCCATTTCTAGGCATTGATTATGACAAGATCGCCGATGGAATCCGAAGCATCTTTGCCCGCAAGGGAGAAGAAGTGATCGAAATGAACCTCAAGGCTTTGAAAGCCGGATACGAAGTAGCTCAAAGTAAACAATAATTTATAAGCCCACAAATGAAAAAAGTTCTTTTATTTTTCACATTCGCTCTTTTAGCAACAGCTATAAACGCACAGTTTCCAGCTGTAATGCAAACTGCTGATGCCGACTTAATCAAGGTTGGTGATAAAATGCCAGCATTCAATATTGTCAAAGATAATGGCACAACCATCTCTTCGGCGACATTAAAAGGGAAGATTGTACTGATCAACTTTTTTGCTACCTGGTGTGGTCCATGCCAAAGAGAACTGGCAGAAGTACAGAAGACCTTATGGCCCAAATATAAAGACAATGCTCATTTTGCCATGTTGGTTATCGGTCGCGAACATTCGGATGCCGACCTCACGGAATACAACAAGACAAAAGGATTCACCTTTCCGTTGTATCCGGATAAAAATCGGGCTATTTATGGCAAGTTTGCTACGAACATGATTCCTCGCAGCTTCCTGATCGACAAGAGTGGAAAAGTGATTTATTCAAGCATTGGCTTCACGCCAGAGGACTTCAACAAACTGATGAAACAGATTGAAAAAGCATTGAAATAATATGAATGATAGACCTGTGGTAAGGCTTTTTATTCATACCTTTGCCACCTAAAAAATATCAATTGCATGCAAGAGAAAATTATTATTCTTGATTTTGGCTCGCAAACGACACAACTCATCGGACGAAGAATTCGTGAGCTTAATATGTATTGCGAAATCGTTCCTTACAACAAATTTCCGCATGAGGACACGGATATTAAAGGTGTCATCCTTTCGGGAAGCCCATACTCGGTGTACGATGCAACTGCTTTTAAAGCTGACTTAAGTGAGATCCGCGGCAAATATCCTGTTCTCGGAATCTGCTATGGAGCTCAGTTCATGGCTTATACATCCGGAGGAAAGGTAGAACCGGCGAACACGCGTGAATACGGACGTGCCAACCTTACATTTATAGACAATCAGGATCCGTTACTAAAAGGCATCAGCATCGGTTCACAAATATGGATGTCGCATGGTGATACCATCACAATGCTACCCGAAAACTTCAAGATTATTGCAAGTACCGACGACGTCAAAGCAGCAGCTTATCATGTGGAAAACGAGAAGACGTGGGCTGTACAATTCCATCCGGAAGTATTCCACACAACCGATGGCACAATTCTCTTGGACAACTTTCTCAATATTTGTGGATGCGCCAAAAGCTGGACACCCGCTTCATTCATCGAATCGACTGTCGAGCAACTGAAAGAAAAACTTGGCGACGACAAGGTGATTCTTGCCCTCTCCGGTGGTGTCGACTCATCAGTTACCGCTGTTTTGCTCAACAAAGCCATCGGTAAGAAACTGACCTGTATTTTCGTTGATCACGGACTGCTCCGCAAGAACGAGTTCGAAAAAGTTATGCAGGCTTACGAATCACTGGGGTTGAATGTCATCGGTGTAAATGCCAAAGACAGATTCTATACAGCATTGGCAGGCGTCAGCGAACCAGAAAAGAAACGGAAGATCATCGGCAAAGGTTTCATCGATGTGTTCGATGAAGAAGCTCATAAACTGAAAGACGTCAAATGGCTCGGACAGGGCACTATATATCCGGATGTAATTGAGTCTTTGTCAATCACAGGTACAACCATCAAAAGTCATCATAACGTAGGCGGTCTGCCGAAAAATATGGACTTGAAGCTTGTCGAACCACTCCGTTCGCTGTTCAAAGACGAAGTGCGTCGCGTAGGTCGCGAACTGGGAATGCCGGAACATCTGATCAAACGTCATCCGTTCCCAGGGCCAGGTTTGGGTATCCGTATCTTGGGTGATATCACTCCAGAAAAAGTACGCGTTCTGCAAGAAGCCGACGACATCTATATCTCGCTGATGCACGAATGGGGATTGTACGACAAAGTCTGGCAGGCAGGTGCCATCTTGCTGCCGATCCATTCGGTCGGTGTGATGGGCGATGAGAGAACATACGAAAATACAGTTGCATTGCGTGCAGTAACATCTGCCGATGCGATGACAGCCGATTGGGCACAACTTCCATACGAGTTCTTGGCAAAAGTTTCTAATGAAATCATCAACAAGGTGAAAGGCGTAAACCGCGTTGTCTACGATATCAGTTCAAAACCACCTGCAACCATTGAATGGGAATAAATTATTGATTTAATATCTGAAGCGTATGGCAGGCAACTAAAGCTGCTGTTTCAGTCCGCAAGCGGCTTTCACCTAATGAAATAGGTTGGAAGCCGTTTTCTTTGGCCAACGCAATCTCTTCAACAGAAAAATCGCCTTCGGGACCAATCAGCACAAGAGCATTCTCACCTGGATGGTAGATATGCTTCAAGAGAGGCTTCTCTTCGTCCTCACAATGTGCAATGAACTTGCTACCACTGAAAGGACGCTTCACAAAATCAGCAAAATCAACCATTCCCTCCAAAGCAGGAAGCGTGGCTTTCTGCGACTGCTTCATCGCACTGATCATGATTTTCTCCAAACGGGCAGGTTTTATCTCACGGCGTTCGGAAAAACGACAGTTCAGGCAAGTGACAGCATCAATGCCAATCTCCGTTGCCTTCTCGACAAACCACTCCATGCGGTCCATATTTTTTGTCGGAGCAACGGCAATATGCAGATAGAAATTCCACAACGGTGCCTGTTTCCAGCTTTCCGAGATTGTCACTTCGCAATGTTTCGGATGCGCGTGTGTGATAGTCGCTTTATAAAAAGAACCTCTACCGTCAGTCAACAGAACAGCATCACCTTCAGAAAGCCGAAGCACACGGATGCAATGCCCTGATTCCTCTTCGGGAAGAGTCGTTACAGGCTGTATCTCAGGAATAAAAAATATCTGCATCTCGCTCATCTTTTATCCCAAAATCATACCAATAATTGTTGCCGACAAGACCGATACCAGCGCTCCGCCGACCATTGCCGGAATACCGAAGCGGGTAATCATTGGTTTCTTTTGCGGTGCCAGAACACCCATTCCGCCAAGCAAAATACCAATAGAGGAAATATTAGCAAAGCCACATAAGATATAAGTCGACATGATAACAGACTTCTGATAGGCAAAAAGTCCGGCATCTTTCCAAGTTTCCAACTGCGAATAGGCCACGAACTCATTCAGAATCGTCTTCTGCCCAAGCAGAGAGCCTACAAGCGACAGGTCGGGTGTAGGAACACCTATCAGCCACATGAACGGCGAAAGAACGACACCAACAATAAACTGAAATGTCAAACCTTCGGACTTACCGGCAGTAATTGAAACAATCCAGTCGTTGAGACCTGTATAATGGCCAATCAAGTCACACAAAATATAATTGCACAAGGTAACCAGAGCGATAAACACCAAAAGCATGGCGGCGATGTTCACCATCAAACGCGTACCGGTCATCGTTCCTGCAGCCAACGCATCGAGCACCGTCGGATTCTGGTCAGTCTTTTCCATAGCGACCAGCTGGTCTTCGACAGGCTCGGTCTGCGGACAGAGCAGTTTAGCAATCACAATCGAACCAGGTGCCGCCATCAGTGAAGCCGAAAGCAGATGCTTGGCAAATAACACCTTGCTCACCGGATCTGCCCCGCCGAGCATACCGATATATGTACCCATCACAGATCCGGCAATCGTTCCCATCCCGGCAACCATCACCAGAAACACTTCCGATTTGTTCATCGCCGGGAGGTAGTTCTTGATTAATATTGGCGACTCGGTCATGCCCAAGAATACATTACCGGCAGTAACGAGACCTTCGGCACCAGATATATTCATAAATTTACGCAGCACCCATGAGAAACCGAGTACCACCTTCTGAATAATTCCCCAATGATACAATATAGAAACCAGCGCAGAGAAGAATATGACCACAGGCAGTGAGTTGAGCAGAAAAATAAACCCGTTGCTCTTGGCGACAAGCGGCCCCAACAGGAAAGAAACGCCCGCTTGCGTGAAGTCCATCAGCTTGATGAAAGCCTTCCCGATCCATTCGAGTGTAGTCCCGACTATCGGAATATACAGTACGGCCAGTGCAAAGACTATTTCCAGAAACAATCCCGCCCCGACCAGCTTCCAGTCGATCTTTTTGCGATTATAACTAAAGCAATAGGCCACACCGATAATGGTGATGATACCTAATAATCCTCTTCCCAAGGACTCCAAACTAAATCCTACCTGTTGTTCAATCATGTATATTATCTCCTCTATTTATTCTGCTTTATCTTCTTTGTCTTTTCCACGACGATGAAGTTCGTCCTTATACATCTTGGCATACTCATACTTCTCGGAAGCAATAGCCTGCTCCATACGTTCGGTCAACTCATCATCTTCCAGCAGCGAAAGCCATTTTTTCATTTTCACCTCATCATGGATTTCTTCCGGTTCCAAATCCAGGAGGCTCTCTTCTTCAGACTTTTCTTCCTCTGTTTCTTTCTGCGAATCCTCCAATACGACACCACATTCGTCCACAATCTCAGGTGTGGTAAAGATCTCACAGCCTACGCGTAATGCTATAGCGATAGCATCTGAGGTACGCGAATCCAAACGAAGCACTTTACCTGCATCGTCGAACACCACTTCCGAATAGAACACGCCATCCTCGAACTTGTAGATAAAAACCTCAAGAATATTAATGCCGAGTGTTTGGGCGAATGCCACAAACAAATCATGTGTAAGCGGACGAGGTGGCTTTATATGTTCCAAAGCAATAGCAATAGACTGCGCCTCCGCTGTTCCGACAATGATCGGAATACGCCGTGTACCCGGTTGCTCCGACAGTACCAGAGCGTATGCACCTGATTGAACCTGACTGTTCGTCAGTCCCTGAACATGTAGTTTTATTCTCTTATTCACACTGAAATACTTTAGTCTTCGTGCAAAATTAATATAATTTTGTCATTTACAAATTCTTTATCTTCATTTTGCAGCATTCGTCAGGAAGGCTTCCACCTGAGCGAAGGTCACATCCTTCAGCACAACCTTCTTTTCTTTGTCCAAAAGATAGAGTGTCGGGATTGCTTTAAGGTCGTACACTTCCTTATTCTTGATGTCGAGTGATTTGTCATACGAATTGATCCACGCGGCAGGCATGGAAGGGATATGCTTACGCCATGCGTCAAGTTCCTCGTCGGGATAAACAGCCAGTATCTTTAGCTTTTTGCTCTGCAACAAGCTATTCACCACCTCGGATTCGTTGAGCTGTCGGGTGATCTGCTGACAGTTGTGACAGTCGGGGTTATAGAAGAAGAGCAGCAGCATGTCAGCCTTGATACTGTGGAGACGGCCTGTGCTGCCATTGGCAAGCGTATAGGTGAAGTCGGTAGCGGGTTTGCCTACCTGATTCTTCAGCGCCAGTTCCAGCAGATGCTGCGGACGTACCTTGTCAACCTCACTCACTTTCGGCGAAGCGATGATGGCCTGCAGAACGGGAATATACAACGACTCATCGCGCATCGGCGAATTGGGGTCGTAAAGATATTTCTCATACATTCCGGTCATGCCGGCATACACCGTACTGTCGACCTCCGCCTTCGCCAGCATGGCTTTGATGGACGATGATGCAACATCGGGCTGAACGCGTTTCAGCACATCGATATAATTAGACATTGCCTGTTCCGTCACATCGGCATCATGCACGAGAGCGGTATCAGTAAAGTTGTAGTTTTCCCAATAATGCTGCACCAGATAGGCGGCACGCTGATCAGGGTCGGTAATCATACTAGGAATACTCGCCATCTGAAAGGTGCGTTTCTCCTGAGCCGGAACCGGTGTCTTCGTGTTTTGCTTTCCACTGCACGCATTAAAGAGCAATGTAAATATCAATAATACAATAATCTTACTGTTCATATAGCACATTTATTATTTACGGCGTAAAGATAATAAAAACCATCCAACCTTATTCCAATTCGATTTTGCAGTTTTCGAGACTGCGTACAACTGCCAGGCTCACAAAGCGTATTCCCTGTTTGCGCAACATCTCTCCTCCGTTCTGAAATGCCTTCTGGATAATGAAGCCCATACCTTCAATCGTTGCTCCCGCCTGACGCGCGAGATCAATCACACCCATCGAGGCATTACCGTTGGCAAGGAAATCGTCGATAAACAGCACATGGTCATTCTCGTTCAGATAGTCGTTGCTGATACAGAACGTATAATCTCGGTCTTTCGTGAACGAATGGACAGTGGTGCAGAGCATGTTCTCCATCGTTTTCGGCTGTTTCTTCTTAATAAACACAACAGGCAGTTGCATGATGTATCCCACCAGGATAGCCGGAGCAATGCCACTGGCCTCAATAGTGACAATCTTGTTGATCTTACAGTCTGCAAAGCGGCGCACAAACTCCTTTGCCACCTCCATCATCAGATTCGGATCCATCTGATGGTTGATAAAACTGTCAACTTTTAAGATTCCACCGGGATAACATTTCCCGTCCTGCAATATCCTTTTCTTTAGTATTTCCATGTCTATATCAATCTTTTATGTGTATCAGCAAATTACTGATGATAACAGTCAGTTCGCCGGAACTCTCTTGATATATTTGCCGCTTAACATAGTCCGTATTGTTTATTGCCGCAACATGGCGTCGTTCCTTTATGCTCATCGGCTTCAATGACATCCCGAACATCATGGCGGAATGCAAAAGTACTATTTTTCTGATTTATCATCTACAGGTAATCGCAAAACTTTTGAATAATAAGGCATCAAGAATCCGGGATTCTTCGAGCATTTTATCATTGGCAGTGCCGGAAGTGGCACTTCTTGGACTATTTTACTTCACTTGATCCGAGAAGTGAAGATTCTTGGACCATTTTCATATTTTTAGTCCAAGAAGCGGAGATTCTTCAACTGTTTTCAGATTTTTGGTCCAAGAAGTGGCAATTCTTCGACCATTTTTTCTAATTTGTTCCGAGAAGCGGCACTTCTTGGAGTTTTTTTCCCTAAATGGTCCAAGAATCTCGGATTCCTGAAGTTCCACTCTTAATTTGGTCAGAGAAGTGGCACTTCCTACTGCTCTTTTCTATTTTTAAAGGAAAAATATTCAATCCTTCCACCTCCCGGCGATAGTCGTTCCGCAATCAGGGCATTTTCCATCGGCGAGATGATTCTCGAGCAGATCGTAGCCATTGCGTCGGACCAGTAGTTTGCCACAGGAAGGACAGACAGTGTTTTCGCCTTCCAGTTCACTGACGTTTCCTATATAGACGAAATGCATTCCTGCTGCGAGAGCCGATTCGCGCGCTGAAACAAGCGTTTCGATAGGCGTCATCGGCACGTTGTTCATTCTGTACATCGGGAAGAAGCGGCTGAAATGCAAAGGCGTATCCGCGAAACCATTGCTGACGAGCCATTGACACATGTCACGAATCATCTGCGGATCGTCATTGACTGAAGGAATAAGCAGATTCGTTACTTCCAGCCATACGCCTGCTTCCTTCATCACTTTCAACGTATTCAAAACCGGCTGCAGATGGCCGTGACTGATTTTCTGGTATATCGCATCGCTGAACGATTTCAAATCGATATTGGCAGCATCGAGCACGGTGCAAAGCCGGCGAAGCGGTTCATCGTTGATGTAGCCCGCAGAAACAAGGATATTGCGGATTCCTGCTTCGTGCGCCAACAGCGCCGAATCATACATGTATTCATAGAAGGTGATCGGTTCGGTGTACGTGTAGGCAATAGCCGGACATCGTGAGGCCATGCATTCATCGACCAACTTTGCAGGCGGCAAATCAATATTCCTCACTTCGGAAGGCAGGGCTTGAGAGATCTCCCAGTTCTGACAATTGAGGCAAGCGAAGTTACATCCTGTCGAAGCTACCGACAAGCAGCGGCATCCGGGATAGTAATGGAGCAACGGCTTCTTCTCGACCGGATCGACATGCAAGGCACACGGATGAGCATAGGCTTCCGAATAAAGCGTCCCGCCATGATTCACACGACTGCGACATAATCCGCGCTGCCCGTCAGACAGGTTGCATTCGTGCGGACAAATGCCGCACTGAACGCCTTTGTCTGTCGGATGCGAATAGAGCGCCTCCTTACCGAAAGATTCTTTTTGCATCATTCATTTCCTTTCCTTAAACACAACCGCTTCATATGTATACAGGTCGGCATCTTTCCAGCCATCCCATGACAGTCCTGCCTTGTCGTGAGCGCAATGGCCCAGAAACTCTTCTTTGCTCCAATTCGTTTCCTCAGCCACCTGCGGAAGGAACGTTCCGCTACGTCCGCCTTTAGTGATATATATTCCCTGTTTGCCCAGCGTGAACTCATCAATACTATGAATACGTTTCATGGGTGAAAGGACAGAAATCTCAATCTCAACTTTTCCCAATTCGCCGGACTGCATCGGATAGAATCGCGGATCTTCGAAGGCTGCAGCCTCTGCCATATTCTCAACAACGCGATACAAGGGCTGGTCGCTACCAAAATGGCCGATGCATCCGCGCAGACGACCGCCTTCATTCAACGTGACAAAAGCGCCGCAACGCATCTTCAACGTTTCAGTCAGAGCCTCTTCATCGCATACCGGATTATGACTCCGCGAAAGACGGTTCTGTATCGAACGGCGGGCAATCTGTATCAGCGTGTCCTTCTCCTGTTCGGTCAGAGCGAACGAAGCCTCACCGGTTGCAGCACTCTTACGTACAAAAACGAAAGCATGATATCCGACCACCTGCTGATGATCGCCGTAGCTGGAATCGCCTGAATTGCGATACATGATATGATGAATCTGAATATCATTCATACCGGATGTCATATATAATAATGCAGCGATTGCACTCTGTCCGCAAGCGCTTGTAGCCAAGTTGGGCACATGCTTCTTGGCGTTTTGCGACAACGCTTTGACAAACGCTTCCAAGGAACCCTGACTGATAGCTTCGCCCGTCAGCTTATCGACCTCTTCCGCATCATCGTACGACGGATAATGCGAGAAATCGCTGCTGATGACAAACAGGTTCTTCGCATTGAAATAAGGCTTCAATGCCTCAGCCACTTTCTGTATCACGGCAAACGACTGCGTACCGATAATAATCGGCACGATAGGCGCCATCTTCTTCAAGCGATATTGCAGGAAAGGTAGTTGCACTTCCAGGCAATGCTCCTTGTCGTGCGCTTCCGGATTGCAGGAGAACACCGAATGATCGCGAATCAGTTGTCGGCAGAAAGACGTATCGACAGGGACATCTCCCAGCGGCGTAGCATAATAATCGAAAGCGGTATTCACCGAAGCACCATCCATATACACATGATGACTCGGTCCGATGAGGAAGATGCGCTCATACTGCTGTTCTGGACTGATCCTTGCAAAAGCAGAAGCGGCAACTTCGCCGGAGAAAACATATCCTGCATGTGGAACAATCACGGCAGCGACCTCTTCAGCCGAGGTGCTATCGGCAAATGCTTTAAAATAATCGGTCATCGCCTTGAGAAGTGAATTTTTGCTGGCTGGATAGAATGCGCCGGCGACAGCTTCAGGACGAACCGTTGCTTCCTGCTTCTTTTTATCTTGCCCGTTACAGGTACCGGATGAAAACAATGTACTGATAGACATGATAAATATAATTTTAAATAGGTTTACTGCTATAACTTTAATATTCATAGCACGTTAATTTTACGGATGCGTATATTCAAACCAATCGAAGTCGGCATACGAATTGCTCTTCGCCTTCTCCTGAGCGAACAGTCCCAGATAAACGCCCGTGAATCCGCCGGCGGTTTCTGAACTTAAGAAACGGGTATTCATCTTTGCCAACTCTTCGAACTTGCTGTTGTCCTTCGAATATGAGAACGTGTAAACATCCGGAGAACCCTCAACGCGCAAATACACCTGATTACCGACGAGCGGTATTTCTTTTTCGATATGCTTCATCTCGCCCAAATAATAGGTCAGCGTCAAATATTTATGGCCGCCTTTGCAGACAACCGACAGATCATATTGATACTTGCCCATCATGTAAACGGCGAGTCCAGCTTCGGAATTATTATTCAAACCTTTTGCATCCAGCGAAGTTGTCGCCTTGAAATTGATATGTTGCTGACGGCGTCCGATGAAAGTCGGCGAATCTGTGTCGGTGATAAAAATTGTTGAAGCTTTGAGGCGAATAAAACCTTTGCGTGCGCTCAACGAATAGTTCTCGAAATGCGGATTGCAGAGATAGTTCCAGTCATAACCCAAAGTCGTTTCAGAAAATTCATCCTTTGTCGGTGTTTCGGCATATTTGACCTGCGGCAACGTCGGACAATCCATATTCAACGAAACCATGCCGTTGCCATTGACAACAGGCCATGCGTTCTTGTCCCAACGAACGGGTGCAAGGAATGTTTCGCGTCCCAATAGATGATGCATATAAGATTGCGGACGGAAGCCAAGGAACATGATCCACCACGAACCATCCTTTGCCTGAACCAGATCTGCATGTCCGGTACCCTGAATCGGGCTGCGCGAACCTTCCAGACTCTTGTGCGTCAGAATCGGATTGGCAGGATTGATCTGATACGGGCCGTAGATGTTTTTGCTTCGTGCAATCATCACCTTATGTCCATATTCCGTTCCACCTTCGGCAATCAGCAGATAGTAATATCCGTCTTTCTTGTAAAGGTGCGGACCTTCGGGAGAACTGTCGCCCAATCCATTGAAGATGCCTTTGGGTTCGGTAAGAAGTTTACCGGTCTTCACATCAATCTCACTCAATTTAATCTGGCCGATGGTAGAAAGAAAATAACATTTGCCATCCTCATCGAAGAAAAGTTCCGGATCGATGCCACCCTGCTTTACCCAAATAGGATCAGACCATTTGCCGGCAGGATCGGTAGCGGTGATATAGAAGTTGCCACCATGAGAAACATTCGTATTAATCACATAATAAGTGCCATCATGATAGCGGATGGTCGGAGCGTACAGCCCTCCCCCTGAATTTGTCTTACTCAAATCCATCTGCGACGTGCGATTGATGCAATGACCAATCTGTTCCCAATGAATCAAGTCTTTACTGTGATGAATAGGTAATCCGGGAAAATACTGGAAAGTACTGTTCACCAGATAGAAGTCATCTCCTACCCGGCAAACACTCGGGTCGGGATAAAATCCGGATAGCACCGGATTGGAATAACCTTGTCCCGATACAGCGACCGAGACAAACAACAAGAATGCAGCTATCGCCTGCCATTTCACTACCTTTTTCATCTGTTTATAGATTTAATGAATACTCAGTTCGAACCATAGTCGATTGAACAAAAGTAATTATTTTTCTACGGATGAAGAAGAATAAAATAGCTAAAACTGTACTCGTTGCCTTTATTTATATCTCAAAACATATTTGACAAACAGAATTAATACAGGAACTTCGATCAGGGGCCCAATGACAGCTGCAAAAGCTTCGCCAGAACTGATACCGAAGATAGAAATAGCCACTGCTATAGCCAGCTCAAAATTATTTCCCGTCGCAGTAAATGCTATCGACGTCGATTTGTCGTAAGAGACTCCTTTACGCCTAGTAAACCAGAATGAGGAGAAAAACATAATCACAAAGTACAGCACCAAAGGAACAGCTACAAGCATTACATCAAACGGAAGTTTAACAATATACTCGCCTTTATACGAAAACATAACAATAATCGTAAACAGGAGGGCTATCAAGGTCACCGGACTAACTTTTGGCACAAAACGAGTATAATACCAATCATCACCTTTGATGTTTCTCAAGATTCGTCTAACTACATATCCTGCAGCAAACGGGATTCCCAAATATACAGCCACACTTTTGGCAATCATCCCCATCGTAATATTCCGCACGGCATCGGTTGCAGGCAGTCCTATCCAATCCGGAAAAACGGATATGAAGAAGTAAGCATAAACAGAATAGAACAGCACCTGAAAAATACTATTGAGTGCAACGAGTCCGGCAGCATACTCACCATTGCCTTTTGCCAAATCATTCCAGACAAGCACCATCGCTATGCATCTGGCCAAACCAATCATAATCAATCCATACATATACTCGGGATGCGACGAAAGGAATAATGCGGACAAAACGAACATCAGTATCGGGCCAACAATCCAGTTCAATAACAGAGATATGGTTAAAATCTTCTTATCCGAAAAGACTTTGCCCAACTCTTCATATCTTACTTTGGCCAATGGCGGGAACATCATCAATATCAAACCCACAGCCAATGGAATATTTGTTGAACCCACTTCAAAATATCCCCAGAATTTTACGATCTCAGGATATACATAACCTATTCCGACACCGACAAACATGGCTAAAAATATCCAAAGCGTCAGATACCTATCTAAAAATGCCAACTTCTTCATTTTATATTTTTATTTATTATATTCTTCTTTATAAAAGATTCTCACTTACAGCCTTTCAGCATCTACCGGTCATATAATCACAACAACCAGTTAAAAAGATAGCCGGAGATAATGATGAAGAGTGTTATTGTTCCAAAAAAGATCCCGATAAGCTTCCAAGTCATTACTTTCTTCAGCATTGTAGCTTCAGGCAAAGAAAGACCAACAACACCCATCATAAATGCAAGTGCTGTACCTATAGGAACGCCTTTAGCGACAAACACTTCTATGACAGGCACAATGCCTGCTGCATTGGCATACATCGGGACGGCCAACATCACCGAAAGTGGGACGGCGAACCAGCTTTCTTTCGCCATATAATGCTGAAAGAACCCTTCGGGCACATAACCATGAATAGCAGCTCCAATGCCAATACCTATAACCACATAAAGCAACACACCTCTGACGATGCCCCACGAATCTTTCAAGATACCGGGGAGACGCTTCACAAATGGAACCTGTTCTTTTTCCCAAGCTTCACTCTCGGCATCCGATGCTTTCTGAATTTTCTTTACCCATTCACTCAGATAATCTTCAAGCTGCATCTTTCCAAGCACAAATCCACCAATCATTCCAAGCAAAATACCACTGACAACATATACAATTGTTATCTTGAGTCCAAATGAACCAAGAAACATCGCTACCGCCACCTCATTGACCAAAGGTGAAGTGATGAGGAACGCAAACGTCACACCAAGCGGGATTCCTCCTTTCACAAAACCGATGAACAGAGGTATTGATGAACAAGAACAGAACGGCGTTATCGCACCAAACAACGAGGCAAAGAAATACTGAAGTCCGTAAAGCTTATGCGTAGTAAGGTATCTACGCAATCGGTCAATAGGAAAATACGCATTAATCACTCCCATGATCGCACTGATCACAAACAACAGAATCAGTATTTTGATCGTATCATAGAAGAAGAAATTCACTGCCGAACCCAAATGAGACTGCGCGTCAAGCCCAAACAAGCTGTACACCAGCCAGTCAGCAAATTGTTGTATCATAACTCAATATCTATTTAATTGTTACAGATAAAAAATATAAGCATAATAAAGACCGACCGCTATAAACAATAGAGCAACGATCAAGTTAAACCACTTTTGAAATATCTTCATGCGATTGTAAAATTTTCCCACTTCGGACACACTATAGGCAAGAATCCAAGCGACCATAATGACAGGAAGTCCTGTAGCAGAAGCAAACACAATTGGCAAAAGATAACCGGTTGTAGCTTGTGCCGACATAGGTATAAGCATTCCAAAATAGAGAACACCGCTTGTCGGACAGAATGCCATTGCAAAAAGCATGCCCAGTAATAAACTTCCCCACAACCCTTTCAACTTATTCGACTCCAGATTACCCGAAAAGCCAAACTTTGGAAGAGAGAATCTGTCACCGAACAACATAAACAATCCTATAAGCAGCATCACCGGAGCCACAAGCATCTCCCCCCATTTGCTTACGCCTTTCTGTATTGAGAACATATCAGCACCGCTCCGGAGAATATAGATCAGGATAGCACCCAGCACTGAATAGGCAATAATACGGCCTACAGTATAAAGCACTCCACTCCAGAAAAGGCGCCGACGGCTTCCCATATCGCGTCCGATATAACCTATGGCAGTTATGTTCGTAGCAAGTGGACAAGGGCTGACGGCTGTAAGTAATCCCAAAACAAAAGCAGTGAGTATCGGTACTTGACTATTATCCAGAATATTCTGCAAGAAATCCATCTCTTTGCTACTTCAGTAGTAATGCAATTTGATTCTTCAAACCGACCTTGAATGCTGAAGGGTTACTACGTGCATTCTTGAAACCGAAGATGGTCATATTGTTACGTTTCTCCTTGCCATTCTTCCACTGATTCACAAACAAAGACGACCCGGTGACACGATAATTGTCGGCAAACTTCTCACCTTCGGAAGTCGATATATCTATCTCTTTGAACTTCAATTGTCCGTTTCTGACCTGACTTGCAAAATCATTCTTTACAACATCCAGAGAATGGTTGCCAATAGCAATACATGTCGGACAACGCTGCTTGCCATGAAAATAAAGCACTTCAACAACTGTTTTAGCCGATGCACTCTGAGCAACTGTTGCCTTTTGAGCAGATATTGATCCTGCAAAACAGATAAGGATCATCAATCTAATAAATGCAAAACGTTTCATGTGTATTTTTTTACCGTTATACTGCTAACAACTTCTTCACATCACTTTCAGAGATACGTCCTTTGGCAACCACTTTCTCATCGATAACCAAAGCCGGAAGCGTCATCACATTATAGTTCATGATCTTTTCCATGTCTTCCTCTTTTACTAAAGTTGCATCAATACCCTGTTCTTTGATCACCTTCTCTACCGTTGCATACAATGCCTTGCATATACTGCAACCTGTTCCTAATACTTTAATTTCCATAATTATTTATTTGTTAATCATATATGTATTCGTAATTCGTAAAACAACGAACATTATTGGCGAAAAGAAATGCTGTGTCAGCAGCATGAATCCTTTTTATTCAAATGTTTGTCGAACATTTCACCAAAGAGTTGTTTAGCCAACTCCCAGTTGTCACGATTAATGCAATATTTCACTTTAGGCGTTTCTATCTCGCCTTGGATGAGTCCTGCATCTTTCAATTCTTTCAGATG
The DNA here is from genome assembly GCA_036734445.1 of Tannerellaceae bacterium. Classification (GTDB taxonomy): domain Bacteria; phylum Bacteroidota; class Bacteroidia; order Bacteroidales; family Tannerellaceae; genus Parabacteroides. The sequence goes on from DAIMYP010000056.1 coordinate 25,044, forward strand.
TTGGGATACCGTGGCCTTGGCAATAGGAAGTTCATCATTGATATCGCCAAAATAGCAAGTATCCTGTTTGGCCAGGAAGTCAAGAATAGCTATTCGTGCCGGATGCCCTAACGCTTTAGCAAAACGAGCAAGCAGCTCCTGCTTTATTGTATAATCTTTCTTATTCTCTTCCATCTTTATGAATTTGTTCGCAATATTACGAACAATAAAATTATCAACCAAAAGATATTTGAGTTTTAACATTTAATTATTCATATCATCACAGTATGAAAGGAGGTAGTTA
>DAIMYP010000057.1:0-24893 GCA_036734445.1 Tannerellaceae bacterium
ACAACATAAAATAAATACGATTCGTTTCATACGTTTAAATTACTTCTTTATTTATAATTCATGATAAGATTAATCAATTCATCTTGAGGCCTTCTTTTCTCAATGTCAGAGATGTCGGCATGTTGCAAAAACTCTTTCTTCAATCGAGCATTCTCTGCCTTAAAGAAAGCTATTTCTTCCTCTGTAAAATGAGAGCGCAGCGCTCCTTCGGGCGAATACAATTTATAATTCAACTTCTGTAAGACATCACCTGCAACGGATTCAAAGATAGCTATATCTTCCGAAGATAGCTCATGAAGAAACTTATTTATATTATTTTTCATGATAGGCTTTGTAACATTTGCCCACATTGTTCCGGCAACCGCCGTATTTTGTGACTCTCGGCTTTTGTAATATTCCATCACCTTATCAGTATAAGGGAGGTGCAAAAAGTCGCAAAGTTGCTGCATCACTTCCACCGGATTCGCAGTAAGCATCTCATAGCTTAACATATAGAAATGGTCAGGATTGGTCCGTTCACGCAAACGGAATGCCTCTTCCTGATCTTTTTTCCAGTTATGTGCCAAGGCATAAATATGTTTCTCACCCACAATCGCTTTCTGAAACGAAAGAGCTACATCGCGCCCGTCTCGATACAAATATATGTAATACGGACGAATACCTGTTGATTCGATACCTTCGGCATAAAACATGTTTTTCATACTTTTGCACAACCAATATGTGGCACCTTTCTGTCGCGCAGCCGTTTCATAGATGGCACGAAAAAGTTCATAAATGCTCGGACACTTACATTCGGCAAGTATTTCATCTGTAGAGATACATATTCCTTCCCACGGTACCGGATTTATGTTCACCATCTTACATACATCTGTAGCCAACTTTACAAAGTTAGCTCTTTCCGACAAATCGCCATATTTGGACAATAAGGGGACAAAACGCTGAAGAATATGTGGAGGATGTGGCCCTTCAATCTGTCCGATACCATCCATCATCACACGTAATAAATTTGAACCGGAACGTTGCGTTCCAATCATTTGTATTCCTTGTATCATCATAATCAAAACAAAACAAATCCAACCAAACCCGATCCAAGAATCAAGTAAATAGGATTGATAACATATTTAAGTGATATTACAAATGTAATAACAAAAATCAAAATAGAAACAACAGAGATAACCATTGTTTGTCCAATAGTTACTGCCGATGCAAATATCATTCCGATAACAGCGGCCCGAATTCCTTTCATGATGGCTTTAACTACTGCCGACTGTTTCAACGCTTCCACAAAGCGCGACAATAGAACTGTCAACACTGCCGGAGGTGTAAAAATACCTACTGTAGCTAAAGAAGCCCCTAAAATTCCTGCCACTTTGTATCCAATAAATGTAGCTGTAATAAAAATAGGTCCGGGAGTAATCTGACCAATGGCAATACCATCAGCAAACTCCGAAGAGGTAAGCCATTGTAGATTGTCGACAAACAGTTCATGCAATGCAGGAATCACTACATAACCGCCACCGAAAAGCGTCAGACTTATTCCGGAAAAAGTATACAATACTCTGAGATTCTTTGGTGCGTCCTGACTTTGTCCGCCCCATAACAAAAGGCACAAAAGCAATAAAAGAACGGCTCCAGATATCAACCATTGCTTTTTATTTATCGCAGTTCCTTTAGAACAATTTTGCTCGGATGATAGTGGCTGTTTATATAAGAAAGAGCCGACAACACCACTCAAAATAATCATGATCAATGTGATTGCAAATCCACCTACAACAACCAATAATATTGCTGCCATTGCACAAATAATCCATTGAGATATACTTTTTATAGTCTTACGTGACATTCCTATAGCCACCGTAACAATCAATGCAGTCACTGCAGGCATTATTCCATTGAACACGTTCTTTACAGCAGGAACATTTCCATACGTGAAGTACAACCAGGAAAGTAGAATCACCAAAACAAAAGAAGGTAGTATAATACCTAGAAAAGCCATAATAGATCCTGAAATGCCACGGAGCCGGTATCCAATATAAGCGACCGTATTCACAGCGACCGGTCCGGGAAGGACAGATGTCAGGGAAATTCCATCCAGTATATCTTCTTCCTTAAGTTTCTTGTCAATCTCAACCAATTGTTTTTGCACAATCGCAACCAACGACATGTAACCGCCAAAAGCCGTAGCACCCAACTTCAGGAATGTGAAGAATATATAGTATAGTGAAGTCTTCCCCATTATTACTTAATCTCTTTAAAATAGCCGTTCCATGTTTCTTTCGGTACATATATAGCCCGATAAGGAGCATACGACATCACACTTTCCCACAAAACCTTTCCATTACGATCAGTTACCATAATCGAACCGGTTTTAGAGCTTGTCTGTAATATATTTCCATTAGGAAGCAGATAGGCACTTCCCATGCGAGAGGTATATTTTTCTGCTGGAAGTGTTGCTTTCAACAAAGTCTTTGCTGTACGATTCTTTTCATCGAGATGGAACATCTTCGCACCGGAACGCTTATTATACAGACCATTATCAAACAATATCAAGTTGCCATCAGGCATCATATAAGGTGAATGCTGGAAAGAGAAATAACTTGTCGAATCCATCTTAAAGTCTCCTCCTCGTCCAAATTTCCAGAGAATCTTTCCAGTCTTCCTATCAATTTTCCAAATCTGATCCTCTATCGGATTCGATACCAGATAATTGCCATCTTTATCAAAGCACAGTCCATTCATGTGAAAACGGTCATAACGATATTCGCCAATATACGGATCTTTACTTATATCCCAAACATCCCAGGCCGACCATGTTTTCAGAACCTTTCCAAGTGAGTCGACAACCATGATTCCATCGCCACCCAAAGTATCAGTCTGCATTTTCCCATCGACCATAATACTAGCCACTTTCTTTGGGCGATAGAGTGTATGTATATGATTCTCCTCATCCATCCAGATATCGTGATGGATAACTTGATAATCTTTTTCTGTTTCAACTTTATTCAGATCGAGGCGCCACATCATTTCGCCGGTAAGCGAAACTTCTACCAATCCTGTTCCTCCAGCAAACCCCATCGAACCTCGACGCATAGGTTTCTTATGTTCTTCGTTAGCTATTTCTTCGGGAGTCTGAGGCTGATCATCAATCTCATCCTTCGCAAAAGGGCGAAGCATTCCTAAAATAGTACCACGTGGAGTCAGTGAACTCACACGAATACCTACATCCTCTATCTGCCAATACCAGCGTATCTCGCCTTCATTATCAATCAGAGCCATATATCCAGGTAATCTGCCGAAAGAGACTAAGATCATTCCATCACCCAAAGCGGATGTATCATGAGGATGTTTTTCATTAAACCAATGATTCTCCAACCAAGGAGATTGTGGGCGAGTCTTGAACGAAAGCAATTCGGATTTCTGCCTGTATAGATTCGCAATAATAATCCGATAAGTATATTCAGTATTAGCTTTTAACAATAACAAATGTATATGATGGAGAACAGCTGCAGGCGAAGTAACCGTACGGAATTTTTTTCCTGACACTTTCTCGGTATATTCAATATATAAAGGTGCCGGCTTCTTTAAAGAAATCGTTACCAGATTATGCATGGCCGTATTTCCAGGAGAAGTCAGTGTAACAGACAGTATACTGTTTCTTTCGCTAAAATAAACCCAAGCGACAACAATGCCGGCAATTAAAATAAATACAATAGCTAAAAGACGTTTCATAGTAAATTGATAAATACAAATAAATAAAAGAGAAAGAACCGAGCCAAAAGGCCAATAAATCTTTTGGCCCGGTTGCATTAAAATAAGTTGTTCATTATGGCAAGCGTGAAGAATTAGCTGATTCCATATTTGAATTCAATAATGTTTCTGTCAAAGGATATGGCAAATAGCGCATATTGCTGGTCACATTCGTTGGACTGGCAATACCTAAAGCTTTCAAATGAGCATTTACCACTTCCTCGTACTTGCCGAATCTAATTAAGTCGGCACGACGCTGGAATTCAAATACCAATTCATATCCACGTTCTGCCAAAATAGCATCATTCATTGCTTCTTTTGTAGCCGGAGCAGCAAAGTCTTTATCAGAGCCTCCATATACAGGAGCGCCTGCACGTGTACGAATCTGATTCAAATAAGACAACGCTGCTGAAGGTCCTGTCAAGTTATTCTCAACCTCAGCCTTCATAAGAATCACATCCGACAAGCGGAAAATAGAAATCGTACGACCGTCATAGTATGCATCCGATATCATCTTATAAGAATACTTCTGTGTAGCAACGTTCACCAACAATTTGGTTGTATCGTTCGGAGGTGTTGTTTGTCCGACAGCCGGCATCATATAATAGAAGCCAGACTTCGTTGTGTTATCACGTGGACTTAAACCGGTGTAGTTGTAATAGAAGAACTGCTTACGAGGATCTTTATCACTGTACTTACGCCAGAATGGTAATGATACAGCATAATACTGCCAACGGTTCGGAACATCTGGATAATCCTTCGGACCGAAATGGTTCGTTATCTCACCACCATTTGTTGTTGACTCATGAAGGATGTAGAAGATAAACTCGTTATTTGTTTTATTTGCTTCAGACCATACCTCCTTAAAATCAGACTGCAAAGAGTAAACACCTTTGTCGCGCAAAGCAAGAACCATATCGATATATGTTTTCGCATTTGTATAATCATGATTACGCAGATAAATTTTTGCCAGCAATGTTTCAGCAGCACCTTTAGTTGCGCGTGAAAGATCTGATGTAGACCACTTCTCAGGCAATACATTAATACATTCCTTCAAATCGGCTATAATTCCAGTCTCAATATCAGCTACCGGAGTCAATTCGGCATTTTTCATGTTTGCCGGATCAGTGGGAGGTGTTGTAATATAAGGGACTGGACCGTATTGTTCGGTCAGATCACGATAAGCTAAAGCGCGGAGGAACTTTGCTTGAGCCTTTATCGACGATTTGTTTGCATCAGCCATGCTTACATTATCTATATTGGCAAGAATAGCGTTAGCATTTGAAATGACCTGGTACATACAACGGTAATTATTCTTTAGATAAATACTATTTGCATCGTATGTCATTGTACTGTGTTTTGTCGGATCGCCCGCAGCAGTCGAGTATCCCATATCGGTTGTATAATCGGTATTCATTACCAGATATCCAGCATAATACATCCAGGCATCGCCGGGATATGGATCCAAATCGGCATAAACACCTACCAGAGCTGCATTAATATCAGACTCAGAAGAATAGGCATTAGCAGATGTCAAGTTACTATAAACGGTTGGCTCCAAATCTGTACACGCTGTCATACCAGCGGCAACAGCCAAAACCATCAGATATTTATTTATATTCATTTTCATTGAATCTACGTTTTTAGAATGTTATATTCAATCCCATTGTAAATGTTCTCATGCTTGGATAAGCATTGAAGTCCAAACCGGCACCTGCATTTGCAGTCTGGAATGATCCACCACCCTTTGTAACTTCATTGGCTTTTGTATCGATTTCAGGATCCCATCCGGAATAACCTGTAATTGTAAACAAATTTTCTGCAGAAGCATAAATACGGCAAGAGCTTATAATCTTCTTAAACGGAAGAGTATAACCCAATGTTACATTCTTCAGACGAACGAAAGAAGCATTCTCAATAAAGTGGTCATTGATATAACCTCCGTATTTAGAATAATAGAATCCGTTGCGAGGAACATTCGTTTCAGTATTAGAAGTTGTCCAACGTTTTGCGGCATCAGTACTACGTTCCCACTCCAGGTTCATATTAGTCATGTTCAACAGATGGTTACCAATAGATCCTTGGAAGAATATCGACATATCAAAACCTTTCCATGCGAACGTGTTGCTCAAACCAAGAATAACATCCGGATTGGCACGTCCCAAGATAGTACGGTCTAAAGACGTAATCTTTCCATCTCCATTGACATCTTCAAACTTTGGATCACCCGGTTTGGAGTTTGGCTGCGGCGAATAGGTTTCGCCTTGTTGAAGAACGCCAATATATTTGTATCCGAACAATGAGCCCAGAGGTTCACCTTGACGGATAATAGCAAAAGCTTCCTCTGACACACTACCATAAGGCTTAGAAGAAGTGAGATAAATATCACCGTTCGTACCTAAATCAAGCACTTTATTTCTATTATATGCCACATTTAATTTGGTATCCCAAACAAAACTGCCTGTCAAATTGTGAGAAGTAACATCCAACTCAAGACCTTCATTCCTGATAGAACCGATATTACTTTGACCACTGGTGAAACCGGTATAATAAGGAAGAGCTACGTTCATCAGCAGATCCTTTGTTTTCTTGGTATAAGCATCAACAGTCACCATCAAACGGTTATTAAAGAATCCCATATCCATACCGATATTGTACTGAGCTGTTGATTCCCACTTCAGTGCCGGATTTGCCGGACTGCTTTGAGACATGTGTACACCAGCTGTATTTCCGCTTCCATCAAAAGTATAACGTGTATTAGCCATGTTCGCATAAGAAGCATAATCGCCAATACGTTCGTTACCTGTAACACCGAAACCGGCTCTCACTTTCAATGAGCTGAAGATATTCAAGTTCTTGATAAACTCTTCCTCGCTTGCACGCCATGCCAAAGATCCTGAAGGAAATGTTCCCCAACGCTGATTGGCACCGAAACGAGATGAACCATCACGACGCAGTGTAAATGTTGCCAAATACTTATCTTTATAAGTATAATTCATACGGCCGAAGAATGAAATCAAAATATTCTCCGTCTTGTTTGAGGCAATAGAAGTAATCTTCGATGCTGCTCCCATATTATTATACTGGAACAAGTCCGTCGAGAATTTCTTTGCTTCCTGTCTGCGATACTCACCAACAAACTTCTCATATGAATAACCCAGCATGAAATTGACATCATGAACCTTATTGAAAGTTTTCATATAGTTTGCCAAACCTTCGAACAAGCTTCTCGTACCCGTATAATCGTAGGTTGAAGCAACACCACCATCGATACCGCCCTGATATGTTGAAGCAGGCATATAGGTTCCCTGGAAGTTGTGCAGGATTTCCGTTCCGGCAGTAGCTTTCAATGTTAAGTCAGAAATCGGACGGATTTCAATAAAGGTATTTCCGTCAAACTTATCATGACGCAAATCATTAACACGTTCCAACAAGTTAGCCAATGGGTTATCTCCACGACCACCCGGAACGCGACCATAAGTGCCATCTTCATTATACGGAACAACTGTTGGATCGTAAAGCAAGATGGAATATAGTACATTGGAATTGACAATATTACCAGAATACAACTGATAATTTGAATTCTCACGATGCGCATAAATTGATGCACCTGCCTTTACATAATTATTGATTGTCTGATCAACATTCACACGACCTGAAACACGGTCGAAGTTAGTATTCTTCAGAACACCATCCTGTTTGAAATAGCCCAAACTGGTCATTACTTTAGTCTTCTCGCTACCGCCTTGGAACTGAACACTATGGTCCTGAACAATACCCAAACGGGTTGTTTCTTTCACCCAGTCAGTATTAACAGTAGACTGCAACTGTGAATCGGTATAGACACCATTTTCTTGGTTCTCCTGACCTTCGATCTCCTTATACAGAGCATTCTGCAAATTCATATAATCCTTCGAATTCAACAATTTGAAAGGATTCTTTATCTTCTGAACACCTACGTAGCCACTATAAGAGATCTTGTTCTCACCCGACTGTCCACGCTTGGTTGTAATTAACACAACACCGTTTGCACCACGCGCACCGTAGATAGCGGTTGCAGAAGCATCCTTCAAAATCTGAACCGATTCGATATCATTCGGATTGATATTCAAACCTTCTGTAGAAGGGAAACCATCGACTACATACAATGGTTCATTGGTTGAACTGATAGAGTTGTTACCACGAACACGAACAATGATCGTACCACCCGGAGCACTCGAACTCTGACCAATCTGAACACCGGCTGATTTTCCTTGCAGCGCTTGAGCCACATTACTTACCGTACCACCCAAAGTCATATCCTTTGCTGTTACGGAAGAAATAGAACCTGTCAAATCTTTCTTCTTCTGATAACCATAACCGATGGCAACGACTTCATTAAGACCGATGGCATCTTCCGAAAGAACAACATTAAGAGTAGACTGCGAACCAACCTTAACCTCTTTTGTTGTATAACCGATAAAAGACACATTCAATGTAGCACTGTTTGAAACACTCAACGTATACTTACCATTCGCATCAGTAACCGTACCGTTGGTTGTTCCTTTTTCCACTACATTCGCACCTACAATAGGTTCGCCAGTGTTGTCTTTTACTACACCCGTGATTCTCTTGCTTTGCTGAGTAATCGCAACGATGCCCTCTCCTTTATTCGAAGCAGTCATTCCATCTGAAACTGCATAAGAAGGAGCGATAGAAGAAATACACAACCCAACAATTAATCCGGATTTCAATAAAAACTTCTTCATGTGACGATCTAACATTTTGGCATCTAAATCATCATTTAGTAAAGCGTTTCTCATAAAATTTGTAATATAATTGTGTTAGTAACTCATACAAACCCTACACATTCAATAAAATTAAATGTGCTTTTGTTTATTTAGTTTATCAGCGGTCAAAGATATGAAAAGAATATTAAACTAGTTTTCAAATATAAAATAAAAATTCCAACTTTAACATTTGAGGTCGAAAAACTAATAATCTGATAGTTATTCTAATAGATTTTGATTGAATGTTAAGTGTTCTGCCGACAAATATTTAATGAATGTAAAGATGTAAAATAAAGAAAACGCTTATGAATAGGGTTACAACTACTTTTGATTAAGTCTGGAAAAAACTTTTCATACATCCTTTTAAATTTATTGTCTCATATTATATGAACCGATCGGACCATATATATGGATCAATCAGACCATATTATATAAGCTAATCAGACCACGTATATGACCTGATAAATTTATCATTACTTTTACAGAAATACATCTGTAACTAATTATAAATTAATTCTTTGTTGAAACTTCAATCATCGTGAAAGAATGTGCCGGGAAACTATATTTAAACTGATCGCCTTTCACTTTCAGTGAATGAGAAATCGTTTTCACTGCTTGCTTTTCTGCGGAATTTTTGACTTTGATATTATCGCCATTCACTTCGTAAGCAATGGCCGAATCACCAAAAGCACCATTCTGACTGATTATTGTTGTTTCTATATTCTTTTCTTTATTCCGATTCACTACATTGATAATCACTTTCTTTTTTGCTGAATCATAAGCAGATGATACATCCAGATAAGGGATATCTTTCCCATCGAGTAAATAGGTAGGACCATCAACATAAGTTTGAAGTGATTCTCCAAAACAGTGGTTTGAAAACAGAGACAAAGGATAGAAGATTGTTTGATACCACATTCCTTCAGGTGTCGTATATATAGGAGCTAAGAGATTAACCAGCTGTGCCATATTTGCCATTTTGACAATATTAGCATGGCGAACGAAAGCATTCAGATAAGAAGCCACAACTAAAGCATCCTCCAAATTAAAGATATCTTTTGTTCCTCCGTGACTAGGCGTCCCGTACGTAGTATTGTACTCATCAAAAGCAATATAGATAGGTTTCGTCCGTTTCGCTTTAATCATCGCTTCATGGATAATACCTTCGGTAACCTTTATCACATCCTCAGCAAAATAAGTAGAAGCCATATACTTATAATAGTTGTCGTCGTGATTACCTACATAATTGTGTAGAGAAAGATAATCAACGTCATTCTTCATATAATCAAGAACCGTTCGATTCCATTGCATCCAATCTGCTCCATAATTACTGCATCCGGCAGCAATCAGTTTGATACTTCCATCAACCCACTTCATCAGTTTACCGGCTTCAAGTGCATACTTGCCATAATCATCTGCGCTTTTATGACCCATCTGCCACGGACCATCCACTTCATTTCCCAATCCCCAATATTTTACTTTATAAGGAGCAACATGACCGTTTTTAATGCGCAAGTCGGAATAATAGGTTCCTTTTTCGATATTGCAATATTCGACCCAGTTACGCGCCTCATCCAAAGAACCGGTTCCCAAGTTTACACAGACATACGGCACCGAATGTACCATTCCACACCATTTCATAAACTCATCTGTTCCAAAAGAATTGTCTTCCAGTTTGCCCCAAGCCAGATCCATCCTGACCGGACGTTTTTCTTTCGGACCAATGCCATCTTCCCAATGATAACCGGAGACAAAATTTCCTCCCGGCCAACGGATAACTGACACATTGAGTTCCTTCACCGCTTTCATCACATCTTTTCTAAATCCGTTTTCATCAGACAGAGGTGAACCAGGTTCATATAATCCCTTATAGACGCAACGACCTAGATGTTCGGTAAAATTGCCATACAGCATCGTGTCGACACTTCCAATTTGTCGCTCAATATCAATCTTTATACGTGCCTCTTTTTGTGCTGAGACAGAAAAAGAGAGTAACAGCATAACACTTAATAGACCAAGAACAATGTGTTTCATATCCTTCATATTTTATTTTTCATGATATTCAAATGATCCGATTTTAATTCATCAAGTATATAACGGCAACTTATCACTTTCTCAATCAAATCATCCGGAACAAACCAGTAATGATTAGAAGCTTCGAAACCGATACATGAATCTTCCTTAGTCAGAACATACAGTTTCTTTGCCAAAGTAATCTCCTTCTGAACAATTTCCATCATCGAATTGCGGAGTTCCTGTTTACGGACAGTTGAAGTCTTCGCATCCAGCCATTCATCGCGAAGCAAGATAAACCGGGATTGATTCGCTGCACTCTGATAAATAAGACCAATCGTTTCAGCATAACGCGCCTGTTGCTGCACTTCACAAAGATGTTTGTTTGGAGCCAATGCAACAGCTTTCTGAAGCATTGATGCGCCTTCGGTATATCCATCCGCCACTTTTTGCAATTGATTGATAAAGACATCTGCGGGATAAGGCCCACGCCATGTCTTCAAATCGTCATAAGGAATGCCTACCATCGTCGCCGTATATCCGCTTGGTTTCAACCGTAACAGATTGGCGGGACCTATTTGTGTCGGTGCAAAATAAAGCACACTCCCATTATAAGGGAATTCTTTAAAGGCATTACTCAAGCGTGTCCACCCTTTACGAGCAAAGGCTTTCCCTTTTTCGCCATAATAATTAAGGGCCATTTCATCGAGCGCCTCATCGACGGATGGCAGCGGATCACGGTCGAACATTTTCGACATCAAGAGATTCATCGATGGATATCCGCCTAACGACCAGCTAAGCATCAGTCCGTTGACTCCACTCGACGCCAGATTCCAGCAGTGTTGTGCCACTAGATCCATCGCCGGATTAAAAGGCACGGAAGCGATTTCCCAAGAGTTGTTGAGCTGCATCTTGGCAGCAGTCTTCAATCCTTTTTTCTGAGCAGCTTCCCAATGCGTTTTCGCTCTTGGACCCGGTCCGACAGCCGATATCGAATATTCACCAACTTGCGTTGATATTCCGCCTCTCTGCAATGGCAATGCCCATTCACTAACTGACATTAACCATATATTATTCGGTAACTGACTGATAATATCCGGTGCTATCTGATGACCGCGCCATCCCCAATCCCAAACAATCACTTTTGCATTCGGTGCCGAACGATGAACGCCCTCTTCCATAGCAGAATTCACATCGGCAATAAGTTCTGTGTCCGTCTTCTTTGAACAACGCTCGCACGAAGCGAACTGTCCATGCGAAACACAGGTAGTCAGATTCTCAGAACCTGTAATCGAAAAGATTCCACCCAAACTGGGGACCTCTTTGAAGAGATATGCCAAAGCATCAGTCAACCATTTATGGACTATCGGATTAGATACACACATCGCGCTATAGTCACCTTCACTTACACCTTGCATATCCGGACGATTCTTGAAAAACGCTTTCGGCATCGCTCGAGGCTCATTCATGTAAAGATAAACACCAATGCCATATTTCTTTGCTCTATCAACAAGCTCACGCAGATGCAGAAGCCGTTGTTCATGCCCTTTGCCGAACTCTGGAAAAGCTTCGCCTCCGGGCGCCATGTCACGAAGTACAACATGAAGCCATACACCATTGATTCCCATTCGACTAAGCTTCTGCAGCAATCCATCAGGATAAAGATTAGGATCATTATCGAACAGCGGATCACCGAAAAGGCCAAAATAGGAATAGATATACCGAAGTTCGAAACGTGACTTCTGATTGTCTTGAGAATTAACCTCGGGATCGACATGAGTCAGATCGTTGATAAAGGCAAAACGTGGCACTTCAGGTTTATTGACAGTTGAACCAAAATCAGTGTGCACAACTTGAGCTATTCGCGCCAGCTTACGGATATCAGCCTTTGTCGGTTCAGAATAATGAACTGCATCACAGACAGGCTTAATATTTCCAAGCTTAACATACAGGAAATCGTCTTCACGCAATTTCTGCGCAAGTTCGGAATCAGACAAGTTTGTAAGCGTCATCAATTGCGAATAAGGAAGAATGTGCCAGTTGCGACGAAGCAATGTAATATAAATCTGCTGTATTGACCACGTTGGTTTTACATATTGAGGCAATCCCATCATCTTTGCTATCTGCACAATATTCGCCGGTTTCGTTTCAAGCACTTTAGACATCTGATTAATGTCAACCAGATTCCAGTTGCGCCAAATAAAGGCATACATTTTATTGGGAAAATGAGAAATCGCCTCAGCTGCTCTATCCGACACAGCGGGAAGTTGTGTGGAATTATCTCCTTCCACACAAATGCCTATTCCTCCCATCATCCAGATGAAAGCAATCAAAATACATCTAAATATTTTTTTCTTCAACAAGACTATCCGAATTAAAAAGTTATTTCCAAAATTCAATATTGACAGGACCGACCAATCCGGCTTTCTGTAGAGGTGAATCCTTTCTATGATAATACCATACGGCAAAAGCTTTTCTGCCTTTTTGTGGACGAGGCTGTCCTTTCAAAAACCATTCGGGATAACCTTTCATTGCACGTCCCAACTCAACTCCACGATCTTTTCCCCATTCAAAATCGGCAGGGAACTGTTCATCACCTATCATCCGGTTTGCCCAATTATTAGTGACGAGCACTTCTATTATATTCTTCCCTTTCTTCAGATACTTAGTGATTTCTGTGCGATAAGGCGGATACCACAGTGTATCTACCGAAATGTCATTGATCTTTAATACAGCAATATCGTTCATCGAATCGAGATCAAACCATATTTGTGAAGCTTCAGAAAGTTGATTCTGCGTTATGTTCACTGCCTGACGATATGTAGCCGTTCCTGTAAAATACTTTACTTTACTGTCTTTACTCAAGCTAAAGTCTGACAATGTATCCATCTTTAAATTGAATGCTTTATCCAGTTTCGGTTCGAAATGTACATTCCATCCATTACGCAATTGAATAGTTGAAGCTTTTGTCAGAACAGCTTTGTCAGCACTTCCTGCTTGAATTTCTGTTTCTGTTGCATTACGACGCATCACAACAAAGTGAGACTGATAAGGCAAGAGTGTCATACGAATGAGCGTACGATTGTTTTCAAAACTCCAATAAGCACCTTTAATCATCTTACCAGCATTGTCTATATTACTGATATTATTGATATCCTCAATATTACCGGTCTGTGCGTTCCACAACTCCGGATACTTGTCTTTTATTCTCAACGAAACGGTTACAGTCTGCTTTTTGTCCGTCAAATTTCCTATATAGTAAATATCAGCTTCCGACAAATGTCTGTGAACAATACGTGCATCTCCTTCATATACTTGATAATCTGGAGTCAGAGATAAAACATGCATGGCATCTTCGCGTTTCGAGAATATCTGTTTGCCTACATATTTTTTCCACAAGTTTTCTGCCTTTGTTTTCACGTACGTATCGCATGCCGGATAGTTAGTAAGACTAAGAGACTGCTCAGGTTTTTGTGCTACAATGATTGCCCCATGTTCAAGCAATTCGCCCATTTTATCGAGGACTTCGGGCAACATGGACTTATTGTTAGGAAACTGCATCAGTGCATATTCGCGACCTGAAGGAAGAACAATACGTCTGTCTCTTACATTTACCGGCATCTGAAGGAAATCAATTGTTGCCACAGCATCTGTAACCTGATCAGATACACCGTCCAAAGCCAGGAAGTCAATCACTTGTTCGCCTTGTTGCAAAAGATACTGGCTTCTTGTAAGATACTCGAAGAACGCTTTTCCTGGTTTTATCCACGGTTGATGGCGACTGAAATGTGTTCCCCACCAACCCATTCCCATTCCGGGTTGATAACGATCGTCAAACGGTTGCAATACCCATTGATGCATCGCCATGTGATTCACTCCTACAGCGAATGCACCTTCGGTCGTTTTCTTCAAGAATGCCGGATCTTCAGTCCACCTACTATTATCCGGACTTGATGTATAAGCTTCAGCACCAATCACTGTATGTCCACCGGCGCGTCCGCCTGCAGGAACATTCAGATCCACACTTCCATCACTGTGTGTCCAGAATTCACCCATAGGGAGATCGTCCAAAGCAGCGCCGGCAGCTATAGAGAACGGTCCCCAATAAGGTTCGTGTTGTAACAGCAAACCCATTGCCGCAATCTTTTCCTTCGCAACCTTCCAACCGTAAACTTGATACATTCGTGCTATAACATCATCGAAATCCCATTTGAAGCGAAGCGCTTTAATAGTATCCATCTGTAAAGTATCACCTTTTTCCAATAATACACAAGGCAACCATTCAATCGGATCATAGCCTTTCCATTTAATGAACGTTTCGCGAAAACCCTTCGTCCAGTTCTGATTGCCTGCTTCATAACTGTCAATAAGCAGATGTTTAAAGCTCTTTCCAAAATAATCGCCTACATGCTCTTTTAAAGGAATCAACACTTGGTCCCAATGGAAAGCCGTTAGTGAAGAATCAATTTTGTTTACTTCCAATGTCTTTCCCATCAAATCATCGGGCACAGGATGAGGTGTAGCCATGGATGAAGCATAGCCTATTCTGAAGATAAACCATTCACCCGCAGGCGCATTCCATACGATATGTCCTTTACTGTCCTGATTAGAAGTCAGGTTAAAAACCTTTCCTTGCAAAGGATTCCCTTTACAAGGAACAGCCAAAACGGCTATTTCATCGTATTTATCAGGTGTTGTCTTTCCAGTTGCGCCCCATCCGGGATAAGGAGGCAACTCCGGACAAAGCAAATCGATAGAAATTTCTTTGCCGCCAGTCACTTTCACCCTGCGACTTACCAAATGCTTCATTCCTTTATCCTCATCAATCCAAGGGCCACCGGTTGTAGAATAACCCACTGTATTATGAAGTCCAATCTCGATTCCAAGGCGTTCGGCTTCACTGCAAGCAAAACGGATAGCTTTCCAATAAGCATCGCTGCGGTAGGTCTGTTCAGGCCATGGATTATTTTCAGTCGGGGAGATACTTTCTTGCACAGCCGAGCACAAATTGAAAATCGTTGCTCCACCAATGCCTGCCGCTTTCATCGCTTCCAAATCCTTAGTGATTCCCTGCAATGAAAAATTCGGTCCCATCCAATGCCACCACACATAAGGTCTGTAGTGCATCGGGGGGTTCTTAAAATCTTTTTCCAAACGCTGAGCTTTCAACCCACTACCACCTGCTATAAAGGCAAGCAGGATCAAACATCCAATTATCCGTTTCATCATAATTATACTTTTAATCTTTCATCTATTGCTATTTTTTCATTAATGAACCAAATCAAAATCTTCCATCAATCCGTAATCCTTCATCAGATAACTCGAAGCCGGTATCGGTTTCTCTATGCGTTTCCAAAAGTCCGGCGAAACCAGTCCTTCGGGATTTGATGTCTTATAATGCGGTCCCAACAAATTCTTCAAACTTCCAATCACATGAATATCTATCTGATTTGTTCCTGTTTTCAACGATGAAGTGACGTCCAAGCGGTACGGATTGCTGTAGATGATCCCGGCTTTTGTGCCGTTGACATATACTTCGGCAACCGTTCCATTCCATTTGTTAAGCTGAACAGCGTAAGCACCCGTTTTCTTATCAATAGTATAAGTCTTGCTATAACTCATATCCCATGAATAGAATGGCTGTTTCTGCTCTTTCCAACTTCCTAAAGTAAAGGAGGAAACAGGCGAACTAATGCTCCACCCAATCTCTTCGGGTACAACAGAGAAGTTGCCTGTGATATAAACGGGTTCTATCTCAGCGTAAACACTCATCGGACTGACACTTACCTCAACAGTATTCTCGCCTTCCTTTACCAGGCTTTCAACGTTATAAACGCCGAAAGAACGATCGAGCCACCATTCGCCAGGAATTGGTTTGACAACTGTACCGTTCATCTTGACTGTAAACAGTTCAGGACGTTCGGATACCAAACGCATTCCGGAATAATTAAAGGCTTCATTGATCTTAAAATGATAAGTTGCCGTGAATCCACCTTCTCTGAAAGTGTCTCTATCTACAATACTGCGTTTATACTGCACAGATGTATTCCAAGGATTACCATTCTTGAAACCATACGCTTGGAAAGCGATATTCGCAGCATTCGAGAAATAGACATTCTTATGCGTCTCACCTTTCACCGTGACATCACAAAAGTCAACTGTCATCGCATTATCTTTCAAACGTTTCACTGTCGTTTCTGAAGAGGCCGTCAGTTTATTATTGCCTGCCTGAAGCGGACACTTAGGATAGGATACTTTAGGTGCAGCATTCAAAACATAAAAGATAACGCTCTCGGCCGGTTCAACCTTGAACGAAACCGTCAGTTTGCCAGCTTCCCAAACAGAAGGATAAGTATAAACCTTCCCCGTCTGAGCATCAAGCTGCAACAAGGTTTTTCCTCGAACGACCAAAGATCCTTCTGTCGCCTCATCCATAGAAGAGTTGACTAAAGTGATCATCTCCCCATCAGTCATCTGGCGACGCTGATGATAAAGATCGCCATTCTTGAAATCTATCTTACAGTCTGAAGAGCGGAAATATTTGTTGATGACAGGCTCTGATAGCTCGGTGAGTTTCACAGCAGACTTTTTAGCCAACAGCTCGCCTAATGATTTATTCTCAACTCCTTCAACGCGGTCAGGCGCAGAGAAACAAAGCAGTTTACCACCCTGAACAACAAACTGACGTAACAAGTCAACGGTAGGTTTATTCAAAGTCTCCATCATTGGAGGAAGAACAACTGTTGAATAAGAAGCTTTGCCAATGACAAAACGCCCTTTGAGTACGCTTCCATGATCCTTGATGATATTCTCGGAACCCAGATCGTACTCTACCTGATCTTTCTCCAATGTAGTAATAAACTTTTGGAAAGTTACTCCAATCTCATTCAACCTTGGCGAATTACCTAGATTGGATGCATAACTCCAAATGGTTGAATTCGGTTCAAGAATAAGAATATTATTCTTCTGAACGCCGATACTCATCAGCATAGAGAGACGTCCGAAATAATCATTTATCGTCTTATAGTTAGACCACCAAGGAGAAACATATGTGAATACCGGTGGATAATCATATTTTCGTGCACCGGAAAGTGTCATGTGTGCCAAATGCTGATTCATGAAGTTCACACCTAATACATATTCCCAGTCGCCCAGCCGTTTGAAGTCTTTGAAAGTTTCATCCCAACCGCCACCTCCGTATGTTTCACTTAAAGTACGATCGTATCCCATCTGATTCGCTACACTCCTAAGCTCTTTCACGGAACGTACATTACCAAACTGGGCTTTTGGACTTGTTTCATTGAACTGATTGAAAAGCATATCTATTCCTGGCATCTGATGCCAAGCATACATTGCCATATTATCAGGACCTTCGCTCATATCCGGCCATCCATGTTCCCAATAATGACCCGTCCATTTCAGATTATGAGAAAGACAGTATTCGCTCCATGGTTTCGACCAGCGATCGATAAACATCTGCAATAAAGTAGACTGATAGTTATGACGCACCTGTTTCCAGTTACCTGTTTCTTCACTAAGCAAAGGTAGCAATGGTTTCAAATCATAACCCCACTGTTCTTTGAATGTGGTAAATAGATCCGGAGTCCAACGCAGCGCCCTTGAAATGGAAATGTTCGGTTCATCACTAAAAACGCCTAAGACAGATTTTCCAAATTCATCTTTCAATGTCTGCTCATAGCCTTTCATCGTAGTTGAAATGAATCTGTCTGTTACGCCTTTCATCAGCAAGTCAACATAAGAATAGCCTCCGTACCAATCTGATTTACCATAATAAGTTTTGCTATAAATATAATACTCGCCTTTGGAATTTTTATAGGAAGAAACCGTTTGCGTGATATCTATCCACTTATCGCCGTCTTTCTTCAGACAGATAAAACAGTTGCTCATATCATCTGGAAGCGTTTCAGCTTTCGTAAGTGCCAAACCTGCACCCTGGTTATACGATTCAGGCATATCATGAGGCACATGACCACCGGCAAATCCGCTCGGATAGGAGTTCTCGTCATAGATCCAGATCGTCATCCCGACTTCTTTACCTTTATCTACAGCATAACGATACAAGGAATACCAATCATCGGACATATATTCGGTAATCAGTCCCGGACGAGGGTGAATAATCACCGCTCCACAACCGGCATCTTTAAAATCCTCGATCATACGGTCTATCTCAGGCTTGGTTACTTTCCAGTTCCATACCATAAATGGTGCTGTACGATAAATGGCCGGTGGATTGGCAAAATTTGAAGCGACTGAAGTAACATTACTCTTTACAACGCTTTGTGCAAAAGCTGTCGTTGCTAAAACAAAAAGCGACAAAATTCCAACGAAGAAGATACTAACTTTTTTTACTAAAGTAGATGTTTTCATGACTGGTATATGTATTATTCGTTAAACTTTAACTTATGAACGCCACTTTGTAGAGGAATTATTTGATCCTTAACCTTTACAGTTGCTTCAGTGCCTAAAGGAACCGTAACCGTCAAGATTACTTGTGCTCCTTCCCGCTTCCATTCGCTACAAATATAGCCATTAATTGAATGATATTCACCTTTCGCCCAATTCAAATCTTTAACAAAGTGAGGTGTAAAAAGAATCTTTCGAAAACCGGGATTAGCCGAATCATAATTTATTCCTGCCAAAGTGTTCATCATCCAAGAAGAAACATCACCCAAGAAAACATGATTCAATGAACTTGCGCATTTCCAATCTTCAGAAAGAGTCTTGTATTTCATCTTTTCAATCCAAAAGCCCCATGAAGGTTGTTCGGTTTTTGTAATCATCTTCATCGCATCTTCTACATAGCCATATTTGGTAAGCATGGCCGGAACGGTTTTACTACCCAACATTCCAAAATCGAGGAAATAATTATTAGTTTGTAGCAGTTCGTGAAGCTTATTGGCAACAGCCTGTTCTTTTTCTTTAGGAACAAGGCCTAAATATAGAGCAACTGCTTCAGCTGCTTGTGTGCCTTCTGCATACGTATTCATCTCTGAATTGAAAAACTTCTGATTGATGCGTTGCTTCAATTCTTCAGCTTTCTTCTGAAATGGAGTGGCATCTTTACCAAGCAATGAAGCAAAACGAGCCATCAGTACATTATCCAGATAATAATATCCAGTCGAAGTATAATCGGTATTAGTTGTTGCTTTCCATGGAACCCAGTCACCAAGACCGAAAGTAATCAATCCATCTTTCTCCTTGCTCTTCAAATACTCCAAATAACGAAGCATCGTTGGATACATCTTCTGAATACAACGCAGGTTGCCATAATAATTATACAGCACATTTGGGATAACAAACAAAGCGGCGTCCCACACCGGTCCTTCTCCCAAACCCCAACCGCTAGATGGCACTATAGCTGTAATTTCTCCTTCGGCATTTTGATTGTCGATGAAATCGTTCATCCATTTTTCATAGAGAGTGATACCATCAAAACCCCAAGTACCTAAATCGGCAGATACATGCGCATCGGCGGTCCATCCATTCTTTTCGCGTTGTGGACAATCGGTAGGAATACTGTGCAAATTACTGAGATAAGCATTCATCGAAGCATCCCAGATCTTGTTTAATAAGGGATTCGAACAAGTAAAATGTCCAACAGATTGAACATCTGTATGCATAAACAGTCCTGTCAAACTCTCTTTCGTTAGTTGAACAGGCTTGGAAGCTTTGACTTCGACATACTGAAAGCCATGATATGTGAAAGATGGAGTGAATGTTTCTTCTCCATCACCTTTCAAGATATACATGTCTGTTTGAAACCTTTCAGTCGTATCCACCGCATGAAAATACTCATTGATAGGAACAATGGACAGGTGTCCATTATCGTCCAATCTTTCTCCATGTGTAAATTCAATGCGAGTTCCTGCTTCACCGCTAACCTTCAAACGGCAAACGCCAGCGAAGTTCTTTTCAAAAGAAAAGAGATAATCATGATCATTAAAAGCATTCATTGATACCGGATGCAATTCTTCTTTTACACGGATTGCAGGCATTTGCTGAGCGACCAGCATTTGCGTTGGGCATTTTATTTCTATAGCCGATTGCCATTTGCTGTCATCAAAACTGATATTGTTCCAACCTGATTGTTCCAGATTGGCATCATACCATTCGCCACTGTAAATATTGTTGAGAATATCTGCGCCTATCGATGTTTTCCATGAGGCATCTGTTGCGATCATATCTTTAGAACCATCCGTATAGGTGATATGCAATTCACAAAGCAATGAAGGACGAGCGCGCCAACGGGCTGTTTCAAAATTCCAAACAGCTTTAGTCTGTTCGTTATACCATCCATTGCCCAAAACTGTAGCAATCACATTCTCTCCTTGCTTCAACAACGACGAAACATCATGCGTAACATATAATATTCGTTTGTCGAAATGAGTATATCCCGGATCCATCTGATTCGTTCCCTCTCTTTGACCATTGATATACATATTGTAATAACCGGCAGCGGCGATATATAATCTGGCTTTCTGAATCGTTTTATTGGCATTGAAAACCTTCCTTAATATAGGTGCCGGCCTGAATTCCTTATCATGATTATCTGTAATCCATTTGCCAGACCAATCATCAAAAGAATACATTCCTGTTTCAAATGTTGCCGTTTTGGATGTCTTTGAATGTTTGCCATTGGTATCCCAAACCGTCACATTCCAATAATATTTTGTTCGCGGTTTCAATACCATATCCGAGGAATAAAGAGCAAGCTGTTTACTCGATGTTCCTATACGTATCTCATTCTTTGAAGGAACAAATCTTTTATCAGAACCATGATACTCCCATGTGAAACAAGGACTCTTTGCATCGATTCCAACAGGTTCCACCAAATACTCCGTCCGCAAATTCACCGGAGTAACCGCCACTTCCCCACTCTTACAGCCCAGAAGCAGCAAAAAGGATAAAAAGAAAAATATACTGCGTTTCATTGCATTTTATTAATTGAAAAAATCTATAACCTTGCTCCATGAATAATTGAAATCTGACACGATATGTAATTTATCTGAAGCATTCATCGTTTGATAACCAGAACGAATAGCATCCATATCATCTTCAATCTGTTTTGTATCTACATTCTTCCCAGCTCCATCCGTAGGACCTATGATAAATAACGTTCTCGGAGCTAACGAAATGGCAAGATCAGGTAAATCATAGCGAGTCAAAGCTGAAGGAACAGTATTCATAAACAGTGTTGAATTATATTGATTATTCAACACTATAGACGCAAAAGAAGAACAGGGAGAAGCAAGCACAACACTATGAATGTCTTTTGAAAATGCAGCTGCATGCAACATAATCGGAGCCATTTCCCCTTTGGCCAACCCGATAATCTCAGCCTGAGCATTTATCTGCTGGATTATTTTCGATAGAAGTATCACATCTGCCGCCCTAACACCAACCAAACTTCGTCCAATCAACATGGCTGAATACCACATATTATGTGATACTCCTCCAATAAACGCATCGCCTCTGAATGAACCGGGCCCCATCTCTCCATATCCGACAAGATCAGGAGAAAGAACGTTTATGCCTTCCTTCAGGAGAGGTTCGATTTCATTCTTGATTGCTTCGGCATCTGACTTACCTTTAGGATTCAGATATATCACATATTTATTTGATCGCATATCAGGTTTGAAAAGCAGATATGGAAACGTATATCCACCTTCAACAGTCACAAAATATTTCTCTACATAACAATTATCGCGCTTGATATTTCCCATGTAGACAGGCTTTGCGTATTCAGGCTCTTCGTATCCTGAAAGTTTTTGAGCAGACTCAAGTATCTCGGGAAGAGACTGAGCAATATGAGTACGAGCTTCTTCCAATCGCTGTGTCAATTTCTTCGTAAAGTCACAGTTCATGCTGAACGGTGTTTTTCCACCGAGTGAAGAATAGACTTGTCCGGTCTTGGTTATCGTCATTTCTTCTGAAGTAAGCAAAGGATAAACAGTGTATGTCGGATCACCTGGATTATTTAGCTGTTTCTGGAAGAAGGCATACTTGGCTTGTCTGTTCTTATCCGTAAAAGCATGCCCTGAATAGTCTTCTACACGACCGAAATTCTCTGATTCCCCATAAGCCTGATAGATTTTAGATATCTCTTCTTCCGATTCCATCGCTCCTTGGATATTGAAGAAATCATTTGTTGTTGTAATCATCAAAGCTGGTTTAGGAGCCCTTACTTCAAGAAAATCAGGATGATCCAAACCATCAGCAACAAAGCGATCGAATACTTGCTCAGCATCCTGCGGTCCGATAGTTTGAAACAGACGAGTAAAGTTGGTAATAAAACATTCAGGAGCAGCAGCGTATATCCGCTCATCCATTGCAGCAATCAAAGCCGTCTGAGTACCTCCACCTGAAATGCCTGTGATGCCAATTCTTTTCGCATCAACTTCTTTTCTGGAGATTAGATAATCTACAGAACGAATGCCATCCCAAATCATATATTTCCCCAAAGAATTGCCCGAAACAAAAAGCGGACTTCCCGGGAAAGAATGTTCAATCGTTGGACCGCCAACTGTAGATTTGCCATCTTTACTAAGATACTGCACTCGTTCGCCTTGTCCGATAGGATCGAATGAGAAGGCGATAAATCCCTTATGGACAAAATTAAGCAAATCCTCCTGATATCGATCATTGCGGAAGCTTTCTTCTGCATGTCCAACACAATATATGATAGCCGGAGCTTTTTTCTTTAAATTAGAAGGGATAAACATCGAGGCAGTCACATAATAGTTTGGCATAGATTCAAATACAATATGTTCTATACGAAATCCATCTTTCTTTATTACCTTCACGACCTTTGCATTAAGTGGCGTCTTTTCTGGAAAGGCACCTATATCCTTTTTCAAAGTCTCAGCAACTATCTTCTGTCGATTCTTCCAACCATCAAGTGTCTGTATTGTTCCGACATTCTTTGAACGGTTCTTAGTAAATTCAAACACCTGCCCCGCCAAATACTTATACAAGGCATTTTGCGAATCCGAAAACTCAAGACATCCGTTGAACACATCATATTCAGAAGGATTAACGGTCTGCGCGTTAGCAGAAAAAGAGATAAGAACAATTAACAAAGCCGTTAAAGCGACAGAACAGAATAGGTAAAATACATTTTGATGTTGATATTCTCTTTTCATGGATGAATTATTTAAATTATTATTGAAACACGTCACATCTATTTAAATCAACAATACCAAAGGATTTATTAATTCATGAGATATAAATAGGACTTACTACAAAGATAAAAGACTTCTATCTAAACTCAAAATATATATTTAAAGAAATCTTTTATTAATTGTCTACCACAACAATAATTCTTATCTCCTTAATTAACAGAAAAATTATATTTACCTTGTTTGACTTCTACTAAATAATAATTATTAGCAACGCCTATATTTTTTACAAAAGGATTATTCCTAATATCTATTCCATTTTCTTTGATACTTGACTCCTTTCTTTTGATAGGGATGTATATTGTTGCATAACTTCCTACAGGCACTGTTACATTCATTTCAATAAAATCTTGATGACTTCTGATTTCTGAAACGACCTTTCCATAAGGGGTCATATTGGAATAATATACATTCTCCAATTCAGAAAGGACAGGTTTAATAATGATATGTTTGTATCCCGGTTCATTCTCATCCGTGTTAATGCCTGCAAGTGTCCTATAAAACCAAGTCAATCCGCCACCGAACATTGGATGATTATGAGAATCAGAACCATTCCATTGTTCCCATGTCGTTGTAGCTCCTTGTCTGATCCAATTGCCATAACTTGGGAAGTCATGTTTGTCCATGGCTTCATAAGCCAAATCATTCATATCGTTAGCCGCTAATGTTTCAAAGAAAAATTGAGTGCCTAACATACCTGTATTCAGATGACCTTTATATTTTTGGGCTATTTCTACACGCAGAGTATTTTTTATATCTTGTAAACGCTCTTGAGGTACTCCAATTTTCAAAGCATAAATATTGCTTCCATAATCGCCATACGTTTTGTTTTGGGCATCATAGAATTTATCATTGAAAGCTTGTTCAACCTCCTTAGAAATATTACTATAATATTGATAATCATTGATATTTCCTAGTGCTTTTGCAGCTTTTGCTGTGTAGTCTGCACAACGCCAAAGATAAAAGGTATGAACTAATTCGTCCGACGGGTTTTTATAGGAAGGAGCCCAATCACCTAAATTAAGAAAGAATACAGGTTTTGTTTCATTCAAATTAGTTCTTTGAGAGAACATCGTTCCTTCTTTAGTTTGCCAAGTAAGCATATATTTTACCTGTTCTTTCATTGCCGTATAATTATCTTCAAGCATTTTCTTGTCGCCATAAT
>DAIMYP010000058.1:0-7635 GCA_036734445.1 Tannerellaceae bacterium
GCGAAAGGCAAGGCATATTGTTTGTCTTCAATCTGTTGGAGCGCTTCTTCGGCAGTGCCTTCCAGCTTGAATTCCATAACGTAGATGTATTTGTCAGTCTGGAGCAGCAGATCGATGCGTCCTTCGGATGTATGATATTCTGCCTTGACATAGAACCCGACCAGTTTGAAGACGATGAAGAGCACATTCTGATAGTGCAGTTCCAAATCTTTCACCAGTTCGTATGGCGTGTCGGCAAAGAAGCTTTGCAGACGGCGGAAGAAGGCATCGACTTCTCCGGTTCGTACTTCAGTGACGAACTTCGATATCTGGAAACTCGATTCCACACGATCAACGGATGAGTAGAAAGGCAACAGGTATTTTATGAAGCCTTCTTCCACTTCTTTATTTGGGAACCCCAGTGTATAATTGCCAAATTCTTTTTCATAATCTTTTATCGTCAGATAACCGCTTTGATAAATGACAGGAATCGGATTCTTTGAAGTCGAATCGATGCTGTTCAGTACGTCCACATTCGTTTGTTCGTGCGCCATACGATAGAGATCATAATGGTCGCGCTTTAGAAGTTCAACCAGATAACTGGGCGTCCCCGTTTCGAACCAGTAGCTGCCAAAACGCATAGAATCGAAAGTATTCAGCAGACTGAATGGATTATACATTCCAACCGTATTATAATCAAAATGATAGCCATCGTAGCGCTCTTTCAGTTCCTGACAAACTTCTTCGTAGGTCATTCCTTGCGCATCTGCCAGATCATGCAGTTCAGGCTCCAGATTTTCGTGTATTTCTTTTTCAGTGATACCACAGATTTCAATATAACGATGATCCATGGAAATATCTTTGAGATTGTTCAAGTCACTGAACACACTGACTTTACCGAACTTCGTCACACCGGTCAGCAATGCGAACTTGATGAAGCCGTCCATCGATTTCAGCACGCCGTAGAAGGCTTTTAGCGTATTACGGTATTCCGTCTGTAAAGTCTCATTGCCAATAGCCTGAAGCAGGGGCTTGTCGTATTCGTCGACGAGAATAACAACCGGGCGACCGGTCTTTTCTTTGGCAAGGCGAATGAGAGTTACAAAACGGTCGTCTATAGTTTCATCCGATGAACATGAACCGTAAAGACTTTCATAGACCAACAATTGCCGATCAACAAGTCTGATTAAATCTGCTCCTGAATCGAACTTCTTTGCATTCAAATCCAGATGAATCATGGGATAACTAATCCAATCCTTTTCCAGTCTTTCGATGGCCAATCCTTCGAACAACTCCTTTTTCCCTTCAAAGTAAGCCTCCAACGTAGAGATAAGCAGACTTTTCCCAAAGCGGCGTGGACGACTCAGAAAGTAATAGCTTCCTGTCTTCACTAATGAATAGACCAGAGCGGTCTTATCTATATAAAAAAAACCGTCTCGACGAATCTTCTCAAAATTCTGTATGCCTATAGGATATAGCTTTGCCATCTGATTGAATGTTTGTTGTAGCAAAGATAATGTAACTATAGAACAGAACAAAACAATCAGGATTGTTTTTTATGCAGCAAGAGGCTGCTTGCTATTTCCAATTTATTCCTTTTCGTTCTCAAATTCTCTGAGTTCTGCCAGGCTTTGCTCTATATGTCGATTCTTTGCATTCGCCCCGGAAGCGAGGAAAAGCTTTCCAAAGATTTATGACAACTTCCTGATACAAGTCGTTTAGGTTATCGTTGTCGGTAGCGTAGATATAGCAGACTTTGTAGATGATCTGCTTGTTTCGCGTGACAATATCCATAAACTGTTTCTCCAATTCCTGTGAGTCCATATTCTTCAACTGTTCTTTGCTATATCAGTCGCATGGATAAGAAAATAATTACAGTGGTAAGAAGATATTTGGAAATTATTCTTACAGCTAAATAGCGAAGTTATTATTTGAAGTCGCAATTCTGAATAATCATAGCTACTTCTGCGAAGGTTCAACAAACTCTCCGGGTAGTTGCAATGTGTATAATGACGCTTCGATGCGACGGATATAATTACGTTTGTCTGTCTCGGGAGCGAATACAAATCCTTCTACAACAACGACACGTTTATTTGTCTCGTCCAGACGAATATGACTGATAAACGGACCGCCCATCATATCGCCCTGCATTTCCCAAAGTCCACGAAGTACACCGCAGTACTTGCCGTTTTTGAGTGTTATGGCATTGTAAGTAGTTTCTATCGCGTTCGTTTTCATATAGGAATTAGGGAACGCTCCAGGAATGTTCTTCTTTAAAACGGAGTCACGTTTGGCAATCAGGTATTCCGCTGTAAAAGTATTTTTGTCTTTATAAGGAAAAGTATAGGCAATAAAGTCTGTACGACCCATTTTAGCATCGTTCGATGCCCAGAAAAAGTTTGTCGTGTCGCGATAGGAACCCATGTCGGACGGCACTTTAATTTGAATATCAAAAGCTTTTCTGACATGTTTCATAACTAATGAACTGTATTGGGAATCTAAAAGGTTAATCGTCCGGTCTATTTCAACTTGATTGAAATAATCGAGTATCGAAGTGGGATGAGCTTTTATATGTTCAACGATAGCATCTGCTGAAGGAGCATTCAATACCATGATTACCTGGTTTCTGGCATAGCGGTCGTGTTCTGCTTTCAGTGATACTTTAGTGAATAAATTGCTATCGATTTTTACAATTAATATGTTGCGAACATAGGTTAGGAAATCGTTGAAATGCTTGGGAGCGCAAAAGGAAACTTTGAAAGATGCTTCCGACTGCGGCAATCCGGGAACAGGTGAAGAAAGTTGTGATTTGATGGCTTCGCCGGCGGGAGATGTCCATGCATCTTTATCCATGACGACAATTATTTCGTAGATCATTCCGGTAGAATTGTGTGTTACCGGACCTGAACCCCAGCATCCTGCCAAAAGAAAGAAAAATGGCAGTAAGATAAATAATAAAGACCGACTTTTGATGACCACTTTTGCATTCATAAGCTTATTCCTTTTATTTTGATTTGCAAATATAACAAGAATCTTCCATATATGGACTGGACACTTTTTATAGTCTAAAGTTTTAGATATCAATAGTTATTATCATGTATTGGGTGGACAGTTTGGTTTTAAATGTAATATGTATTTATTTCTTGTTGAAAATAAGATCAAGACCCTGACTTCGATAAAAATCAAAATGAGTATCACTGGATATAAGCGGCAAATTTTCAGTGATGGCATGTGCTATGATGACGTGGTCTGAAGGATCTTTGTGCTTTTGTACTTCATTTATATTCAGACGTGAGTATGTAAGCATATGCTCATTCTTTAAAGGTAATATTTTAATATAAAATTCTTTCTCGATAGCCTTAACCATTTCTGTAGCCGATTTCCATCTTTTAGAGCATAATCCTTTATTATGAAACCCAATGATGAGTTCACGTACGGATTCTGTGCTCATATATAATAAGGTGTTAGGTTCTTCTATAAGAGCATTTACATCCCTACTTAAATAGTCCACATCTGTAGCCAAATATACAAAGATATTTGTATCAATGAGATATCGCATACATATATATTAGAGTAAAAATTTAGGGTCATTAACGATGAGGCTACCTTTAAACTTTTGTGCAGCTTCCCACGTCTTACTTACTTTCCTTTTTTTGTCATTCGAAGTTTTCTTGTGCTCTTCAACTTTCAGACCTGATTGTTTTTTAATTTCTTCTTTCATAATTATCTTGATTATAATTCGGTACGAAGATATATAAAATAAATTATATAATCGAAAGAGGAGCTATTTTTCTTTTATGTGAATGCCGGGCCTTGTGAAGTGAAGGACTTCCGACTAGTGTTTGAAAGGATTCCTCTGAGAACCAGATTTCCGATGAAAGTTACGGTTACGGCTTGGCAGTCCGGTAATGATGAATATCAGACTGCCAAGCCGGTAACCCGGACTTTTTTTATTTTGCGCCCGGAGTAAGATGCTCCAACCAGTATTTGGCCATGGTCTTGCGGAGATGCAAGGTCGTTCCTTCGCGTTCGTAGATGCCGTGAGTACGCATCGGATAACTGATCTGACTGAACATCTTGCCATATTTCACCAGTTCATTGACCAATAACTCAGTGTTCTGATAATGTACATTGTCGTCGCCCGTGCCATGAATCAGCAACAAATTGCCTTTCAAGCCTGAAGCGTAAGTGATTGGCGAACCTTTACGATAACCTTCAGGATTATTCTGCGGCGTGTTCATGTAGCGTTCCTGATAGATCGTGTCGTAAGTGCGTTGATCAGCAACGAAAGCAATAGCAATACCGGTGCTGAACACATCCGGATAGCGGAACATGCAGTTCAGTGTCTGACTTCCACCGCCGCTCCAACCGGTTATTCCAATGCGACTTGCATCGATGAACGGATAACGGCGAGCCATATCCTGAATACCATGTGCCTGATCGTATGAAGCAAATGTTCCTACTTCGCCGTAGATGCATTTGCGCCATTCGCGACCGCGAGGCGTGTTAGCACCTCTGTTGTCAATACTTACAACAATATATCCTTGGTTTGCCATGTATTGATCCCATAAATCACCACCGCCCCAAACATCTTGAACGGTAGAACTTGCCGGTTCGCCATAAACATCGATGATGACCGGATATTTCTTCGAAGCATCAAATCCGATGGGTTTGATCATCCACGCATCCAGTTCCAGTTCGCCGGATGTCACTTTGACGAACTCTTTCGGATTCAGTCCAAGAGCTGCGTATTGTGCTTTGGCTGCAGCGTTGTTTTCAATCGTACGAACGGTTTTATAATTCGGAAATGAAATCATATCGATAACCGGAGGCGTTGCAGCATTACTGTAAGTATGAACGGCCCATTTGCCTGTTGGCGACATGTTGTAGCGATGTTGCCCGGGTTGATTCATCGGACTCAGACGTTTCACATCGCCTTTGCCAAATAATTCGGCAGAGTAAAGATAACGCTGATTGAAGTTGTCGGGTGAAGCAATGAAATAGACCAATCCTTTTTGGATATCTGTTCCAACCGATTCTATATAATCGAAGTTGCCTTTAGTGATCGGTTGAATATCTTTGCCGTCTCTGCTGACGCGATAAAGATGGCGCCAACCACTGCGTTCGCTTTCCCAAGTGAAGTAGCTGTTGTTCTTCAACCACTGAACGTTATCGTTGGTCTCAAGCCATGCTGCATCGGTGTCGGTGAAGATGTTTTTGGGTTCTGCGCTTCCAACCGTGGCAATCCAAACTTTGTCAGTGTTCTGTGGACGGTTCAACTGTTGGATGAACAGGTCATTGCTCGAAGGAATGAATTCCATGCGGGGAATATAGTTGTTCCGCGGATCTCCGGGAATATTAATCCATGTGGTCGTACCACCTTCTGCCGAGACATATCCCACTTTCACTGCGGAATTGCTGAATCCGGCCTTCGGATATGGGAAGTGCTTGATAGTCGGATAGATGGAATCAACATTATCGATGATGTCGAACACTCCGGTTCCTTTGGTATCGCTTTGCCAGTAAGCAATGGTTTTGCCGTCAGGACTCCAGCGGAATCCATCTCTGCATCCGAATTCTTCTTCATAAACCCAGTCGAAAGTACCATTGACAATCGTATCGCTTCCATCTTTTGTGATCTGTTTGATCTCGCCGGAAACGATATCTTCTACATAGATATTATTGTTTGAAACGTAGGCTACTCGTGTTCCATCGGGTGAGAACTTAGCGAACATCAGTGAAGATTCAGGAAGACCTACACCTAACTGATGGAAACTCCCGCTTGTGAGTGTCAGAACCCAATAGTCGCCACGCGTATCGTAGCGCCATACACGTTGGGTATTGGTATAAACCAAAACTCTGCTATTGTTGGGACTCCATGAAATACTTCTTACGGGAATAGCTTTGCCGGTAGCTTTGCAGATGAACATTGATGAATTGATCATCACTTCGCGTTTGTTGTCTTTTGCGTTGTAAGCAACGACATCCATTCCTCCCGCTTGTTCGTTCGGTTCCATACGACTGTAGCGTTCGCCATCTTTCAGCCACGTCATAGCACCGGTGCCTTTGGTTTGAATCAATTGGCCGTTGACTACACTTTCTATATCCAGCTTTTGTTGTGCTGAACAAATACCGCTGCCAAACAGTAATATGGCGGCAGTCATGAATAGTTTGTTGAGTTTCATATTAGAGATTCATTTGTCACTACAAATGTAGGAAATAAATAGGATAGGTCAATCTATATTTGCCAGAAACGATAGAATTATTGATATCGGAGCATTCAAGCCATCTTCGTTTTTAGATAATTCTCGAAAGGTTCCTTGTAGGCATCCGAAACCCGAATCACTTCGTCGCCGATATAGATGCAGTTGTTGCGGTCGATGGTTCTGATCTTGTCCAAAGCCACGATAAAGGAACGATGAACGCGCATGAAACGGCTGTGAGGCAACAAATCTTCGATGGCTTTCATCGTCATATGTGTGATGAGCGGTCGCTTCTCGTTCTCAATGAAGATGCAGATGTAATCTTTTAATCCGCTGACATAGACAATCTTGGAGAAGTCAATCTGCTTGAGCTGATTGTCTGTGCGGATGAACATGCTTGTTGCTTCCGATTCCTGTTTCTGCTGAGGGCGGTCAAACCATTGGCGCGCTTTTTCAATGGCGTTGAGGAACTTCTGATAGCGTATCGGTTTCAAGAGGAAATCCAAAGCATTGACTTCATAGCTGTCGAAAGCATATTCCTTGAAAGCTGTCGTGAAAATGATGCGTGTGGTGCTGGCAACCATTCGTGAAAGATTGAGTCCGTCGAGGTCGGGCATCTGAATATCAAGGAAGAGAACATCTACCTGCATTTCATCGAGTGCCGCCAATGCTTTCACCGGATCGTTGAACGAAGCAACCAGTGTCAGTCCTTCCGTGCGACCGACATAATTCTCCAACATCTTGACTGCCAAAGGCTCGTCGTCTACAATCATGCATTTGAGTTCTGTCATACCGTTTCTTTTATCATAATGGTTGCCCGATAAGTATCGTCTTTGCTTTCCTGCTTGTATTCGTATCGTTTAGGATACACCAGTTCCAAACGCCTTTTCAGATTCTCAATGCCGATGCCCGAACCTACGTGATCGGTTTCCTGTTTGGGCAGCAGACTGTTTTCGACTGTGAAAGTCAATTGCTGATTATCTGTATGCAGACTGATGCGAATGAACGACTGCGTACGGTTGTTGACACCATGTTTGAAAGCATTCTCAATCAGAGAGATAAAGAGGAGAGGAGCAATCAGTATCGGATGCGAAGGCTTAGGCATATCTACATCAATCTGTACCAGGTCGTTGCAGCGAAGCTTCATCAGTTCGATGTAGTTGTTCATGAATTCTATCTCGTTCTCCAAAGGCACTTCTTTCTTATTTGAGTCGTAAAGCGCGTAACGCAACAGGTCGCTCAATTGCCCGATGCTTTCCTGTGCTGTATCGGCATCAATCTGTACAAGGCTGGAGATGTTGTTCAGCGTGTTGAAAAGAAAATGAGGATTGAGTTGGTTCTTGAGCCATATCAGTTCAGCTTCGGCATCTTTGCGCTCTTTCTCTTTGATTTGAACCTGCATGTCGTTCCATCTTATAATATAACGGATACCGGTAGCGCAGCCTAAAACAAT
>DAIMYP010000058.1:7735-13704 GCA_036734445.1 Tannerellaceae bacterium
GCATGTCGTTCCATCTTATAATATAACGGATACCGGTAGCGCAGCCTAAAACAATAACATTTATCAGTGTGAAGGAGAGCAACACTAAAAATATAGTCAGATTCATCTGATAATGGTAAATGTGATGTAAAATGTCTCCTCCAATCGCCAAAAGCAATAGAATGTTTATTCCATAAAATTTGAAATAGCGCTTATTGAAAAGGTAGGAAGGTACAAGCCAATAGAAATTCAGCAGGTACAGAACTACAGTAGGAAGTCCAATCCGAATGGTTCCTGATGCCACATCCAGGGTGGATTTCATATCGCCTTTTGAAGACACATAAGCGATGCCGATCGGTATGATAAGCAGTATAATCCAGATGAGTGCCTGTATGTATACTAATATGTAATTAATCTTTGAATACTTCATATACAAAAGTAATATTATTTTTCTGTTTAATGAATATGAAGGCTTTATTTGTTT
Organism: Tannerellaceae bacterium; assembly: GCA_036734445.1. Classification (GTDB taxonomy): domain Bacteria; phylum Bacteroidota; class Bacteroidia; order Bacteroidales; family Tannerellaceae; genus Parabacteroides. Next base: position 8,199 of record DAIMYP010000058.1, read on the forward strand.
CTTTGCATGTAAATAAGCATAACAGGAAAAAGGAAGAATGAACCTATTCTCTATCGACGTTATAGAGGGCAATGAATTATTCGAATGAAGCGGTCCTTATAATTGAATGCAATATCTTTTTCATTCGAATGAATCATTCGTTTGATATATGTCAAAATATAATTATACAATTGTAGTTTTACATTTTCATGAATATTGAATGAATGATATAACTGAATGCAATAGCATTTTCTATCGGATGTAATTACTGTTGTAACTGAATGTAAAAGAAAAAGTGAACGACAAAAAAAAGACTCGTGTGCTTCGCAGCATGACGAGTCTCAATTATTTTCAAATTTTTCTATGGAATACAAACGTAAGGCTTATTCCCTTAGTTCGTGAGTTCTATTTGATTTTTAGAATCATTCTGATTAATGTTTTGCCCACCAGAGTGGAGTAAATACATCATCAGCACCACCAAGTAATTCAACTGCTTGCTTGTAACCCTCCGGGCTGCTGTTTGCCAGACTTGCCGGGAATTTGAGGCGCTGCGGGAAGAACTTGATGTTTTGATTCATGTAGTTCGTTTTTGTCAGTGAAGGCATGTAGAGCAACGGTTGTTCAACTGCCGGTGTTTCAAAGAACGGCAATCCTAAACGGCGTTGATCGCTCCATGATTCCATTGGCAACCACGGCATGTTGGCAATGAACTTCTGCGTGATAATCTTGGTCAGTTTGTCGTTCAATGCTTTGCCATACAATGTTTGTGAAGCTACAGGATACTTGTAGGTGAAGGTCTCTTCCTGCTTTGTGTAGCCATTGATCATCTTCATCGTCTTTGTTGCAGGTGGTTCTGCCGTGTGATCCCATGCAACAGATGTTCCGACATTATTATATTCGGTAGATGTCAGATATTGAGCTACATAGGAAGATACACCGTTAAATTCGAAGCTGGCTGTGATACCTGATTCGTAAGCTGCCTTTCCGCTCATCGGTACATTCCAACCTCTTACGGATGCTTCAGCAATCAGCAAATAGGATTCCCAAGCACCGAAGAATACGCGTGAACTCGTGCTGTTTCTGTATTTCAATACAAGACGAGGATTGGTCCCATTGAATGTATATACTTGATTCAATGCACCTTTGTCGCCATGTGAACCAATAGCCGGAGCATTCCATGTGAAGGAACCATCAATCTCTTCGAGGACAGTCTTTTTGTCTTCTTTCAGCAAGTTGCGTTTTAAGGTTTTTGCTGAATTATCCCAGGAAGGATAATAGCAGAATTGTGTATTGGTGAAATCTCCCGGAATATAGAATAATGCGTAAGCACGTGGATCATTCATGTTTGGCAGTCCGTCGAACCAGAACCCTGCACAAGGATCGTTTGTGTACAGTGAGTAATGATTTTCATAACGTACACCGATATAATCAGCCGGTTTGATATAAGACTGATATCTTGCATCCTTCAATTGATCAGCTGTTTTTACACCACCTAAACCGAACATCAGGTTTCTCAATGTAGCGGAAAGCTGCTGCGAATTCCATTCACGACTCATCACACCTGTTAAAGCATCCCATCCCGATTTTTCTGCTACGGTGAAGTTCTCGGCGTTTTTCGAGATATATTGACCTTTTGCTGCATCCTCAAATTCAGATTTGGCTTTGGAAGCATCCACTTCTGACAAACGCATGGCTAAACGCATACGCATGGAGTTGCCGAATTTTATCCAGTTGGTCATGTTGAATTTGTATGCGCGATCGTATTTCTGTTCCGTATCGTTTGGCGTAACGCTGGCATTGATATTATTGACAGCATCTTTCAATTCATCAAGCATGAAATAGTAGATTTCTTTTGTGCTGTTGAACTGCGGATTCTCTCCTTGGAAGGCATCTTTAGGAAGCGATCCGAAGTTGTCAACGAACTCGCTCATCAGATAAGCACGCCAGATACGAGCCACCTGTTTCATGTTCGGAATCATCTCTGCATCATGACCGGTCAATCCCTTGGCGATCTTGTCGTCGGCCAGTCTTATGGCCAATGCAGCTGATTTCTGCCAACCTGCTGATTGGTTATAATAAGCCGTGATCCAGTCGTTGTTGTAGGAACCAACAGCAATACCGGAAGTGAAATGCTGACGGGCAGCCGTTTTCCAGTTTAATACGAATGCACGTTCTGCTACGTCAGGATCTTGTTGTGCATCAGTGATGGATTTGTTGATGGCATATTCCACCCGAGCCTGATCTATTGTCGTTGCTGTAGGGTCTGTGTTTACCTCCTCAAAGTCCGAGCATGCTGTAAACAATAAGGAGCCTAAACCAAACGCGTAAGCTAATTTATTTATCGTTTTCATATTGTTGTATCTTTTATGTGATTTAGAAACCTAGTGTTATATTGAACAAATAGTTACGAGAAGTAGGTGAGCCGCCGCTTTCAAAACCTGTGGCATTGGTGCTGGTAGCATAAACCGATTCAGGATCGACGCCATGCAGATGGCTCTTGATCATCCATACATTATTGCAGGAAACACCGAGTTTGAGTTGTTGGAATGGCGTTTTTACCAGCATCTTCTTGTTGAATGCATAGCTCAGTGAGATGTTACGCAGACGAACATTGGTTGCGCTGTATACGTTTGCTTCGCCAATACCCAAGTTACCTGTGCTGCCTGTGACTGTTTCCCAGTATTGTTGGGTAGTGATGGTCGAAGTGTTGACTTGATAATTCTTGTTGTCGTCGATATAAACGGCATCGAGAGTCATATCAGGGCGCTCGCCGTTTTGAACGGTTACAGCAGCGTTACCCGTAGCTTGCAATGCTCGGTTTGTTCCGGAGAAGATACTACCACCAAAACGGCTGTCGATCAAGAAACTAAGTGCCAATCCTTTATAAGAGAAGCTTGAAGTGATACCCATCAAGGCATCTGGTTGCTGATTGCCGAGTTTTACTTTCTCTGTATCGCCTGTAGGCAGACCGTCTTTGGTTACAATCATCTTTCCATAGTATGGAGATGTTTCATCTTTGACGCGTTTGAACTGCGTTCCCCATATTTCACCGTAATAACCGCCGGCTGTGGCATAAACCTGAACGTTATCATATCCGCCCAACGAATATAGTTTGATGTCCGGTGTCAATTCGATGATCTTGTTGGTGTTCTTGGAGAAGTTAATCATCAAGTCCCATGAGAAGCCACTCTTCGTCTGTATCGGACGAGCGTTCAACATTAACTCTATACCTGTATTCTGAATATCACCTGCATTGATCTTCTTGCTTGAATAACCCGAAAGTGGATCCATCGGCAAATTTAAAAGCTGACGGCGTGCGTTCGACTTATACCAGGCAAAGTCAAGTCCTAAACGGTTGTTGAAGAATCTCACTTCTGCACCGGCTTCCCAAGAAGAAATAAGCTCTGAACGTACGTTCTCATTGTATAATGTACCCTTTGTGGAAACTGTTGTATTTCCTTGAGGATCACTGCCTATAGAATAGGTGTTGTATAACTGATAGGCATCCATGTCGTTACCTACTTGTGCAAATGATGCGCGAGCTTTAGCAAATGTAAACCAGCTTGGCAAAGGCTTTTCCATCTTGTTCAACATGTCGGAAATAACCCACGATGCTGAAATAGAAGGATAGAAGAATGAACGATTCTTCTTGCTCAATGTAGATGACCAGTCATTACGGAAAGTTCCGTCCAGGAAGAAGAAACCATCGTAGTTAACTTGAACAGTACCATATAATGAATTGATTTTCTTTCTGTTGAATTCTTCTGAACCATTGATTTTGGTCTTTGCATTACCCAGCGTGAACAAGTCAGGAACATTGAGTTCGTCAGGCGATGCAGAAACTTTCTTTTTCTGACGCAACATCAGGTTTCCACCAAATGTAGCCGATCCGCCCCATTTACCATACAGGTTATCTTTTGCTGCAGAGATGAGAAAACTGTAGTTGTTTTCGTAGAAACGATCTTGTCCGATGCTGTAGCGTCCGCTGTTGGTCAAAGGACTTCCGGCGTATGTTTTTGAGGTATAATCGGTGAAATACATATCACTACCGCCTCTGATCTCGGCATTCAACCAACTGGTGAAGGCATATTTCAGAGAGCCGTACAGTAAGAAACGGTCGCGAACGTCCTGATTATATACATACTTTGAAGACCAGTACGGGTTGATTTGCTGACCGCCTCCGTACCAGATCATTTTGCCGTTCTCATCTTTTGCTGCAGAGAAGTCACGAATATCCATGGAAATAGGCAACTGATAGATTGTAGCAAATACGTTTGATGAATTGGCACCGCTGATAGGACGGTTTTCTGCATTCGAGTTGATATATTGCATTTTGGCATCCAAAGTCCAACGTTCGTTTTTGCCGAATTTCGACAATGCACGCATCGTTAAGTTTGTACGAGCCAGCGATGCTCCCGGAATCTTACTCTGATCGTCCATCCTTGTCAAGGAAGTATATACAGAGGTATTGTTGTATTGTTGCGCGAAGGCAATATTTTCGGTCAGGTTGGTTCCTGTCTTGAAGTAATTGTCTGCATTATTGTAAGCTTGCATGTTGCCATTGCTGCCATCCCATTTCTTATAGGATTGTCCTTCAATTTTCGGACCCCAGCTCAGTGTTTTGAGTTCGTCATAAACGCCCAGTGAGCCTTGTCCGAAACTGTTTTGCAGTTCAGGATTCAAGAAAAGAGTTTCGGCAGATACTGAACTCGTGACCGTGATACCTAGACCGTCGCTCTTTTTACCCGTTTTCGTTGTGATCAAGATAACACCATTACCTGCACGCGATCCATACAAAGCTGCTGCAGAAGCACCTTTCAATACAGACATGCTGGCAATATCTTCGGGGTTGATATCCGAAAGTCCGTTACCCATATCGGCAGATGGATTCCAGAAGTCGTTGTTGTTGGCTCCTGTGAAGTTATCCATTGGAATACCATCGACAACAATCAACGGCTGGTTCAAACCTGTAACGGAGTTGCTACCACGTAATTGTATCTTTGAAGAAGAACCCGGACCATTGCTCGAACGGATAATCTGCAAACCGGAAACTTTTCCGGATAATGCATTCGTTACGTTTGTTTCGCGAGCACTTACCAGGTCATCACCTTTGAGTTCCTGCATCGCATAACCTAAGGCTTTCTTTTCTCGTTTGATACCCAAGGCGGTGACAACAACTTCGTCTAGTTTCTGGGTGTCTTCTGCTAGATTGACAGTTCCAAGGGCTTGGCCTTTGTACGGTATTTCCAATGTACTATAACCAATAAAAGAAATCTGGATGATGTCTCCTCTCTTTACGCCTTCCAATGTGAAATTACCTTTTAAGTCAGTAATCGTTCCATTAGTGGTTCCTTTTACAACAACTGATGCACCGGTAACAGGACCTGAGGCATCTTTTACGGTACCAGTGACTTTCCCTGATTGCTGGGAGACATTGGTTTATAAAGTTCATCTGGCAAATCTTCCCTTTTTGTGACTTTCCCTGATTGCTGGGAGACATTGGTGCTCTGCTTAACAACTGCAAGAT
>DAIMYP010000058.1:13804-24846 GCA_036734445.1 Tannerellaceae bacterium
GTGACTTTCCCTGATTGCTGGGAGACATTGGTGCTCTGCTTAACAACTGCAAGATTTGCATATGCGTTCCCGGTGAAACACAAAGCGCATACAAATAGAATTAAGCTGATTGAGTTTAATTTTTTTGACATAACGTTTTTTATTTAGTGAACAGATATTAGTTTTGTAAGACAAAAGTCTTTTTAGTTTTGACTGATAAAAAAAATCTTTTTGTTTGAGCGTTTACTTTGTGCGAGTAACTATAGTTTAGTATTGAACCAATTCAACATGTATCATATCAACTGCGCAAATGTATGAAATATAATTTTAAATTATTTATACCTTTTGAATTAATTGTGATTTATTTTAATTTTTCAACAAGTATGATATTCCCTCTACTGAAAACTCTAATCTTATTACTTATGTATTTTACAGATATATTTGTAGTTACATAATATAAATTGAATGCAGAATGATCGTTTTTCCATTTGTTATCCATTTTCAATAGACGATTGATGCATCAAATTTAATTAGTGTAGTTTAAACAAATATGTTTAATTTGTTAAATGACTTATCTGCTTATTTTGTATTTTTTACTTCTAAAAGTCTGCATTGTTACGATAACAAAACATTTATTTTTTATCTTTGCGACAGTAATAACTAATGAAGATTTCCATGAAAAAACAGAATCTATTATGGCTTGTTGCTCTTGCCGTTCCTTCCGTATGGGCAGTGCAACCTGATTCGTCAGGCAAATTTACGGATAAAGTGTATGTGGATAATATCCATCTTATTCAACAAAGCGGTGGTAAAACATTGGGTTACTCAACAAAATCCGGAGTGAAAATTCTTACAGTTGATGGGTTTGCTTTCAAGGATTTGAATCGCAATGGCATTTTGGATAATTATGAAGACTGGCGTTTGCCTTATGGTGAACGCGCTAAAGATCTGGCTCATCAGCTTTCTATAGAAGAAATTGCCGGATTAATGCTTTATAGTTCTCATCAATCTATCCCCGCAGCTTCGGGAGGTATGGGTGCTTCAACCTACAATGGAAAGAAATTCGAGGATAGTGGTGCTCATTCTTATGATTTGACTGATTCTCAAAAGAAGTTTCTTTCTGAAGATAATGTGCGACATGTTTTGGTAACGAAAGTGGAAAGTCCGTCGGTGGCTGCTCGCTGGAATAATAATGTTCAGGAGTTGACGGAAGGAATCGGTCATGGTATTCCGGCAAATAACAGTTCGGATCCACGCAATGGAACGGCAGCGACAACTGAATATAATTATGGCGCTGGAGGTACAATCTCCCTGTGGCCTGGGCAGTTAGGTCTGGCTGCTACTTTCGATCCGGCTATCGTTAAGAATTTTGGTGACATTGCTTCGCGCGAATACAGAGCATTGGGTATAGCAACATCTCTTTCTCCACAGATTGATTTGGCGACCGAACCCCGCTGGTCTCGTGTAAATGGCACTTTCGGTGAAGATCCACATCTAGCCACGGATATGGCAAGAGCTTATTGTGATGGTTTTCAGTCTTCTTCTGATAATGGAGGCGATTGGGGAATGTTTAGTGTGAATGCGATGGTAAAACATTGGCCGGGAGGCGGACCGGAAGAAGGAGGACGAGATGCTCATTTCGGTTATGGAAAGTATGCGGTTTATCCGGGCAATAATTTTGAGACGCTCTTGAAAACTTTTACGGAAGGAGCTTTCAAACTGGATGGTTCAACAAAGTCAGCTTCGGCTGTCATGCCTTATTATACGATATCTTATAATCAGAATGGAGGTTCGGGTTCGAACAGAGGTAATAGTTATAATCGCTATCTGATCACAGATCTGCTCCGTGGCGTCTATCATTATGATGGCGTTGTTTGTACGGATTGGGGTATTACTAATGATGTGACTGATCCGGGTAATTTTGAAGGAAAATGTTGGGGAGCTGAGAATCTGAGTATTGCTCAACGCCATTATGAAATAATTAAGGCAGGAGTAGACCAGTTTGGGGGTAATAATGATAAAGGACCAGTTTTGAAAGCGTACCAGATGGGCGTGGATGAATACGGCGAAAAAGCAATGCGCGAAAGATTTGAACAATCGGCAATAAGATTGCTGACAAATATCTTTCGTGTAGGATTGTTTGAGAATCCTTATCTTGATCCTGTAGAAAGTCAGAAGATTGTAGGTTGTCCGGAATTTATGAAGGCTGGGTATGAAGCCCAACTCAAGTCGATTGTTTTATTAAAGAACAAATCCAATGTCCTTCCTATCAAAGCGAAGAAGAAAGTGTATGTTCCGAAGCGTTTCTATAAAGGTATGGCAGACTGGTTCGGTCATACAACACCGGATAGGTGGGATTATCCTGTAAAATTATCTACGATCAGCAAGTATTATACAGTTGTCGATGCTCCGGACAAGGCTGATTTTGCCATTGTTTTTATTGAATCACCGAATAGTGGAACTGGATACAGTAAGGAAGATCGCACCAATGGTGGAAACGGATATGTTCCTATCAGTTTACAGTATAATGATTATCAGGCAACGACTGCTCGCGAAGTCAGTATAGCCGGTGGCGATCCGTTTGAAAAATCTGCCAATCGTTCTTATAAGAACAAATCGGTTGTAACGGCAAATAAGTCGGATATGCAACTTGTACAGGATACCAAAAATGCCATGAAAGGAAAGCCTGTTGTTGTATCGGTTACCCTGATGAAACCTTGCATTGTCTCTGAATTTGAGAAGGCTGCAGATGCTATTGTCGTTAATTATGAAACGCAGGGGCAAGCAGTTATGGATATTATTAAAGGTAAGTTCGAACCAAGTGGATTACTTCCTATGCAGATGCCGGCTAGTATGGAAACCGTTGAAAAGCAATTTGAAGATGTTCCCCGCGATATGGATTGCTATCAGGATAGCGAAGGGAATAAATATGATTTTGGGTTTGGAATGAATTGGAAAGGCGTTATCAATGATGCCCGTGTACAAAAGTATGCCAGATAATAAGTAGTAATATATTGAAAATCAAAAAGGCTGGTCTTTCACAAGAGCAGCCTTTTTAAATTCAAAATTATAGAAAATTTTATTTAGGATAATAAATCATTCTTCTGTTTGAGTTGCCTCATATGCTTTCAACAACTTATCCTGAACCTCAGTTGGAACAAGTTCATAGCTTGCAAACTTCATAGTGAATGAAGCGCGACCGCCTGTGATTGAACTCAATGATGTAGAATAAGTAGACATCTCTTTCAATGGCACTTTAGCCATCAGTTTCTGATATCCTTTTTCGCTGGTCATACCCATGATGATTGAGCGGCGACCTTGCAAATCGCTCATTACATCACCCAGATAGTCAGAAGGAACAGAAACTTCAACATCGAATACAGGTTCCAAAATCTTTGGACCGGCATTTTTAAATGCTGTACTGAATGCGTTACGTCCTGCAAGCATGAAGGAAACTTCATTACTGTCAACCGGGTGCATCTTTCCATCGTATACGATTACACGTACGTCGCGGGCGTATGAACCGGTAAGAGGTCCTTGTTCCATTCTGCCCATGATACCTTTCAGAATAGCCGGCATAAAGCGAGCATCGATAGAACCACCAACAATACTGTTGATGAATACCAATTTGCCGCCCCATTCCAAGTCGATAATTTGTGTATCACGAACGCTGATCTTATATTCCTGTCCTCCGAAACGATAAACATCAGGAGCAGGCATTCCTTCGTAATAAGGTTCAACAATCAAATGTACTTCACCGAACTGTCCGGCACCACCTGATTGTTTCTTATGACGATAGTCGGCACGAGCTGCCTTTGTAATGGTTTCACGATACGGAATCTTTGGCTCCAGGAATTCAATAGGCAATTTGTCGTTGTTCTCAATACGCCATTTTAATGTGCGGAGATGGAATTCTCCCTGACCGGAAATAATAGTCTGTTTCAATTCCTTTGATTGCTCGATGACCCATGTTGGATCTTCTTCACGCATACGTATCAGGATTTCCATCATTTTCTCTGAATCGGCTTCATTTACCGGTTTGATAGCACGACGGAACTTAGGATCCGGATATTTGATGAAGTTGAATTTGTAATCGCATCCCTTACCATTTAATGTATTGCCACGACGCAAGTCTTTCAGTTTAACAGTAGCACCGATATCTCCGGCAACCATTTCTTCAACTTCAGTACGTGTTTGTCCGGCTACAGCAAAGAGCTGGGCAATACGTTCTTTTGAACCTCGATCAGCATTCAGAAGATCATCGCCTTCTTTTACTTTACCGGAGATTACTTTGAAATAGGATACTTGACCAATATGAGGTTCCATGGTTGTCTTAAAGAAGAATACACTCGTCGGTCCGTTTGGATCCGGTGTTACTTCTTCGCCTTCGGTTGTAACCAAACGAGGCATCTTGTCTGTACAAGGAACAACATTGCCAAGAAATTCCATGGTACGGCGAACGCACATATCGCGACCTGCACATACACAGAATACAGGGAACATTCCGCGTGTGATTAATCCGGCACGGATACCGGCACGCATATCATCTTCTGAAAGTGAACCTTCTTCAAAGAATTTCTCCATCAATGCATCATCATGTTCAGCAGCCGATTCAATAAGTGCTTTATGCAATTCCATTGCTTTGTCAGCTTCGCTGGCTGGAATATCCAATACTTCTGGAACGCCGCCTTCAGGTTTCCAGCGATACATCTTCATCTTCAATACATCAATAACTGCATTGAAAGAAGCACCTACAGAAACAGGATATTGAATCTCTACAACTTTTCCTCCATATTGGTCTTTGAGTTGGGCGATTGTTCCATCAAAGTCAGCTTTCTCCTGATCTAATTGATTAACGATGAAAATAACAGGTTTATGAAACTGTTCTGTGTAACGGAATTGATTGATTGTGCCTACTTCAACGCCATATTGTGCATTAAGCACCATCAATGCGGTATCTGTTACATTCAAAGCAGAAACCGCACCGCCGATAAAGTCGTCGGAACCCGGACAATCAATAAAATTCAACTTTTTATCTTGCCATTCAACACTGAAAACGGTCGAGAAAACTGAGTATCCGTACTCTTTCTCAACCGGGAAATAATCGCTAACCGTGTTTCCTGCAGCAACAGTTCCGCGACGTTTTATAACTCCACCCTCGAAAAGCATTGCTTCAGCGAGAGTGGTTTTCCCAGAGCCAGAACTTCCCAAAATAGAGATGTTCTTAATTTCGTTTGTTTGATAAACCTTCATGATATGTTCTTATTTTTAGTTTTTAACAATAAAGATTAACTGTGAACCTCTTATTCACGAGGCGCAAATTAGAAATTGTTAATGGAATAACCAATTATCCATTCATGTTTGAGAACAATGTTGTAAAACATACTTGCCAAAACAAGCATAAATACAGCGATTAAGCCACTTGTAAGCGTTGTTAATTATTTCTGCCACGCATAATGAAAGAAGGATTATCAGACAAAACAAAAGGGCAATGGGTGAAAGTATAAAAGAATTTTGTACTTTTGCAGACATTAAGTTCTAAAAGCTTAGTACTTCTTCGATATAATATGATAGACGAGATGAAAAAGAAAAGCAATCCAATATACGAACGTAATACACTGGAATTCGTTACAGTGGCTTTGGAGTATTGTGCTTTTGTGGAGCATGCGGCTGAATCGGAATTGTTTGATTTCGTAAACAAGGCAATTAAGATTTTACCTTTATTATATTTGAAGGCTACTCTCTTGCCTGAATTGGAAGAGGATGAAGATGCGGATCTGGAGCTTTCGGTAACAGAAGAAACTTACGAAATGGTTCGTTCAAACTTATCTGTGTTGCTGGGAGATAGAGATTCTTTTTTGGATACATTCCACGAGGATATGCAGTATAGTGATACGCCCATCGCTGCTACAATCTCGGAAAATTTGGCTGATGTCTATCAGGATATTGAAAACTTTATTTCTCTCTATCGAGAAGGAAATGAAGAAGTAATGCATGCCGCAATCGTCATGTGTTATACCAATTTTAAAGAATTTTGGGGACAACAATTATTAAATGCATTAAAAGCTCTTCATACTGTGCGATATAGTGATGAAGATGCTTTAAGAAGTGACGAAAAAGCATGATACAGGAATATATAGAATCGATAACAAAAGAGGAGATAGCCCAGCTTCCAATAGAAGAATTCTTAGGACGGATTATTGTAATTGATACAGAAAAAGATGCCGAGAAGGCTGTCTCATATCTTTATAAGTTTCCTCTTATTGGTTTTGATACGGAAACTCGTCCCAGTTTCAAAAAGGGACAACATAATAAGATTTCGCTGATGCAGATATCAACGGCTGACACATGTTTCTTATTCCGTTTGAATCATATAGGAATTCCAGATGTACTGAAGGATTTCTTGAGTGATTCGCAAGTAAAGAAAATTGGTTTGTCTCTGCGTGATGATTTTGGTGCAATGAACAAGCGGGTGGAAATTATACCTGCCAATTTTGTGGACTTGCAGAATATGGTTGGTGCTTATGGCATCAAGGAAGCAAGTTTGCAAAAGATATATGCAATCATGTTTAATAAGAAAATATCAAAAGGACAGCGTCTTACCAATTGGGATGCAGAAATCTTGACTGATGCACAACAAAAGTATGCCGCATTGGATGCATGGGCATGTCTGAAAATATATAACCAACTGAAAGAAGGCAATGAATTATTGTAAAGTATTTCTCAAACCTAAAAAAGAGGAATCTCTGCTGAGATTCCATCCGTGGGTGTTTTCGGGTGCAATTCAATCAATTGATGGCCAACCGAAAGAAGGTGATTTAGTCGAGGTCTATGGCTATGGCAAACAGTTCTTGGGTATTGGACACTATCAGATAGGCAGCATTACGGTACGAATACTCTCTTTTAAACAGGTTGATATTGATGATGCTTTTTGGGAAGAACGTATTCAGTGTGCTTATCAAATGCGTCAGGCACTTCATTTGGTAAAGGAAGATAGTAATAATACCTATCGACTGATCCATGGTGAGGGAGATAATCTTCCAGGTCTAGTTGTTGATATTTATGCTCATACGGCAGTTATGCAAGCCCATTCGGTTGGTATGCATTTTGCACGTTTTGCTGTTGCTGAAGCATTGAAAAAAGTGCTAGGTCCTTCTTTGCAGAACATCTATTATAAGTCTGAAACTACGCTCCCTTTCAAAGCGAATCTGGAAAGCGAAGATGGTTATTTATATGGAAATACCGGTGATAATATTGCAGTTGAAAATGGATTGAAATTTTTTGTCGACTGGCAAAAAGGTCAGAAGACGGGATTCTTTGTCGATCAGCGCGAGAACCGCAAATTGCTTGAATATTATTCAAAAGACCGTTCTGTCTTGAACATGTTCTGTTACACGGGAGGATTCTCATGTTATGCCATGCGTGGAGGAGCAAAGTTGGTGCATTCTGTTGATAGTTCGGCAAAGGCTATCTTTTTGACGAACAAGAATATTGAAATGAATTTTGGCGCTGATCCCCGTCATGAAGCTTTTGCAGAAGATGCATTCAAGTTTTTGGAAAAGATTGATAACAGTTATGATCTGATTATTCTGGATCCTCCAGCATTTGCCAAGCACAAAAGTGTGTTGCGCAATGCGTTGCAAGGTTATCGGAAGCTTAATGAGGTAGCGTTTAAAAAGATAAAGTCAGGTGGCATACTCTTTACATTCTCATGTTCACAAGTGGTAAGCAAAGATGATTTTCGTTTGGCTGTCTTTAGTGCTGCTGCTGCAACAGGCCGTCGTGTCCGTATTCTTCATCAGTTGACTCAGCCTGCTGATCATCCCGTAAACATCTATCATCCAGAAGGTGAATACTTGAAAGGATTGGTATTATATGTAGAGTAAAAATTATTTACGGAAAAATTTCTTTATTCAATAATAGCTAGTATCTTTGTGAATCAATTGAGAGAGTATTATTTAATAACAATATTTAAAAACTTATCATTATGTCAAAAGTAACAGTCGTAGGCGCCGGTAATGTTGGCGCAACAGTAGCGAACGTGCTTATCTTTCATGAGGTAGCAGACGAAGTAGTCATGCTTGATGTTAAGGAAGGTGTATCCGAAGGTAAAGCTATGGATATGAACCAGACAGCACAACTGTTAGGATTCGATACAAAAGTAGTAGGTTGTACAAATGATTACAGCAAAACAGAAAATTCTGATGTTGTAGTGATCACTTCTGGTATTCCTCGTAAACCGGGTATGACTCGTGAAGAGTTGATCGGCGTAAATGCAGGTATTGTAAAGAGTGTAGCACAGAATATTCTGCAGCATTCTCCAAATGCAATCCTTGTAGTTATCTCTAACCCAATGGATACGATGACTTATTTGGCATTGAAGTCTCTTGGTCTGCCGAAGAACCGCGTTATCGGTATGGGTGGTGCTTTGGATAGCTCACGTTTCAAATATTTCTTGTCACAAGCTCTTGGTTGCAATGCTAACGAAGTTGAAGGCATCGTAATCGGCGGTCATGGTGATACAACAATGATTCCGTTGGCTCGTTTGGCTACATATAAAGGAATTCCGGTTAGCACATTGCTGAGCGAAGAAAAACTTCAGGAAGTTGTTTCTTCTACAATGGTTGGTGGTGCTACATTAACTAAACTTCTGGGTACATCTGCTTGGTATGCACCAGGTGCAGCAGGAGCTTATGTTGTTGAATCAATTATCCACGACCAGAAGAAGATGATTCCTTGCTCAGTTTATCTGGAAGGCGAATATGGCGAATCAGATCTTTGCATCGGTGTTCCTGTTATCTTAGGAAAGAATGGTATCGAGAAGGTTGTTGAACTTGATTTGAATGCAGCTGAGAAAGAAGCATTTGCTAAGAGTGCAGCAGCTGTACACAATACCAATGCTGCATTAAAAGCTGTAGGTGCTCTTTAATTCTTGTAAGATAGAATTTATTCTAATCTTTATATATAGGAGAGATGTTTGCAGTGCAGGCACCTCTCTTTTTTTACGTGTTACCATTTATTTATAATCCATGAAAATCGTCTTTACTCTAATCAGCTTGTTGTTTTGTCTTTCGCTTTCGTCGCAGAGTTATGAATCGTTGAAAGGTACGATAATCGGTTCAACTTATTCTGCCGATTACACTGTTTCCGGAGGTGTTCAGTCGACGACTGTCAACACAAAGAATAATGTTTTCGATAATAATTTGGATACCTATTTTGCTGCATACGATAGGAGCGGCGGATGGGTTGGTCTTGATTTAGGAAAGCAATGCATAATTAAACAAGTTTCTTTCGCATCACGTAAAAGTTATGCCAACCGTTTGGCATTAGGCATTATAGAAGGAGCCAATAATCCTGATTTCGGAGATGCTATACCTATATATATTATAAAAAGTGCGCCGCAAGATGGTGTGATGACAACTGTGAATATTTCCTGCAGCAGAAGCTTTCGTTATGTTCGTTATGTAGGGCCGAATAATGTGAGATGTAATATTGCTGAGTTGCATTTCTTTGGAGTTGAGGGTGAAGGCGACGACAGTCAGCTTTATCAGATTACAAATATACCGGTGGTTGTTATTCATACCACAAATAGTGAAGATATTCTTTCTAAAGAAAATTATGTAAAAGGAATTGTTTCCATTATTTCAAAAAATGGCAAGAAGTTTTATACAGATAGTTTGAACATCAGAGGACGAGGTAATGCAAGTTGGGCTTTTCCCAAAAAGCCCTATCGGATGAAATTGTTTAACAGTACCAAGTTACTCGATTTCCCTGCAAAAGCAAAGAACTGGACATTAATCAATAATTATAGTGATAAGACTTTGATGCGTAATCTGATAGCTTTCGAGATTAGTAAGCGCTTCAAAATGAAATATACGCCTTCGGGGACTCCTGTCGATGTTATTTTGAATGGCGAATATAAAGGATGCTATCAACTTTGCGATCAGATTGAAGTGAAAAAAGATCGTATTGATATCACTGAAATGACGAAAGATGCTCTCTCTCTTCCGAACCTAAGCGGTGGTTATTATGTGGAAATTGATGCTTATGCTCATCAAGAAATCTCTTGGTTTGAATCAGCTCTTCTGAAAATCCCTGTAACTATCAAATCTCCTAAAGATGATGAGATAGTAGGAGCACAGACCGTTTATATCCGGAATTATTTTAATCAGTTGGAAAATACGGTTTTAGGGTCATGGTATAATGATCCGACAAAGGGATACAGGAGTATTCTTGATTTGGAATCTTTCCTTAAGAACTTTTTGATTGGTGAACTCTGTGGAAATACAGATACCTTCTGGAGTGTCAATATGAGTAAAGATAGAGGTAGCGACAAGTTTTATACAGGACCCATTTGGGATTTTGATATCGCTTTTGAAAATGATAATCGTACTTATCCGATCAATTCGTTATCTGATTTCATCTTTCGTACTAAAGGGTCGTGTGCCAATGGAATGAAAACTTTTGCTAGTCGTATTATCAATACTTCTTCGAAGGAACAGAAAGATATATGGAGCGATGCGCGTATTAGTGGAAACATTAATGCAGAATCATTATTGTCTTTTATTGACAGTACAGCCAATGTTATCAATGAGTCGCAGGAATTGAATTTTAAACGTTGGCCCATATTAAATGATTATATCCAAAAGAACCCGATGATTTATGGCTCGTATGCCGGCGAAGTATCTGCAGTGAAGGATTTTTTGAAAAACAGAATTGTTTGGATGGATAACAAGATGAATTTTGAATTACCGACATCCAATGCGGAAGTCCATTCATCTAATGGTATTATCTGTGCAGGAAACGGATCGGTTTCTGTGAATGGTTTTGTTTCCGGCAGTGTGATTAGCGTATATAATTTGAGCGGACAACAAGTGATGGCAAAGATATTGTCGTCAGGAAATGCCGATTTCTTATTAAATGCCGGATTTTATATTGTGAAGATTACGAAGGGTAGTGAACAACTGGCTTTGCAGAAGCTGATTGTAAGGTGATTAAGTCTGTAATATATTTGCTGTAAAAAAGTATATACTTTCGTATCCCCAAAGTATATACTTTCATAC
>DAIMYP010000059.1:0-24559 GCA_036734445.1 Tannerellaceae bacterium
TATGTCAGAATTATTCTCTACCTTTATCCGCGTCAATGCTTATTTGCAAAGGCGTTAGAACTTATTTTATAATGAATTAAGAATGAAAACTGAAGATACAGCTTGTAAACAGGAGTTTTTGGAATTGTTGCGGTCTACAGGACGCGACGGAGTGGAGGATGTGATTGATGAACTCGAAAATAACGGGTTCTTTCTGGCACCGGCTTCGGCAGGACATCATCTGAATAAGGAAGGTGGACTGGTACAGCATTCGCTGAATACCTGCAAGGCGGCACTGGTAGTTTGGGAAGGCATGAAGACCTTGGAACCGACGCTCGAGCGCGAGGTGAAACGAGATAATGTAATCATTGCCAGTCTGCTGCATGATGTCTGCAAAAGCGATATCTATGTCAGAACCACAAAGAAACGGAAGAACGCTCTCGGACAATGGGAAGATTCGGAAGGTTATAAGGTGACTTACAAGAACTTGCCGATAGGACACGGCGAGAAATCCGTCGTGATGCTGCTTTATAGCGGATTGGAAATCACCGAGTCGGAGATGCTCGCCATACGTTGGCACATGGGAGCCTGGGATCTCAACTTCAACAGTTTCGAACAATTGCGCAGTTATGACACGGCAGGTTCTCTGCATCCGCTCGTTTCCATCATCCATGCGGCAGATACGCTGGCTTCAAAGATTATGGAGCAGGACACAGAGGAAATAGATGATCTATAATCAATCAATCTAACTCATACCAGTCGCCACGGCGCGGAATCTCTACATCCCGGTAACCGGCTGTCTGCAAGGCATTGCGATAATCGCACTGCACATCGTATTCGCCATGTACAAGGAAGAGTTTCTTCACACGGTCAACCGGCGCGGTGGTGATGGTTTCAATCATCTCTTTGTAATCGCCATGACCTGAATAAGCCTCGATCTTGTTGACACTGGCACGCATATCGTACATCTTGCCGAAGATGGACACTTCTCTCAGACCGGGACGCTGAATGCGCGCACCTAAAGTGTTCGGTGAGCAATAACCGACAATGAGCACTGAGCAGCGCGGATCTTCCACATGATTGCGGAAATGATGCTTTACACGACCTGCCTCCAACATGCCTGAGGGTGAGATGATCACGCAAGGTTTGTTGTAACTGTTCAGTCGCTTGGAATCTTCCACTTCTTTAATATAATGCAGTGAGTTGAATCCGAAAGGATCAGGGTCGGTGAGCATCGTATTGCGAACATCGTCATTCAATCCGTCGGCATGAAGGCGGAAGATGTCGCAGGCATTGACAGCCAATGGGCTATCGACGAAAATCTGTATCTTTGGTAAACGCCCTTCATTGAACAAATTGTTGAGCGCATAGACGATATCCTGCGTACGGCCGATGGCAAACGAAGGGATAATGAGCGGTCCTTTGTCTCTTACGCAAGTGTTGTAAATGATTTCCAAAAGGCGTTCCGAAACCTCTTTCATCTCGCCATGAAGACGGTTGCCGTAAGTCGATTCGGCAATCATGTAATCGCAAGGTGGAAATGGATCGGGCGATTGAAGTATCGGGTTCTGAAGACGACCGAGATCGCCTGTATAAGTGATGTTCACCGGTTTGCCATTTTCGATGATGCGAAGATGAGCAGCACCGCTTCCGAGCATATGACCGGTGTTGGTGAATTTGACGCTGATCTCGTCGTTCATATAGAAACGGCGGCCGTAGGAGACGCTGATAAACAGATTCATACAGCCTTCGGCATCCGACATGCGGTAGATTGGTTTAACAGGAGGTTCGTGGCGGAAAGCACGCTTCTTGTTGAACATCTCCGTATCTTTTTCCTGAATATGAGCGGAGTCTTTGAGCATCAGAGCACATAGATCGCGGGTGGCCGTTGTGCAGATCACAGATCCACGGAATCCCAAACTATATATGTAAGGAATCAGACCGGAATGGTCAATATGCGCATGTGTGAGGACTAAATAGTCAATTGTACGCGGGTTAAACCCTAAATCCCTGTTCATGGCATCGGTTTCCAATCCTTTGCCCTGATACATTCCACAGTCAAGAAGGATGCGTTTACCTTTGGATGTTGTGATGAGATGTTTGCTGCCTGTAACTTCCTGTGCAGCTCCTAAAAATTGAATCTTCATATTCTGTATTATATAGAACAACTTTAGCAACTATTTGTAAAGTTGAAACAAATGAACTCAAAATTTTTGAGGCATCCAATAATTATGCAAACTTCTTTTTATCCTTTTCTTGGGGTTATTGGGCTTTTTCACTACCTTTGCCACCTAAAATTAAATAAGACAATTATTTATGGAGAAAAAGCAATATCAAGGGCTTAATAGGCAACAAGTCGAAGAGAACAGAAACCGCTATGGAGAAAATGTACTCACTCCTCCCAAGAAAGCTTCCCTCTGGAGCCAATTCATTGAAAAATTTGAGGATCCGATTATCAGAATTCTGCTCGTTGCATGGTTCTTGTCAATGATTATTGCCGGTGTTCACTGTTGGGGTCCTGAAGCACAAGGCTTCACGGCATTCCTTGAACCGCTGGGTATCTTTTTTGCTATTATATTGGCTACTGGTGTGGGGTTCGCTTTTGAAGTGAAGGCGAATAAGGCATTCAGTGTTTTGAATACGGTCAACGATGATACGATGGTGAAGGTCATCCGCGAAGGAAATATCAGTCAGGTGCTAAAAAAAGAGGTCGTTGTAGGAGATTTGGTTCTTTTGGAAACAGGAGAGGAGATTCCGGCCGATGGACATCTGCTGGAGGCTGTCTCTCTGCAAGTGAACGAATCAACATTGACGGGTGAGCCGCTGACTTCAAAAACGGTGAACGAGGCCGATTTCGATCCTGATGCAACTTATCCATCTAATGTGGTGATGCGCGGAACAACTGTTGCCGACGGCCATGGAATCATGGAAGTGGAGAAAGTGGGCGATGCAACGGGTTATGGAAAGGTGTACGAGGGTTCACAGATAGAGAATAATGTAGAGACGCCTTTACAGATGCAACTTGCCGGTCTGGCTAAAGTGATCAGCAAAGGTGGATATACCATTGCAGCTGTTACATTTATAGCATTGCTTATTAAACTGCTGTTGTCGGCTTCTGGAATGCCGATGATGGATTTGATCAGTCATATATTGAACATATTTATGATTGCAGTCACACTGATCGTTGTGTCTGTGCCCGAAGGTCTGCCGATGAGCGTAACGCTAAGCTTGGCTCTGAGCATGAACAGAATGCTTAAAACGAACAATCTGGTGCGTAAGATGCATGCCTGCGAAACGATGGGCGCTACGACCGTAATCTGTACAGACAAGACGGGAACATTGACTCAGAACCAGATGCAGGTACACGAGACACGCTTTTATAATCTGAACGATCAGCAGTTGGGCAATGATGAGTTGAGTAATCTGATACGCGAAGGCATTTCGGCAAACTCAACGGCATTCCTCGATTTCTCGGGCGAGAAGATCGCCACGTTAGGAAATCCTACGGAGGCTGCATTGCTCTTGTGGCTTAACGGACAGAAACAAAATTATTTGGAACTGCGTGAGAATGCGACAGTGCTCGATCAGCTGACATTTTCTACCGAACGCAAATATATGGCAACGCTGGTCAAATCGGCATTGCTGGGTAAGAAAGTGCTGTATGTGAAAGGTGCTCCTGAAATTGTGTTGGCTAACAGTAGTCGTGTGGCAATAGACGGAACTTACAAGTCGGTCGACGAGTGCAAAGAGATGATTGGCAAGCAACTTCTGGCTTATCAGAATCAGGCCATGCGAACATTGGGCTTCGCTTACCAGATTGTGGATGATAATGCCGATGATTCATTCTTTGCCGATGGACGTTTGCGTAATGTGAATCTGACATATATTGGTATTGTTGCTATATCCGATCCTGTGCGCAGAGATGTGCCGGCAGCTGTACAAAGTTGTCTGGATGCGGGTATCGATGTTAAGATTGTGACAGGCGATACGCCGGGAACGGCACGCGAGATTGCCCGACAGATTGGTACTTGGAAAGAAACAGATACAGATCGTAATATCATTACGGGACCGGGTTTTGAAGCACTGACTGACGAAGAGGCGCTTGACCGTGTGCTTGACTTGAAAATTATGTGTCGTGCGCGTCCTACGGACAAACAGCGATTGGTAAGATTGCTACAGTCGAAGAATGCTGTTGTGGCTGTAACGGGTGATGGAACAAATGATGCTCCTGCACTGAAGGCTGCACAAGTGGGCCTTTCAATGGGCGACGGTACTTCGGTTGCTAAAGAGGCCAGTGATATCACGATTCTGGACAATTCGTTCAGTAGTATCACACGCGCTGTGATGTGGGGACGTTCGCTTTATCGCAATATTCAGAAATTCCTCTTGTTTCAGTTGACAATCAATGTGGCAGCCTGTCTGATTGTATTGATCGGTTCACTGATTGGAACGGAATCGCCATTGACGATTACGCAGATGCTGTGGGTGAATCTGATCATGGATACTTTTGCAGCCGCTGCATTGGCTTCGCTTCCGCCGAACGAAAGAGTGATGAAAGACAAACCGCGTCGGAGCGGAAAGAACGGCGACTTTATCATCACGCACCCGATGGCATACCGTATTTTTGGTGTTGGTGCACTGTTCGTTGTCGTGCTCTTGGGATTGTTGCTCTATTTCCATTCCAACGATGGATTGAAGCCGCTTGACCTGTCGCGATTCTTTACCTTCTTTGTGATGTTGCAATTCTGGAACATGTTTAATGCCAAGGCATTTATGGAAGGACGTTCAGCATTTGCACATTTGCTTGAATGCAAGAGTTTTCTGCTTGTTGCACTGATTATTGTAGTCGGTCAATATCTGATCGTTACATTCGGTGGAAAGATGTTCAATGTGGTTCCGCTGCCTTGGAAGGACTGGTTGATGATTATTGCTTCAACTTCGCTTGTCCTTTGGATAGGAGAGATTTATAGAGCCATTGAACGGTTCGTATGTAAACATCATTGATTATACATGTCCTTATTGTAAAAGTCGAGGATACGTATCAATGAGTCATAAGCTATCTTGGCAGGACCATCCGGATTTATTTCCATGGCTGCCAGATAGTTGTTAAGCGCCTGTCGGACATCTCCTTTTTTATTGTAGGCCTTTCCGCGTAAATAATAGGCTTCTTCAGAGCGGTTATCCTTTTGTATATATTCGTCCAAGAGGCGGATTGCATCGTCGATTTTACCTTCGTTTATGAGTTGTTTAATTGTTTTCATACGTGAAATATTTAGAATTCTCTATGCAAAGATATACTGTAAAGTGAATTATTTGTGTAAGTTTGCAACCGAATTCAAAAGAAAAGATGAATTATGCAAAAGAATTTGGTGATCGTAGAGTCTCCTGCAAAGGCTAAAACAATAGAAAAATTTCTTGGAAAAGATTATAAAGTGATGTCCAGCTATGGACACATCCGTGATCTGAAACCTAAAGAATTCAGCGTTGACGTGGAACATGACTACCAGCCAGTATATGTGATTCCTAAAGAGAAAAAGACTTTGGTGGCCCAATTGAAGAAAGGCGCTCAGGAAGCTGAACAAGTATGGCTTGCTTCCGATGAGGATCGTGAAGGAGAGGCTATTTCATGGCATCTGTATGAAGTGTTGAAGCTGAAACCTGAAAATACAAAACGTATTGTTTTCCATGAAATAACGAAAACGGCTATTTTACACGCAATAGAGACACCACGTGATATCGATATCAATCTGGTAAATGCGCAACAGGCACGTCGCGTATTGGATCGTATCGTCGGGTTTGAACTTTCTCCGATACTTTGGCGTAAGGTTAAACCGGCATTGTCAGCAGGACGTGTACAGTCGGTTGCTGTCAGACTTATTGTGGAACGCGAACGCGAAATAAACAGTTTTGTCGCCGAATCATCTTATCGGGTGATGGCTGAATTTATACTTCCTGACGGAACGACGATTCTGAAGGCTGAATTGGCCAGACGTTTAAAAAGTAAGGAGGATGCGATGGCATTCCTTGAAAAATGTAAGGATACAACATTCACCATCAATGATATTTCAACCAAACCAGTAAAGAAATCACCGGCACCTCCGTTTACAACTTCTACCTTACAGCAGGAAGCTGCTCGTAAACTGGGCTTTTCGGTTACACATACAATGTTGATTGCACAACGGTTGTATGAATCGGGATTGATTACTTACATGCGTACTGACTCCATGAACTTGAGTAGCCTGGCGTTGGGAACGGCAAAGGAAGCTATCTTGAATACTTATGGAGAGAAATATTATAAATTCCGTCAGTATCATACAAAGAGCAAAGGTGCTCAGGAAGCTCATGAAGCTATTCGTCCTACCTATATTGCTAATGCCGAGATTGAAGGCGAACCGCATGCAAAACGTCTGTACGAGCTGATCCGCAAACGTACTATTGCAAGTCAGATGGCAGATGCCGAGATGGAACGTACGACGATATCGATAAATATGAACGGTACTTCCGAACGTTTTGTTGCAACAGGCGAAGTACTGAAGTTTGAAGGTTTTCTGCAAGTATACCTGGAAAGTAATGATGACGAAGAAGAAAAAGACCAGGAGAACGGTATGCTTCCACCTGTGACACTTCATGATGTTTTGAAACTGAATGTAGCAACAGCTATTGAACGCTATACACAACATTCGCCCCGCTATACTGAAGCCAGTTTGGTGCGCCAGTTGGAAGAACTGGGCATCGGCCGTCCTTCAACGTATGCACCTACCATTCAGACAATACAGAACCGCGAATATGTGGTGAGAGATAATAAGGAGGGTATTCTGCGTCCGTATACGATACTTAAACTTTCAAAGGACAAGATTAAAGAGTCGCAAAAGACTGAAATAGTAGGCGCTGACCGCGGAAAGCTGATGCCAACAGATATTGGTATGGTTGTCAACGACTTCTTAATGGAATATTTTCCTTCTGTAATGGATTATAATTTCACAGCGAATGTGGAGAAGGAATTCGATGCCGTTGCTGAAGGGAAGATGGTTTGGACGAAAGCTATCGACAATTTTTACAAAACATTCCATCCGATTGTTGAATCTGCCTCGGCAGTGAAGACAGAGCATAAGGTCGGCGAACGCGAACTGGGTATTGATCCGAAGAGCGGGAAACCGGTGTTTGTCAAGATTGGACGTTTTGGTCCGGTTGCCCAGATCGGTGCTCATAATGCAGAAGATAAGAATGCACCCAAACCGCAGTTTGCTCCGTTGCGCAAAGGACAATCCATTGAGACAATCTCACTAGAGGAAGCGCTGAAGCTTTTCGATTTGCCACGTACATTGGGTAATTATGAAGGGAAAACGATGGTTGCCGCTATCGGTCGTTTTGGTCCGTTTATCCGTCATGATGGGAAATTCGTCTCGATTCCTAAGACAATGGACCCGCTTACTATAACAGCAGATGAGGCCATCAATCTGATTGATGAAAAACGTATTAAGGAAGCTGAGCGATTCATAAAGAGTTTTGATGAAGAACCGGAAATGCAGATATTGAAAGGACGTTTTGGTCCATATATCTCCTGTAAAGGTGAAAACTATCGGATACCGAAAACTGTGGCTGATCCGCACGAGTTGACATTTGATGAATGTCAGGCTATCATTTCAGGAGCTGCTACAAAGAATGCTCCGAAGGCAAAAGCAGTTAAAGCCGTAAAAGCACCAAAAGAGGCTGCAACAGAAACAAAAGCCCCTAAAGCAACAAAGACGACAAAAAAGGTTGTAGCTAAGAAATCTGTAGCAAAGAAATCAACGACGAAGAAAGTGGCTTCAAAGAAAACGGTCGCTGCTAAAAAGTAAAACATGAATTTTTGATATGGCTGTAAAGCTATTCGAAAGTGCTCTGAAATTCATTCGAATGTAGCAACCATTTTATTCGAATGAAACCTTCATTTCATTCGAATGGATTGGAACTTTCATTCGAATGAATTGGGAGTTATATTTAGATAAAATAAGTAACAGATACATAGGAGGATACGCTGATACCGGACAAGATATTTCCTCCCAGATGGACTTGTACTGATGAATTATTAGAAATAAACATGAATTTTTGATATGCCTGTAATCCTATTCATTGGAATCAAAAAACAAAAAATCCTTGGCTTTTCTATAGATTTCATTGAAGGTTTGATTTGATAGATTTGTATCCAATTTGTTTGTTTTATGCATTTTAAAAAGAAAATAGTAAGATAAAATGCTGGTTCAATGAGAGGATTTAGTTAATTTTGTGCATAATATTTCTCCAAATAAATTGATGATCATGAAAAGTACACTATTCTCAGCTTTGTCACTGTTCGCAAGCCTTTTGTGCGCTTGTAGTACTCCTGACTATTTTGCTCCGGAAAAGGTGAATGCATTGCGTGCCCCTTCATATCCTTTGATAACGATTGATCCTTATACCAGTGTTTGGTCGTTCGCAGATAAATTGTATGATGAACCGACTCGTCATTGGACCGGAAAAGAACAGCCGCTGATGGGCGCTATCCGCGTGGATGGAAAGACATATAGATTTATGGGAGAAGAAGATACACCGATGAAAACGATTCTTCC
The DNA here is from genome assembly GCA_036734445.1 of Tannerellaceae bacterium. Lineage (GTDB taxonomy): Bacteria > Bacteroidota > Bacteroidia > Bacteroidales > Tannerellaceae > Parabacteroides. Next base: position 8,568 of record DAIMYP010000059.1, read on the forward strand.
AACAGCTGCTTCCAGTGAGTGGCAAGCAACTTATACCGAACAACAACCGGATGCTAACTGGGCAGATACCAGCTTTAACGACGCTTCATGGAAGAAAGGTTTCGGTGCTTTCGGCACTGCCGGGCAACCTAACTTGTATACACCTTGGGAAAGTCAGGATATCTGGGTCAGACGTACGTTTGACTTGACGGAAGATTGCTCTGCCAATAGTGTATTCTTAAAATATTCGCATGATGATACGTTTGAATTGTTTGTCAACGGTAAACAGGTCGTTTCAACGGGCTATTCTTGGAAGAACGATATTCTTGCTGAACTGCCGGCATCGGTAAAAGCGACCTTGAAACCGGGAAAGAATGTCATCGCTGCCCATTGTCATAATCAGGAAGGCGGAGGATATGTGGATTTCGGTTTGCTGAAGAAAGAAACAAATAAAGTAGTGTTTAAAGAGGCTGCTGTACAAAAGTCGGTCAATGTGCTTCCAACGCAGACTTTCTATACATTCGAATGTGGTCCGGTACAGTTGAATCTGATCTTTACTGCACCTCTGCTGCTGGATGATCTGGAGTTGATATCACGTCCTGTAAATTATCTTTCTTATCAAGTGAAATCGTTGGATGGTAAACAACATGCAGTGCAGATTTATTTTGAAGCAACTCCGCAAATGGCTGTAAATACAACAGGTGAGAATGTGACGTTCGCTCGTGAAGAAAAGAATAATATGACTTATCTGAAGACAGGTACGGTCAAACAGCCTGTTTTGGAACGTACGGGTGATGATGTACGTATCGATTGGGGATATTTCTTTATGGCTGCCGGTTCTCAAAAGGGAACAGATCTGCAGCTGGGCGATTATTTTGCTGCTAAACAGAGCTTTGTAAAAGGAGGTAAACTGCCTGCAGGAGTAAAACCGGATGCTTTATCACCCAATATGGAAAAGAAAATGAGTGTGTTGGCCTACAGTCGTGATTTGGGAAATGTCACACAACCGGTTTCCGATTATATGATGTTGGGCTACGATGATGTATATTCCATCCAATATTTTAAGGAAAACCGTATGGCTTATTGGAAGCATAACGGGCAGAAAACTATCTATCAAGCTTTTGAGGAAGCCAATAAGGAATATAATACGGTGATGAAAGATTGCCGTAAGTTCGATACGCAGATGATGGATGAGGCTGAAAAATCGGGTGGCAAGCAATATGCAGAGCTGTGTGCGATAGCTTATCGCCAGTCTGTTGCCGCTCATAAACTGGTGACCGATAAGGAAGGCAATCTGCTTTTCTTCTCTAAGGAAAACTTCAGCAATGGGTCGATTGGTACGGTAGATGTTACTTATCCGTCGTCGCCGCTATATTTATTGTATAATCCGGATTTGCTGAAAGGAATGTTGAATCCGATCTTTTACTTCAGTGAAAGTGGCAAATGGAAGAATCCGTTTGCTGCGCATGATACAGGTACTTATCCTCAAGCCAACGGACAAACGTATGGCGGTGATATGCCTGTTGAAGAAACTGGAAATATGTTGATACTGACTACTGCTATCGCTGTGCGTGAAGGCAATGCCGAATATGCAAAGAAACATTGGGCGGTACTTACCACTTGGGCCAACTATTTGATGACAGCCGGATTGGATCCTGAAAACCAACTTTGTACAGACGATTTCGCCGGTCATTTTGCCCATAATGCTAATCTTTCAATCAAAGCTATCATGGGCATTGCGGGTTATGGAAAATTGGCGGAGATGCTGGGCGATAAGCCGACGGCTCAAAAATATATTTCTGCTGCAAAGGCGATGGCTGCCAAATGGGTGACGATGGCGGACAGCGGCGATCATTATCGCTTGACTTTCGATCAGAAAGATACCTGGAGTCAGAAATATAATCTGATCTGGGATAAACTCTTCGGAATGAATATCTTCCCGAAAGAGATTGCAACAAAAGAGGTCGCTTTTTATTTGACAAAACTGAACAAGTATGGTTTGCCGTTGGATAGCCGTAAGACTTATACGAAATCGGATTGGATTATATGGAGCGCATCTTTGGCAACAAACCCGAATGATTTCAATCAACTTGTGGCTCCGATATATAAATATGCCAATGAAACGCAGACGCGCATGCCGCTTAGCGATTGGCATGAAACGCTGGATGGCAATTCCGTCGGATTCCGTGCTCGCAGCGTTGTTGGTGGATATTTTATGAAGATGCTGGAAGATCAGATGTGTAAGAATAATAAGTAATCAATGAATAATAAAAAAAAGATGAGAAAAACATTGTTATTAGGTTTTGCATTGGCGTTGACATTAAGTTCTCAAGCACAATGGAAACCTGCAGGCGACAAGATTAAAACGAAGTGGGCAGAACAGGTGAATCCTAAAAATGTCCTGCCGGAGTATCCGCGTCCTTTAATGGAACGTTCGCAGTGGTCAAACTTGAATGGTGAATGGGAATATGCCATCCGACCGGTTGGAGAGGCTGAACCCGTAGCATTCGATGGGAATATCTTAGTTCCGTTTGCTATTGAATCTTCATTGTCGGGCGTCCAGAAAGAGGTCGGCGAGAAGAATGAATTATGGTATAAACGGACGTTTACGGTTCCTGCTGCCTGGAAAGGCAAGGACGTGATGTTGAATTTTGGTGCGGTTGATTGGAAAGCAGATGTCTTTGTAAATGATATCTTGATTGGTTCGCATAAAGGAGGCTATACGCCATTCTCATTTAATATTACACCGTATCTCAATGGCAAGAGTGCTCAGAAGTTGGTCGTTCGTGTATGGGATTCAACGGATAAGAGTTTCCAGCCTCGTGGCAAGCAGACTTCCAATCCGGAAGGAATCTGGTATACAGCTGTGACGGGTATTTGGCAGACGGTTTGGATGGAAGCTGTTTCTTCGGCACATATCACATCTATCAAGGCTATCCCGAATATTGATCATAATGTAATGAATGTGACGGTTGCCACTTCTTGTGGCTGTCCGGCAGGAATCGTTAATGTACAGTTGCTGGATAAGGGCAAGGTCGTAGCTTCAGCCAAAGGTGTTCAGAATCAGGAATTGCGACTGGTTGTTTCGAACCCGTCTCTCTGGTCTCCATCCAGTCCGTATCTGTACGATATGAAGGTGTCGCTGTCGAAAGATGGAAAAGTGTTGGATGAAGTAAAATCATATACTGCATTCCGCAAAATATCAGCTCAGCGCGATTCCAAGGGAATTATGCGTATGTTTTTGAATAACAAGCCGGTATTCCAGTATGGTCCGCTTGATCAAGGCTGGTGGCCTGATGGATTATATACGGCTCCTACGGATGAAGCTTTGGCCTTCGATATTCAGAAAACGAAAGATTTTGGTTTCAATATGATTCGTAAGCATGTGAAGGTTGAGCCTGCACGCTGGTATTATCATTGCGATCAATTGGGAATCATGGTTTGGCAGGATATGCCGAGCGGCGATTTAGGCAACAGTTGGCAACCTCATGTTTATGGTGGTGGTACAGACAAACAACGTACAGCAGAATCGATTGCCAATTATAATCAGGAATGGAAAGAAATAATGGATTTCGGAATGTCGAATCCTTGTATTGTTACTTGGGTGCCGTTTAATGAGGCTTGGGGACAGTTCGATACTGAAAAAGTAGCTGCATGGACGAAAGCCTATGATCCATCTCGCTTGGTTAATCCGGCTAGCGGTGGCAACTATCGTGTTTGTGGTGATATTCTTGATCTGCATAACTATCCGCATCCGTCGATGTATCTGTTTGATCCGCAGCGTATCAATGTTCTGGGTGAATATGGAGGTTTGGGCCTTCCTGTAGAGGATCACCTTTGGTGGAACAAGCGTAACTGGGGTTATGTACAGTTTAAAAACGGCAGTGAAGTGACCGCTGAATATGTTAAGCTTGCCGGTGAACTGAAAGATTTAGTCAGCAAAGGTTTCTGTGCCGGCGTTTATACGCAGACGACAGATGTTGAAGGCGAAGTCAACGGTTTGATGACTTACGATCGCAAAGTGATTAAGGTTGATGAAGCCGCAGTCAAGGCTGCTAATCAGTCTGTGATTGACGCGCTTACAGAATAGTTCCATTCAGGCACTGATATGGATTCGTATGGCAATATGAGCCGTGAATCTGTGAAATCAGTGCCTGAATTGTTTTTATCTAACTGCCCTTGTAAACATGATATTAATATGATGCGAAAAGTAATAATATTCTTATTGGCAGCAACATGTTGTTGTATGGTGGATGTTGCACAAAATGTGAGTAATAAGCTTGTGAAACTTCCTTTCGCATTTTCGGAAACAGGAAGAACACCTATGGAAAACACACCTGTCTTGTTCCAAAATAAATTGCTTTTGGTGTTGGATTATCGGCCTGGCGGATTTGAAGCAAAAGGCGAAGATGCTTATTTGTATGTTATGGATTTACGTACCGGTCAGGAAGTTGCTCGTTTTGGAAAAGGCCATTCGTTTGTTTCGGCTTTTGTTAGGGGCAATGAGTTGCATGTGTTTGCTTTGGAATTCTCGAATTTTGGGAGAATCATTAAGTCAAAAGGAATCAATCATTTTGTTACGAGTGATTTAAAAAAGTGGGATGTACTTCCGACAGCAATAAGTCCGGACAGTGGGGAAAAACTATTTAATTCGTCGGTATGTTCTGATAAACAAGGCTATATTATGGCTTATGAAACGGACAATCCTGTACAGTTCTGTTTTAAATTCGCTCGTTCAAAGGATTTGTTAAGTTGGACAAAAATTTCCGATATCGTTTTTACGGGAGAAAAGAATGAATATTCTGCTTGTCCTGTCATCCGTTATTATGAACCTTATTATTATGTGATCTATCTTCATGCTCCCACAAACACATATAAAGGATATATTTCCTACTTGATACGTTCAAAAGATTTGAAAAAGTGGCAGTTAAGTTCATTGAATCCTATCTTGAAGGCGGATGAAGGAGAAGGAATAAATAATTCAGATGTTGATTTAATTGAGTACAAAAACAAAACTTATCTGTATTATGCTACGGGAGATCAGATGACTTGGGGAACAATTCGCGTTGCCTTATTCAACGGTTCGGAGCGTAAGTTCTTTGAATCTTATTTTCCGAAAAGTTCTTCATTTAGTGAGATTTCAGCTATAAAACAAGATAAGAATGGACAGAAATAAGATTTGTAAGATTTTGACATATAGCAGTGTTATGTTGCTCTTACAGTTTATAGGATTTGCTATATGTGCACAGCGTTCAGCATCAGCTTTTGATCCTTTGTCTGGAAAATGGAATATTGAGTGGCCGGGGAAGATTTCACAGTATGATGTTGTATATAATTCGCCGCCAATAGATCCGATGGAAGGTATTCCACTCGGCAATGGTGATGTCGCTGCCCTTTTATGGTGCGAAGATTCTAAAATTATTGTCGTTATAAATAAATGCGATTTATTCGACGATGCACCAAATGAGGAAATTGTCAATCCCAAATTTACTGGAGAAGAATATAGAACCACATTGAGGCATGCTTGTCGGTTGATAATAGATTTTCGGATGCCGGTGTTCAATCCATTATACTTGTCAGACTTTAAGGGACGTCTGAGCTTGTCGGATGCTTCTGCAAAACTTGTTTCAAATACGCCTTTTGGAAAAGTTGAGTTCTCGGCATTCGTTGATCATAGCAGTGGATTATTCTTTTATTCGCTGAAGACGAATCTGCATGAAAATGTACCTGTCGATGTATCTATCGAGCGTTATGGTTCAAGAACTTTCTCACGCTGGTATGATACAGTGAATAGGAATGCGACAATTGGTCTATCGGGAACAGAATCTTATGCAGATGGAAATCGCCTTTCATTGACGCAAGAATTTACAAATGGAACTTTTGCTGTGGGCACACAACTGCTAGATACTAATAAACTGGTATGTGAATCAAAGAGAGATCAATCGCATAGGGCGTCGATGCAATTATCAGGAGTACAAAATAAAGAGGCTGATTTTGTATTGGCTGTTACATCTCCATTGAAAGGAAACTGCTTGAATGAACTTGATAATGAATTGAAGCAGGCACAGAAAAAAGGGAAGTCAGCCTGTTATGCTGAACATTCAGAAGTTTGGAAGTCTTTGTGGAATCGTTCTTTTGTTGATTATGCAGATGATTATCTGACTAACTTATGGTATCTGACTATCTATTATGCGCAAGCGTCGCAAGGAGGAAAATATCCGGGGCGTTTTAATAATGGCTTATGGGCGTGGAGTCATGATGTTCAGAATTGGAATTTCTATTTTCATTGGAACCAGCAGGAACTTTATTGGCCTCTTAATGTTGCAGGCTTTAATGAATTGGTTATGCCTTATTTGGATTATCGATTTAGATCATTGCCTATAGCTAAGCGCGATGCTAAACGCCTGTTTAATGCTGATGGTGCATTTTTCTCCGATGTGGCTGACCGTCGTGGATACAATTCAGAAGCAGAAAAGAATAATCATACGCCTGTGGCACAAATTGCTCTTGATTTTTGGAGGCAGTACAAGTTTACTTGCAATAAGGCTTTTTTGAAAGAAAAGGTTCTTCCGTTTATGCTTGAAGCATCTAAGTTTATGGAATCGCTTTTTATGGAAGATAGTGTAGGTGTTTATCATGCGAAATCCGGTTTGGGCTATGAAGGTTGGATTTTCTTAAAAGATGGATTGACGGAGATATCACAGTCGAAAGCGTTGTGGATGGCTACACTAGAAGCATTAAAAGAAGCCGGTGTGAATGAACCTCGAGCTAAAAAGTGGCAGATGATGTGTGAGCATTTAGCTCCGTTGCCAATCATTGATGCTGATGCTCAGTCTATCGAAACTCGAAATGAAAAATTTGTGTTGAAATGTGGTTTTAATGAAGGAAAAGAAGTGCCTTCTTTAAAGATTATGGCTGCTGGTTGGGGTATTCAGGAACATCGAATGCTGACTGTTTATTCGCCTGTTGAAGGAAAGCATGATTCAACTACTAATTTTGGTTTGAAATTGTTGGATGGTATTTTTCCCTCAGTTCCTTCTTCACCTGTATTTCCTCATGGAATTATAGGATTAAAGGATAAAGGAACAGATTTGTTCAATGCAATGATATCCACTACGCTGCTGTATGGATCTGAAGGAACAGGCTGGGATCCGGTTCCTGTTGTTTTAGCAAGATTGGGACTTGCTGATGAACTGAATGTATCTCTGAAGAGATTCCCTTCTCGTTGGCAGTTTTATAAAAATGGATGGGGACATTGGGGTACAGAATTTGAAGCGAAAAAAGATGCAGAGTTGTTTTTTAGAAAGAATAAGGTACGAGATTCCGATCATGATAATCAGTATTTCTATCTTCCTATGTGGCCGTTTAGACATATGTCGATGGAATCGATGTCAGTCCTTGCAACAGCAATGAATGAATCACTTATTCAAAGTCATGAAGGTGTGATTAGAGTTTTCCCTGCATTTTCATTGAATAGGAATGGTCGATTTACATTATATGCTGAAGGAGGATTTAAAGTTTCTTCGGAAATAAGTGAAGGAAAAGTACAATGGATATGCATTAAAAGTTTATCTGGAAAGGCTTGTTCTGTTGAGTTGCCATGGTCTGAAGGAATATGTTATTCTGTTTCTACCATGAAGAAGCAAGCCGTAAACAAAAAGGAAGGAAGTCGGATTGTTTCAGTAAAGATGAAGGCGAATGAATCAGTTGTTCTAGTTCCTTTAGGAACGGATATTCCATGGAAGACAGTTGTAGAAACTCATAAGCCAAACATGGATGTGAAATATCATTCTTCTGGAAATACACAGTTGGGAATACAGCAAATGTATTGATTTTAAATCTACACAATATGAAAAGAAAACATTTTGAATTTGTTATTTTTTCTTTTATAATAGGGATGACTTTAGGCATGAGTCTGTGCGGGGGATCCCAGTTATTTGCACAAGATAAGGCTTATGTATCATTTAGAATAGGAACCTCTTTATGGCGTGATGAAGCGCGTTATAATGAACTGCTTAGTCTGTTTGAAAAATACAGGGGCGTTACTGACGAGATAACATTTTTTACCAACGAGACGCATGCTCCATTACCTCTTCAAGAAATGGAAAACAGAATTGATACGTTGCAAAAAAGGGTAGCTAAGGCAAAAAGTTTAGGTTACAAATCTGGAATCAACATTCTGACGACTATTGGTCATCATGAAGAAAATTTGGATCATTCTTTGAAAGGCAATTATACACATCTTACCGATATTGATGGCAAGGTTTGTCTCGGTTCATATTGCCCGAATGACCCGGACTATCAGAAGTATATCCGTGCTGTATATACTCATTTAGCCAAAGCATCCCCCGATTATATCTGGATTGATGACGATGTGCGGCTAAATGGGCACATGCCTATTTTTTCAACATGCTATTGTGATCGTTGTTTGCAAATATTTGAAAAGGAATATGGTATGCATTTTACTCGTGAAACTCTGAAAAAACGTTTGGATGAAGGGTCTATCGCTGAGAAACAGTTATGGCGTAAACGTTGGATTCAGCATAACCGTAATACTTTAGCTTCTGTATTCAAGTTGATTGAGAACACGGTTCACACTATTAATCCAACTCTTTCTATAGGGTTTATGACGGGTGATCGTATGATAGAAGGATATGATTTTGATTATTGGGCACAGATTCTGGCTGGAAAGAATCATGTCCCAGTGAAGTGGCGTCCTGGAGGAGGTTTCTATAATGATGACCCTATTAGCGGATTGGTAGAAAAATCACATGATATTGGGCGACAGGTTTCTGCATTGCCAACGGAAGTAAAAGATATCCAGTCTGAAATTGAGAATTTTCCTTATCAACGACTTAAAAAGGCAACATCTGTGGTTGTTCTCGAAGCCGCATCGCATATCGCCTCCGGTTGTACGGGTGCTGCTTTTAACGTCCTTCCGATGTTTGACGAGCCGCTGGATGAATATGAACCACTAATAAAGCAACTTAAAGAGCGACGTCCGTTTTTTGATTTGCTGGTTTCTCATCTTGGAAGATTACCTTTGCAAGGTGTACAAACGTTTTGGAATAAAGATATATATGTGACGAATCATGTGTCTGAAGGTTCTTTTTTCAGTGGAACTGGACTGATGGCCAAGCATGAATTGTATGACATTGGAATTCCTGCATCATATACGAATGATCCTGCTAATTCTTCTGTGATATTGTTAACTAAAGAGAATGTTTATGCTATGTCAAAAGATGAATTGAGGAGCGTTCTTTCGCATGGAGTGTACATGGATTGTGAAGCTCTTCAGCAATTGAATGATCTTGGATATTCTGATCTTACAGGATTCAAGGTGATTGCTTCAGATGCTAAGGATCGGATAGAATGTTACACTTCTCATCCTTTGAATGGAAAGTACGCCGGACAGCATCGTGATTGTCGGCAATCTTTTTGGAGTTCACAAGCCTATTCTCTACAGCCATTGAGTGGGAAAGCTGTATCACTATCTTCATTAGTGGATTATTCCGGGACGCAGAGAGCTGCTTGTACAATGGGTATTTATGAAAATCGTCTGGGTGGAAGAATATGTGTATCTGGTTATTTTCCCTGGTCTTTTTTGGAAAATGGAGCTAAAAGTACGCAGATGAAAGCGGTTATGCTATGGCTTTCCAAGGATTCTTTACCGGCGTATGTAGCGTCTTTTCACAAGATAAATGTCTGGGTTCGTAAGACACAAGATGGTGTTCGGGCACTAACACTCACTAATTCATCATTTGATGAAGCACAAAATGTGGTTTTATGCTTAAAAACTGCTGCTTCATATATAGAAGTATTCGATATGGATTGTAAAATCATGAAAATACCTGCATCTTCAACTCTTTCTTCAGACTATCGTACTTTTATCATACCTGCAATTGCTCCATGGCAAATGCGATTGGTTGTATGTAAGTAATGAGATATTGTATAAATCAATTATTATCTGTAACTTTGTGGCCAAACAATAGTAGAATGGAATATAATACAAAAGAAAAGAAGCTGGCTCTTCCTGAGTATGGAAGGAATATCCAAAATATGGTGGATTACTGTGTAACTATCCAGGATAGGGAAGAACGCAAACGTTGTGCAGATTCGATTATCAATATCATGGGAAATATGTTTCCACATTTGCGTGATGTGAATGATTTTAAACATATTCTTTGGGATCATTTGGCTATTATGGCTGATTTCAAACTGGATATTGATTACCCTTATGAGATTGTCAAAAAAGAGAATCTTTATAAGCGTGCGCCGCGTTTGCCTTATAGCAACTCGCGCTTTCACTATCGTCATTATGGAAAACTTTTGGAAATGATGATACAGAAGGCTGCCGAACTGCAACCTGGTTCTGAAAGAGATCAGTTGATTGTACTTTTGGCTACGCAGATGAAAAAGTCTTATCTTACTTGGAACAAGGATTCAGTTGATGATAAAAAAATATTTCAGGATTTGAATGACCTCTCCAATGGCCGTATAGCTTTGAATGAAGATGTACTTAAATTGGTGGAATGTAAGGATGTGGTAGCACATAAAAGCAATACAAACAAGAAAAACTTTTCTCGAAAAGGCAGATGAGTTCGTTTGTCATAGAAGGCGGTTATCGGTTATCGGGTGAAATTATCCCTCAAGGTGCAAAGAACGAAGCATTAGAAGTGATTTGCGCTGCATTGCTCACAAAAGAAAAGGTTACGATTCACAACGTTCCTGATATCTTGGATGTGAACAATCTGGTTGATCTTTTGCGTAATATGCAGGTGAAGGTGGAACATCCTTCAATAGGCACATATACTTTTCAGGCAGACCAGATAGATTTGGATTATCTTCAAACAGATAATTTCTTGAAGAGAAGTTCTTCTCTTCGTGGATCAGTGATGATTGTCGGACCGTTAGTTGCCCGTTTTGGCAAAGCACTGATTCCTAAACCCGGAGGTGACAAAATAGGACGCCGTCGTTTGGATACGCATTTCGTTGGAATTCAAACTTTGGGCGCCTGTTTTAGCTATAATGCACAACGTCAGGTATATGAAGTTGAAGCCAATCGTTTGAAAGGAGCCTACATGTTGCTCGATGAGGCTTCAGTGACAGGAACGGCAAATATATTGATGGCTGCAGTTTTGGCAGAAGGAAAGACAACTATTTATAATGCTGCGTGCGAACCCTATATTCAACAACTTTCGTCCATGCTGAACAGGATGGGTGCGAAGATTTCAGGAGTCGGTTCAAACTTGCTTACTGTTGAAGGCGTTGATTCGTTGGGTGGTACGTCACATACAATCCTGCCTGATATGATTGAGGTGGGAAGTTTTATCGGGATGGCTGCGATGACAGGTTCTGATATTACAATAAAGAATACGCGATCGGATATGTTGGGAATTATTCCGGCTTCGTTTCGCAGATTGGGTATCTCTGTGGAGCAGATAGGAGATGATATTCATATTCCAACTCAGGACTCTTATCAGATAGATACTTTTATGGATGGTTCAATCATGACTATTTCGGATGCGCCTTGGCCTGGCCTTACGCCTGACTTGTTAAGCGTATTTCTTGTGGTTGCCACACAAGCAATAGGAAGTGTACTGATTCATCAGAAAATGTTTGAAAGCAGATTGTTTTTTGTAGACAAACTGATTGATATGGGTGCACAGATTATTCTTTGTGATCCGCATCGGGCTACAGTGATTGGTTTAGGTAATCGGTTCAAGCTGCGCGCTGCCAAATTGGTATCGCCTGATATACGTGCTGGTATTGCATTGCTGATTGCAGCTATGAGCGCTGAAGGAACAAGTACCATTCAGAATATCGACCAAATCGATCGTGGATATCAAGATATTGATAAGCGATTGAATCGTTTGGGAGCACATATAACCCGTATATAGCTGAACTATGATAAAGAAAGAAGATGTTTTTAAGATTGGGCAGTTTGCAAAACCTCATGGTGTAAAGGGTGAGATATCTTTAGTCACGGACTATGATTTGTTTGATGACAGTGAGGATGATTATATCGTATGTGATATGGATGGAATTCTGGTTCCTTTTTTTATTGAGGATTATCGATATAAATCGGATACGGTTGTTTTGCTTAAGCTTGAAAATGTGAATGATGAAATAGCTGCCCGTGAGTTTTCAAATCGAATGGTTTATTATCCTTTGAACAAAGTTGAACAGGAAGAGTTGACGGATGATATGTCGTGGAATGGTCTGATTGGTTTTGAAGTTGTTGATAAACAGCATGGTTTGTTGGGTAAGGTGACAGATGTCGATGATTCGACAATAAATGTTTTGCTTAAAATATCTTCGAGTGGAAATGACTTGCTGCTTCCTGCAGCAAAAGACTTGATTCTTTCTGTTGATGTGAAAAACAGGCGTTTGGATGTTTCTATTCCTGACGGTTTGTTGGATATTTGAGCATTGATAATCAGAATATGGCACGTAAGCATAAGAAAACAAATATAAAGTCGTTTTGGCACAAGATACGCTTCAAGTATAAGCTCTCATTTATTAATGAGAATACACTTGAAGAAGTTTGGTCTTTTCGACTGTCGCAGTTGTCAGCATTCGCGTCGCTGATTCTGTTTGCTTTGTTGCTTATCGGCTTTACGGCTGTAGTTATTATAAAGACTCCAATACGAAATTACCTGCCTGGATATTTGGATGTCGAAGTACGCAAAGAAATTATTCAGAATGCTTTACGTGCTGATTCTTTGGAACGGATGATTCAGATTCATGAACTGTATCTGAATAATGTGAATGGTATTCTATCGGGTACGATAGCCATTGACTCTATTCATGCTATCGATTCACTTGCACGCGTAAAGTCGGATTTTAAAATACCGACTACTAAGCGTGAACAAGAGTTTGTAAAAGCAATTGAAGATGAAGAAAAATATAATCTTTCGGGTTTGGATACAAAGCCAGTTGTTGCAGATGATGTCTTTTTCTGCAAACCTGTGAATGGATCGATTTCTTCGCATTTTGAACCGAACTTGCATCATTATGGCGTTGATATTGCTACTTCACCTAAAGGCAGTGTGTTGGCAACATTAGATGGTACAATCTCGTTTACGGGGTTTGATCCGAACTTTGGAAATGTGATTCAGATTCAGCATAAGAATGGATTTTTATCAATATATAAACATAACGAGTTGTTGCTGAAAGAAGTCGGCGAACGAGTAAAAGCCGGTGAGGCAATAGCTTTGGTAGGGAATACAGGAAAATTATCAACAGGACCGCATCTCCATTTTGAGTTGTGGTATGATGGTAATCCTGTGAATCCGGAAGAATATGTAGCTTTTTAGTCGCCATGAAAAGAAATTTAGCCATATTAGGTTCGACAGGTTCCATAGGAACACAGGCATTGCAGGTCGTTGATGAACATCCCGACTTGTTTGAAGTTTATGCTTTGACAGCGAATAATCAAGTGGATTTGCTGATTAATCAGGCTCGTAAATACATGCCCGAAGTAGTTGTTATTGCCAACGAACAGAAGTATCCCGAGTTAAAAGAAGCTTTAGAAGATCTTCCAATCAAAGTATGGGCAGGATCGGATGCTTTGGCTCAGGTTGTTCAGCTGAAAGCTATTGATATGGTGCTTACGGCATTGGTCGGATATTCAGGATTGAAACCGACGATTGCTGCAATCAAGGCAGGAAAAGCAATTGCTTTGGCAAATAAGGAAACATTGGTCGTGGCAGGAGAGTTGGTTACTTCCTTAGCAGAAGAGAATAAGGTACCGATACTTCCGGTTGATTCGGAACACTCGGCTATTTTCCAATGTTTGGCCGGTGAATGGAATAATCCGGTGGAAAAGATATTGTTGACTGCTTCAGGTGGACCTTTCCGCACAAAGACATTGGAGGAACTGGCTACGGTTACAAAAGCTCAGGCTTTGAAACATCCGAACTGGACGATGGGAGCAAAGGTCACTATCGATTCGGCTTCGATGATGAACAAAGGATTTGAGATGATTGAAGCCAAGTGGTTGTTCGGTGTGACTCCGCAACAGATTCAGGTTATGGTGCATCCACAGTCGGTGATTCATTCGATGGTGCAGTTTGAAGATGGTGCAGTCATAGCACAATTGGGCATCCCGGATATGAAACTGCCTATAAGTTATGCATTCTCTTATCCGAACCGTTTGAAGAGCAAAGCGCCGCGTTTGGATTTTAAGCGCTATTCAACGTTGACGTTTGAGGAGCCTGATATGCATCGCTTCAGAAACCTGGCATTTGCTTTTGAGGCAGTACGACAGGGAGGAAATATGCCTTGCATATTGAATGCTGCCAACGAAGTAGTGGTGGCTGCATTTTTGCAAGACCGGATAGGCTTTCTGCAGATGAGTGATGTGATTGAAGAGACAATGCAAAAGGCTGCATTTGTTGCAGTACCAACATACGATGATTATGTAGCGACTGATGATGAGGCTCGAAAGATTGCCGCTACACTGTTTTGAAATGAGAGTTAAAGGTTGATAGTAATAAAACGAAAATAAGTAGTAAATGGAAACATTTTTGATTAAAGCACTTCAACTCATCTTGAGTTTGTCGATATTAGTGCTGATCCACGAGTTCGGTCACTTTATCTTTGCACGTATTTATAAGGTACGTGTAGAAAAGTTCTATCTTTTCTTTGATCCGTGGTTCTCCCTTTTTAAGTTTAAACCGAAGAATAGTGATACGGAATATGGCATAGGATGGTTGCCCTTAGGCGGATATTGTAAGATTGCCGGAATGATTGATGAAAGCATGGATAAAGAGCAGATGGCTCAACCACCCAAACCGTACGAATTCCGCTCAAAATCGGCGGGACAGCGCTTGATGATTATGATAGCCGGTGTACTGTTCAACTTCCTTCTTGCACTTTTTATTTATGCGATGGTACTTTATGTTTGGGGAGATACTTATCTGCCTTTAAAGAACATGAAGGCCGGAATGTATTATAGTCAGACGTTTAAGAATGTAGGTTTCCGGGATGGAGATATTTTGCTTAAAGCTGATAATGTACAGCTGGAGCGTTTTGGAGAGGAAAGTTTTCGTGCTGTTGTAAATGCCAAGACGGTTACAGTGAAACGTGACAGTATGGAGACAGTAATTGCTATTCCTTCAGATATGATGCAGCGGGTGATGCGCGACCGCAAGGGTTTTGCAGATCCATTCCGTTTCCCGATGGTGGTTCGCAAATTGTCTGATAAGAAATCGCCTGCAGCATTGGCCGGTCTGCAACCAAAAGATAGTATTGTTTCGGTTAATGGCATCAGTACGCCTCTGTTCGATGATGTAGCAAAAGCCCTTTCGCAACATAAAGGAGCAGATGTGACCATAGGTTTCTATCGTCAGGGAATGCCTCAATCTGTTGTATTACGAACGGATACTGCAGGAAAGATGGGTGTTTATGCCATGATGCCGAATGAGTTGTATCAGACAGTGACCTATCGATATGGCTTCTTTACTTCTATTCCTCAAGGAATCGTTGTCGGAGTGAAGACCCTTAAGGGTTATGTGAGCGATATGAAATATGTGTTTACCAAAGAAGGAGCTACCAGTTTGGGCGGATTCGGAACAATCGGCGGATTATTCCCGGCTCAATGGGATTGGAAAACTTTTTGGGAGCGTACAGCGTTTCTATCTATCATTCTGGCATTCATGAATATCTTGCCAATACCGGCTTTGGATGGCGGACATGTAATGTTCCTGATGTTTGAAGTAATAACTCGTCGTAAACCAAGTGATAAGTTCCTTGAATATGCCCAAGTAGCAGGTATGTGTATCCTCTTTGCTTTATTGCTTTATGCAAATGCAAACGATATACTGCGATATTTCTTCAAGTAATTATCCCCAGTTAAAAAAGTATATACTTTTGGTTTCAAAAGTATATACTTCCACACCTCAAAAGTATATACTTTCGTGTATCAAAAGTATATACTTTCATACTCTAAAAGTATATACTTTTTAGGATGAGAGTTATAAGTTTCCGGAAAGCTCTTCAAGAACTTT
>DAIMYP010000060.1:0-23341 GCA_036734445.1 Tannerellaceae bacterium
ATGATTGTCTGCTCTGCAACAGCTTCGCTGGAAAAATAATTCTGAGGAGAGATTATGATGGTATTAAATATAATACCTATATTTGCATAATAACAAAATGATTTAGCTATGCCTGAAATATTTAGAGCTTTTGGATTTACGTTTTTGTTCTTCAGTCACGATCATGAACCGATTCATGTACATGTAATTGGAAATAATTAATAATTCGTCAATGGAAAAAGTATTTTGGAAGGGAGAACGATAATGAAAATTAGGAAGATATGGTTTGAAGGAGATTACCTCTTTGGATTGGGAGACGATGGACGTCAATATCGTCAGTCGCTATTGTGGTATCCGCATTTACGTATGGCATCGGACAAAGAACGCATGGATTATACAATGAGTACTATTGGCATTCATTGGCGCAATTTGGATGAGGACGCCAGCTTTGAAAGTTTCGAATATGAAGATGCTGAGCCTACGCCATTACAACGTTTTTTCTTGACTCATACGGAAATAAATATTTCTGAATTTGCTAAACGGGTCGGAATGAATGCGACTCTTTTGAGAAATTATATCAATGGATTCAAAAAGCCTTCAAAAGAACGCGAAAAAGAAATTCTGATGTATATTCATAAGATGGGTACTGAATATTCTGAGGCGGTATTTTGATAATAGTAATAATATCTATTCGTATTTGTGGATGGGAGTAGGCATTTAAATCTCTTGTTAAATGCATTCCTAATATCTTATGGCATTCCTGATTACAGCAATGCCATCCGGAGAGAAGGCAATATCCGGATGGCATTATTTTGAGTTTACAGCGGCTGTTCGAAGAGGCGGGCGCGGCTGTCGATCTTGTAACGGATTTTGATCTCGGTCGGGATATAGTGGAAGTTGTTCGCACGCAGGACATCGAGCACTTTCTCTGTAGGATGGGCTTCCATGTAGAGGCTGATCTTCTGCACCTTGCTGAGGAGCAGTTTGTCATTCCACAGGTCGATGAACGAGCGGAGAGGCAGCACCACATTCTTGTCGCGACGACGGAGGCCACGGCGACGGAGGTTATAGACGTATCCGCTGAGCGGTTGTTCACGGAGGTGCAGTGAAGGTTCGGCATGAAGATCGTTGAGGCGATCCATCACATCCAGGCGCTCGCTGAGATGCTCATGTTCGCCAGCGGCTTTGATCACGGCATTACGTACCTTGAGTGGACTCCAACTCTCTTCGCCGTTGACAAGAGCGGCCTTGATGGTGCAGCAGAGGGCGTAGTCGTTGCTGTCGGAAAGGCATACATCAATGCCACCCAGTCCTTTTTTATGGCAGTATATTTGTCCGAAACGGTTGGATTGGAGTTTCCAGATCTCGGCATCGGTCTTCGGATCAAGCATGCAGTGCATGTTGGCATCGATAAAAGGCTTCGGGGCTTTACGGTTGACGTAATAAATCTCGACTTCCTTGGGAAGTACGGTCAGGTAATCGCCCATGGATAGTTGATAATTTTTGAGCAGCTGCTCGTTGATACGTTGTAACAATACAGTTGGATTGTCATTCGTTACTAACAGTTCATGTACTAAGTTCTTTAGTGTTTCCATATTGTTCTTTATGTTTTAAATTCGACAGTAAATTTACCGAAAAAATGAATGTTGTTGTTCTGTCTTAATGAGCCTATTTATAGTAAAATATGAATATAAGTTTCAATGAATCAGTTATTTGCAAAAACATAAACTTTGTTAAAGTTGAAAGGTCTTGATTGTTCTGAAGTCAGAATACAGATAGTAAAAAGGCACTAGAATTGAGGTGAAAGGCATAATGTGTTTTGTGTTGTATTTTGCTTATAGAATTTAAATTAGAAGAAAAATAGTGCTAACTGTTTAGTATTTCTTTGAAACCATTATCTTTGCTTTCCAAGCGAAGATAAGCTGTGCCTTGACATAAAAACGAGTTTGTTTTGTTCTGCTCTTGTCTGGCATTGTTTTGCTTAAAGAAGAAAAGATATGATATTTTATTTTACAGGTACAGGCAATTCATTGTGGGTAGCGAAGCAGCTAAGTGAGGCTTTCGGTGAACCATTGGTCTCTATCGCCGAGCAAATGCAGAGCGATGAGGATAATCTGCATTTCACACTACGAGGCGGGGAGAAGTTGTTTTTTGTCTTCCCCGTTCATTCATGGGGTATACCGAAGATTGTGTCGCAGTTTATAAGGCAGATGCAGTGGGATGGTTATAAATCGCAACCTGTGTATATGGTCTGCACATGTGGCGACGAATGTGGCTATACCGATCGTATCCTGCGAAAGAAGCTGGCTCATAAGGGTATTGCCCTGACCGGAGCCTACTCGCTGATCATGCCCAACAACTATATTCTGATGAAAGGATTCAACGTCGACAGCAAGGAGGTGGAGCAGCAGAAGCTGGCTGCAGCACCGGAGCGTCTGAAGGCGGTTGTTGAGGCGATACATAACGGTGTTGAGGGAGGAAGCACAACCTCTTCCAGCAAAGAGAGTGTTGCCGTTCCAGCTCAGGGACAATCGATCACGCCTCTTTATGTTGTTGGTACGCATCCGGCATTGAAGAGTTATCTTGTCAACTGGCTGTTTGTGGCTTTCGCGCTGAAGCGGAACAAGTTCATCGCTACGGGCGTATGCATCTCCTGCGGTTTGTGTGAGAAGATCTGCCCGACGAAGACAATCGTGATGGAAGAAGGCCATCCGGAGTGGGAGAGCAGCAGCTGCATACAGTGTACGGCTTGCATCCATCGTTGTCCGGTTCGTGCCATCGAATATGGTGCAGAGACTTGGAAGAAAGGGCGATATCATCATCCTGATTTGAAATAACTAAATGATAGAAAATAGTAATATGAAACGATTGTGGTTTGTGCTTCTGGCTGCACTGATGATGGCAGGTTGCACGAGTAAGCCTGATGGCTACGTGATTAAGGGTACCGTTGTGGGGATGACTGAAGGAAAGGTGTTCCTCAAAGCTTTCCGCAACAAGATGTTTTTCGTTGTCGATACGGCAGTGGTCAAGAACGGTAAGTTTACATTCGAGGGAAAGGTGGAACAGCCGCTTCTGTACGGTCTGGAGACGGAAACGATGAGTTCACCGCTGCAGTTCTTCCTGGAGAATGCCAAGATGGAGGTCGAGATCTTCAACGACGGCGATTCGCTGCATGTAAAGAACTCGAAAGCTAATGATCTCTTTTTGGGTATCGCTCCGAAGGCTACCGAAGAGGGTTATAATATTGACAGCCTGGTAACGAAATATCCTGAATCGCCGGTGGCTGCATTCTATCTCTATCGCTATTTCACCTATCAGCTCTCGCTGGATCAGCTGAAGGCTACGCGTGCCAAGCTGGCTCCATCGTTGGCAAACTGCCCGTACGTGACCGATCTCGATGGCATCATCAAGCGGTTGGAGAATGTGCAGGTAGGTAAGGCGGCTCCTGACTTCACTCTGCCTGATACGGCAGGTGTGAAGGTATCGCTGTCGAGCTTTAAAGGTAAGTATGTGCTGGTTGATTTCTGGGCATCCTGGTGTCCGTACTGCCGTAGGGAGAACCCGAACGTCGTACGTGTGTTCAACGAATACAAGGACAAAAACTTCACCGTACTAGGTGTTTCTCTGGATAAGGACAAGGCTAAATGGATGAAGGCTATCGCCGACGATAAGCTGGCGTGGACGCATGTATCCGACCTGAAGTATTGGGATTCGGAGATACCGGCACTCTACGCTGTACGAGGAATCCCGGCAAATGTACTGTTGAATCCTGACGGTATCATCATCGCACGCAATGTGATGGGTGAGCAACTCGAACAGGCATTACAGAAAGAGATAAAGAAATGAGGAAGGCAATACTTCTGATGATGACCTTTCTTTTCTGCTTAAGCTTTGCTGCGGCAGGGAAGAAAGGTTTTTCTTGGGCTGTACGCGAAGCAGGGATGGAAGGAGTTTGTAAGACCGAGATAGGTGCAGACAGGTCTTTTTCAAAAGCTGTACGCGAAGCGGTGAGCCGGCAGATGAAGGCTTATCCGAAGTCGACATTGGCTGATTTGTATAAGAACTTTTTTCAGGATAAGTTCGGACCGGGGCATATCATTGCTGATACGTCGTCGGCAGGGAGGTATCTGCGGAAAGAACTGGCTTCGTATGAATTAGCTTCGTATGAACTTGTTGAGGCAGGAAGCAGTCCTGCGTTGTCCAGTGATAAAACAGGGCAGATGCTGAGTGAGAAGAAGACTGTTCAAAAGGCAGAAACTTCTTCAAAAATGAATGCTGGACGTGGAAAGAGTGAATTGTCAGGGACATCTCAGAAGTCTTTTACCGGAAGTGATGTGTTTGCTGATAATAAAGGACCTCATAATCATGTCTACGGATCGCTGATTGAAGGTGCAGCAGCTGAACCGACCGGTTGGGAAGGCAACTTCTACAGAGTGAACCTGTCGGTTATCAAGAAGGGGCAGATCCCTTATGCTGTGTTCTTTGATGCGTTTGTACGCAGTGTCAACGGCATTCGCCCTATCACAGTGGCTGCATGGCATGAGGAGTGGAACAGGATTGAGAAGATCATCCGTTCTATGAACCTTCATCTGCCTGATTACGAAACGGATTGGCAAGCTATTGAAGATCGTTTGAACAGTGGCAAGTACGTGGGTGAACACAGTGATACATTTATCAAGGCCTACGATCCGCATTACCGCATCGTAAGCCGTGATATTTTTGAGAAAGAACTGAAACCCTATTTGGAAAGGAACTGAACTTGTCGTTTTAAAAAGCTGAAGCTGACTTAGAAAAATAATGAAAGATAATTCATCTATCGCGCCGGCACGGGTACAACAACAGGAATCGTCAGCGTTTCTTCAGCCAATCCTTCACCAGACACTTTCAGCGTCATCTGACCGCTGCCGGTAGAAGGCTGCAGGATAGCCAGACATCGTCCGAGGAACGTTGAGCAGTCGGCATTACGGAAGCTCTGCATATCGTTGGGAGCAGCATTGCCTGAAGCCAGCAGTCTGCCATCTCCTTCGACGCTGATGTGCAGCTTCACGGCTGTTGTCGGCACTACATTGCCTTCAGCATCAACCACATTGATTTGTATGTATGCCAAGTCGTTCGGATTGTTTGCCACACTGCTTCTTTCGGCACTGAGTTCGATATGGTCGGGCTTGCCGGCGGTCTGAAGTACACGGTTGGCAATCTCCTTGCCATCCTTCACGGCTACGGCACGCAGCTCGCCGGGAGCATAAGGCACGTTGAAAGTGACGGTCAGCTTGTTCCCTGACGGTTCTGAGACGTTACCTGTAGCATTCTCGGCAGTGTTCTGTTCATTGCCTGGCCTTTCGGTAGCGATGAGCGTATTATTGAGGTAGAGGCGTACAGAGTCGCAGTCGGTGTAAGCATGCACCGTGAGCATCTTGCCTTCGTTGCCTGCCCAGTTCCAATGCGCATACTCGTCAGGCCAGCCCCACATGCTGACACGCTCTTTCATTCCTTCCGGGATAGGAGAGTGGACAAGCATTTCCAGATGACTTCTACCCCAGACAACATCGCGATAGAGCGACTGAGATTTCTTACAACCGATGATATCAATATCACCGCAATAAGAAAGGAACCAAGGCCAAGGACGTGAGAAGGCATATTTTGTTTTATCATTCTTATCCACATATTGTGCGTTGCCAATACCTACTTCACCAATATAATCGATACCGGTCCATACAAAATCGCCCAACACATATGGATGTTTCACATCGGCTTGCCAATCGTCGTAAGCTTTCATCGGGAAGGTCTCTGTCCCTGCCATGATGCGCGACGGATAGGCTTTATGATCGTTCTCATATTCTGATGACATATAATTATAGCCACCGACATCCAGTAAAGCAAAGGCAGGAGCCGTAGCATTCCAACTGCGTTCCTGATGATCCCAGAAAGCACAGATGGCTTCAGTGACCGGACGAGTCGTATCCAACGACTTCACCACGGAGATGAGTTTTGAAGCAATACTCAGTCCCGACATGTCAGCACGTTCGTTGATCTCATTCCCAATGCTCCAGAGGATGACGCACGGATGATTACGGTCGCGTTTGATGTACGAAGCCATATCTTTCTCGGCGTATTGTTTGAAAAAGAGGTGGTAGTCGTTGTTGCGTTTGGGCTTCTCCCACATGTCGAAAGCTTCATCGATGACCAGCATGCCGAGGCGGTCGCAAGCATTGAGGAAGGCTGTCGACGGCGGATTGTGACTGGTACGTATGGCATTGAAGCCGTTGTCCTTGAGTGATTGTACGCGACGCATCTCGGCACCGTCGTAGGCAGCTGCACCGAGGAGTCCGTTGTCATGATGCACGCAGGCGCCTTTCAGTTCGACAGGGACACCGTTGAGCAGAAAACCCTGGTCGGCAGAGAAATGGAGTGAACGGATACCGAAAGTAGTCTCGTAACTGTCGCATCGGATGTTCTTGCTGAGTACATCGATTTTGAGCGTGTAGAGCGAAGGATGCTCTATCGACCAAAGTTCGGGCTTCAGCAGTTCGGCTACGATGTTGAGAGGCAGCGAACTGCCTGCATCGACGGAAGCCGATTGGCTCTTTGTCCACACCACCTTGTTGCCTAGTTGAATAGACAGGCGTAGCGAAACAGTAGACGCTGCATTGGTTGTGTTCTGAAGCGGGAAGGAGATATTGACCTTCGATTTGGTCGGATCCACCATTGGGGTGGTCACCTGTGTTTCCCATTCGGGAATGAATATTTTTCCGGAGACGGTGAGTTGTACATGGCGATAGATGCCGGCACCGAAATACCAGCGACTGTTTTCGCCTGCGCTGAAAGCGCGTACGACAATTACATTGTCCTGTCCTGCAGGCAGCAGAAATGGCGTCAGATCATATTGAAACGGCATGTAGCCGTTGGGATGGAATCCCAGATGATGGCCGTTGAGCCAAACATCGGAGCATTCGGATACGCCATCGAAGCTGATTCCTACACGTTGCTGCATGGTCCATTCATCGAGTTTGAAATGCTTACGATACCAGCCTGTGCCTCCGGGAATGTGTCCTGTAGCGGATGAGTCGGGGATGGCTTTCACAAACGGACCGATATGCATGCCATCGTCGGCAAAACGGCGTTCGATAGCGAAGTCGTGAGGCAGTGAGAGCGTGCGCCAGTCGGTATCGTTGAAGTCGGCAGCAAAAGCATCGATCGTACTGTCTTCACGAAAGAGCCAGCCTTCGTCGAACGCGCGTGGCTGGAAGCTGCGGAGCATGGGTTGGATTCTTTTGGTGATAGCCTTACGTGGTTGTGCGTTGGCGGTTGTGCTGAGGCAGAAGCTTATAAACAAGGCAATAAATGCCATGGATAGAAGTCTGCATCGATTTGCTGTAGATGGATTTTTACTCATAATGGGACAGGTATTAATGTTGATTATTGATTTGTTTGCTGAGATAGTCGAGAATTTCAGAGAAGGTGCCTACCCATACATCATTCTTATGGGCAGCCAGATAATCAATCAGTTTCTGATGTTCGGCAGCGTCGACCGTCAGATAGTCGCCTCCTACGCCATGAAAGAGGATAACGGCAAAGCCTCCCTTATCGATAGCCTGCTTTACGTAGTTGATCATTGCTTCGGCTTTGAATCCTTTCCGTGCAGCGAAAGCAGGCACTTTGGCAAAGTCGACACTGTCGAGGCAGTTGACTACGCCTTGGGTTTCTCCGAGGCGAGCATATTTAGTGATTCCTTTCTTCAGCATCGGACCTGAAAAGTCTTCACCTCCAGCCATAAATTGTCCGCAAGGGTAAGCATACGAGTGTTCGCTCTTCCCGTCGATAGCGGACATGAGATTGTTCATGATGGCAATCTCGTTGAGCATCTCGCCAACCGTGTAGCAGTCCAGTGAACGGCAATGCGCACTCATGGTATCGGCTTTGCTGTCCAAGCAGGGATGGTAGATACTGTGGTTGCCCAGTTCGTGTCCACGTTTGCTGATGGCACGCCAGAAAGGAATATCGTTGCTTTTGACATTGGCTCCGTAGAGGAAGAATGTGCCATGAAAGTGATGCTTGTCGAGTTGAGGAATGACGTACTGTTGCTGTGAAGGCAGTCCATCGTCGTAGGTCAGCATCACAGCTGCTTTCTTGCCACCGGGCCATTTGATCTGTGCCTGCAGAGCGATGAGCGGAAAGGCACAAAGCAGAAAACAGAGGATTGCCTTTTGCAGTGGTGAAGAATTTATTCTTTTCATGGTGTGTTATTTTAATGAGTCATGGAAAGTTGTTGTCATTATAATGAGAACGCTTATTAAATGCGTTTGGATGAAAAAAGTATATACTTTCGTATTGCAAAAGTATATACTTTCAGCTTCAAAAGTATATACTTTCAGGATATCAAAGTATATACTTTCTAAGTAATTAATCTTAAGACATCACTTGATCATATCGAAGCCTGTGTATGGAACCAGGGCCTTCGGGATGCGGATGCCTTCAGGAGTCTGATTGTTTTCGAGCAATGCAGCGACGATACGCGGGAGAGCCAAAGCGCTGCCGTTGAGTGTGTGGCAGAGATGGATCTTCTTGTTTTCATCGCGGTAGCGGCAATGCAGACGGTTAGCCTGATAGCTTTCGAAGTTTGAAACGGAGCTTACTTCAAGCCAGCGTTTCTGAGCCTCGGAATAGACTTCGAAATCGAAGCAGAGTGCAGCTGTGAAGCTGATATCACCACCGCAAAGGCGAAGTATTCTATAAGGTAATTCGAGTTTCTGAACAAGGCTTTCAACATGTGCCAGCATCTCTTTCAGTGATTCGTATGAATGTTCGGGCTTGTCGATACGTACGATTTCGATCTTCGAGAACTCATGCAGACGGTTCAGTCCGCGTACATCCTTGCCATACGAGCCGGCTTCGCGACGGAAGCATTCGGTGTAGGCGCAGTTCTTTATCGGGAGATCTTTCTCATCGAGGATCTCATCGCGGTAGATGTTGGTTACCGGAACCTCGGCTGTCGGGATGAGGTAGAGGTCGTCGACCTCGCAATGATACATCTGTCCCTCTTTGTCGGGAAGCTGTCCTGTGCCGTAGCCTGAAGCGGGATTAACCACTGTAGGCGGCATGATCTCGGTGTAGCCTGCTTTACGGGCTTCGTCGAGGAAGAAGTTGATGAGTGCGCGTTGCAGGCGTGCGCCTTGTCCGATATAGACAGGAAAACCGGCGCCCGAAATCTTGACACCCAGATCGAAGTCAATCAGATTGTATTTCTTTGCCAGTTCCCAGTGTGGGAGCGGGTTCTCTGGAAGCTTTGTCTCCATACCGCCCATCTTCTCAACCTTGTTGTCTTCGGCACCTTTGCCTTCAGGAACGCTTTCGTGAGGAATGTTCGGGATGGTGTAGAGCAGTGTCTGCATATCTTCGGCAGCCTTGTCCATCTCAGCCTGAAGCTGTTTGTTGCTTTCCTTCAAGTCGGCAACTTGCTTCTTGGCAGCTTCTGCCTCATTCTTTTTGCCCTCTTTCATCAGGGAGCCGATGAGTTTGGAGTTGGCATTGACCTCGGCCAGGTTCTTA
Organism: Tannerellaceae bacterium; assembly: GCA_036734445.1. GTDB lineage: Bacteria > Bacteroidota > Bacteroidia > Bacteroidales > Tannerellaceae > Parabacteroides. Next base: position 9,526 of record DAIMYP010000060.1, read on the forward strand.
TCTAGTTGGTTCTGCGCACTGCGCCTCTTATCATTCAGTTCAATTACCTTCGCGATGCTTTCTTTGGCATTCTTGAAGTGCTTCTTTTCCAGACCACGGATCACGCGGTCTGTCTCTTCTGTTATTAATTTGAGCGTCAACATACTTTATGCTGTTTTTAGAATTTTGAAGCAAAGGTAATGCAAGTCGAGAGCAGAACAAAACAAACTTGTTTGTTTTTTATGCAGAAACGCAGCTTATCTTCGCTTTTTGACAGGCAAAGATACACATCTTTCTTTATATGTGATTCAATAAAGGGTGGAATGTGTGATAATTCGGGGATTCAAGCAAATCCGGAGTGAACCGCGATGAGGCAAATCGTTGATTCAAAATAGTAATGCAGTTCATTGAATATGTAGTTGGTTGTGTTTGTTTATTAACTGTTTCAAATAGAATAACGACGTTACACCGTTCTTCAGAAATGATAAATCAGATATTCTGGAAGAGATGATAACGTCGTTATTTAACTTTTGTAGATCAAAGGATTCTGACGATTTTCCTTTCATCCTGACCCTTGCATTACCCATTAGGCAGTGCAGAGATATATTAATTATTTGCCTTTCTTTTCACTCATGCGGTAAGCGATAACATCGTGGCCAGGTATGGTTACCTTCTTGATTTTCTTTGTGTTGCCATCGATTTTCTTGGTCCACAGGTTGCGGAGGTTGAAAGTAGTCTGGTCGAAGTTGAGCGTACGGTTGCTGACGTTGTCGGTCAGATTGAACTTGTTCCAGTTGATGGTGTAGTCTTTGGCTTCGGTGTTACGATTGAAGATAACGAAAGCCCAGTCGCCGTTCTCCAGCGGTTTGAACCAGAATTCCAGTCCGTCTTCAGCAGATTGCTTCAAAGCTTCAACACCGAGCTTGTCCTGATCAAGAGCGATCACCTCTTTGTTGAGGAGGATATCGGACGTTTCTTTGCTCATGTTACGGATATCATTACCCAGAATCAGTGGAGATGCCAGCATACACCACATTGTGAAGTGTGCACGGTCTTCGTTGACTGTCATACCGTTACCAACTTCCAACATATCAGGATCGTTCCAGTGACCCGGTCCGGCATACTGACGGATAGCGTTCTGTGAATCGAGGATCTTGAGGAAGCTTTCAAACGTGTTGGTGATATCACCTGTTGTTCTCCAAGAATGGCCAACATCTTTTGCCCATTCCCAAGGCTGGTTAGAACCCCATTCGCACATGCTGAAGTAGATTGGACGGCCGGCAGAACGCAAGGCGTCGCGCATCAGCGAATAAGCTCCGATAGGATTGATGTTCTCATTGTTGCACCAGTCGTATTTCAGATAATCGATGTCCCAGTTGGCATATTGAATGGCATCCTGATATTCATGACCGAAACTGCCCGGACGTCCGGCACAAGTCTTACGGCCTGCATCCGAATAGATACCGATCTTCAACCCTTTCTCGTGTACGTAGGCAGCCAGTGCCTTAATACCTGATTTGAATCTTGTCGGATCAGCCTGGATAAATCCATTTGCATCACGCTGTCCGTGCCAGCAGTCGTCGAGGTTTACATAGATGTAGCCGGCGTCTTTCAGACCGGTTGTCACCATAGCATCGGCGATGCCTTTAATCATGTCTTCATTGATGTCGCAGTGGAACTTGTTCCAGCTGTTCCAACCCATGGCAGGAGTGTCTGCCAGATGCTCGTACTTTTGTGCTTTTGTTACACTTGGACAGCATACCGCCATAGTCAGTGCCATCCCAATTAATAATTGTTTCATTGATATTATAATTTTAAGGATGCTTATCTCATAATAATAAGTTGATCCCATTCTTCTTTGATTTCAGATTTAAAATGTATAATTCACACACAAATATATAGATAATTATTAGATATAGTAACTTATTCATTGAAATAAATTTTTAATGTCTTAGATAGAAAAATATAAGATTTTGGTTAATACATGTTATTCAATACTTTCGGCAGTATCGGGTTCGGCATGAACAACGACATCGCATCGCGGAATCAGTTTGCAGATGCTTTGTTCGATCTCATCGCAGATCTTGTGCGTTTCGGTCAGGTCGATATGCGAATTGAGATGGACATTGACGCGTACGAACGTGTCAGCTCCGGCAGTTCTGATTTTCAAGTCGTGAAAGCACTTGATGGCGGGGTTCGACTGCAATCCCTTTTCAACGATCTCGGTTATTCCATCCGGTACGCGGTCCAGAAGAATATTGACTGATTTCTTGATCAGCTGGTAGGAGATGTAGAGGATGATCAGCGCCACGATGATGGCTGAAATGGCATCGGCTTTGAAGTAACCGAAGTTGGCCATAATCAAGCCCAGCAGTACAACTACCGAGCTGAGTATGTCGGTCGAGAAGTGAATCGCATCGGCTTCGAGTGCCTGGCTGTTGTTGTGCTTCGCCGCCTTGAAAAGCATACGTGAGCGACTGGCATCAATCACAATCGAAACGATCACCACGACGTAGCTCCATACCGATACTTCCACATGAATATTTCCTGACGTGAGGCGGTGGATGGCTTCGTAGATAATCCATCCGCTGGTGATAATCAGCAGGATGGATTCCAGGAATGCCGACAGATTCTCCACCTTCCCGTGTCCGTAGTGATGCTCCCGGTCTGCCGGTTTGTCGCTGATGCTTACAGAAAAGTAGGTGATAAGCGCTGCCAGCAGATCCAGCAGCGAATGCAATGCTTCTGACAAGATACCCAAGCTGAACGTCAGTATTCCCACGATGAACTTGAACGTCGTAAGGAATACGGCGGCAATAATGGATGACATGGCTGCTCTCTTCTTGTTGATCATATCCGGATGATTTTGATGAATCGCAAAGATAAGGATATAATTCAATAAGGATGTTACAAAGCCATTACATTTGGGGCTTTGCTTACAATTCTACGTCCCAAATGCCGGCACTCTTCTCCAGTTCTACCAATGCGGCGCTCTGATTGAAAAGCGTTTCGATGTATTGAGCCTGTACATCGTCATAGGTGCGCTGTGCATCAAGTACTTCGAGCAGCGACACTTCACCGCGGTTGTAGCTGTAGATCTTTCCGTCCATCACTTCGCGTGCCTGACTGAGCATGCCTTTCTCGTAACGGTCCACCTGTTTGCAGAACGCATCGTAGCTGCGGAAGGCATTGAGCACTTCGGTCTGCACCTGCAGTAATGCCTGTTGATACTGTGCATCAGCCTGTTGCTGACGAAAACGTGCAGCATTGAGCATTCCCTTGTTGACGTTCGAGAACTTCAGCGGGATAGCGATGCCGGCTGTGATTCCGGTGAACGATGGCGCCGGAGCAATTTCGTTGAGAACCTTGCCATTGTGACTGACGCCTACGGAGAGGTCAACATCCGTGTTGCGGTCGCGTTTGGCAACCGTCAGTGCCCGGGCTGCAACTTCCTTGTTTTTCAGTGCTGCAACAAGGTCGGCTCTTTGCTGATAAGCGGTGTTGAGCAGGTCTGCCATCACGAAACTGCGTGCTTTGGTGCGTAAGGTCGCCTCCGGTTTGAACAGCGTGTCGTGCGAAGCCGTACCGGCCAGGAGGTTCAGGTTTGCAAAAGTATTGTTCAGCTCTGCTGAAGTCTGAAGCAGGTCGTTATGCAGAATGCCCGCTTCGAGTCGGCTTTGCGTAGCGTTGATCTCCATGATCTTCCCAAGCTTGAAACGGATACTGTCGCTTTTGGCCAGCTGTTGAATCGTTGCGTAGGCGTTCTCTTTCACCTTATAGAGTTCGAATTGCTTCAGCGCTTCCAGATAAGAAGTCGTCGCTTCAGCACGCAGGTTGCGGAAGTAGTCGGCGAGGAGTGCCTTGGTAAGCTCGTTTTGACTGCGTGCCAGTGCAATACCGGCGCCGCGTTTCCCGAAGGTGAAGGTCTTGCTCAGTTCGACGGAAACGCCTTCGCCCATCTGCAACGAACTGTTCTGGTTGTTGAAGTAGGAGAAGGAGAGGTTCGGGTCGTTGAACACTTTGGCGGCAGTAAGTTCTGCCTCTGAGATATTGACATTCAACTGTTCAGCCGCATAGTTGAGGTTGCCTTTCGCCACCTTTTCCATATATTGCCGGTAGGAGAGTGGGACAATCTGCTGTGCTGATGCCATACAGCTGATAGTCAATCCTATAATGATATTGTATATTTTCATCTTTTCATTCAGTTATAATTGTTATTACATTCGGATCCGTTTGTTGTTTCATTCGAAACAAATGTGTGCTGCATTCGAATGAATGGATCGTTTGATATTCGTCTATATATATTTCTATAATTGTAAAAATATAATTTGACATATATCAAACGAATCGTTCATTCGAATATCAATCATCGTCAGTCCGATCATCTTCGGTGTTTGATTCGGGTTCCTTGCCTAAATATCGCTTTTCCATCATATAATATAATGTAGGCAATACATAGAGCGTAATGATGGTAGAAAACAGCAGTCCGTAAACGATAACCGTTGCCAGTGGACGCTGCACATCCGAACCGATACCTGTACTGATAGAGGCAGGCAGAAGTCCGAGGATCGCAACCGTAGACGTCATCAGAATCGGGCGGAAGCGATGTTTGGCACCGGTGATGACCGAATCTCTGAATTCGCGGCCACGCTTACGCAGTTCGTTCATGTGCGAGATCATAATCACACCATTCTGTATCGCGACACCAATCAATGCGATGAAACCTACGGCCGAAGACACGTTGAGTGTCATTCCGCGCACGTTGAGTGCCAACATCCCGCCGAAGATGGCCAATGGAACGACGAACATCATCAGCGCAGCCTGACGGAACTTTCCACACGAAGCGAACAGCAACAGCAGCATGATGCCCAATACGATTGGGATGACTGTTGCCAAGCGGCTGTAGGCGCGATGCTGGTTCTCGAACTGACCGCCCCATTTCAGATGAACTTCGTCGTGATTGTATTTCACCTCCTTGTCGATCAGACTATTGGCTTTCTGCAAGAATGCCGTCAGATCGACACCGCGCAGGTTTACACGCACGGTCATGTGACGTTTGTTCATCTCGCGGGCAATCGTACTTGCTCCGGTTGTCATCTTGATGTCTGCCACTTGTGAAAGCGGGATCTTTGCTCCTTCGCTTGTTGTAAGCAGCAGATTGCCAATACGTTCTACGGAGTTTCGACTCTCATCGTCGAAGCGGCATATCACGTCGTAGCTCTTGCTTCCCACGAAGATTTGTGAAATAGCTTTGCCTCCGATAGCCAGTTCGATCATATCGGCTACATCCGACACGTTCAGTCCGTATTGTGCAATACGGTCGCGGTCGGCAATGATTTGCAGCTGCGGAAGCGGCGGTTCCTGATCGATGGCTACATCGGCAGAGCCCGGAATCTTCTTGACCACGTTGACCACTTTCTCGGCAATATGACGCGTCTCGGTGATGTTGTCGCCATAAATCTTCAGCGCCAGGTCGCTGTGAGCGCCTGCAATCTGATCCATCACCATATCGATGATAGGTTGCGAGAATCCGACCGAATAACCGGGCATCGTTGAAATCTTTTTTGCCATCTTTTCGATGAGCTGCGCTTTCGTCTCGCCATCTTTCCAGGAGCCGTAAGGTTTCAGTCCGACGCCACATTCGATGTGTGAGAGCGAGAAGGCTTCGGCCCCTTCGTCGTCGCGACCTACTTGTGTCATCACGTACGACACTTCATCAAACTGTTTCAGCGTGTGACGCAATTCGGCGCCCATCGCTTTCGACTTGTCAATCGAAATGCCCGGAGGAAGCTGTACTTGTATCCAAATTGAACCTTCATCCAAAGGCGGAAGGAAGTCTTTTCCTACGGTATAGCTCAGTATTCCTGCACCGATCAGGATGACAACCAGAGAGGTGATGACCGTCTTTGGCATGTCTATCAGCTTTATTATCTGCTTGTTGTATATCTCTGACAGTTTTTCTAGCCAACGGTTGTGATAAATCTTCCGTGGTTTACGATAGGCATTGAAAGCCAGACCCGGCGTAAGAAACAAGGCAACCAGAAGAGATCCGATCAAAGCATAGCCGACGGTGTAAGCCATCGGTGTAAAAAGCTTTTTCTCAATATGTTCGAAAGCAAATAATGGCATGTAAGCCGTGATGATAATCAAGGTGGAGAAGAAGATCGGACGAGCTACTTCCGTGGTCCGTCTCAGAATGGAATCTTCGGTGAGTACTTCATCGGGATGGCGCTCACGCTTTTTCAGAATCGTTTCCATCATGACGATAGCCCCGTTGACAATAATACCGAAGTCGATCGCTCCCAATGAGAGCAGATTGGCAGGAACGTTGGTCAGAAGCATCATGATGAAAGCAATCAGCAGCGAAAGCGGAATGGTGATGGCAACAAGCAGAGAACCGCGCCAACTGCCAAGGAAGACAACCAGCACCAGTACAACCAGCATCATTCCGGCAAAAAGCGTGTGCGATACGGTGTGTAAAGTGGTCTGAACCAAATTAGTACGGTCCATAAACACATGAATGTGAGTTCCTTTGGGCAGCGTTTCGTTGTTCAGTTCATCAACAGCTGCATGAACACCTTCGAGCACTTTCGACGGGTTTTGTCCGCGAAGCATCTGCACAACACCTTCTACGCCATCGGAAATATGCCGTTCGTCATCGGTGAATCCAAATACACCTTTGCGTTCCAGATTACCATATTTCAGTTTGCCGATATCGTTCAGATAGATCGGAACACCGTTCTGTGTCTTTATCACGATGCGTCCCAGGTCGTTCAGATCTTTTACCAGTCCGATGCCTCGAATCACATAGCTCAGATCGCCTTGTGTCAGCATGCTTCCACCGGCGTTGACGTTGTTCTTTTCAATCTTTTCGGTGATATCATTCAGGGTGATATTGTATTCTTCCATCTTGTGCGGGTCGACTTCGATCTGGTACTGCGTGGTGATTCCACCGAAATTGCTTACGTCGGCAACGCCTGTTACCTGTTTCAGTCGCGGGATGATAACCCATTTATGCAAGTCTGTCAGTTCGCGACGATCCAGACTGTCACTTTCCAGAACGTAACGGAATATCTCGCCTGTCGGCGAAGTCAGTGGATTCAGTCCGGGAGTAGCATTATAAGGAAGTTCAACCTCAGTCAACCGTTCCTGAACACGCTGACGCGCCCAATAATCATCGACACCATCGTTGAATACCATGATGACGGTCGACAGTCCGAAGGTGTTCTTGCTTCGCATCACGTTGAGTCCGGGCATTCCGCTCATCGCTCTCTCAATAGGAATAGATATCTGCTGCTCAATCTCTTCGGCAGCCAGACCGGGCACTTGGGTAACGACCTGTACAGTCGTGTCGGCAATATCCGGATAAGCATCGATAGCCAGCTTTGTCCATGCAAAATAACCTATGAATGCCAGGAAGGCAAACAGGACGAACATCAGACCTCGCCGATGTAACGCCAATAGTATGATTTTCTTCATGGCTGCTTATCGTACGTCCAACAAATAAAAAGCTCCGGTAGCAACAATTTCATCACCACTATTCAATCCCGAAAGAACAAGTGTTTTACCGCCTTCGGTCGTGCCGGTCGTCACTTTCTGCTTGCGATACTTGTGATTGCCCAGCGAAACCAGCACATAGCAGTTGTCTTCTTCCTGCATGATTGCAGAGGTCTGAATACGAATGACTTCCGTTGCCTTGTCGCTCAGCTTCACGGAACCATACATCTGGGGTTTCATCAGGTGAGCGCTGTTGTCGCATTCAACCAGCACTTCAACTGAGCGGGTCTCTTCGTCGAGCATCTCGCTGATGTGATAAATCTTGCCGGTGAACGGATGATCGGGCATGGCAACGAGACGAATCTCTACATTGCTAAGCGATTGTATAAGATTAAGGTCTTTTTCTTTTACATGTGCAACGAACCATACTTTGCTTAGATTGGCGATTACAGCAACGGGAGCGGCATCTTCTTTAATATATTGACCTATAACCATTTGATCGGTTACAACTTCGCCTGCAATTGGTGAACGGATGATTAAGGGCTGTCCGAGAACTACACGGTCCGGATTGATCTGAAACACTTTGAGTGAGGCACGGGCGTTCTCGTAGTCTTTCTTTTTCAGTTCGTAGTTGACTTCCGCCTCTTCCAACTCTTTTTTGACACCTACCTTGTTGTCTACCAGGTCTCTTTCGCGCTTCAGACTTTTCTGGGCAAGTTCCATCTCCTGCTTAGCTTGATAGTAGATTTTACCCGTCTCGTAGAATTCGGGCGAACTTATCTCGAAGATCGGACTTCCCGGCATTACGCGTTGTCCCAAGCGGACGAACGACCGGACGATGCGACCGGCAAACGGCGAAGCAATCTCGGCATAACTTGTCGGAATGGCTTTGACGACACCGGAAGTTGTGAAGTCGACACTGTAAGGTTCGAGAGCTACTTTTTCTGTTTTCAGATGGGCGAGAATGGGCGAACCGGCTCCAATCTCTATGATATTCCCTTTGAGAGAAATATCCGTATTGTCTTTCTCTTCCTGCTTGTTCCCATGGCATGCGCATAGCATAATTGCCGGAAACAAAAGCATAATTATTTGTTTCATATAATAATAAGCAATTAAAACATTAATATTCTTCTGTCTTCACAGCACGGGCATACGATGCCACTTGCGTAACGGCAGAACATGATTGTATCTCAATGGAATGAAATAGTACTTATATATTATATGTTGAAGGGCGGGGCGCGGAGGAACGCGGTGTGTGCTATTTGCAGCGCACAGGAATATATTTGTGAATTAAAAAATGTAGTCAGCAGATGCCAGGTTGCACTTATGAAGTACGTCGGAGTTGTCTCCAGTGTGATCTGCATCGGAAAGTGAACCCCTATTAAGAACTTCAATAAAACCATATAAAATCTATTCATAAGTCCCTCAAAATGAGGGACTTTTTCATTTTAACACTTTCCGCTTCATATTTGGCAGTATGGCAGAATCCCTTTAATTTTGGCCCAAATTTCATTCCTGTCTCACTAATTAGTGAAACGCAATTTCGCGAAAAGCTATTTAGGATACAAGCTGAGACGCTGTGAGAATCGCTCAAATTTCGCGCGACATGATTGAGGATACAACGATGAGACACAGTGAGACGCTATGAGACACAGTGAGACAGTATGAAACAAAATTGATGTACTAAATGGATACGCCAAATGAACATTTTAAGGTATTGTAAACACTGTGGAGTTGAGTTCATTGCGCACAAAATTACAACGCAATATTGTTGTAAAGAGTGTGAACGGAAGGAATCAAGACACCGCGAAAAGATAAAGAAACAGAAAGACTCATTAATGCAGAATGGTGATGCGGATTCTCCTGAAAGGATTCTAGCCAATTCTATGGAGTTTCTCAGTCCGTCCCAAGCAGCAGCTCTGCTTGGAGTTAGCCGTGCAACCATCTACAGATATGCAGTGGATGGTGTTATAAAAGCAGTCCAACTAAAAGGTATAACTATTATACGCAGGTCAGACATTGATACATTCTTCAATGAGGCACCAGCGTATAAGAAGCGTGTATCTCGTCGTAAAAAGAAAGAGGCCGATTCTGAATACTACTCTACTCGTGAAATACAAGAAAAATATCATATATGCCGCAAGGCTATTTTGGCAAGATGCGATAAGTACAACATTCCAAAAGTATATGAAGGCAGAAATACATTCTTCAAGAAAGTCCATGTCGATGCTCGCTTTGCGGAACTATTGGAGCCTATAGACCTTGACAATTATTACACCATATCTCAGGTTCAAGAAAGACTAAACATGAATAACAAGCAGAATGTGCTTTCTTTTGTATATAGGCATGATATTCCACGTATCACACGAGGACGTGACGTGTATTATTCAAAGGTACATATAGATAATTTCAAACGTAAAGGTTCTGAAGCCGATGCTAATTGGTACACTTATGCTGAGATTATTGAAAAGTTTGGATTTACAAAAGACCAAATCACCAAATACATTCATTGCAGTAATAAGATTAAGACCGAGAAACGTGGTAAATATACCATGATATACAGAAGCCAATTCGACAAACTTATCATTGAGAAGAAATTTGGTGGTATCAAAGAAGATCCCGAAACTGGTAAAATCACTTTCATTAATCAAATAACGAAAAAAGAACACACAGACAAAGCTCGTGTACCTTGCCCTCCTGCTCCTGATGGATATTATTCAGCAGAGGAAGTCAGCCTTAAATACAAAGTAATTATCAAGCATGTACAAGAACTAACCAGAGAAGCTAAAATTCCAAAGATTATGCTAAAAGGCTGGGCTTTTTATGAAGTCTCTGCTATTGAAGCATTGTTTGGCACAAAAAAGATATATGATGACATATCCGAATGGATTACTCCAGATGAGATTGAAAACATCTATAAAATGACTCCTGTAGCACGTAGAACCTTTACTCACCGACATATTATACCTTCAAAAGTGGAGTTCGGTAAGATATTCTATTCAAAGAAACATATCGACAGGGTTAAGAACTTAGACTTTGATGGGAAGGAAAACTATTACTCTATCCAGGATATAATGGAAAAGTATCATGTTACCAAAGATATGGCATTCTATTACTCAGGAAAGAAGAATATGACGAAGTACAAATGTGGTCAACAGGTATATATTCTGAAAAAAGATGTAGATGAATATATGGCAGAAAAGGCAGCTAGAGCCGACTTACCTCAAGTTACTTTAACTTAATCATAAATGATTCAACATCATCGTATGTCAGCATTATATCATTGCTGACCTTTGCACAGAAAACAATAACAAATAAAATATTAAAGTATGAAGTATTGTAAGACAGTAACATTAAGAAGCCGTCCAAGACGAAACGGCACTCATTCTCTGTTCTTGGAATTTTATCCAGGATTTAGAGACCCTAATACGATGGAACTGATTCGTCGTCGTTCATTAGGCATTTATATTTTCTCAAAACCCAAAAACATTCGTGAAAAGAACTACAATGCAACAATGATTGAGAAAGCTGAAGCAATCAGATGTAATGTTTACTCTGAAATTATCAATGACAGGTATGATTTTTTTAGCAAGGACAGAACTAAAGAAAGCTTCCTTGTTTACTTTGAAGATCTTGCCAAGAAGAAGCACATGAAATGGCAATCTTCATACAAACATTTCTACAAGTTTACTCATGGAACCTGTTCTTTTGCTGAATTAAATGTAGAGTTTTGCCGTAAATTCATGGAATACCTAGAGGAAGCAGATAGTCTTTCTACAGGAAAACCCTTGAACAGAAACTCTGCTGCTGATTATTGGATTATTTTCAGAAATGCGTTGAACCTAGCTTATCGAGATAGACGTATCTCAGAGAAGATTGTGGATTTTCTTGATTATATCAAATGGGTCCCAACTATCAAAGAAAGCTTGACACTTGATGAAGTAAGAAGCTTATTCCATACTCCATGTCCTATTCCAGTTATGAAGAAGGCTGTAATATTCTCATGCCTGAGTGGATTAAGAAGAAGCGATATAATAAACTTAAAGTGGACAAATATCCGTAAGTATGCAGATGGTGGGCGCTATATAGAATTTATATGCCAGAAAACAAAAGCCCAGACAACAGTTCCTATAAGCGATGAAGCTTATGAGTTACTCCTACCTCAAACATCAGAGCATATATTTGAGGGCTTCACCAAAGAAATGAGCAATAAGGAGATGCGAGTATGGTTAAAAGAATCAGGCATAACCAAGCATATAACCTTCCATTGCTTTCGTCATACCTATGCCTCATTGCAGTTAGAATTAGGTACGGATATTTACACTGTTCAGCATCTACTAGCTCATAAGAACGTTGCAACAACACAGATTTATGTAGCACACGCCACACCAAAGACCAGAGAAGCTGCTAATAAAATTAAGCTAACAGATGATGATGACGACAATGATGAATGATGATTTGATTTACTGAAACTTAACTTTGAATTACTTCGATAATTATAAGTTAAGCATTAAATCATTTCTGACTTTTGCAGTAATTAGAATAACAAAAAGATTTATAGATTATGGCCACAGATCACATTACATTCAACGATTTACCAGATGCTATGTCACTGGTTCTAGAAAAGATAACCGCTCTAGAACAGAAGGTTACAAATTTGAGTGAAACAATAGGAAATGGTGAAAGAAAAAATAACCACGTGCTTATGACAATGAACGAGGCATGTGATTTCTTACGGCTTAAGAAAACCACGATATACTATCATCTCAAACAAGGAACAATTCCTGCTGCTAGAACAGGAAAGAGTTACATGTTCTTTAAAGATGAACTAATGAAATGGATTGAGTCCGGAAGGATGAATGAAACACTCACAGCTGATGAAATGAACGCCTCATTAGCTAAAAGAGCGGGAAAACAAACGCAAAGTAAGATTTAGTCCGTTTGTTGTGTTAATAAATGTATATTCGAAAAATACATATTTAAGTAATGAAGTCCATTTCATAGAAAACAACATCCAAACAACTGAAAAAACAATCAAAAAACGGATAGAATCACACATTGATTTTGTCCGTTTTTTGCTATTCTAATCATTGTTAAACCTTTGTGTATCAACACTATCAAATATCACCAATTTGAACAAAACTATATATCTTTGTACTTGTAATTTCAAATAAGTTGAAGTAATTATGAGTAATAACAACAAAGAAAAGATCTATTTTGCTGCTGCTACCAATCTAATCACAATGGTAGTTGTCATCTTCATGCCATTGCTTTTTGGTGAATGTGAATTATCTCATTGGTATTTCAGCAAACTATCATTTGATAAAGAGAATGCACTTTCTAAATGGATAATGATTCTTCTCTTACTTGCTATGGCAATCATTGTCATACTATTCTTCCGGGGTCTTGGAAAGACTGACTTCGTTAGTTCGTCAGTTCAGGGAACGAACAAAACGAACTCCGAAAGAATTGCTGAAAGACAAAGATTAATTATGCTAGAACAAGAAAAACTAGCCGCCAAGAAAATGCAGGCAGTTAAGTCTTATCTCATCGAATCGCTAGCCCCTTATGTAGAGGAGGAAGAATTGATGATACTTATTACAAATGCGCAAAAATGGATAAAGGAAACAGGATTTGTTCCTGAACCCATCACCACTAATGGTAAACTAACGACTTTAGATCTGAGACATTTAGCCTGGAACATTGGCAAACGTCTTGATTGGAATGGAAACCAGTGCGCTACCTTCATCAAAATCTGTTTTCATTTAGAGATGAAAGATCTTGAAATTGAAACTATACGAAGAAATCTGCGTCAGAAAGGTTCATGTATTATTGAGCTTGACGTTCCTGAAAATGATTCATATGAATTTCATAGCGTAATTACCGAGTAAAGTACCATTTACTCTTAATTACTAAGACTTACTGCTCATGGCAACGTGATGGCATTATGATGGCATCTTCCATCACGAAAGCACTACGACTAATTATGAATATTTATCACTATCTCCACAGTGCCTGGATGTTTGACGGGTTTGCATTTTGCTATATACTTACCTGCTTTCAGATGATTATCATTGTTTTCGCTCCATGCTTTCAACTGATTACCATTGCTTTCTTATGCTTTACTTTTAACCCATAATCCGCACAATATTGCAGTTATTTCAAGAAAAAGTGCTGTTTTATGGGCTTTTTCAGTCATTGATGACGAATTTTGTTCTATTATGTACCGCAATTCGGTACAGTCTATAATTATATTTGCTCTCGATAAGGTAATTAATATTCATATAAAAGATATTAAGAAACAAAGTCAACTAATAAGCCCACAGGAAACTCTAAGCAG
>DAIMYP010000061.1:0-22227 GCA_036734445.1 Tannerellaceae bacterium
GTCAGCAGACCAGCGCTATCTACACAGCTGCCGAAACATTCAACTTTTCTAAAAACGGCACACAGGGTACTAGTGCCAGTCCGTATACGCTTACCCTGAAAGCGGTAACGCCGTAAGGGATTGTTTGATAATTTGTGGGAAGGTCGTGGCGTGAGTCACGACCTTTTTCCGTATATAACATCACCATCCACAAAAAACCTTCTTCAAAACAGGCTAATCACACTGTTTTGAAGAAGGCTTTAAAGAAAGATAGAATGTAATATTATTGATTACTTGCCAAAATGGTAATTTCCGGAAGCAATCAAAAACTCATTATAATCATTCGTTTCAGATACTTTCAGTACTCCCGGCTGATTGCTGGAAGTTACACCATATTTTTTCGGGATACGAACCGTTGCAGTTGTGTTGCCTGGAATAGTGATGTCCCAACTGAACTGATCATTTTTTGTTGACCAGGCACTGTTAATGTCACCATAGACTGATTTGTAAGAAGCTGACACATGATCCAGTCCTTTAGGAAATGCAGGCTGCATTAATATTTGTTTGTAACCAACTGCATCAGGAGCACACTTAATACCGGCCAGATTCTCATAATACCAAATAATCAAATCGCCCAGCAGCATCACATGATTACCAGAGTTCATTGCCGGATCAGCTGTATTTCCATTCCACAATTCCCAAATTGTTGTAGCACCATTCTTAACCATATAGCCCCAACTCGGATAAGTTTCGTTGGTTACCAGCTTGTATGCCAAATCAACCCGTCCGTAATCAGTCAAACCACGCATCAGATGCTGAATACCCAGCACACCTGTACTGACATGACCTTTGAAATCACCCTCAGTCTTACTTACAATATTCTCGAACACCTTCTGTTCGTAGCCTTGTGGTACAAGACCAAGCGTTAGCGAAAGGATGTTTGCAGTAACAGTATTATTGCCATACTGTGCTGTTTCCTTATTGAAAAACTTGGCATTATAAGCTTCTTTCATTTTAGCTGCAAGGGCTTTGTATGCCGGGATATCGGCATCCATACCACAAATCTGTGCATATTTGATCATCTTGTTCAACAAATCGTAGTAAACGGTTGTACTCAAAATTGCACCGTCAGTCTTACGAGCCGGATCTTTAGAATGAATAAGCTCTTGTGCCTCTGGAGGCATACACCAGTCACCGTATGTATCTTTAACGATAATATTATCTTTCATGGCTACACTCTGCATGTGTTCCATCCATTTCTTCATTGATGCATAATGCGTGCGGATTGCCTTATCGTCGCCGAAGCGCGTGTAAAGCATGTCTGCTGCATAAAAGAATGCTGATGGCCAAGTAACATCATCATTATGAAGTGTCCAGTAATGAGGTGAAACATCAGAAATGCTGCCTGCGTCGCTCTGTGAGTCTTCTATATCTTGTTCCCACTTATTATAGAGTTGTGCATTATTTAATATGTAGGATTCACCATAGCAACCTGTTGCACGATCACCCAGCCAACCTAAACGTTCGTCACGCTGCGGACAATCAGTAGGCATTCCACGATAGTTGCCGCGAATTCCCCAAAATGCATTCTTATGAATCTGATCGACCATAGCATTCGAAGAAGAGAATTTTCCTGAAGTTTCCATCTTATCATAAATCACATCGCCAGTAAAGTCAGAAAGCGATGGACGGTAATCCAATCCGGAGATTTCAACAAAACGGAATCCATGATAAACGAAAGAAGGTTGCCATGTAAACTCGCCATCTTCAGACGGTATATAAACATCTGTCGCACGTGCTTTGCGCAAATTGGCTACATAGAGTTCATTATCTTTCTGCATTGTCTCGGCAAAACGCATGGTGACAGGCTGATTGGCCTTTCCTTTTAATTTTACTGAAAGCCAGCCTACCATGTTCTGTCCCATATCAAGAATAAAATGTCCATCTGCACGTTCAGTGATAGCCACCGGTTTGATTTGATCTTGAATACACAAGTTAGGATTCTGTTGAGCTGTCAACACTCCTGCAGGAGCATCCATCTTATCAACAGCTTGCCAGTTTGCATCATCGAAACCGACATTGCTCCAACCTTGCATCTCCAGACGAGCATCATATTCCTCACCATCGAACTCATTGTTAGCAATAATCGGACCTTTTGCTGTAGCCTTCCAAGAAGGATCACTGACAACAGTAGCCTTACTTCCATCCGTATATTCAATAGTCAACTGAGCCAAAAGACGAGGGAAACCGAAAGTCATCATTCCCGGATTTCTCATCGAGAAGAAACGACCATTACCCAAAATTACACCGATAGCATTTTTGTTGGAAGCAATGAAACGGGTAACATCAAATGTGTTATAATACACGCGCTTAGAATACAAAGAAGGCATCGGAGCAAAAATATCATTGCTGATGCGTTTGCCATTCAGATAGACCTCGGATGAGCCGAGTCCCGAAATATACAGAACAGCACGTTTAACCGTCTTGCTTACTGTAAATTCCTTACGCAGATATCTAGCTGCCAGACGAGTTAGTATATCTCCATCTTTAACGCCCAAATTCTCACCCGGATTGGTCATTTTGTTGATGCCAATCCAAGTAGCTTTCCAATCCTTGGCATTCAGCATAGACATCGACCAGTTGTTTACATCACTCCAATCCGTCGTTCCTTGATTGGTCGTCACTTTCACCCGCCAAAAATAGGCCTTTTCCGACTGCAATGCTTTTCCCTTGTAGGGAACCAGAATTGAATGATCAGACTTGACATTTCCCGAACTCCAATACAGATTTTTGCCTGAAGCCAAATCTTTAGCAGATGTAGATACCTGAATCTGATAAGACACCTGCATCAAGTTCGATTTATCAGAACTGATCTGCCAGGAAAAACGCGGTTGCAGAACATTTATTCCTACAGGATTCTCCTTCATTTCAAGACGAAGGTTCTTCACTGTCACCTTCGCATTACCCACCCATCCAAAGGTCAGCAATGCACATAATAATAAAATTACTTTTTTCATGGATTCATAATACATTAATTGAATGTTCAAAGGAAAGAATCTTCCGCCTTACTCCCAATAACAAAAATGATTTTATATCTTACTTTTTTGACAAAAACAGTTACATTTGCCGAGAATCATATCAAAACAAACAAGAAAATGAAATACAATGAAGTGAACTTCACATATCGCTCTTCTATAGATAACGACATTGTCAAGGACGTACTTGCCTCAGAATTGGGCAATATAGGGTTCGACAGTTTTATGGAAACTGATAAAGGATTGCAAGGGTACATCGCAGTAAACTTGTTCGACGAATCGAAGTTGAAGCAGCTACTAAAATCATTTCCTCTGGAACAAGTCGAAATCAATTATACCATACAACCATTAGAAGACAAAGACTGGAACGAAGAATGGGAGAAAAACAGTTTTCAACCAATAAAAGTAGGGCACGAATGTATCATCCGCGCACCTTATCATAAAGCCGAAGCCGGTTATAAATACGAAATCATCATTGATCCGCAACTTTCATTCGGAACAGGACATCACCAGACGACCTACATGATGATTGAAGAATTACTGAAACTCGACCTGAATGGGAAGGAAGTACTCGATATGGGATGCGGCACTGCAATTCTTTCAATCCTTGCCCGGATGAAAGGAGCCAGCGAAGTTGCAGCTATAGATATTGATGAATGGGCTTATCAAAATGCTTTAAAGAATATTGAACTGAATGGAGTCGATCATATCCAAGTAGCATTAGGTGGAGCAGAAAAGATTGCCTCTTTTGGCAATTTCGATATAATTTTGGCAAACATCAACCGGAATATTCTCCTGCATGACATCCATCAGTACGCAAATAGGCTGAAACAAGGAGGTCAGCTCTACATGAGTGGATTCTACAAAGATGATATTCCATTGATTGAAGCGGAAAGCAAAATATACGGCTTATTGCTTCAAAACTTTAGAGAAAAAGACAACTGGGTGGCTGTACGCTTTCAGAAGCAAAACATTAATTAACACAAAAAGTTAATCGCAAAATAAACTATCTTCTTTCATGAAACGTTATATAGGTGTAAATCATAAAAGAACAAGAAATATGAAAAATGTAGATTCGAAGTTTTTATTAGGTTTGGTTATTGGTGCAGCTGTTGGTGCAGCTGTTGGTGTACTCGCTGCAACAGACAAAGAAAAGAAAGAACAATGGTTGGATGACCTGAATGATTTGGCAGCAAAAGGCGTTTCCAAAGGCAAAGAACTTTGCAGCGCAGCTATTTCCAAAGTAAAAGGTTCCAAAGGCGAAAGCGCCGAAGTAGCAGAACAACCAGCAGAATAAATTCCGCATGGAACAAGAATCAAGAGAAATATTCAATGAGCTGAAAAAAGACGTTTCAGCTTATGTAGAATTAAAGCTTGAATTTTTAAAGCTAAGCACTTACGAAAGAACGGCAAAAGTCATTTCCGTTCTTTCGTATGGTGTAGTGCTTTTATTTTTGGCCTTTTTGGCCATTTTGTTCATTTTTCTGGCCTTAGGCTTCTTTTTAGGAGACCTGTTCGGTTCTATTGGAGCCGGATTCGGTTCAGTTGTGATTCTTTACATCTTACTGATTTTGCTGATTGTGACCAATAGAAAAAAGATCAGTGACAAGGTTCTGAATATAGTCATAGCAGCATTAACTTCTAATGATGACAAAAACGATGAAACAGACAATGGACAACCAAGTGAAACCAATTGATAAGCTTCTCGCTGAAAAACAACGCTTGAAAGAAGAGTGCAAAGCAAAGGAGAAGAAGCTGAATGACGATTTTGCTTATATCGAAGATAATGCAGCAAGCCTGCTGCTCTCGGGTGTGTCGTCGTTACTGTTTCCCAAAAAGAAAAAAGAGCCGGTTTCGGCTATAGCAAAACAGCCATCAACAGACAATACAACATCGAACTCGCTTAGTCTTTCAAACTATCTGTCGATAGCCAAAAGCATGATGCCGGCAGCTTGGGAAGTTGCCCGTCCGTTACTCATATCTTGGGGAATCCAGAGAGTTCAGAGTTGGGCTTTGGGCAAATTATTCAAGAAAAAGAAATAAGTTGAAACAATTAATTTATGTTATAGAGCATATTTTTCTTATTTCAACCTAATAACCACAATAAAAAATAACTAACTTTGCAGTCGGAAAGAAAACAGGGATTCAACAACAAAAGAATTCTATCTTTAGAACTTGATTGTTAATCCTTGCCGATGATGAATAAGGGATATATATTATTTACTAAACTATAAAAAGCTTTATTACAATGATTAAAGTAGGTATTAATGGATTTGGCCGTATCGGACGTTTTGTATTCCGTGCAGCTCAAGAACGTAACGACATTCAGATCGTAGGTATCAATGACCTTCTCCCAGTTGATTACATGGCTTATATGCTGAAGTATGATACAATGCATGGTGCATTCACTGGTACTGTTGAAACTGAAGGCGAACATTGCTTAATCGTTAATGGTAAGAAGATTCGCGTATCTGCAGAAAAAGATCCAGCTAATCTGAAATGGGATGAAATCGGCGCTGAATATGTAGTTGAGTCTACCGGTTTGTTCTTGACAATGGACAAAGCTGAGAAACACCTTCAGGCTGGTGCAAAATATGTTGTTTTGTCAGCTCCTTCTAAAGCTGGTGAAGATGGCCGTCAGGCTCCAATGTTTGTATGTGGTGTAAACACTGATACTTATGCTGGACAGACAATCGTTTCTAACGCATCTTGTACAACAAACTGCTTGGCTCCTATCGCTAAAGTATTGAATGATAAATTTGGTATTGTTGAAGGTTTGATGACAACCGTTCACTCAACAACTGCTACACAGAAGACTGTTGATGGTCCGTCAATGAAAGACTGGCGCGGTGGTCGTGCTGCTTCTGGCAACATCATCCCGTCATCTACAGGTGCTGCAAAAGCTGTAGGTAAAGTTATTCCTTCTTTGAATGGTAAACTGACAGGTATTTCAATGCGTGTTCCGACTTTGGATGTTTCTGTTGTTGACTTAACAGCTAATTTGGCTAAGCCGGCTACAAAAGCTGACATCTGTGCTGCAATGAAAGAAGCTGCTGAAGGTGAATTGAAGGGTATTCTGGGTTACACAGAAGATGCAGTTGTTTCTTCTGATTTCTTAGGCTGCAAACTTACATCAATCTTCGATGCTAATGCAGGTGTTTATCTGACAGACAAATTCGTAAAGGTTATTTCTTGGTATGATAACGAAATTGGTTATTCTAACAAGGTTCTTGACCTGATTGCTATCATGGCAAAGAAAAACGCATAATCGTTTAAGATAATCATATTAAAAAGCCGCGTCATTAAACTGATGCGGCTTTTTTTATGTTATCTTTGCCACTATGAATACATCATACGAACTTATTACCGTTTTAGGACCTACGGCTTCGGGTAAAACATCATTTGCCGTAGCATTGGCAGAACGCCTGGATACTGAAATTATCAGTGCAGATTCCAGACAAATATACCGCCGTATGGATATAGGGACAGGTAAAGATCTGGCTGATTATACAGTTAACGGAAAGCAAATTCCTTTTCATCTGATTGATATATGCGAACCAGGTTATAAATATAATGTATTCGAATATCAGCATGATTTCTTTCATGCTTTTCAAGATATCAGAAACAGAGGGAAACTACCTATTCTATGTGGTGGGACAGGAATGTATATCGAAGCTGTACTAAGAGGCTATAAACTACTGGATGTTCCACAAAATCCAGATCTTAGAATATCACTTCAAGGCAAAACATTGACTGAACTCGAACAGATTTTGGCCAGTTACAAAACGCTTCATAACAAAACCGATGTTGACTCAGCGCAACGAGCTATTCGTGCCATCGAAATTGAAGAGTATTATAAAACTTGCGCACCCGACCGCAATGAATATAATCCACTGCACAGCCTGATCATAGGTATTCAAATTGATCGCGAACTAAGACGCGAAAAGATAAGCAAACGGCTAAAGGCACGCTTGAACGAGGGAATGGTTGACGAAATACGCAGTCTGCTCAGTTCTGGAATCAAACCTGAAGATCTCATCTACTATGGATTGGAATACAAATACTTGACCATGTATGTTATCGGACAATTATCATATGATGAAATGTTTTCCCAACTGGAAATAGCTATTCATCAGTTTGCCAAACGTCAGATGACTTGGTTTCGTGGTATGGAACGCCGCGGATGTAATATTCATTGGATTGACGCACAACTACCGATGGAAAAGAAAATAACCGAGACGTTAGAATTATTATAAACAGAGATTAGAATCTACTTTCAATACATATAAATCAGCAAAACATCAATTTTTGACATAACATCTTTATCTTCCTAAAGTGTTTCAGAATTCATTCGAATGTAGAAACCATTTCATTCGAAAGAAACCTTCGCTCCATTCGAATGAAATGGAACTTTCATTCGAATAAATTGGAGGTTTCAATTAGTTAAAATAACTAACAGATATATAAGAAGATACGCAACCATAAGACTAATTTATGCTCCTAAAGCGAACCAGATGCGGAAATTATTCAAAAAACAACATGAATTTTTGACCGGGAAAATAGTTCTTTACTATTCTAATAAAACTAACAAAAGGTATAACACAAACACTGTTGTTCTGACAGAATTGCATACAATTGCAAAATTTTTACATCAAACATAAAGATTTTTATAGCATAAAAATTCAAAATACATTATAAATCACTATCTTTGTTATCATTTTTTTCAATCAACAAACATACAACAATGAAGAAGTTCATTATTCTTTTAACTATTTTCTCTCTGACACTTTCTCAACAGGCATTTGGTTGGGGAAGAAAAGGACATGATGCAATAGCCTATATTGCAGAATGTAATCTTACTAAAAAAGCAAAAAAAAATATTGCTAAATATCTGGACCATTCAATCGTGTATTACTCTTCTTGGATGGATGACTATCGTAACACTCCCGAATATAAGCAAACCTCAGAATGGCACATGGCAGCCGTAGATGAAAATCTCTTTTATACAGATGCCGTTCGTAATCCAAAAGGAGACGCTGTAAGCGAACTGGAAAAAGCTATAGATAAACTAAAGAATTACAAGCAACTGGATGATTCAACCGTTGCTGTCAATCTCAAATATATTATTCATCTCACTGGAGATATGCATTGTCCTGCTCATGTATTTTATCCGGACAAAAAAATATGGTATAAAATCAACGAGAGGGGTCAAAGTTATTCTTACCATAGTACATGGGATACTGGAATTATCGAAACTACACATAAATGGAGTTATACTGAATATCAGCAGCAATTGGACCGTTGCAGCAAGCAGGAGAAAAAACGTATTGCCGCAGGTACACCGCGCGAATGGTTTCATGAAACAGCTGTTGATTGCCAGCACATCTACGACATGGCACCTGAAGGAAGTGAACTGAGCACAGATTTTATGAATGCTGCTCATCCGCTTGCCGAATCTCAAATACTTAAGGCCGGCTACCGTTTGGCACGAATACTAAATGAATTATTTAATTAACAAACTCATCAAATTAATATATGAGCTGTCAACGTATCATCGAGATATGTGCCAACTCCGCGCAAAGTTGCGTTGAAGCAGAAGCCGGTGGCGCCAAACGAGTAGAATTATGTGCAGCGATTCCTGAAGGAGGCACAACACCCAGTTATGGAACAATTAAATCAGCACAGGCTCTCACCTCTTCCATCGATATAAATGTTATCATTCGCCCTCGTGGTGGAGATTTTTTGTATACAGAAACTGAGATACAAACGATGCTCCAAGATATCGAAATGTGTAAAAACATGAAAGTGCATGGTGTCGTATTCGGTTGTCTGACCTCAGATGGAGATATAGACGTTGATCTCATGCGCAAACTTATTAAAGCATCCAAACCTTTATCCGTTACTTGTCATCGCGCATTCGATGTTTGCCGTGACCCGTTCAAGGCATTAGAACAGCTGATAGAACTAGGCTGCAACAGGATATTAACATCCGGACAGCAGTCGAATGCCGTTAAAGGCATTCCTCTTATTACCGAACTTGTTAAACGCGCTGCAGGACGCATCATTATCATGCCCGGATGCGGTGTAAGAGAAAATAATATAGCTCTCATCGAAGCTAAAACCGGCGCCAAAGAATTTCATACCTCAGCACGCAGTATCAAATATAGCAACATGAACTACAGGAATGAAGATGTTCCCATGGGAAGCAATAGCGTTTCTTCGGAATTTGAAACTGTTGAAACAGACCGTAAGAAAGTAATGCAATATTTGTTGTAATGATACCATAAAAATCCTTATATTTGTTGACTGAATAACATATATAAGGATTTTATGAATAAACGACTAACTGTTACATTAATAATTATGCTACTTCCATTAAGTACGACATTTGCATCCGACAAAACTTTCAGGTATGCAAAAAACGATAATCTTATTGAGCTAAAGAATGACACTTTAACCATCGAGAACAGTCTTATCAAACGTTGTTGGCTGTGGAATGACGGGAATCTAATCACCCGCTCGCTCATTGACAAAGGGAACAATATAACATGGGATGCAACAAATGAACTTCCGGATCTTTATCTTCCTCATGAAAGCAAAGAAGCTACCGACGCTGATATTCAATGTGAAGAAATAACCGAATCCGGCAGATACACACAACAGCTTCAAGTTTCAATCACATATAAACTAGGGAAAATTGATGTAAAAAAAGTAATTAAACTCTATCCGAACTGTCCGGCCATTGCATGCGAAATCTACTTGAAAGGAAAAGCTTCGCATCAATGGGTCGATGATAAAAACAATCCGGAAGAACTTCATAATATCGTAGAACTGACCAAACATATTTCTGCCGGGAATGTACCTATTATGGAACAACTCTCTTTGGAAGGAAGACATTGGCAGATTGAAGCTGATGAATTTTTTGATATCACGGATCAGTACAATACTCTGGTTCATCCTATCCACGCACTTTCATACCGTAATTGCCTCTATAGGGGAAATCTCCTCTTTGCAGAAAATATGGAGAAAAATGGCGGTTTCTTTATGCTCAAAGAGGCTCCAACTTCCAATATTCAATTGCATTATCCTAAAGGAGACTTCCTGACAAATGTCGGAACATTTGAAATGATTGGACTGGGTGTGGATAGCGCAGAACTGAAAACAGATGTATGGACTCGCGCTTATGGATATGTCACAGGTGTTTATCGTTCAGTAGAAAAAGAAAAACTAATTGCATTAAGAAATTATCAGATGCGCATCCGTCCATTTCTTAAAGAGCGCGATGAAATGGTTATGCTGAACACATGGGGTGATCGCGGACAAGATGCTCATGTCAACGAAGCTTTTTGCCTGAAAGAACTTGAGACTGCAGCAAAACTGGGAATCACACATTTTCAAATCGACGACGGTTGGCAGACCGGAAGAAGTGAAAACTCGGCATACGGTGGCAGTTTCATAAATATTTGGAGAAATCCGAACTACTGGACTCCTGATCCAAAACGCTTTCCGAACGGACTGGCACCAATTGTCAAACGTGGAAAGGAATTGGGTATAGAAGTCTGCTTGTGGTTCAATCCGAGTATTCAGAATGAGTTTGCCGATTGGGAAAAAGATGCCGATGTGCTTATTTCTCTTTACAATAAATATGGTATCCGCACATTTAAAATCGACGGAACCGCCATTCCTAGCAAACTCGCTGAAATACGGCTTCGCAAAATCTATGATCGGGTAATGGAAGCTACCAACTGGAATGCCGTTCTGAATCTCGATGCAACACTAGGGAAACGTGGAGGATATTTCTTCTTCAATGAATATGGCAATATATTTCTGGAAAACCGCTACACCGATTGGGGCAACTACTATCCTTATTGGACACTGCGAAACCTTTGGATGCTGTCGCGATATGTTCCGGCTCAATCTCTACAAATAGAATTTCTGAACAAATGGCGTAATGAAAAAAATTATGCAAATGATTTGTTTGCTCCCGGGAAATATCCATTCGACTATTTGTTTGCCATTACAATGGCGGCACAGCCATTGGCTTGGCTCGAATCTCAAAACCTTCCTAGCGAAGCTTTCACCACCGGCGAAACGATAAAGAAATATGAGACAATTCAGCATGATTTTCATACAGGATATATCCTTCCTATTGGCGATGAACCATCAGGAAAATCATGGTGTGGATTCCAATCGATAAGAGACGAAAGAGGCTACTTTATCATTTATAGAGAAGATAATCCATCCAATTCATACACAATGAAGACCTATCTCAATGAAGGCGATCTGATTGGCTTCACTCCTATATTAGGCGAAGGCAAAGCATTCAGAGCCAGAGTTGAAGAAGGTGGAAAAGTAACATTCTATCTTCCGCAAATGAATAGTTTTGCTTTATATTCTTACCATATAATTAGTAATAATTAAAATCATTAAGTCATGAGTGAACCTAAAAAACTTTATCGTTCGAACAGCAAGATGATTGCAGGCATCTGCGCCGGAATAGCCGAATACTTTGAAGTCGATCCTACGATCATTCGTATTGTTTATGCCATACTGACTGTTTTCACTCTGTTCAGTGGAATCATTGTTTACCTCATTCTATGGATTATCATTCCTAAACAGCCTGAAGCGTAAATGGATTTTGAACTGACTTCATCATACAGTCCTACTGGCGATCAACCAGAAGCAATCAAAGCCTTATCGGACGGCATCAAAAGCGGTGTGCCTTTTCAGACGCTCTTGGGAGTCACCGGCTCTGGCAAAACATTTACCATAGCCAATGTCATTCAAGAAGTTCAAAGACCGACATTGGTGCTTAGCCACAACAAGACACTCGCTGCACAATTGTACAGTGAGTTTAAAGCTTTTTTCCCAAATAATGCCGTTGAGTATTTTGTTTCATATTACGATTATTACCAACCCGAAGCCTATTTACCTACTACAGATACCTATATAGAAAAAGATTTGGCCATCAATGAAGAGATTGACAAACTGAGACTTCGGGCCACAGCTTCTCTCCTGTCTGGTCGCAAGGATGTTATAGTCGTTTCCTCTGTTTCCTGTCTCTATGGTATGGCAGATCCGACAGCTTTTGCTGCAAAAGTCACTCACTTGGAAAAAGGAATGAAAATAAACAGAGATGAATTGTTACACCGGTTTGTTGAAGCGCTGTATGTAAACAACAAACTCGATTTTGCAAGCGGATGCTTCCGAGTCAATGGTGATACTGTCGATATCTTTCCAGCTATCGAAACATTCGATGGCGCAGCCTATAGGATTGAATTTTGGGGAGACGAAATAGACAGAATATCTTCGTTTGACCCAATTAATGGACAAGAGATCAGTGAGCAGGATGAACTGAACATTTATCCGACAAATCTTTTTGTCACCACTCAAGACCGTATCAACGCCGCCATAAGTCAAATTGATGTAGATCTGGGAACACAAGTCAATTATTTGAAAGAAATTGGCAAACCTTACGAAGCGAAACGACTATATGAACGCGTCACCTTCGATCTTGAAATGATTAGAGAACTAGGACATTGCTCCGGAATTGAGAATTATTCGCGCTATTTCGACGGTCGTAAAGCTGGAGAAAGACCTTTCTGTCTATTAGATTATTTTCCAAAAGACTTTATGCTTGTTATAGACGAAAGCCATGTCACCATTCCTCAAATCCGAGCCATGTACGGAGGCGACTATTCGCGTAAAAAGAATCTGGTTGAATATGGATTCCGTTTACCTGCTGCCATTGATAACAGACCTTTAACCTTTGAGGAATTTGAATCGATGACGCCGCTGGCAATTTATGTAAGTGCTACGCCGGCCGATTATGAACTTGAGAAGAGTGAAGGCGTTGTTGTTGAACAACTTATTCGACCGACAGGACTATTGGATCCAGTCATTGAAGTACGTCCTTCATTAAATCAGATTGATGATCTAATGGAAGAAATCGCACGAAGGTCGGCAGTGAATGAACGCGTATTAGTGACAACATTAACCAAACGAATGGCTGAAGAACTGACAACCTATCTGAGTAGAATGGGCGTTCGCTGCAACTATATTCACAGCGATGTTGATACAATGGATAGAATTCAAATCATGGATGATTTGAGAAATGGCTTATTTGATGTACTGATCGGTGTTAACCTCCTTCGCGAAGGTCTAGATCTTCCTGAAGTATCATTGGTGGCTATTCTCGATGCTGACAAAGAAGGATTCCTCCGTTCTCATCGCTCTTTAACTCAGACAGCCGGCCGTGCTGCACGCAATGTAAACGGTAAAGTCATATTCTATGCCGACACTATGACGGAGAGTATGAAACTGACTATTGACGAAACCAACCGTCGTAGAGAGAAACAGCTGGCTTATAATCAGAAACATGGTATCATACCGAAACAAGCCATCAAAAACAGCATCTCATTGGTTGCCGAGAAACAGCAGTCAGCTGCCACGCTTGAGTCTCATGCTTACATTGAACCCGAACCTTCTATTGCAGCAGATCCGGTCGTTCAGTACATGAACCGTGCTCAATTAGAAAAAGCAATTGAAAGGACTAAAAAACAAATGGGTGAAGCTGCAAAGAAACTTGACTTCATCGAAGCAGCTCAATATCGAGATGAATTGATCAAACTACAAGACATGTTAACAACAAAAGAAAAATAAAAGAGATATGAATACAAAAATTAAATTTTTTATGATAGGCCTTATTTGCATGCCTTTCATTATGGTCGCTCAAAACAACGATCTGAATGAAACGACATTCAAACGTTATATGAACCAAATGCAAACAAAGACATCACTTCCGACTGGCGATTTGATGGTTGAAACGGCCAAATTCTTCCTTGGCGTACCTTATGTGGCCTCTACTCTTGAAAAAGAACCGGAACAACTGGTTGTAAATCTACAAGAACTGGATTGCATGACTCTGGTAGAAACCACAACCGCTCTAGTACGCACTTTGCGCGACAAAGATCAATCATACCAATCCTTCTGCCGCCATTTGCAGGAAGACCGATACAGAAACGGAAAAATCAATGATTACACCGATCGACTTCATTATACGACCGACTGGATTTATGAGAATCAGAAAAAAGGTCGTGTAAAAGACGTAAACAAAGAAATTGGAGGGAAGAGATTGCCATTGCATATTTCTTTCATGTCTACGCATCCGGACAGCTACAAACAACTGAAAGGAAACAGCGTAAGAATAGAGAAAATAGCAAAGAAAGAAAAAGAGATCAATACCCGCCGTCATTATTTCATTCCTGAAAATGAAATTAATGCCCATGCTGACAAGATACACAACGGAGACATTGTAGGTTTCGTGACAACGGTTAAAGGTTTGGATATATCGCATGTCGGCATTATCTACAAAACAAAAAATAAACTGACGTTCATCCATGCCTCATCGGTGAACAAGAAAGTGATAATCAATGAAGAGCCATTGCAAGATTATGTACAAAGCGTAAAGAAGAACAGCGGTATCATGATTATTCGACCGACTTTCTGATCACTGGAACAATTCAAAGACGAACTTTAGACCGATGCTCTTATATTTCAGTTTTTCGAAACCGGCAAACAGAGCAATATTAATAATGTCGTTACCAAAACCATAGCCAATTTCTGAATAACTCGGTAATACAGGCAACCAAAGCTGACTGAAATAGAAATGTTCCATCAGCATATATTTAGAAGCTTTCGGTCTGAAGATCTTTGAAATCAAGAAAGGACTTTCATATAAAATATGCGCCTGTACATATTTATCTGAAGCATTGTACCAAGCTCGCGGCAAAACATTAAAAACGCCACCGAAATCATCATTCCACGATTCAGGAAAGCCATGACGAGCAAAATATCTGAAATCAGCAAAATAGGTTGATTTGGTATTGGTATATAATCCTGCGCTCAGATGATAATTAAAATGACGAGATAAGCCAAGATAAACATTCTGTTGTACATCAGCTTCTAGCCTGCAATAATCACCTGTGCTTTTCCAAACATGTGGAATTCCCCTGGCTACTTCAAAAGAGATAGTCGGGTAATAAGAATAAAGATATTCTTTACGAAAACCATCCATCCAATAATATTGGCGAGGCGTATAAGTAAAACCTAACACAGGTGTAAAATCATGATAATTATCATTGATTATCTGTTGAATTTCATCGCCTACTTTCTCATTTGTAATTCGTCTGACAGGAATACGCCGATGATAAGATAATCCAGCCGAAATCTGAAAGCCATTAAACAGTTCGATATGATTTTCCAATTCAGCATAGTAATGTTTAAAATAGCGCAGATCCAAATCATCAAAGTTGATGGTTGAATCTTTGAGTTGTTGAGTAATCTTTTCGGTTATTCCGGAAGGATAACCTTGATTGCTATTACCAACACTTAAACTCAAAATGCCGAGATGTTGCGGCAAATATTCCCAATCGGCAGCAAACTTAAAAAACAATTCATGATGTTTAGATACATAACCTATTGAAGGATAAAATCGTAATTGCTTATCATGAGAAAAAGTGTGACTGTATCTGATGCGTTGTCTGTAAGAAACACCATCGCGGGCAGAATAACCAAACTGTGAAGGATTAAAGACACCGGAGTAGCGCAAGCGTGTAGACTTATAATTCAGATTAATCGTGTTCGTCAATCGTTCGGTTAATTGTAGATAAGACTGAACTTGTGAGGTATCTTTTTGACCCTTCTGTTCAATATCCTTATACATGGATTTTTCTTTATCAGTAAGAGGAATATCTCTTACTCTATTCCAAAAACTCAAATCGCGAATGATCGGGATAGTATCTGCCGAAAGTTTGTAATAAGCAGTCAGATTCAGTTTGCGCCGTCGCCCTGCATTGGGATTCTCACTTAACCATTGTACATAATTGTATTTAAAATACGAATGATATGTACTGGTAATCTCATTGCCCAAAAAATGATAACGTATTGACAAATCCGCATTGAAAGGCAGAAGGAAATTGCGATAGTCCTTGCCGAAAGACATCACAAGATTGAAGTCACCAAAAGAAAGACTCCCCGATACATCGATCTTGGAAATATTCCAAAGTTTGTCCCACACATATAATGAGCCCGTCACTAATTTGTAACTCCACAATTTTGGAGAGAAACTGATCTTGTACAGTTTGGATCCAAGATCGTACTGCACAGTATCAAGATTGAAATTGTAATATTTGAAAGCATTATGGGCTACAGGCAAAATAATTCCATCATTGTACATGGTAGATGAATAGACATTCAAATTAAGCAACTCCAACACCTCTCGTTCTTTAGCTCCATTAGGAATGGCATTACCATTTGTAGCCTTAAAATCATGCAGATAATCATTTGGATAGCTAAACTTCACATGACTGAGTATCTCAAAAAACATATTTTTTGAAGAACGGCTCACTGGAAATATCTTCCGAACATACTGCATTAAGAAATTATGGCGCATCATCTCCGTGTGACCTTTGATGTATACGTCAGCTTCATATTTTGAAACGACTTTCTGATACTTGGTTGCCTGTTCGGCAACAAGACACATAATTGAATCACCTTGCTGTGAAGAGACCGTCTTTACCTTCTTCAGCAGTAAGGGGTTCTTATATCCTTCATCTGTAATAGAATAGGCATTATAAAAACTAAAGAGCAAACACAATATATAGACAAACTTTCTGATCAAAATACCTGTTCCTCCTTTTACAAACTTACAAATAAAAATGATATAAGTGATAAAATAAAGTAAAATGTTATATTAATCTAAATTTATTAGGGGAAAAAGAAGACACATATAAAAGAAAAATATTACATTTGTGCTCGAAAAGTATGTTATATAACAGTCGTGGTTAAACAACAAAAGGAAAAAGTCGATTTATCGGCTAGTCTAGCAGAAGTTTGGCGAGTATTAACGGAGTCAGAGCGAGAAACTCTACGTAACAACTCGAAGATTCAACGCTTTAAACGCAATGAACTTATTTATTGCGAAGGCGACGAACCTAAAGATATGATGTGCTTATTAAAAGGAAAAGTTAAAATTTTCAAGGAAGGAGTTGGCGGACGAAGCCAAATTATCCGAATGATCAAACCTATTCAATATTTTGGTTACCGGGCGAATTTTGCACAAGAAAAATATCTTACCAATGCTTCAGCCTTCGAAGCCTCGACCGTCTGTTTGATTCCAATGACTGTTGTGACATCTCTTCTCATCAAAAATTGTAATCTGGCAATGTTTTTCATTCGTCAGTTGTCCATTGACTTAGGTATTGCTGATGAACGGACTGTAAACCTCACACAGAAACATATTCGTGGCAGATTAGCCGAATCACTGCTGTTTTTGAAAGACAGTTACGGTTTAGAAGAAGATGGTGCCACATTGAGTATTTACCTTTCACGTGAAGATTTGGCAAACCTCTCGAATATGACAACATCCAATGCTATCCGCACTCTCTCAACTTTTGTTATTGAACGGGTGATTGCTATTGATGGACGAAAAATCAAGATTATAGACGAAGACAGACTCAGAAAAATAAGTAAGATGGGATAACGATATGTTATCCTTTTTTTATTTTTGGCTTATCTTATTGCTTCTCTTATGCGTACCAAACGCGTCAGTAAACCTTCCAGCAAATCCAAAGGTAACATGTTTGCACCATCTGATTTTGCTATCGACGGATTCGGATGTGTTTCAATAAACAACCCATCCACGCCAACAGCTACAGCCGCTTTGGCAATCGTTTCAATCAAAGAAGGAAGTCCACCGGTCACGCCCGAAGCCTGATTCGGTTGTTGCAAAGAATGTGTAGCATCCATAATCACGGGGAAACCGAACTGTTGCATTTCAGGAATGCCACGATAATCGACCACCAGATCTGTATATCCGAAAGTCGTTCCGCGTTCGGTAATCATCACATTTTTATTTCCGGCATCCACTACTTTTTGCGTAGCGAACTGCATGGAAGCAGGCGAAAGAAACTGTCCTTTCTTTATATTAACTATCTTTCCTGTATGCGATGCAGCAACTAACAAGTCTGTCTGTCGGCAAAGAAACGCAGGAATCTGAAGCACATCCACATATTCGGCAGCCATCGCAGCTTCGTGTGTCTCGTGAATATCAGTAACGACCGGCAAAGCAAAAGTCTCCTCTACTTTGCGAAGAATCTTCAAAGCTTTCTCGTCGCCAATACCCGTAAACGAATCTAACCGCGAACGATTTGCTTTACGGTACGAACCTTTAAAAATATATGGAATATTCAGCCTGTAAGTGATATCAGCAATCTTTTCGGCAATATGCAATGCCATCTCTTCACCTTCAATCACACAAGGTCCTGCCATCAGAAAAAAGTTCTGCCCTACTTTCAAATCTTCTATTGTCAAACTCATGATTCATTTTCTTTATTTTGCAAAGGAACAAATTTTATCGTAAATTCTAAATACTTTTCAGTTCAAAACTATCGTATCTATTGCTTAATAGAGAAGAGAAACGTCTCTTCACATAAAAAATGGACGAGTTTGTTTTGTTCTGCTTTCGACATGCATTATCTTTGCCAGACAAATAGAATTATAAGGTTGATGAATAAAGAGAAGTTAAAAGGGCATATACTCATATTGATTACATCCGTTCTGTTTGCCGTTAATATTCCCATATCCAAGTTTTTGCTGCCGACGCATGTTCCGCCTGAAGGACTTACAATCATGCGTATGGCTTTCGCTTGCATTATGTTCTGGATCGTTTCACTTTTCACAAAATACGAAAAAGTGCCTTTAAAAGATCTAGGAACACTTCTTCTATGTTCATATTGCGGAGTTGGATTGAATCAAGGTCTGTTTATTGTCGGATTAAGTCGTACTTCACCTGTTGATGCAGCCATCATCAGTACGGCTGTTCCTATATACGTATTGTTACTTGCAGCGATTGTACTGAAAGAACCCATCACATGGAAGAAAGCAGGTGGCGTTTTTTCCGGAGTGATCGGTGGATTACTTCTGATTTTCTCAAGCACTCATCTAAGCCAGACTAAAAGCAGCCTTGACGGAGACATCATGCTCATCGTAAGCGGTATGATGTACGCTATATTTCTAGTCATTTCAAAACCTATCTCTCAACGATATTCTGCAGTAACACTTATGAAGTGGATGTTTCTTTTCACCACTTGTTCACTATTACCTTTCACCTATAAATACATTTTAAACGCACCGGCATTTCATCGTCCTATGGTTGACTGGGAGGAAATGGCTGCAATCTTCTTTGTGTTGTTTGGAGCGACATTCCTTCCGTACTTATTAATTCCTATGGCACAAAAGAGAATTCGTCCCACAACGATCAGTATGTACAATTATCTGCAGACTATCATTGCTGCCTTTTTAGCAATCGCCGTCGGACAAGATACTTTTTCGTTTTACAAAGTAATTGCTGCCATCTTTGTATTCGTTGGCGTTTACTTGGTTACACAGAGTAAGAGTCGTGAAGATGTAGAGCGTGAAAAAGCAGAGAGAGACAGACTGAAAACGATCAATTCTTCCCATTCTGAACTCCTCTAAAAATAATCAACGCCTATTTACACTCATATGCGTTTTTTATTACCTTTGCAGACATAATTTCCAAACTAAATAAATCAAAAGAATATGGAAAAGGCAAAAGTATATTTTACAAATCTGCGTACTAATCCGTCGAGCAATCTTCTTGACAAGATGGAACGTCTGGTGAAACGTGCCGGTATTGCCCAAATCGACTTCAAGAATCAGTTTGTGGCTATCAAGCTTCATTTTGGTGAACCGGGTAATCTGGCTTATATCCGCCCGAACTATGTTGCACGCATGGCAAATCTACTTCGCAGCATGGGTGCCAAACCTTTCCTGACCGATTGTAACACACTCTATTCAGGCGGACGTTCAAATGCTGTCGATCATCTGACAAGCGCTATGGAGAACGGCTTCAATCCAATTTCAGCACAATGTCCGGTGATTATCGCCGATGGTTTAAAAGGAACTGATTGCCGCGAGATTGAACTCAACGGCGAATATTGCAAAGCCCCAAAGATCGGAGCTGCACTGGCAGATGCCGATATCATCATCTCGATGACACACTTCAAAGGTCATGAACAGGCCGGTTTTGGTGGAACATTGAAAAATCTTGGTATGGGTGGAGCAAGTGTTGCTGGCAAATTGGAATTGCATTCAGCAGCGCAACCTGTTATCAAGCGAGATAACTGCAAAGGCTGCCGTATCTGCGAAAAACACTGCGCTCACGATGCCATTCATGTAATGGAAGATCATATTGCAGTCATCGATTACAGCAAATGCGTAGGTTGCGGACAGTGTGTTGCACTTTGCCAATACGACTCTGCTGTCATCGCCTCTTGGGATACTTCTGAGCACATGAACTGCAAGATTGCCGAATATACCAAAGCTATTCTGAAAGATAAACCGAACTTTCATATCAGTTTCATCATGGACGTTTCGCCTGAATGCGACTGCTGGAATCACAACGATGCAGCCATCATACCGAACATCGGTATTGCTGCCTCTTTCGATCCGATAGCACTCGACAGAGCTTGCGCTGACATGGTCAACAACACACCGGTCATCAGCAGCGGTAACAAATTGGGAGAAGAACATCCACACGAACAACTGATTGGTGTTGACAAGTTTCATCTGCTGCATCCGGATACCAAATGGCAGGCAGCTCTCGAACATGGTGAGAAGATTGGTTTGGGAACTCAGAACTACGAACTGATCAACGTTTAAACTCCTTTTAGAAGCTGTTTTAAACGTATTTTTAAGTATTAAAGATGATAAACGAAGATACAATCTGCGCCATTTCGACTGCTCCCGGAACAGGAGGCATTGCGGTTGTGCGCGTTTCAGGAACTGATGCAATAGATATCTGCAACAAACTGTTTGCAGCCCATACTAAAAGCAAGGATCTTTTGACGCAGCATGCTTACACGATGTCGTACGGACAGATTAACAACAATGGCGAGACTGTAGATAATGTAATGGTGGCCGTATTCCGCGCTCCGCATTCATTCACGGGTGAGGATACGGTCGAAATCACCTGCCACGGCTCCGTTTACATCCAACAACAACTAATCCGGTTACTTATCGACAACGGCTGCCGTCTGGCGCGTCCCGGAGAATACACCGAAAGGGCATTCCTTAACGGGAAGATGGATCTCAGCCAAGCTGAAGCCGTTGCCGATCTGATAGCTTCTACTTCTGCCGGACAGCATCGTCTGGCAATGAACCAGATGCGCGGAGGATTCAGCGACGAACTGAAAGAACTGCGCGAACAGTTGCTTCACATTACATCACTGATGGAACTGGAGTTGGACTTCAGTGACCATGAAGATGTGGAGTTTGCTGACCGCAGCGAACTGAAATCTCTAGCGCAGCATATCAATAACGTCATCACACGACTTGCCGATTCGTTCAGTACCGGAAATGCTATCAAGAATGGCATACCTGTGGCGATCATTGGCGAAACGAACACAGGTAAATCGACACTGCTCAACGTATTACTCAACGAAGACAAAGCGATCGTCAGCGAAATTCAAGGTACAACACGTGACGCAATTGAAGACACGATGACTATCGCTGGACAACTCTTCCGCTTCATCGACACCGCAGGTATCCGTCAAACACACGATGCTATCGAAACTATCGGTATCGAGCGAACATTTCATAAGCTTGACCAAGCTGCCATCGTTCTTTGGATGGTTGATGCTTCCGATGCTGCACGCCAGATATCCGAACTATCCGATCAAATCTTTCCACATTGCCAGCAGAAAAAACTGATCATTGTGTTCAATAAGGTTGATTTGATAGAAAATAAAACGGATGGAAACGGCACAATGGAATCCGGTCTGTCTCAAATCGTTCAGGAGGAATCTCTCCACCTTCCAGAGAACATCAAAACCATTTATATATCAGCCAAACATCGCGAGCATATTGACGAACTGCAAAAGATACTTGTCGAAGCAGCCAATCTTCCATCTCTTTCATCAAACGATGTTATCGTCACGAACATCCGTCATTATGAAGCGCTTAAGCATGCCCTCGAATCCATCCATCGTGTACAAGAAGGATTAAGCTGTGAACTTTCCGGCGACTTCATTTCCCAAGACCTCCGCGAATGCATCTATTACCTCAGCGACATCATCGGCGAAGTCACTACCGACCAGGTTTTAGGAAATATCTTTTCGCATTTTTGCATCGG
>DAIMYP010000062.1:0-22076 GCA_036734445.1 Tannerellaceae bacterium
TTTCCACGTCATGGAGACTTCGAATTTGCCTCTTGCTTTCAATCCTTTCACTTCTCCACTTCATTCTGAAGGAAGAGCCGGCAACAGTTCGATGATATAATTGCCCTTCGAATCGCGTACCTGACTCTGTAACAACAATTCAGCAATCCGGAGAGACGACTAATAACGATAATCAATCAATGACTAAGCAAGGTATCTCAACAAACTCCGCTTGCGGAAAGTGATCACGAACATAGTTGCGGATATATTCTTTGGTATCATTTTGAATTGTTTTATCTTTCACATCAGGAAAAAGATTATAAGCCACCGTATGCAATGCAATTCCCCGTTTTTCTATTGCTTCGAAACTTAGCAACGTATGATTGACGCTACCCAGTTTGCCGGAAGTGACAAATATCATCGGATAGCCTTTCTGAGCCACATAATCTATAGTGAGCAAATCTTCTGTCAAAGGAACCATCAAACCACCGGCTCCTTCAAGAAGTACTTTATCAAAACGACGCGACAACTCTGCCGTTGCATTTTCCATCTTTTCAAAGTTAATGGGACGTTGGTCTATCTTTGATGCCAACAATGGAGAAGCCGGATACGAAAACACTTCCGGGAAGGTAAGTCCTTCTTTATCTTCTGGAAGAAGCCCTGTCATCATGATACGACGATGTAAATCAATATCTTCACTATGTCCCACATTACCTGTCTGTATAAACTTCTGAGTGATGGTACGAATTCCCTTCTTGTTCCATTCACGAGCTAAATAAGCTGTCGCATAACTTTTGCCGGCATCAGTATCAATACCGCTGACAAATAAAATATTATCCATATTATTCTTTTTAATTCAACTTCTTGATTCATTATTTTAATTGAGCAATGATATAGACAGGTTCGTAAGTTAATCTTACTCCCTCGCCTCGACGATATTTTGCAGCATACGCTGCACAAAAATCACTTAACGAATGTTTGGTCCATTTGAAAGAGCCTGTACCGGTTACACCCGTAGATTTAAGATGCCGCAAAACATCCATAGAGGTATTAAACGTAGATTCAATAACCTCCTTTTCTGCATAGACTATGTCAAACCAGGGCCGAAGCATCTCTTTATACTCATCAATGGTGGGATAATTCAATCCTTGACCCGTAAGAGTTCGAATTTCAGTAAAAGTGCGTTGCTCGAAACTGCTGAAAGCCAACCATCCTCGACAGCGTAAAGCTGCAGCACACTTTTTGAAAAATGCTTGCGGATGCTCAAACCATTGAATAGCCGAACAACCCGTTATCAGGTCCTGACTGGAAGGAAAAGGAATTTGCTCGGCATCACCGGCACAAAAATCAGCCTTTTGTTCTTTCCATTCGTGATAAAATGGAATAAGTTCTGAACAAAGATCATTGAGCCAAAGACGCTCTGGTATATATCTTTCGGCAAGCAAACGGCTATAATAGCCGGTACCACAACCGAACTCACTAATCATTGGTCGTCTGCCTACTAAATCGTACAAATCGCTGCAATGTTCTTCTACTAAAGAAAGCATTGTACGAGCTATTTGCTGTTGCACAAAAGCTGCTTTATCATAATCGTAAAGCGAGCGGGTGAATCGTTTTTCAACCAATTGTTTATCCATGTATCTGTTCCATTAAGTTTGATTCTGCTATATGTTCACCGCGAAGAAGAGCTGCAATAAGATCCGCGTCATAATGTTCGCCCTGACATTTCACGATTGGCACTTCACACAAGTTCCAGCAGGTTGATTGATTGAGTGCAGTAAATATTTTGTCATCCTGGCAAATATATGCTCTGTACCATATACGGCATACCTCTCTGAACCATTCCTTTGTTGACGGAATAGAAATTACTGACTGATGAAGTGCGGACAATTCTTGTTTCAGATTTTCCGTTGTACGTTGAGGAGCTTGTTCTATAAACGATTCATATTGTTTACCGCACATTCGTTTACGAAATTTATATAGCGTTCTGTCATTCAGATTGTCTAAAGTACCATTAAAGATGGCATGAGATATACCTTTTTCATCATCTATGGGAAAAGGTGTTCCATTCAAGGCAAATGTTTCGGACACGGGCAAGATTCCAATATATCGGGAAAGGTAAACGCTGGCTACCCACACACCAAAAGACCATGCTACGATACGTATATCCTTATATCCCTCTATCAGATGAAGCGGAATGGCATCAATCACAGTATAATCGTAAACCATAAGCACATCATGTGTCAAACTTATCGAACTAAATGGCTTATCATCCATTCCCCAACCTGTGAAGAAAATGGTAAGTTGAGAACTTCCTTCGTTTCTTAAGAAAATATATTTCATAGGTCAGCATTTAATTGATTTATAGCGTCAGTAAGAAGTGAAACCTCACTGTCGGTCATAGCAGCCGAGAGTGAAAAGCGCAAGCGGGCTGTCCCAACAGGAACTGAAGGTGGACGTACAGGTAGCACATAGAATCCTTTACGTTGGAAATACTCTGCCATAGCAATAGCACGAGAACTATCTCCAGCCAGCAGTGGAATAATTTGACTTTGTGAAATAAGCACGCTACTTCCTCCCTCTCGCTCAGCAACAGCATTCTGAACAGCTTGACTAATCTTTGATAGATGGTTTCTTCTATCTCGCCAACCTGCCAAGCGTTGGAAAAGGAATATTGTCCAAGAAATACATATAGGCGGTAAGGCTGTCGTAAAGATGAAAGGCCGCATTCTGTTCACCAGATAGTCACGCAACACCCTACGACAAACGACATATGCACCTGATGAAGCCATTGCTTTACCCAATGTACCAATGAGAATGTCAATATCATCCACACAACCCTGCTCTTCTGCCAAGCCCAGTCCGCCATCGCCCCGTACGCCGACAGCATGTGCTTCGTCGACATAAAGTAACACATGATTGTACTTTTTCTTCAATTCAACCAGTTTGGGAAGATCGGTCACATCACCATCCATGCTATATATGCTTTCCACCACAATGACAATCGTCTGATAGTCGTTGGCATTCTGTTCCAACAATCGCTCGAGTTGGGAATATTGATTATGACGATAACGAATATACTTGGAACCGGCCAGCCTGATACCATCTATAAGACTGGCATGAACCAATTTATCTGCTAATATCAGTGTATGCTCATCACATATTGCAGGCAATATCCCGGCATTAGCATGGTAACCGCAATTGAATACCAAAGCACTTTCTTTATGGAACAAACGTGCCAGCAAGGCTTCTAATTCTTCGAACACATCAAAGTTGCCCGTCAGCAAGCGAGAAGATGATGAGGTCATCAAAAGATGTTCGGCTGACATTTGCTGCCAAAACTCGGACATCAATTCTTTATCTGCGCCCAACCCAAGATAATCGTTAGACGACAAATTGAGAAGCCGTTCTTTACCAGACGGAATAATCCATTTTCCATCGTGAGCAATCAAAGGCAAAGAGCGGAAATTTCCTTGCATTTTCAGTTGATCCAATTCTTCTGCCCACTTATTATATATTGTATCATTCGAGCTCATTATTTCATCTCTCTATTTGGTAATTCGGAAACTATTTTCAGTAATGATGTTGTGAGTTTTGTAAGTTGTTCGGAAGTAATAACCATAAAAGGCGGCATGATATATACCAATCTTCCAAATGGGCGCACCCAGATACCTTCTTCTACAAAACGACGCTGCATATAAGCCATATCAACCGGCTCTTTTGTTTCAATAACGCCGATAGCTCCCAATACACGCACATCTGCCACGTTGGAGAAATTTCGCGCCGGAGCCAACTCGCATTTCATCTGATGTTCTATAGCCATCACCTTACTATGCCAATCATTCTTCAACAAAAGTTTAATCGAGGCGCAAGCTACAGCTGTAGCCAGTGGATTGGCCATAAATGTAGGACCGTGCATAAAAGCATACGGCTCATTATCAGATATCGTATGCGCTACTTCATCTGTCGTCAATACGGCAGAGAGTGTCATATATCCACCTGTCAGCGACTTACCGATACACATGATATCCGGCTCTACTTCCGCCCATTCCCACGCAAAGAGTTTTCCGGTTCGTCCGAAACCGGTTGCTATCTCATCAAATATCAGCAACACCTGATGTTCACGACAAAGACGTGCTGCCTGACGAAGATACTCGGGATGATAGAAGCGCATACCACCTGCCCCTTGAACAATAGGTTCGAGTATCAATGCAGCAATCTCATCCCCATGCTCTTCCAACGTTTGTTTCAATGGAAGTATATCATGATCATCCCACTTTCCTCCAAATCGGGATGAAGGTGATGGTACAAAATAGCGAACAGGCAAAGCATTTCCAAACAGCCCATGCATTCCTGTCACAGGGTCGCATACAGACATAGCATTCCATGTATCACCATGATAACCGGAACGAATGGTCACGAAATTGTTCTTGCCCGGCCGCTTCTTTCCATACCAATACTGCACAGCCATCTTCAGAGCCACTTCTACCGCAACAGACCCACTATCTGCATAAAATATTTTCTGCATACAGCAAGGTACCAAGGGCAACAACAAACGGCCAAGTTCTATAGCAGGTTCGTGAGTAAGCCCACCAAACATCACATGACTCATATTGTGCAACTGTGCTTCAGCGGCTTCATTGAGCACAGCATTATTGTAGCCATGAACAGCACACCACCATGAAGACATTCCTTCAATAAGCACTCTGCCGTCAGACAATTCAATAGTAGCACCATCAGCACGCTTCACTTCATAGACCGGCAAAGGGTGAGTAGCAGATGTATAAGGATGCCACAAATGAAGACGATCAAATTCTATATCCTGCATGTTCTATCATTTCTTTATCTTCTGCCACATTAGAGCCTAACGTCGTCAGGAGATCTCCTACAATGGCAGAGTTAATACCTATATATAACGACTTCTCAAAAGCTGCTTTGGAAATCAAGGCACGACCTCCAGCAAAACGTAAAAAGGCTTTGGGATGAATAAACCTGAACAAAGATATCGTAGTAAGAATATCTACTTCAGGCAGGAGAGAAAGATGCTCCAACGGTGTGCCAGGAATTGGATGTAACAGATTAATAGGTATCGACATCACTTCCAGTTCCTTCAAT
Source organism: Tannerellaceae bacterium (assembly GCA_036734445.1). GTDB lineage: Bacteria > Bacteroidota > Bacteroidia > Bacteroidales > Tannerellaceae > Parabacteroides. The sequence continues at coordinate 5,095 of DAIMYP010000062.1, forward strand.
GCAAAAGCAAACTCAACACGTTGTTCCATAGTCTCGCCCATACCAATGATACCGCCACAGCAAATATCCATACCTACTTTACGGGCTGCACGAAGCGTAGCTATTTTTTCTGTCTGATTATGTGTAGTACAAAGTGATGCAAAATAAGAAGGAGCCGTTTCCAAGTTGCAATGATAACGGCTTACTCCTGCATCATGTAACTTCTGTAAATCTTCTTCAGAGCAAAGCCCCAACGAAGCACATAAGTGGATATTGGACCTCTGATGAATGTAGCGAACGTGGCTACATATGGCATCCATATCTTTAACATTTGGCTTCCTGCCACTAGTGACTAAAGCAAAACGATTGACATGTTGACCCTCGTTGAGTAAAGCATGTTTCAAACATTCTTCAGCAGAAAGGAGTTCATAGACATCAGCCTTGGTCTTATAATGAGCTGATTGAGCGCACCATTTGCAATTTTCACTGCAACGACCTGATTTAGCATTGACAATACTGCACATATCAAACTGGCTGTCGGCACACTCTACCGTTATCTGATGGGCAGCTTCATATAATTCTTCTTTCGGGGCATTTGCAGCCAGCCATAAGGCTTCGGCAAGGGTAATATCGATACCTTGCAATACACGCAGCTTGATATCAAGCACTGTAAATTCTTTATTGTTCATATATATGAATATTAAAAAAATAGAGTGTGCTCTTCATCAATGAAGAACACACTCTATTATGTATTTGAATATAATTTTTAAAAACGATATAAAGCCAATGAGCAGATACAGAACAAGGCTGTACAATAGAAGATGAAAGTACAGGACACAAAGTAAACGGGCACAATTCTCCCATTAAAGTTCCCCAGCTATCATAAGTATCATACTTACAGGCTTCATCCACAACAGAATGTACAGATAGGAACGCATCACTGGAATGCACCATATTGTGCTGTTTGCTTACAGCCTTATCGAGCACATTCTTATGCAAGTGACCTATAAGCACACAACGGCCCAAACTGCTCATTATTGCATATCCTTTACGACTCCAACAAGTGAAGCGGACCAGTATTCTATGTCTGATTTTCCTAATCATCGAGCGCAAAGATAATGCAAACCGAAAGCAGAACAAAATAAATGAGGAACGAAATTTATTTTCCCTTGTTTCCGCAACACTTTTAATAAAATACAAATAAAATCCGAGAAACTCACACCCTTTGGTGGCATATTTTCAATCATGGAGCAATTTAACTCCATGTTCTCATCAGCAATCGACTCAACACTTGGTTTAAAATACAAATCTTTCGGTTATCAGTACAGCGAGATTATCCGTTCACTCATGATCGTCTATTTCTGCGGAGGCTCATGCGTAAAGACAATATATCATACACATCTGATACCGGCAAAGACAACGAATTCAATACAGCTACGATTTGAAATTGATGAAAGCTTTTAACTTCAACCGGTTACAAATTGTAACCGGTTCATTTTTTCCTTTTATCAAGCGGTTTTTAAGAACTTTCCTATAAAACAAAACTGTCATTCAAAGTATTAAGGCAAAGATAATACATTTGACACAACTATGCATGAAAGACAACACACAGCTGACAAAAGAAGAGATTCAAAAATTCAGAAAAAGCACTTACAAATTAATCCTAGTTTCTTTGTTGCTAACAACTATTTTTCTTGTTTAATTGAAGTATTATCAACAATTGCCTGAAGCTCACTCTTCGTGACTTTTTTCCTTATTATCCACATCATAGAAATTTTTACACCTGATTTGTGTTCGACTATTTCCCATCCTTGCAAACTAAGATAATTCATTGCGTCGATCCATGTTGGAAATTGGAGTTTGTTTCCATGCTCATCTTTCATTAGTTTAAGATCATTTTCAGAACCGCCCTCTTGTAGGAGAATTGAATACTTCGTAGCCATAAATCCAACCTTGTCAAATGCTACATGTGCATATTGATAGTATGCCTTCTCATTATCAATGTTCTGAGCATGAACTAAAACGCCGTAGCAAAAAATGAACATCACTATTACCAATGTTTTCTTTACCATATCTATTCGATTTTATTAGAAAATATATAACTATTGTCTTGCTCTATTTTTCAAATGATTGCTTCTTTTCTCTTCGGTGACATGTTTCTCCTATTTTTCCAGACTATCAAAACAAAGCCGACGGCAGAAAAGACTTTTGGATATATTTTTTATCACAATATGTATATCTGGTTTTACAATTTAGACATACAACCTCATCCAAGGATATTTTTTCTGAAACATCATTGCAAAAACCTTGTGGCAAAAAGAACAATAAAAACATTCTTCCATATCCATTTACTCTCCATTATATTCATCCACTCTATTCTCTCCCTTCATGCTTAAATAGCCCTTAATTTTTAAGCACTCGCCAAATGTAAAGCTATAATTTCAAAAATAAAAATTTTTCTATCCTAATCTTATCAAAATATGAAAAAACATCGAATTCATCTGACAAAACCATGCATGAAAAACAACACACTACAGACAAATTAAGAGCACACGTAACAGAAACGCCATCCAATTGGCGCGAAGGAGCTGAATCCCGTATGGAAAACAGTTTCATTTACATGTTCTGGATGTTCCATCCAAAGCAGCCTATGTTACCTGTGTAGCAATGATCAAGAATACAGGCAAAACAAGGGACATAGGTGACTCATATCTGAAGGAGCGTCATCCATCAGCTCGCGGGCAAATTGCCTGAACAGTTTTTTATTCTCGGGAGAATTGTACTTTTCGGCCAATTCTTTGAGATATGATTCAGCTTTGGGATCATGCTTGGCAATCATCTCTTTCAGTATATTCAATTCTTCTTCCATATTATTTTCTTTTAATGCCTCCTGTTTTAGAAAGCTCGTTTCATTTTTCCAGTTCTTTAATCATCTTATCAAGGTAGTTGTATCTCTCGATCAATCTGTTCAGATAATGTTCATTTACAAACATAATACACTTTCGGTTATTACGAAAGTGTTCTATCAATTATAGTAGTTAAATAATCCAAAGTGTTTTGGCGGTTTCCATCAGCTATTGAAATCTTTTAGCTCAAAGGCTATGGAGTATCAAAACAATTACTATATTTGCATAATGAAGATGAATGGCTGTCAAAAAATACTTCTATTAAGCATTCAGTCATAATACAAATTATTGAGCCATGGAACAACCTACAAAGCAGAACACATTGTATCTGCCTATCAAACAGATTTATTTCGACCAGATTATTGCCGGTACGAAGCGTGAAGAATATCGCGAAATAAAAGATGGACAATGCGCCTTCTGGGAAATCGTTTATCATCTGGGCAAAGTAGTCGAAGTCAAGAGGAAAGGGGAAAATAACTGACTCGAAAAATAATTATTCAATCACCCTTCAATCTTCCACTCCGCTATTCCTCTTGTTTCAGATGAGAAGTTGACGCCGATCTTGTAGAGGCGGCGCGGATCATTGGCGAAAGGTGCAGCATAGCTTTTTTCGTCAATCTGACGGAGCGCTTCGTCTGCACTGCCGTCAAGTTTCAGCTTAATAATATAGATATAGTCTTTTGTCTTGATCAGGACGTCGATGCGTCCGCGGCTTGTCGTGCGCTCCACTTCTGTATAAAAGCCCATGATCTTGAAAATGACGTACATGGCGTTCTGAAAGTAAAGTTCCATCTTGCCGGCAATCTGATAATCAGCATCGGCGAACATCGACTGAAGCAGTTTCATAAATGCATCGGGACTGCCTTTTCGTACGTAGCGAATGAAGTTCTTGATAAAAAATTCGGATGTTTTTTCTTTATCAGAAGGAGTATAGAATGGCAACAAATAATTAATAAAGCCATTCTCAACTTCTTTATTCGGAAAACCAAGAGCATATGTTTTGAATTCCGGATCATATTCCTTGATAGTGAGATATCCACTCTGATAAATGACAGGAATAGGATTATACGACATTCCGTCGATACTGTTGAGTTTATCGGCAGAAAGCTCCTGACCTTCAATATTCTCGAGATCATAATCCGTTTTTTTCAAAAGCTGGACCAGGAATGTCGGCGTGCCGCTTTCAAACCAATAATCGGAAAAATCCTTGTTTTTCAACGCATTCAACAGGCTGAAAGGATTGTATATGCCTTCAGAGTTTTGACAAAAATGATAGCCGTCATATTGTTCTTCCAGTTTAGCATAACACTCCGCTTTGCTTATTCCGTTCTTCTCGCCAAGAAGTGCCACTTCGTCATTAAAATTATCATGCAATTCCTTCTCACTGATGCCACAGATATCAACATACTGCCTGTTCATGGACAGATCTTCCAGATTGTTAAGGTCACTGAAGATGCTCACCTTGCCGAACTTCGTGACGCCTGTGAGGAAAGCAAACTTGATGTATCGGTCCTGCGTCTTGAGTACTGAATAAAAGGCTTTCAACGTTGCCCGGAAACTGTTCTGCAACGGCTCGTTGTCAATCGCTTCCAGCAGCGGCTTGTCGTATTCGTCAACAAGAATCACGACACGCTCACCGGTTTTCTCGCAAGCGTTACCGATAATATGATAGAAACGTTCCTCCAAAGCTCTGCTCTGATATTCGTCGCCATACTGATTCTCCCAAATTTCCAAATGTTTGTTCAATTCAAATTTAAGAGAATCCAAATTTTTATATTGTCGAGAATTCAAATCCAGATGCAGAACAGGATGCTTCGCCCATTTTTGTTCCAGTTGCTCAAGTGCCAGACCATGAAACAGTTCCTTCTTTCCACTGAAGTAGGCCTCCATGGTCGAAATCAGCAACGACTTCCCGAAACGGCGCGGGCGACTCAAGAAATAATAACTGCCAGTATCAGCCAGTTTATAAATCAGTGCCGTCTTGTCAACATAGACATATCCGTCATTGCGGATCTTCTCAAAATCTTGTATGCCGATAGGATATTTCATTTCGCTGCTATTATCGATTTTTTGCAAAGATACTGCAAACCGAGAGCAGAACAAAATGAACTCGTTCATTTTTTATACCGGGATGCAGCTTATCTCCGCTTTCCGAACGAATTTTGCCAATTTACAATGCCCTTTACAAAAAATAGCTATATTTGCATGTTCTATCGAACTTAAGAAAAATGACACAGTTACCAGTTATTGAAATAGAGCAACTTAACAAAAGCATCAGCTCGCGTGACACTTTCCAGGATATTATCTCGGTGGCTGATATTCAGGGAGATTTGAATATCAATAATCCGGAAGATAAAAACCTTTTTATCCCGATGAGATTGAATGCTGTACTCCTGGCTATAACATCGTCGGGTACGATGGATATAAATTTGGATTATATTCATTATTCGGTGACACCGAACAGCTTCTTGATGATCATGCCGGCTCATACTTTCCAATTCGAACACATTAGCAAGGATTTCAAGGGAACGGTTCTCATCGCTTCTAAAGATTTCTTCGACGAATTCAAACCGTCGTCGTCCTCCCGCTCGATCACCAATTACTTAGAACTGCGTAAAAGTCCCTATACAGAACTGAACTTGGATGAAACCGACCTCTTGAAGGCTTGTTTAAAAACGATCCGCGAAAAGATCAGAGCAAATGATCATCTTTTCCAAAAGGAATTGGTATACAACTCGTTCATGAACTTTTCATACGAGCTGGCAAACATTTTCTCGAACAAGAAAGAGATGTTCAACAAATCGAAAATTTCGAGGAAAGAGGAACTGCTGGAGAAATTTCTCAAACTGCTGTTCGAGAACTTCAAGGAAAAACATATCGTCACGTTCTATGCCGAAAAGCTTTTTATCACACCACAATATCTTTCGCTCATACTAAAGGATCTGACCGGCAAATCGGCTAACAAATGGATTGATGATGTGCTTATCGTCGAATCAAAGATCCGACTGAAAGCACCGGATGCGACTGTGCAACAAGTCGCCGACGATCTGTGTTTCTCTGACCAGTCGACCTTCGGAAAGTTCTTTAAAAAACATATCGGCATCTCACCAATGGAATATCGCAAATCATAATTAGAAGATTAGAAACATTAAACTTTTAAAAATAACATCATGAAAACATTACTGATCAGTTTGCTGGCAGCAGCCACACTACCTCTAACCGCTCAACGCGACGCGTCGATCCGCATCTATCCGCAACAGGGTACGCAGATCATTGACAAAAACATCTACGGACAGTTTTCCGAAGACCTGGGAGCCTGCATTTATGGCGGACTTTGGGTCGGACCCAATTCGGACATTCCAAATACTAAAGGCTATCGCAACGATGTGCTGAAAGCTCTGAAAGATTTGCAAGTGCCTGTACTGCGCTGGCCGGGCGGATGCTTCGCCGACGAATATCATTGGATGGACGGAATCGGGCCGTACGAGAATCGTCCGAAGCTGGTCAACAACAACTGGGGAGGAACGGTTGAGGACAACAGTTTCGGAACACACGAGTTCCTGAACCTTTGCGAGATGATCGGTTGCGATCCGTACATCAGCGCCAACGTTGGAAGCGGAACGGTTGAAGAAATGGCCAAATGGATTGAATATATGACAGCCGACGGCGAAAGCCAAATGGCTGTTCTGCGTCGCAAAAACGGCCGCGAAAAACCTTGGAAGGTTAAATTCATCGGCGTCGGCAACGAAAGCTGGGGATGCGGTGGAAACATGAGACCGGAATTTTATGCGGACATGTATCGCAGATACTCGACCTACTGCCGCGAATATAATGGCAACAGACTGTTCAAAGTAGCCAGTGGAGCAAGCGATTATGACACGAACTGGACGGATGTGCTGATGAAAAACGTCGGAACACGCATGAACGGACTCTCACTGCATTATTACACGGTTGGCGACTGGAATCACAAGGGTTCGGCTACCTCTTTCAACAATGAGGATTATTACTGGACACTGGGCAAATGCCTGGAAATTGAAAGCACGATACAGAAACATATCACCATCATGAACAAGTACGACCCGAAAAAACAGGTCGCTCTGCTTGTCGACGAATGGGGAACCTGGTGGGACGAAGAACCGGGAACAATTCAAGGACATCTGTTCCAGCAAAACACTATGCGAGACGCATTTGTGGCTGCTATCACGCTGAATGTGTTCAACAAATATACAGACCGCATCAAGATGGCCAACATCGCACAAGTGGTCAACGTTCTTCAGTCGATGATCCTGACCGACGGACCGAAGATGCTGCTGACGCCTACTTATCACGTGTTCGAAATGTATAAAGTGCATCAGGATGCCACTTATCTCCCACTCGATCTGATATGCGACAAGACTACGGTACGCGACAACCGCGAGGTTCCGATGCTCAGCGCTTCGGCTTCACGCGACAAGAACGGACTGATCCATATCACGATTGCCAACGTCGACCTCGACAACGCACAGAATGTAAGCATCGATCTGCAAGGCACTAAAATAGCATCAGTAAAAGGACGTATTCTGACATCGGGCAACATCACCGATCACAACACGTTCGAAAAACCGGACTTCGTGAAGCCAACGGTTTTCAACGGCTCGAAGATAGAAAAAGGACAGCTCAAAATAAACATGCCGGCTAAATCTATCGTCGTTCTCGAAGTGAAATAAAAAATGTTTCGTACCTTTGTGTCATTGAAACAATAATAATTAGATATAAATTTAAAGATTATGAAACCTACATTATTTGTACTGGCTGCCGGAATGGGCAGTCGTTATGGTGGATTGAAACAGCTTGACGGACTCGGACCTAATGGCGAAACGATCATGGATTATTCTATTTTCGACGCTATCCGCGCTGGATTCGGCAAACTGGTTTTCGTTATCCGCAAATCTTTCGAGAACGATTTCCGTGAAAAAATTGTATCCAAATACGAAAATCATATTCCTGTAGAAGTTGTATTCCAAGGTTTGGATGATCTGCCAGCAGGCTTCAAATGTCCGGAAGGACGCCAGAAACCGTGGGGAACAAATCATGCTGTTCTGATGGGAAAAACGGCTATACACGAACCATTCTGCGTTATCAATTCGGACGACTTCTATGGCCGCGACAGCTTTGCTGTGATCGGTAAAGAACTGGCCAAGATGGGCGGAAAGAAAAATGAATATTGCATGGTTGGCTATCGCGTTGGCAACACGCTGAGCGAGAGCGGTTCCGTTGCACGTGGCGTTTGCGAAACCAATGCTGAAGGGTTCCTGACAGGCGTTGTTGAGCGCACGGCAATAGAAAGAATCGATGGCGACATACAGTTCACCGACGAAAACGGCAAACAGGTCGTTCTGGAAGAGAATGTTCCCGTTTCAATGAACATGTGGGGCTTCACACCTGACTATTTCGATCATTCGGAAGAATACTTCAAGGAATTCCTGAAAGAGAACATCGACAAACCGAAGTGCGAATTCTTCATTCCGCTGCTTGTCAACGATCTGATCACGAAGGAAACGGCTACCGTAAAAGTATTGGATACAACTGCAAAGTGGTTCGGCGTTACATATGCTGCCGACCGTCAAGGTGTGGTTGACAAAATCCAGGCTTTGGTCGATGCAGGCGAATATCCTTCAAAACTGTTTTAAGTAATTTCAACGGATTGCCGAACAAGGCGTTCTGTACAAATAACAAATACCCATCAGAAAAATTATTTTTTTTGATGGGTATTTCTTTGAAAAGAAAGAAGAAGCGATTAAACAATATTAATATGTTCTCTTTCTATTACAAGGATAAAAATGTACCTTTGCGTGAAATTTTTCAGAGGAAACAAATTTGTTAGATGATTAGACATATCCACAACATCATTGGAATAGTGTTGCTACAATTGTTGTTGGGCATCACTTTGACTCATGCTCAATCTGTTACATCGGCTTCGGGAATCGTTAAAGACTCCATTACCGGCGAGCCTCTGCCATACGTCTCCGTCTTCTTCGATGGCTCAACCATTGGTGCCATGAGTGACGACAACGGGCATTTTACATTGCAGAACGACAAGGGATATGTCAAGCTCTCGGCTTCATCACTGGGCTATGAAACAAAATCAATCCGACTGAAGGCAGGACGCAAAAACGACGGACTGACGCTCATCCTCAAGCCGGCAGCTTTCGAACTTTCGGAAGTTGTGGTCAAACCAAAGAAACAAAAATATACAAGGAAAGATAATCCGGCCGTCGAATTAGTTAAAAAAGTTATAGAGCATAAAGACGAAAACCGGATCGAATCAAAACCTGAATACGAAACACAGGTTTATGAAAAACTTGCGCTTTCACTGGACAACTTCAATCCTAATCTGGATAAAAACAAGTTCGTACAGAAATTCAAGTTTATCAAAAACTATCTGGATACATCGGAATTCAATGGGAAACCAATCCTGACGGTGTCGGTCCGCGAAACACTGTTGGATCATTATTACCGCAAGAACCCGAAATCCGAAAAAGTCATCGTCAAGGCTAAACGGCAGCAGGGCGTTGATAAATCGCTGGACGACGGAGGCGCAATAACGTCCAATCTGGAAGAAATTTTTAAGAGCATCAATATTTTCGACAACAATATCCCGATCCTGCTGAACAGGTTCGTTAGCCCGCTATCGTCCACATTGGCAGTAACTTACTACCACTATTTTATTCTGGATACGCTCGATATTGGTGGCGACAAATGTGTTGACCTCGGGTTCGTTCCTGCAAACAGCGAGAGCTATGGATTCACCGGGAAAATGTACATCACGACTGACGGCACATACTCGGTGAAGAAGGTGCTGTTAGACACGCCTGCCAACATCAACCTGAACTGGGTGGACAAACTGCGTATCGATCAGGAGTTTAAAAGAACGGCAGACAGCACGTGGGTCATCAACAACGAAAATACGTATGTGAACTTCTATCTCGTCAAAGGTGCTCAGCAACTTTATGCGCATCAATTGAGGAACTACGACAAATATAATTTCAATGTGCAGAATGCCGACTCGGTATTCAAACTGCTCGGTCCGACACATGTTCTGCCGCAAGCCACTGTGCTTTCGGACGATTATTGGTCGGTGAACCGCCCGGTTCCGCTGAAAGAAAAGGAAGATGCGCTGAAGGATTTGCTGAACCAGTTGCGCAAAGTGCCGGCATTCAATGCCATCATAAAAACGGCTGAAATCCTGATCACCGGATATATTCCGACAACCAGCAACAAGAAAACCAGCAAGTTCGACTTCGGTCCGATGAACACTGTTTTCTCGGCGAACCATTTGGAAGGCTTCCGTACACGATTGGGCGGAATGACAACAACCAACTTCAATCCGTACTGGTTTGCCAGCGGATTCGTAGCTTATGGTAACAACGACCGCAAATGGAAATATAATTTCAAGCTGACGCGAAGTTTCAACCGCAAGGCTTACTACGAAGGCGAAAGTCCGGTCAACAACCTTTCGTTCATTCAGGAATACGATGTTTATACGCCGGGCCAGGATTTCCTTTACACGAGCAAGGATAATATTTTCGTGGCATGGAAAGTGGGCGAACCGGTCACAAAAATGCAGTACGTCAGAAAGAGCGTCCTGCAATACGAAAAAGAATGGCTGAACAACCTGTCGTGGAAGACTTGGCTGAAAAACGAAAACAATGAAGCTGCCGGAACGCTGCAATACACCATGCGCGACGAAACAGGCAACATGTATCGCATCAAAGACTTCACAACGTCAGAGATCGGTACGCAGCTCCGTTATGCTCCGGGCGAACGGCCTTACAACGGGCGTTCAGGAAAAGAGTCGGTCTTCAATCTGTCAAAAGACGCTCCGATATTCAAAGTATCGCATCGCATTGGCATTAAAAACGTGCTTGGAGGCGACTTCAACTATCAGCACACCGAGTTGAGTGCAGAGAAACGTGTATGGCTCTCGTCGTTCGGACACGTGGATGTACAGTTTAAAGCCGGGAAGATCTGGGACAAAGTGCCGTTCCCGCTGCTTATCCTGCCGAACACCAACCAGTCTATCACCATTCAGCCCGACGCTTTCCATCTGATGAACGCTTTGGAATTTGTAACCGATCAATATGTAACATTCAATGCGACCTACTATCTGAAAGGATGGATACTGAATCGCGTTCCACTAATCAAATGGCTCCGCTTGCGTGAAGTCATGTCGTTCAACGGCATTTATGGAAATCTGACGAAAAAGAATAATCCGAGCTACACGTCCGGACTCTATCTCTTCCCTGACGGAACGCAACCGCTTGGCAACACGCCATACATGGAAGCCAGTGTCGGTGTGGAAAATATTCTGAAGATCCTGCGTATCGATTATTATCGCCGTCTTACTTATCTGGATAATCCTTCGATAAAGAAGCACGGCATCCGTATCGCCCTGCGATTCTCATTCTAAACGATGAACAAAGAGACAGAATTCAAATCACCCCTTAATCATGCAGCCAATGTCTGGGCTTTACTGCCTTTGCTGGTTTTTCTGCTCACTTACTTGGTAGCATCGCTCATTGCAGGCGATTTTTACAAGATGCCGATCACGGTGGCATTCGTCGTCTCCTCCATCGTTGCCATTGCCATCTCAAAAGGAGGCAAAATCAACAATCGCATTGAACAGTTCTGCCGCGGAGCTGCCAACAGCAACATCATTCTGATGGTTCTGATTTTCATTATGGCCGGAGCTTTTGCACAAACAGCCAAATCAATGGGTGCGGTCGATGCAACGGTAAATCTGACAATGGCTCTTCTTCCTGCAAATCTGCTGGCTGCGGGATTGTTTATTGCTGCATGTTTCATCTCGATATCGGTCGGAACGTCGGTCGGAACAATCGTTGCCTTAACGCCGGTTGCCGCCGGAATTGCAATGAAAGCCGGAGCGCCTGAAGCTCTGATGCTGGGCGTTGTCGTGGGTGGAGCGATGTTCGGCGACAATCTGTCTTTTATCTCGGACACGACAATCGTGGCTACACGCACGCAAGGATGCAACATGAACGACAAATTCAAGGTAAACATCTACATCGCACTGCCGATGGCAATCATCACTACATTATTATATGTGCTTGCAGGAAGCGGAATAACAAATACGGCCGACATCGGGAATGTTGAGTGGATCAAGGTGATTCCTTATGTTGTTGTGCTGGTCACGGCTATATGCGGAATGAATGTCATGGTCGTCCTGCTCCTTGGAACCGTTCTTTCGGGAATAACCGGACTGATAGGCGGCGATTTCGACATCTGGGGATGGACAGCTTCGATGGGAAAAGGAATCACTGACATGGGAGAACTCATCATCGTAACACTTCTGGCCGGAGGAATGCTCGAAATGATTCGATTTAATGGAGGCATCGACTGGATCATCAAAAAACTCACTTCGCATATTCATTCGCAAAAAGGAGCTGAAGGAAGTCTCGCGGCTCTGGTTAGTTTTGCCAATCTGTGCACTGCCAACAACACGATTGCGCTCATCATGTCCGGACCAATAGCCAAGGATATTGCTGACAAATATCATGTCGATCCACGACGCAGCGCCAGTTTGCTGGATATTTTCTCCTGCTTCGTTCAAGGCATTATTCCTTATGGCGCACAACTGCTTATGGCTGCCGGACTGGGTCACACCTCGCCTATCTCAATCATGCAATATCTGTATTATCCGTATCTGTTGGGATTCGGAGCCATTCTTTCAATCATCTTCGGATATCCCAGACTGAAAGATATACGGAAATAATCGGCTTTCGACGAAACTTTTCGCATCAATAGGTTGTTTTTAAAGTAATTTTTAAACAACCAAGTATCATGGGAGCAAAGAAAAACTTTGTGCTGGATACAAATGTTATCCTGCACGATTACAAATGCATCGAGAATTTCCAAGAAAACGATATTTATATTCCTATCGTAGTTCTGGAAGAGTTGGACAAATTTAAAAAAGGTAGCGAACAGATCAACTACAACGCACGTGAATTCGTACGCGAACTGGATTTGCTGACCGACAACGACCTTTTCAAAAAAGGAGCCTCTCTGGGACCGGGCCTTGGAAAACTCTATATTGTGACAGGCGACAAATATCACGAAAGAATTGCTGAAGCATTTCCGGAACGAATACCCGATCATCGTATTTTATCATGTACGCTGACTGTTGCTGAACGAAGCAAAACGACAAAGACCATCCTCGTAACAAAGGATGTAAACCTCAGAATGAAAGCGCGTTCGCTGGGTATCACTGTTGAAGACTATATCACCGACAAAGTTACAAACGTTGACATCTTCGAAAAAGCACAAGAGACTTACGAAGGAATTAATGGCGACCTGATCGACAAGATTTATGCAACGCCGGGTGGAATTGATGCCGACCTGTTCGACATCAAATCGAAGCTTGCTCCTAATGAATGTTTTATAATGAAGAGCGACCGCAATTCCATTCTGACACGATATAATCCTTTCACCAACAAGTTTAAGAAAGTTGACAAGACCACAAATTACGGCATCAGTCCTAAAAATTCAGAACAGAGCTTCGCTTTTGAGATTCTCAACGATCCGGATATCAAACTGGTTGGTCTGACAGGAAAAGCCGGAACGGGAAAAACCTTGCTGGCATTGGCTTCGGCACTGAAACAAAGCGGAATATACAAGCAGATTCTTCTGGCTCGACCAATCGTTGCCCTGGCAAACAAAGATCTCGGCTTCCTTCCGGGCGACCAGCAGCAAAAAGTGGCTCCGTATATGCAACCGCTGTTCGATAACCTGAATGTCATCAAACAACAGTTCTCGCCAACAAGTTCGGATGTTCGCAAGATCGACGACATGCAGAAAAACAACCAGCTGATTATCGAAGCATTGGCTTTCATCCGCGGCAGAAGTCTCTCGGAAACATTCTGCATCATTGATGAAGCACAGAATCTGACACCTCACGAGATCAAGACGATCATCACACGTGCAGGCGAAGGAACAAAGATGGTATTCACCGGCGATATACAGCAGATCGACTCGCCTTATCTGGATGCTCAAAGCAATGGACTGGCTTACATGGTCGACAAGATGAAAGGACAGGAACTGTTTGCTCACGTCAACCTGGTTAAAGGCGAAAGAAGCCAGTTGTCTGAAATCGCATCAAACTTATTATAATATCCATACTTTATAAATTTCAGTCCTGAAAAGGATAGAGGGCTTCCCTGTTCGATGAACAAAGGAAGCCCTTCTAAGTTTCAGAAATATAAAGTGTATGTTTTTTTATGCCGAATGAAAAGAAAATACGTTTTTTGGAAAACAATCAAAGAATAATTTATATATTTGCATGTTCCATAAAAGGGAATATAGAAGAAAAATATATGTTTTTAAAATCTTACAGAAGGCTTTTTAATTGCTTGATTTACTACGTATAACAAGCACACTCTCCTATTGGCATGCCGACTTCTGCCGTCGATGCCTTCTATTTATTTTTCTATATATCACGATTTTATAATACAATTTAAATACTTTGTATATGAGTACAATGACTGCTCAGCGTGCACCAAGAAGTGCATCAAACTTTGCTCCTGCCAATGTAGCAACAGCTTTTGGCATGAACGACCGTATCAAACGGCTGCGCAAAGAGACTTTCGAAGCTCAACCTTCGTTGTCAATCGAACGGGCTTTAATTGAAACCCGCTTTTATAAGGAAAACTATGGCAAATATCCTATTCCTATCCTGCGGGCTATGAACTTTCTGGAGATTTGCAAAAAGAAAACAATCTATATCGGCAAAGACGAACTGATTGTCGGCGAACGTGGACCGAAACCAAAATGTGTACCGACATTTCCTGAACTTACTTGCCACAGCGTTGAAGACCTGCATGTTTTGAATACACGTGAACTGCAACGCTACACCATCAGTCAGGAAGACATTGATACATACGAACGCGAAGTTATTCCGTACTGGGAAGGACGCACACAGCGCGATCGCATCTTCAGCCATGTTCCAAAAGAATGGAAAGAGGCTTATGAAGTCGGAATGTTCACGGAATTTATGGAACAACGCGCTCCGGGACACACAGCCCTGGATAGCAAAGTGTATAAATATGGATTGTTGGATCTGAAGGAAAGAATTCAAAAACATATCGATAGCCTCGATTTCATGAACGACCCTGAAGCTACTGACAAACAGGAAGAATTGACAGCTATGGCAATCTCATGCGATGCTGCAATAGTTTTCGCTGAACGTCATGCTGATCTGGCAGACGAGATGTCGCTCACTGAAACCGATCCAAAACGCAAAGCCGAACTGAAGCGCATTGCTGAAGTTTGCCGCTGGGTGCCGGCTCATGCTCCACGCGATTATTGGGAAGCTATTCAAATGTATTGGTTCGTTCATCTGGGAACAATCACTGAACTGAATGGTTGGGATGCTATGAATCCTGGACATTTTGATCAGCATCTTGCTCCTTTCTATGAGAAGGGAATCAAAGAGGGCACTCTTACACGCGAAGAGGCTAAAGAGCTGATGTCGTGCTTCTTCATCAAGGTAAACAATCATACAGCTCCTCCAAAAGTAGGTATTACGGCAAAGGAAAGCGGAACATACAACGACTTCACGAACCTGAATATCGGCGGAATAAAAACCGATGGCAGCGATGGTGTAAGCGAAGTTTCGTTTATCATGCTCGAAACAATCGAGGAACTGCATATTCTGCAGCCGGGAAGTGCAATACATATCAGTGCTTGTACGCCGGAACGCTTCCTGCGCGCCGGATGTAAAGTTATTCGCCAAGGTCACGGCTATCCTTCGGTATTCAATCCTGATGTATATGTTCAGGAACTGATGCGCCAAGGCAAAGCACTTCCGGATGCTCGCGAAGGCGGATGCAGCGGTTGTATTGAAGTTGGTGCCTTTGGAAAAGAAGCTTATGTCCTGACTGGATATCTGAATGTTCCGAAGATTCTGGAAGTAACACTCCACAACGGTATTGATCCGGTTTCAGGCCGCAAAGTTGGACTCGAAACAGGCGATCCGAGAAACTTCAAGTCATACGATGAACTGTATGCAGCTTTTATGAAACAACTGCATTACTTCGTCGACATGAAGATCCGGGTCAGCAACTATATCGATCGCATGTTTGCCAAATATGCTCCGGCAACATTTCTGTCGCTGTTCATCGACGACTGTATTGCCAAAGGACGCGATTATTACAACTGCGGACCACGCTATAACACAAACTACATCCAGTGTACAGGTTTGGGAACCATCACAGACAGTCTGGCTTCACTCAAAAAACATATTTTTGAAGACAAACAATACACCATGGATGAGATGATGAAAGCTCTGGACAACAATTTCAAAGGCTCGGAAATGATGCGTCAGACAATCCTGAACCGCACGCCGTTCTTTGGGAATGATGATCCGTATGCTGATGCTATTGCTGTCAAAGTTTACAATGATTTATATGATGCCATCGAAGGCAAGCCGAACACTAAAGGCGAATGCTTCCATCTGAACATGCTTTCGACAACATGCCACGTTTACTTCGGCAAAGTCATGAATGCCACGCCAAACGGACGTTTGGCTGAAAGAGCCATTTCGGATGGAACCTCTCCTTCACAGGGCGCAGATACTCACGGACCTTCTGCTGTCATCAAATCATTGGGCAAACTTGATCAGGTTAAGAGCGGCGGCACTTTGCTGAACCAACGCTTCCTGCCAAGTCTGTTGAAACGCGAGGAAGATATTGCTAAACTGTCTTCATTGATCAGAACATACTTTGCTCTGGGTGGACATCATATCCAGTTCAATATTGTAGATACTGAAACGCTTTATGCAGCACAGAAATGCCCTGAAGATTATCGGGATCTATTGGTTCGCGTAGCCGGATACAGTGACTATTTTAATGATATGAATTCTGATCTTCAGGCAGACATCATTGCCCGCACAGAACAGGAAACATTCTAAATAACATATAATCGACAATTGACACAGAAGCTTTATTCTACCAGTCAACTGTCGATTATTATTTCAAGAAATTATCATGCTTATATTTGATATAAAAAGGTATGCAATCAACGACGGACCAGGCATCAGGACAA
>DAIMYP010000063.1:0-4539 GCA_036734445.1 Tannerellaceae bacterium
AGGATGCTTTTCTTGAAGAAACTTCTTTCAATTTAGTGTCTCTTCTCGAAAAAATGGTAACTGATCAGGTCAGTTATTTTTCTGTTTATATGATTAAGTAGAAAACACAATCCCTTCTGCAATATTTTGTGACAATTTGAATTGTTATATTGATTATTTTGTCGTAACTTTATAACGATAATTAAATTGCTGTTTTTATGAAGATAATAGATGAACAATTATTAAACGAAACATCTGAGCAAGCTAAACACTCATTGAGGCTTCGGATGAATTATAATTTTCACGAGAAACTAGATGATCCAGTGAACCGTTTGCTTAATGCAATGGAACCTGGTACATATCTTCGTCCTCATCGCCATTTGAATCCGGATAAGGATGAAATATTTTTGTTACTTCGTGGTAGAGTTGTACTGTTTCAATTTGATGATTTTGGTCACATCTCAGATCATCTTGTATTAGATCCTAAATTAGGAGTATACGGAGCTGAAGTCAAAGCTGGTATTTGGCATGCATTAATCGTATTAGAATCTAATACGGTTGTTTATGAAGTAAAACAGGGACCATTTTCACCATTGTCTCAAGAAAATTTTGCTTCTTGGAGTCCGGCTGCAGAAGATACAGAAGCGGTAAAGCAATATCAGAAGTTTTTACTTTCACAAATATCTATATAAAAAGACGAATGCATAAAGTATAACTATCTTTATGCATTCGTCTTTTTTATTTGCTCAAAATATTTTCTAAAAATCTACTTATTATTGAAATACTTTGGTTGATAAAATGATTACATCATTAATAGGGCGGTCATTCATGTCAGTTTCAACTAATGACATTTTCTCAACAATATCGAATCCTTTTACAACTTCTCCAAAGATTGTTACAGAACCATCTAGGTGAGGAACTCCCCCTATTGTTTTATAGTAATTTCTTCTATCTGCGAGAATATGATAATCCCCTAAAGTGGCTAAAGTATCTTTTACCATAGCATTAGCTTTATTTTCTAGATCAGTCTTATGTGAAGCATCAGCCAGCGAAGGATTTTCTTTTATTAAACGGCTTTGAAATTTGTAAAACAACCAGTTTTTACGGATGTTGTTGATTCTAATTTCTTTTTGATTCAATTCTTCATCTGTCAATTTTTTACCTTGGACAAAGCAGAATTGAGTCCCTGCAGAAGCTCGTTGTGGATTTACAGCATCAATTTCCTTGGCATCAATAAGAGCACCACGTTTGTTAAAATGGTTTGGTAATATTTCTTCCGGAACAGTAAATCCACCATCACCATCACCATAGAAAAATCCAGGAATACGTGCTTTGCTGGTTGGATCACCTCCTTGAACAACAAAATCCTTAATGATACGGTGAAAAATCATCCCTTTATATTCTCCGGATTGACAGAGTTTTATAAAGTTGTCTCTGTGCAACGGCGTATCATCATATAGTTTTACCGTTACTTTTCCCATTGTTGTTGCAATTTCAACATACACAGGTTTGTTCGGATTCAAGTCTTTTGCTGTACAGATTCCGTAAGTCAAAAGAAATAATAGAATGAATAAATAATTTTTCATACATAAATATTTATAGGTTAGTACTTTACTATTTGCAATTTATTCATCGATAGAAACTTGCATTTCGCAATTTTTACAATCGAAATGCAAACGCAACCGTTTATCTTTGTAAATTAAAAAATAGGGTTCTTTAAATGGCGATTTGCTTTCACCATGCAAAGGACACCATCCCATGCTATATCTTAGACAATGTTTAGTAAACATGAGTGGAACATTTTTTTCTTGTTGCAGTTCAAAAGCCTTTGTAATCTCCGCAACTTCATGTTTGCGATAGAAAGATTCAGCTTTCATGTTTGCAACATTGCCTAAATAAGTAAGTTTTTGTTGTATGAATGGGACAGGTTTGCTAGGCTGTTTGAATTTGACGTTATCTTGTTGATAACGAATACGATGTGAAAGAATCAGCTTTTCTGTAGCCTGTTGACGCATATCTGTCAGTACAGATGATGGAACAAACCAGTCTTCTTTCATTTCTATGTCTATATTTTTAGTTTCAAAAGGGGTATTACCTAATTTTGACAACTGTGTTTTGATATTGTCTTGTTGATTCTTACGAGCTTTTTCTTTTTTGAATGGTCGAGTAATCATTACTCGTGCACCGGATTCGTCTTCCATGCATAACGTAAAACCAAATGGATTATCTCGAAAAATAATGTTTACAGCCAGATGTCTTTCAGCAGAAGGTTTAGCCATTTGTTGTTCGAATTTGGCATCAAAATTACGATACAATAATGTATTGACAGCTATCTCAGGCATTTCGAACGGTTGAATCTTGTTTGCATCAGCACGATTTACTCTAAATCCTTCCAATTCGCCCTGCTTATTAAAAAAGGCCAATCCATCACCATTGTTCAATTGCTTATGTCCCGAAACGGCAATTACCTTCCCTTTGATATCTTTCACCTTCCCAATTATTTCACCTAATGATTTAGGAGAATCAAAAGCGGTGATATCTTTGTTTCTACCGTTCAAAAAATAGGTAGTAAACCCTCTGTTGAAACTCTTTTCCGGAACCGGTTCAAAAAAATAGGTGCTATTACCAAAAGATGGTCGTCTAAACTCGTCTCTTCTAGCAAGTATCTCATCTATCTTTTTTCGATAATAGGCAGTGATGTTTTTGACATAGGCAACGTCTTTCAGCCTTCCTTCAATTTTGAAGGATGAGACACCCGCATCCATCAACGATTCCAAATTGTCGGATAGATTCAAGTCCTTGAGAGACAGTAAGTGTTTGTTTGAAGCAATTACAGCTCCATTGGCATCGATCAGAGTGTATGGCAATCGGCAATATTGAGCGCATTCACCTCTGTTCGCGCTTCTTCCGCACATCGCTGCACTCAGATAACACTGTCCACTAAAACTAACACATAAAGCTCCATGCACAAACACTTCTAACGGGACAGTTGTTTGTTGTGCAATCGTTGTTATTTCCTGCAGTGACAGCTCGCGTGCTAACACGACTTGTTTAAATCCGGCTTCTTCCAGAAATTTCACTTTTTCAACGGTGCGATTATCGGTTTGTGTACTCGCATGAAGTGCAATCGGAGGCAGATGAAGCTGTGTAATTCCCATATCCTGAACGATTAATGCATCAGCGCCTGCTTCGTAGATTTGCCAAATCATTTTTTCAGCTTCGTCCAGTTCCTTATCTGTTAGAATTGTGTTAAGCGCAACATAAATATGTGCCTGGTAAAAATGCGCATACTCGCAAAGTTTCTTTATATCTTCAATGGAATTACCTGCCGCAGCACGAGCACCAAATTTTGGAGCACCGATGTACACCGCATCGGCACCATGTTTGATGGCTTCAATACCACAGTCCAAGTCTTTGGCAGGCGAAAGCAGTTCGATATGTCGTCGCGTGGGCTTCATCTGTTACTCTTTCGATAAATCTCCCAGATTCTGAATATCTTCAATCTTATATGGTGTTTCCTGATAAACATAGTAGTTCAACCAGTTTGTAAACAGCAAGTTCGCATGTCCACGCCAACGCACAACCGGTCCCAGAGCCGGATTATTATTCCTATAATAGTTCCGTGGCACTGTTATAGGCAATCCCTTGTTCAAATCACGCATATATTCATCATTCAGCGTATATGGCGAATACTCGGAGTGTCCGGTGATAAAAAATTCTCTTCCGCCTCTTGACATCACCATATATACACCTGATTCCTCGCTTTCCGAAAGAAGCTTCAGTTCAGGCACTTTCAGAATATCTTCTCTACGAATTTCCGTATGCCGACTGTGGGGTACGTAAAATTCATCATCGAATCCCCGGAAGATAGGCAGGTAAGGTTCGCGCATCGTATGAGGGAAAACGCCGAACATTTTTGCCGGCAAATCATATTTGGGCACATTATAAAAATGATAAAGTCCTGCTTGTGCTGCCCAGCAAATATAAAGCGTTGAAGTCACGTGCGTGCGTGCCCAATCAAAAATATTGCAAACTTCATTCCAATAGTTCACTTCTTCAAAAGGCATCTGTTCAACAGGTGCACCCGTAATAATCATCCCGTCGTAGTATTCGTTTTTCATCACTTCGAAATCCATATAGAACTCCTTCATGTGCTCAATGGGTGTATTTTTAGGTGTGTGTCCTTTTATTTTCATGAACTCCATTTCTACTTGGAGCGGTGTGTTACTGAGCAGTCTTACCAGATCTGTTTCAGTTGTAATCTTTAGCGGCATTAAGTTTAGAACCACCACGCGAAGCGGACGTATATCTTGTGCTGATGCTCTTAACGAATCCATCACAAAAATATGTTCCTTCTTCAACAGCTCGATTGCCGGTAAGTTCTTTTGTAAATTTAAAGGCATGTACTAAAATTTCTTTTGTTTTCAACTGCAAAGATACATTTTTATTTTGTATTGCTCTTGGTTTGCATTATCTTTACTCCTAAAGTGAAGATAAGCGGCGCCTCGGCATAAAAAACAAACGAGTTTGTTTTGTTCTACTCTCGGTTTGCATTATCTT
>DAIMYP010000063.1:4639-16811 GCA_036734445.1 Tannerellaceae bacterium
CGGCATAAAAAACAAACGAGTTTGTTTTGTTCTACTCTCGGTTTGCATTATCTTTACTCTGAAAGTGAAGATAAGCGGCACTTCGGCATAAAAAACAAACGAGTTTGTTTTGTTCTACTCTCGGTTTGCATTATCTTTGCTTCAACTAAGCAAAAGGATGTACCATGATACAGAATGAAAGAGAAATCCGTCATGAACAGGTGCTTCAAGGAGTTCGTCAGATGATGACGGCCGCGCGTACGGCTCCGAAAGCAAAAGGCATCGATATTATTGAAATGGCATTGGTCACTGATGCCGAATTAATTCAGCTGGCCGATAAGCTTGAAAGTATGGGCAAAGAATCAGGCAAAGAGTCGTTTCTTCGCGATGCAGATAACCTTCGCCATGCTGAAGCGGCAATGATTATAGGTACGCGTCAGCAGACATTGGGTATGAACTGTGCATATTGTGGTTTCCCTACTTGTTCTTCAAAACCAGCAGATACACCTTGTGCAATCAATTCCATAGATTTGGGAATCGCTATCGGTTCCGCGTGCGCAACTGCTGCCGATCTGCGTTTGGATACACGTGTGATGTTCAGTGCCGGATTAGCCGCTCAACGTCTAGGATGGCTTGGCGAAAGCAAATCGCTGATGGCTATTCCGGTGAGCGCTTCATCTAAAAACATGTTTTTTGATCGTAAGACTCTTCCTGCAAAATAATGATTTTTCAAACAACATATTAGAGATCACTCCTATGATGAAGTTCAACAATAAACTCGAATTACGATACAGTTTTAACGACAAGTCCGGTTATATGGACGCCGTTATCAGGCATCGTTGTGAAAAAGAAATTCTGTTCATGGTGCGTACGCTGGCTAATATGTTGGATGTAAAGATGACTATTTACAGCGAGCCGACTACAAGTGGTGAAGGATTTAAAGAAATATGGCCTGTTGCCGGCGAGAGCATCCGTTCCATTTCCATCGTTCTCAATCTGTTCATGCAGATTTTTGCTTCACCGTCGCTTCTCGTAGGCGGAAAACCGGTGATCGAACGGTCCGAAGAAGATGAGCGTAAGCTTTTGCATGAACTTTCCGATTTGCGTGTCGGTCTGAAACAGAAAGCGCCTAATGCACTTATTTCTTCTGATTTGGTGAAACTGCTCCGTGCGGTTCCAAGCTTCTGCAAATACAAATCGAACTTCTACGACACGTTACGCGGTTATCCCAAAGTGACGAAGATCAGCTTCCGCGAACTCAACGACAACAATCGCAGTCGTTCAGGTTCTCTCGAGGTCCGTCGCGAACAATTCGAGTATTATATTCTTCGTTCCGATGATTTGCCTCTCTTGAAGGACGATACGGCAACGATACAGATCATTTCACCCGTATTGACCGACAGCCGCTATCGTTGGAAAGGCATTTATAATAAAGGAGGCGAAACCATTGATTTCTATATGAATGACGAAGATTTCAAGAAACAGATGGTCGACGAAAAGATTCCATTCTCCAATGGCATGTGCATCGATTGCGAACTGCTGATCGAGCGCCGGCTGAACGAGATGGGCGATGTGGTCAATATTTCGTATACAGTCCGAACCGTTATCCGCACGCGTTTCGACAAGCTTGAAGTCCTTACGCCTCAAGGCAAACGCTACTTGCGTAAGATTGAAGCCGAACATCAACAGCTTACTTTTGATTTCTTCGGCTCTGACAAATAATAATTATGGCAAAAACAAAAACAGTATACGTCTGCTCCAACTGCGGAGCTTCTTCTGTAAAATGGTTGGGCAAATGTCCGAATTGTGGCGAGTGGGACACTTATGTCGAGGAAGTCATAGCTAAAGACTTGCCTTCCAAGCACATTTCTTCCAATAGTCTCCAGAAACCGCGTCCCGTATTGCTTCGCGATATCACTGCCGAAGAAGAAACGCGCATCAACCTTCGCGACGAAGAACTGAATCGTGTTCTGGGAGGCGGATTGGTCAAAGGTTCAATGGTGCTTATCGGTGGCGAACCCGGAATCGGTAAATCTACACTTGTGATGCAAACCGTCTTGAAGCTCGAAGGACTCAAAACGCTTTATGTATCAGGCGAGGAGAGTGGTCGCCAACTTAAGCTTCGCGCCGATCGCCTGTCGCAAACCAATCCCGAATGTTTTATCCTCTGCGAAACCAATCTCGAGCATATCTTCGAGCAAGCCGAAGCTATCAAACCTGATTTGATGATTATCGACTCGATACAAACTATTTATACCGAATTAATCGAATCTTCGGCAGGCAGCATTTCTCAAGTGCGCGAATGTAGTGTCGCCATTTTGAAATATGCCAAGGAAAGTGGTGTTCCTGTGATTCTGATCGGTCATATTAATAAAGAAGGCAGCATCGCCGGTCCGAAAGTGTTGGAGCATATAGTCGACACCGTCCTTCAATTCGAAGGCGATCAGCATTATATGTACCGCATCCTTCGCAGTATCAAGAACCGTTTTGGCAGTACAGCCGAATTGGGCATCTATGAAATGCGTCAGAATGGATTGCGCGAAGTGTCGAATCCATCGGAGCTGTTGCTCACGCAAAATCACGAAGGATTGAGCGGCGTTGCTATTGCTGCAGCCATCGAAGGCGTTCGTCCGTTTGTAATAGAAGTGCAGGCATTGGTCAGTTCTGCCGTTTACGGCACTCCTCAACGCAGTGCCACCGGTTTCGATATCCGTAGAATGAATATGCTTCTTGCCGTTCTTGAGAAACGCGCCGGATTCAAGCTGGCTCAGAAAGATGTCTTTCTGAATATTGCCGGCGGTCTTCGCGTGAATGATCCAGCTATCGATATGGCGGTCCTGAGTTCAATCTTGTCTTCAAGTTTGGATATCAGCATCGAACAAGGCGTTGCCTTATGCGGCGAAGTTGGACTTTCCGGAGAAATTCGCCCAATTAATCGTATCGAACAGCGCATCATGGAAGCCGAAAAGCTCGGATTCAGCCGTATAATTATTCCCGAAAACAATTTAAAAGGTTTCGACCTGTCCAAGCATAAGATCGAAGTCCTGCAAGTAAAGAAAGTCGAAGAGGCTTTCAGAAGACTATTTGGATAATGATAAAAGAACTTCAACTCCGTATATTGCCCCAAGAGGCAGCCAATGAGCAGTCGCTCAAAGTTACTGTAGCGCGCGAAAATGGCATTAATGTGCAGTATATCAATGCTGTGCGTGTACTCAAACGTTCTGTCGACGCTCGTCAGCGTGTCATCTATGTCAATGTCAAAGTACGCGTTTTCATCGATGAAATACCTACCGAAGCCGAATTTGTGTCCATCGATTATAAGGATGTATCGACAGGAAAAAGTGTCGTTGTTGTCGGTGCCGGACCGGGTGGACTCTTTGCTGCGCTCCGTCTTATCGAGCAGGGTTTTCGTCCGATCATTGTCGAACGCGGCAAGAATGTGCACGACCGGAAAAAAGATATTGCTTTGATCAGCCGCGAACAGACGGTCAACAGCGAATCCAACTACAGTTTCGGCGAAGGCGGTGCAGGAGCTTATTCCGACGGCAAACTTTATACGCGAAGCAAAAAGCGCGGTTCGGTGGATCGGATTCTGAATATCTTTTGTCAGTTTGGAGCAAGTACCACGATTCTTTCAGATGCACATCCGCATATCGGCACCGATAAACTTCCTCGCGTCATCGAAAATATGCGCAACCGGATTATTGCCTGTGGAGGCGAAGTGCATTTCCAAACGCGGATGGATCGTTTCCTTCTCAAAGAAAATCAGATCATCGGTATTGAAACCAACACCGGCGAAAGCTTTTTCGGTCCCGTCATTTTGGCAACCGGTCATTCTGCGCGCGATGTTTATCGTTATCTTTACAGTCAGCATATTCCTATCGAAGCTAAAGGACTTGCCGTTGGTGTCCGTCTCGAACATCCGCAGGAACTGATTGATCGCATTCAGTATCATCGTCGCGAAGGTCGGGGCGAATTTTTGCCGGCTGCCGAATATAGTTTTGTCACACAGGTTGCCGATCGCGGCGTTTATTCATTCTGCATGTGTCCCGGTGGATTCGTTGTTCCTGCAGCAAGCGGACCTGAACAGGTTGTTGTCAACGGCATGTCGCCTTCCAACCGTAATTCGCGTTGGGCCAATTCCGGTATGGTGGTCGAGATTCATCCCGAAGATTTCCCTTCCGATTCGCCGTTGTCGCTGCTCGAGTTTCAGGAACAGTTCGAAAAACTCTGCTGGCAGAATGGCGGATGCAAACAAACGGCTCCTGCACAGCGTATGGTCGATTTTGTCAATAAAAAACTTTCTTCCACTTTGCCCATTTCATCGTATACGCCCGGATTGGTTTCTTCGCCGTTGCATTTCTGGATGCCCGATTTTGTCACCAGCCGTTTGCGCGATGGATTCCGCTATTTTGGAAAAGTTTCTCAAGGATTCCTTACCAACGAAGCGTTGATGATTGGTGTCGAAACGCGTACTTCGTCTCCCGTACGTATTTTGCGCGACAAAGAAACCTATCAGCATGTTACTGTTCAGGGACTTTTCCCTTGTGGCGAAGGAGCCGGTTATGCCGGAGGTATTGTTTCTGCCGCTATCGATGGCGAACATTGTGCCGAGAGCGCTGCCGCTTTTCTCAATTCTTTGTAATCATCGACAACTGCTCGTCTTTCAGTTGGAATTCCGGATCGTGATCTGCCAAAAAGCGAATCACCGTCAGGCATTTTTCTCTTTGAAACGGCAACGATTCCACCATCTTTTTTACAGCCATCGGTTCCTGTTCTTTCAGTTTATCCACCAAGGCCTTACGGATGGAGTTGTAGTCGTAGTTGCTCAGTCCTGAACTGTTTTTTGCCACACATACGTCGCAGCATCCGCAGTCGTTGCTTTCTTTTTCGCCAAAATAGGAGATAAGCATCCGGCTTCGGCAGATCTGCGTGTCGTTTATATATTCCAGCACACGTCCGATCCGTTTCTCATAACGCTCTTTGCGTTCTTCATATACACTCTTTGGAATCACCACTAAATCCTGTTCTTCACGTCGTTGCGTGTACACGATAAGCGGTGTTTTCTTATACGGTATATAATTGATGATCCGATATTGAGATAAGTCAATCAGTATGTTATACAGTTCGTTTCTGTCAATGTTCAATCTCGTTGAAATCGCCTTTTCATCGATATAGGCATAATCTACAAACAACCCTGTGTACGAACGGAGCAATGTTTGAATCACTTCATCGCTCTTTTCCACCGGCAGATTGGTCTGATAAAGTTCTTCGCGCGTACATATAAACATTAGCTTCGAATTGTTTTCCTGTTCTTCGGTATATTCAATATATCCTGCCAGTTCAAGCAGTTTTAGTGCATGATGTGTCTGAATCATAGGCAGTTTGTATATCGAACAGAAATCCATCAGCGAAAATTCGTGTACCGTTTCTGCTCCGAAGCCCACTGCGATCTGATAATAGTTTCCCAGCACTTCATACACATGCTTGATAAATTCCTTCTCCGGAAATTCTTCAGCGATACGTCGTTTGAGTGTTGCCTGATCGCTGTCGGCACAAAGCGCAACTGCGTATGCTTTTTCGCCGTCGCGTCCGCCTCGTCCCGCTTCCTGAAAATATTCCTCCAGAGAACCGGGCATATCGATATGCACCACCAGTCTGACGTCCGGTTTGTCAATTCCCATTCCGAATGCGTTGGTTGCTACAATCACCCTGCATTCGCCGCTTTTCCAGCGGTTTTGTTTCGCCTCTTTTGATTCGCGTTCGAGTCCGGCATGATAAAAATCCGCCGTAATTCCCGCCTGCTGCAGTGCCTGTGCAATCTCTTTCGTGCGTTTGCGGCTTCTCACGTAAACGATGGCTGTTCCCGGCACCTTACCAAGTATGTAAATCAGCATGTTCAGCTTGTCGTCCGTGCGTCTGACGATGTAAGCCAGATTCTTCCTGACGAAGCTTTTCTTGAATACGTTCTTCTCCTTGAAATGCAACCGTTCCTGAATATCGTCCACCACTTCGGGTGTAGCCGTAGCAGTCAGCGCCAGCACCGGAACTCCCGGCAAATGTTCGCGAATATCGGCAATCATCATGTACGACGGACGGAAATCGTAGCCCCATTGCGAGATGCAGTGACTTTCATCGACCACCAGCATGCAGACTGTCATCGCCTGCATTTTGGCAAGGAATATTTCCGTTCCCAACCGTTCGGGCGAAACATACAGAAACTTGTAGTCGCCGAAGATGCAGTTCTCCAGTTCTTTGATGATTTCATCGCGCCTCATTCCCGAATATACGGCTGTCGCCTTGATTCCCAACTTCCGCAGGTTCTGCACCTGATCGCGCATAAGCGCAATGAGCGGCGTCACGACAATGCATATTCCATCCATTGCCATTGCCGGAACCTGAAATGTCAGCGATTTGCCGCCGCCCGTCGGCATCAGTCCGAGTGTATCTTTCCCTTCGTAAATCGAATGGATGATCTCTTCCTGCAACGGGCGAAACTCCGTAAAACCCCAGTATTGCTCTAAAATCTGATGAAAAACGTCCATTTGTTCCTTTTACGTGTCACTCACCTTGATATCTTTGATAAGCAGCTGCAACGATACGTTGCCGTTATAGATATTCTCTTCGATGGTGTAGCAGATGTTGAACGGCTTCATGTTCTTGATGTAGTCGTTGTGCTGATACATGCCGAAGGCGATGGCATGAATAGGTGTATTCGACTGGTCGTCAATGAGTTCAAGCTTCAGATGCTCCAGCTCTTTGCCTACCAGCTTGCTCGTCCCGTAATCTTTCACACTCAGCGAGCAGAACACCGGTTTCTGATTGTCCGGTCCGAACGGACTCATCTTTTTCAGATCAGCCATGAATTTCGGTGTGATTTCTTTCAGATCAAGCACCGCATCAATATCAATCTGCGGCACAAGCTGTTCGGGCGTCACTTCCTCGGCAGCCAGTTCATAGAATCTTTTGGTGAATGCTGCCAGATTGCTCTCTTTCATCGACAATCCTGCTGCATACGTATGTCCGCCGAAGTTCTCCAGCAGATCGCGGCATCCTTCTATCGCTTTATAGATATCGAATCCGCTTATCGAGCGTGCCGAACCTGTTATCAGTTCGCCCGACTTGGTCAGCACCACTGCCGGACGGTAGTATTTTTCTGTCAGCCTCGAAGCCACGATACCAATCACGCCCTTGTGCCACTGCGGGTTATACACCACGATGGCTTTCTGGTCGTCCATATTCTGCACGTCATCGATGACGGCGTTCGCTTCGTCGGTTATCTTTTTGTCCAGTTCGCGACGTTCGTCGTTATACTGGTTTATGCTCTCACTCTTCTCGCGTGCTACAGTCTCATCTTTAGCCAGCAGCAGCTCCACAGCCTCTTTGCCGTTCATCATTCGTCCCGATGCATTCAGACGCGGTCCGATCTTGAACACGATATCGCTTATCGTTATCTCTTTTCCTGTCAGTCCGCAAACATCGATGATTCCACGAAGTCCCAGACTCGGATTGCTGTTCAGCTGTTTCAGTCCATAGTAAGCCAGAATCCTGTTCTCGCCCAGTATCGGTACGATATCCGAAGCGATGCTTACAGCCGTCAGCTCCAGCAGCTTCTCCAGATTGTTTGACGGGAAGTTGTTGCTACGTGCAAAAGCCTGCATGAATTTAAATCCTACGCCGCATCCCGACAGATGTTCGAACGGATATATCGAGTCCGTCCGCTTCGCATCGAGCACTGCCACTGCATCGGGCAGCGTGTCGTCAGGCATGTGATGATCGCAGATGATGAAATCGATGCCCAGATTTTTGGCATACTCAATCTTCTCAATCGCCTTGATCCCGCAATCCAGCGAGATAACCAGCGTCACACCACATTCCTTGGCATAGTCGATACTTTTATACGAAATGCCGTAGCCTTCATCATAACGGTCGGGAATATAATACTCCAACGACGATGAAAAAGGCCTCAAATACTTATAGACCAGCGCAACAGCCGTTGTGCCATCTACATCATAGTCACCATAGATTAGAATTTTTTCTTTGTTCCCCAAGGCTCTGTTCAGTCGTTTCACCGCCTTATCCATATCAGGCATCAGAAACGGATCGTGCAGATCGCTCAAACTGGGTTTAAAGAATTTCTTAACCTCTTCAACCGAAGAGAGTCCGCGTTGTACAAGCAATAGGCTGATCACCGGATTCAGATCCAACTTCTCCGTCAGCTCATCCCTTTTATGTAACTCTTCTTCTGTTGGGGTGCGAAAGTTCCATTTTGTAATCATTATATATTATCTTTTTCTTTTTCTCTTTCATATTATATCGTCTTTAATGCGAGTATTTCGCGGCAATATATTTCAATCCTCAAAGTTAGCAAATATAAATGGATATTTAAGAATAATTGTCAGCTATTTTTTTTAATCAATAAATCATTTGTATATTTGTCGGAGATTAAAAAGAATAACGAGATGAATGATGATATTCAAGAAGCGCTCAAGGTGCTTCAAGCAGGTGGTATAATCCTTTATCCTACAGATACAATCTGGGGAATAGGATGTGACGCAACCGATGAAAAAGCAGTACATAAAGTATATGAGCTTAAAAAACGTATCGACAACAAGGCAATGCTGGTTCTTACCGATAGCTCCGCGAAGTTGAACACTTATGTGACTGATATACCGGATATTGCTTGGGATTTGATAGAAGTTGCTGATAAGCCGCTGACGATTATTTATCCCAGAGCACGCAATTTGGCAAAGAACCTGTTGGCTGATGATGGCAGTGTAGGTATCCGCATCACCAACGAAGCTTTTTCGCATGCGCTTTGCGAACGTTTCCGTAAACCGCTTGTCTCAACCTCTGCCAATATCAGTGGATCTCCTTCTCCAAAGAATTTTTCCGAAGTATCCGACGAAGTTAAGAACGGCGTCGACTATATTGTTAAATACCGTCAGGAAGACAAGTCACAGTCCAAACCGTCCGGCATCGTCAAGTTGGGTGATGGCGGTCTTATCAAGGTAATCAGATAAATTCAAGCATGTGTAAACACTGTCCGGCAGTCAAATATATATTATCCGACTTCATCGCGGCCTCCATGGCCTGGTTGTTGTTTAACTGGCTCCGATTCACGGTGTTTGCCGTTTATGCCGGAGCAAGTTCATTCAGCGATTATCTTTCTTATCCGTGGGTCATCGCAGGGCAGTTTATCATCCCATTGTTTTGGTTGTTCCTTCATTTTCTTTCCGGCTATTATAATAAAGTATACGCCAAGTCGCGCCTTTCAGAGTTTTTTACGACGCTGCTCACGGTGCTTATCGGTGTTGTCTGTATCTTTTTCGGCCTTGTGCTCGACGATATCCCGCGCAATTTCCGGGTTTACTATCAGTTGTTTTTCGGCCTTTTTGCTTTGCAGTTCATCTGCACTTATGTGCCGCGTCTGCTTATCACGCAATGCAATCTGCAAAAGATTCGTAAGCGCCTGCTTGAACGCAGTATCTTGATTATCGGAGCAGGAGCGAAGGCTTTGCGTATGGCTGACAGCCTTTATCATCTGGGTTATTCCATCTACGGCTTTATCAGCGAAGCACCTGCTTTTGCCGTTGCCGTTCCCGAATCCCGTGTTCTGGGTTCCGTTGCCGACATTCCGTTGGTCATGTCCGGTGGCAAAGTCGATGAAATCGTGCTTGCTGCCGATACCGACGACAACAAGTCGTTGCTTTCGATTCTCTATTCGCTCTATCGTTATAAATGTCCGGTGAAGGTGATGGCCGATCGTCTGAACATGCTTCAGAAGGTGAAGATCCGTACCATCCGCGGCATTCCGCTTGTCGATGTCACCGACAACAATTTCTCGCAGGTCGAGAAAAACATCAAGCTCTTCCTCGACAAGCTTTTCTCCATGGTGGCGCTTATCGTGCTCTCGCCGCTTTTTGCCTGGATCGCCTGGCGAGTGAAGTCGGGTTCCCAAGGTCCGGTGTTCTTCCATCAGGAGCGTATTGGCTTCATGGGCGAACCGTTTATGATGTACAAGTTCCGCACGATGTACACCGATGCTGAAGCATCCGGTCCGTTGCTCGCTTCCGAGGACGACGAGCGCATCACGCCTTTCGGTCGTGTCATGCGCAAATACCGTCTCGACGAGCTTCCGCAGTTCTGGAATGTTCTCCGTGGCGACATGTCGCTCGTCGGTCCGCGACCGGAACGCAAATACTATATCGATCAGATTGTCAAGCGTGCGCCTTACTATTATCTGCTTCACAATGTACGTCCGGGCATCACTTCGCTCGGAATGGTGAAGTACGGCTATGCAGGCAATGTCGATCAGATGATCGAACGTCTCGAATACGATATTCTCTATTACGAGAACATGTCGCTGGCGCTCGATCTGACCATTTTAATATATACGGTGAATACAGTAGTAACCGGGAAAGGTATTTAGTTGAATGAAAGACGAAGGATTATTTTATAGATTTCTGTTGTGGCGTGAGAAACATATCAAGGAGAAACATTTCATCCTGATAATCAGTTTTCTGGTCGGAATCCTCACGGCTGCCTCGGCGCTGGTACTGAAATGGCTTATTGCCACGATTCAGCATCTGCTCACCGGCGGTTTCAGTGCGGTCGGCGTCAACTATCTCTATCTCATTTATCCTGTTATCGGTATTCTTGTTGCCGGATTGTTCGTCAAATATGTTGTACGCGACGATATCAGCCATGGTGTCACGAAGATTCTTTTCGCCATCTCCCAACGCAAAAGCCGCATCAAGCCTCACAACGTGTGGAGTTCTATCGCTGCCAGTTCGGTGACGATCGGTTTTGGTGGATCTGTCGGAGCCGAGGCACCAATGGTGCTTACAGGCGCTGCTATCGGATCGAACCTCGGCCGTCTTTTCCACATGGAGCAGAAAACACTGATGTTGCTCGTCGGTTGTGGCGCTGCCGGTGCTATCGCCGGAATATTCAAGGCGCCGATAGCCGGACTGGTGTTCGTGATCGAAGTGCTGATGCTCGATCTGACGATGACTTCGGTGATGCCGCTGCTCATCTCGTCGGTCACCGCTGCCACACTCTCGTATATCGTCACCGGAACACAGGCGATGTTCCAGTTCTCACAAACCGAAGTGTTTGAGATGCAGCGTATTCCGTACGTTTTGCTGCTGGGTATCTTCTGCGGACTCGTCTCGCTCTATTTCACGCGTGTGATGAACAGCGTCGAAGGCATGTATTCGCATCTCACTGCCTATTGGCAGAAGTTTATCGTCGCCGGCGTAATGCTGAGCGTCCTGATATTTCTTTTCCCGCCGCTCTACGGCGAAGGCTACGATACGATCGGGTCACTGCTCAACGGCGACATCACGCAGCTCATGACGAACAGCCTGTTCAACGACTGGAGCAGCACTTACTGGGGACTGATCATCTTCCTCGGACTCATCCTTCTGACGAAGGTTTTCGCTTCAAGCGCCACCAATGCGGGCGGCGGTTGCGGCGGTATCTTCGCACCAAGCTTATATCTGGGATGTATCGCCGGATTCGTCTTCTCTCACGTATCCAACTTTTTCCCGTTCACGACCTATCTTTCAGAAAAGAACTTCGCGCTTCTGGGCATGGCTGGCGTGATGGCAGGCGTCATGCATGCGCCGCTCACGGGCGTTTTCCTGATCGCCGAGCTTACAGGCGGTTACGACCTGTTCCTCCCGCTTATGATTGTTGCCATCAGTTCGTATCTTACCATCATCGTGTTCGAACCTCACAGTATCTATTCGATGCGTCTGGCAAAGAAGGGCGAACTGCTTACGCATCACAAGGACCGCGCCGTTCTGACACTGCTCAATATTGATGCGATCATCGAGCGCGACTTTGTCACGGTTTCTCCCGAGATGTCTCTCGGCGATATGGTGAAGGTCATCGCTCGCAGCGGACGAAACACATTCCCTGTAATCGATGAAAAGGGCGTTTTGCTCGGACTCGTACTGCTCGACAATATCCGCAACATCATGTTCCGTCCCGAACTGTATAATCGTTTTCACGTTTCCAAATTCATGGTTTCCGCTCCGGCGAAGATCCGTATCGGGATGACGATGGAGCAGATCATGCGTGTGTTCGACGATACGAAAGCCTGGAACCTTCCCGTTGTCGATGAAGACGACCGTTATGCCGGTTTCATGTCTAAATCCGAGATATTCAATTCTTATAGAAAAGT
>DAIMYP010000063.1:16911-21453 GCA_036734445.1 Tannerellaceae bacterium
GAATCGTATATATGGGAACTCCCGATTTTGCAGTCGAGAGCCTTCGCGCCTTGGTTGATGGTGGTTACAATGTTGTAGGCGTTATCACGATGCCCGACAAACCGGTCGGTCGTCATGGCAGTGTGCTTCAGGCAAGTCCTGTGAAGCAATACGCTGTCAGCAAAGGTCTTACTGTGCTTCAGCCCGAGAAACTCAAGGACGAGTCATTTCTGGCAGAGTTGCGTGCCTTGAAAGCTGACCTTCAGATTGTTGTCGCATTCCGCATGCTTCCCGAAGTAGTTTGGGACATGCCTCGACTCGGCACCTTCAATCTTCATGCCTCTTTACTCCCAGATTATCGTGGTGCAGCGCCAATCAATTGGGCAGTTATCAATGGCGATACCGAAACCGGTGTCACCACCTTCTTCCTTACGCATGAGATCGATACCGGCAAGATCATTCTTCAGCGACGTTTGCCTATTGCTGACACCGACGATGTTGGAACGGTTCACGATGCCTTGATGAAGATGGGAGCTGAGCTGCTCCTTGAAACTGTCGATCTGATACTTTCCGGCAGTGTCGAAGCCATCCCGCAGGAACAGTTCTGCAAAGATCCTTCGCGTCTTCGTCCGGCACCGAAGATTTTTAAGGACACTTGTCGCATCAATTGGAATTTGCCGCTGAAAAATATCTATGATTTCGTTCGCGGACTCTCTCCTTATCCCGCAGCATGGACAGAACTCGTTACACCCGACAAAACTAGATTTTTACTTAAAATTTATCAAACAGAGAAAAGACCCGCCCTGCATCAATACAAAATTGGAACAATATTCAGTGATGGAAAAAATTATATGGACGTGGCTGTTTCGGATGGTTTTCTTCGTCTGCATTCTATCCAACTTGCAGGAAAAAAAAATTTAAACATTCATGAGTTCTTAAATGGGTTCAAAATTGCGGATAAATGTTTTATTATATAGCCTATGTATTTAAATTTGATGTTTATTATAAGGAAAAATTAATAGTTAATAAACAAATAGTTTATGAAACTATGTTTAAATGGACCATTGTGAATTAGATATTTTGTAATCTTATTTTTATATTTGCAAACTCTTTGATACGTCAAAGAGTTTTTTTTGTTCGTTTGTCCCTCTTTCTTTTTCTTTTTGGGACTGACGAACCGTTTTGTGCCTTGAAAGACTTATTTTTTACATTACTATTTAGTTATGATATTGGAAGGGTTACGTAAATTATTTGCGCGTCTGGTTGTTGTTAGATTTCTAAATCGTTGGTTGATCTTCTTCAACGACTTGGTTTTTTCGCTTGTGTCGACGGCTTTGGTCATCGGAATGATTAGTTATGCTCACGGTATCACATTTCCGATTCATGTTATTGTCGAGTTATTTTTGTGTTCAATCTTATCTAGTTCGGTCAGTTTCTTGATATGCTGCACCTATAAGGGAGTAATTCGCCATTCTGCATTTACTGAAACCGGTCGTATTGCTATCGCTTCTTTCATAAAGGTCTTTCTTTTTGCACCTTTGATCTTTGCGGTAGTACGTCTTCCGATGCAGATATTGCTTATAGCGATAATCATGGATTTTATCCTGACTTTCTCCTTGCTTACGTTTATACGTACCCTACTGATAATTTCATATCGATATATTACGAATTTTATGACGCCTACCGATGGCAGGATGCTTATTTATTGTCATGAAGACGAGCATGTTCCATCCACTGTGTATGGCATTTACGATAAGTCTGCTACCTATCATCTCGATGGGTTTGTTCAATACAAGGAGGTCTATACCGAATTTCGTATTGCCGGACATCCTGTATATTCATTCAAATCGAAACCCGATTTCATGTCGTTGGCATCCCGCCGCAACGTCAAAGCCATTCTTTTCCTCGACCGCAAGGATTTGCGTATGGAGAGCGAGCGTTTGGTCCGTTATTGTGAGCAGTTGAAAATCCGTATGCTGATGATGCCTACGGCGATTGATGAAGTCAAAGATGCTTCATTCAGTTTCCGTTATCTCCCGGAAGTGCGTATCGACGACCTGCTGGGACGCGAAGAGATTCAGATCAATCTCTCGGAGATTAGCAGTTCATTGAAAGACAAGGTAGTGATGGTGACGGGTGCTGCCGGTTCCATCGGTAGCGAGATCTGCCGCCAACTGTGCCGTTTCGGATTGAAGCAACTTGTTCTTTTCGACAGTGCCGAGACGCCGATGCACAACATCCGTCTCGAACTTGAAGAGACGTTTCCCAGCGTTAACTTTGTTCCCATTGTGGGCGATGTTCGTATGGAACATCGTGTCGAGAATGTCTTCAAACGTTTTCATCCTCAGTATCTGTTTCATGCCGCAGCCTATAAGCATGTGCCACTGATGGAGGAGAATCCTTGCGAAGCTGTTCACACCAATGTCTATGGCACACATATCCTGGCGGATATGTCTGTTAAATACGGTGTTGAGAAGTTTGTGATGATTTCTACCGATAAGGCAGTTAATCCGACCAATGTCATGGGCGCTTCGAAGCGTTTGGCAGAAATGTATATTCAGAGTCTGGGACTCGCCATTTCGCGCGGACGTCATCCCGGAAAAACCCATTTCATCACGACCCGTTTCGGCAATGTTCTCGGAAGCAACGGATCCGTTATCCCACGTTTTCGCGAGCAGCTGGCTAAAGGCGGACCGCTTACGGTGACGCATCCCGATATCATCCGCTATTTCATGACTATTCCCGAAGCTTGCCGTCTGGTGCTCGAAGCCGCATTCATGGGCAAAGGCAACGATATATTCGTGTTCGATATGGGCGAACCGGTGAAGATTGCCGATCTGGCACGTCGTATGATCGAGCTTTCCGGACTTATTCCGGGCGAAGACATCAAAATCAAATATACCGGATTGCGTCCGGGTGAGAAACTTTATGAAGAGCTTTTGGTCAATAAGGCCGATACGCTTCCAACCTCCAACGGGCGAATCTTCCGTTCGCCGATACGCGAGTTCGACTACGACGATGTGGCTACCGTTGTGCAGCATCTGATGAAAGTGGCTATCGACGTTGATAAGCACGAAACAGTGAAGATGATGAAACTCATTGTCCCTGAGTTCAAAAGCAACAATTCCGAATACGAAGCTATTGATATAGAAATTGAAAAAGTCAAAAAAACAGCTAATGGTATTAGTGTAAACTGATCAGATCAATAAAATAGATATTTATTTGAATATGAAAGATATTAAGATAGCCGTTATCGGCTTGGGTTATGTCGGGCTTCCTCTGGCCCGTCTGTTTTCAACTAAATATCCGACTGTTGGTTACGATATGAACCAGGCGCGTGTTGACGCACTGATGTCGGGTCACGACGCGACGCTCGAAGTGAGCGACGCCCTGTTGCAGAGCGCTATAAGTAATGGATTTGTCTGCACGGCAGATCTGGAAGCGATCCGCGACTGCAACTTCTATATCGTTGCCGTTCCGACGCCGGTCGATATGAACAACAACCCCGATCTTTCTCCGCTTTACGGCGCGAGCACCGTTGTGGGCAGAGTCATCTCCAAAGGTGATATCGTTGTTTACGAATCCACTGTCTATCCGGGCGTTACCGAAGACGAGTGTATTCCCGTCGTCGAGCAGGTATCCGGTTTGAGATACAATGTCGATTTCTTCGCCGGCTATTCGCCCGAGCGCATCAATCCGGGCGATAAGCTTCATACGGTGGAGAAGATCAAGAAAGTCACTTCCGGTTCGACGCCCGAAGTCGGAGCCACCGTCAACGCCGTTTACGCTTCCGTTATCGAAGCCGGCACGCATCTGGCGCCGAGCATTCGCGTAGCCGAAGCTGCCAAAGTCATCGAGAACTCGCAGCGCGACATCAATATCGCGTTCGTCAACGAGCTGTCGAAGATATTCTGCCGTCTCGGGATCGATACCGAAGATGTTCTGGCAGCCGCATCCACGAAGTGGAACTTCCTGCCGTTCAAGCCGGGACTCGTTGGAGGTCATTGCATTGGCGTCGATCCTTATTACCTGGCGCAGTGCGCCGAGCGTCACGGTTATCATCCCGAGATCATCCTCGCCGGTCGTCGCATGAACGATGGGATGGGCGAGTACGTTGCCAATCAGACCATCAAGCTGATGCTGAAGAAAAGCATCCAGGTCATTGGTTCGGAGATACTGATCCTGGGATTCACCTTCAAGGAGAACTGTCCTGACGTGCGCAACACCAAGGTGATAGATATCTATAAAGCCTTGCATGAATACAATCTGAAGATCACCGTTTACGACCCGTGGGCAAATCCCGTCATCGTAAAGCGTGAGTACGGCATCGACGTCACGAACGAGCTTCCCGTCGGAAAAACCTTCGACGCTGCTATCCTGGCGGTTGCCCACAACAAGTTCAATGATTTGGATATCACATCCCTGTTAAAACCCCATCATGTCCTCTTCGATGTCAAAGCCTTCCTCGATCGCTCTCTCATCGATGGTCGTTTATGATTTTTCAGCGAAATCATTATCCGCAGTAGCGATTCAGATGCAGCCTTGATCTTTTGGTTACTTTTC
>DAIMYP010000064.1:0-2291 GCA_036734445.1 Tannerellaceae bacterium
AGCTGCCACCTATCTGGATGCACTCCGTACCCGTATCAGCATGCCTGACACAAAGACTTCTTTGGCTAAACGTGGACAGTCATTCACTCAGGCTGACATGCGCGAGTTCGTTCGTCACGAACGTCGTTCAGAATTGGCTTACGAAGACTCCCGTTACTACGATGTTCGCCGTTGGATGATCGCTCCGACAACAAACAACAAGGAACTGTGCGGTATGTTGGTTTATGCAACATTGAAACCGGGCAAGACTGCTTCTGCTCCTTATGTTCACAACGAAAGCACTTGGGATTATCACTACTATGTACAGAGCTTGTCATTCCGTGAAGGTCGTAAGTGGGACAACAAGATGTATTTTGCACCAATCAGCCGTGACGAAAGAAATCGTAACACACAATTGGTACAGAATCCTGGAATGGAATAATCATTATTCTTGAATCATATAAAGAGGCAGAGCCGTTTGGCCCTGCCTCTTTTTTTATCCAAAAATCATCTCCAACCAATTACCACTCAATACATTTCAGCTCATTCCTTAGTCCAGGAGAAGTACCGCGCAACGGGGATGGAGTAGAATTTCCTCATAAACTTTTTTCCTCTGGATTCGGTTAATCAATCTACACATAAAATATTCAGCAAATAGCGAACAACCATCAACAATAATTATTATATTTGACGAAATAAAAGAAGAAGTAGTATTCCTGAATTTTTTTCAGTGTTAAGATTTTAAATTGTACCAATATGAAACACATCATCTTATTAGTATTCATTTGTATCACCTCCTGGACATTTGCCTCTTTTGCCCAAGATACGCAGAACCGTTACTTTTTCAAGGATTTTCAACCCATGACGGTTTACTTTAAGGATGGCAGAACTTTCATTGTTGCCGGGAACTACGACCTGATGGATGGTTCGTTCGTGTTCATCGACAAGCAGGACAACAACCGGCTGAAGTGGTTCGGCGAACAGGAACAGATCGGGTGTGTACGTACTGCTACTCGCACTTTCTATGCCACCCGCTTCGGGCCGACTGAAGTGCTGCAGCCCAATCCGGAGGTGCTTGTTACCTACAGGCCGAAAATCTTTGAAGGCAAGAAAGACATAGGCTATGGCGTCAAGGTGAGTGCCGGAGCCGTGCGCACGTACAATAGCGTGGCCGACTTCAAAAGGGGAGGAACCTCTGTTCATCAGCTCGACAACTCCGAACAGGAATGGGTTGGTAGCCTGGACAAAATATATAAAGTCAAGATCAATGGAGCAGAAAAACGTTTCGAAACATTGAAGCAGTTCCAGAAGCTCTATCCCAAACAAAAGAATCAGATAAAAAAGTACCTCTCCGAGAACAGCGTCGACTTGAACAATACAGCCCAAGTCCTGAAACTCTGTGTTTTCGCCGACTCTTTAACAAAACATTAAAATCACATCAATATGAAACGCATCATCTTATTAGTATTCATTTGTATCACCTCCTGGACATTCACCTCTTTTGCCCAGGATAACGAGAAGCGCTATTTCTTTAAGAACTTTCAGGAGATGGAAGTGTATTATAAGGATGGACGCGCTTTCAAGGTAGCCGGCAACTATGACCTGATTGGCGGTTCGTTTGTGTTTATCGACAAACAGGACGACAATCAGCTGAAGGAGTTCGGCGAACAGGAAAAGATTGCTGCCGTAAAGACGGGCAACCGCACCTTCTATGCCACCCGCTTCGGACCGACTGAAGTCGTCCAGGCAGATCCCGAGTTCCTGGTATTCTATAAACCGCATATCCTGGAAGGAAAGAAGAAAGCCGGCTATGGCACAACTACATCGGCAGGATCCGTCAGGTCGCTTTCGCGCTTTGTCACCATGGACCCTCACAGTTTCCAAACGATGCCTGGGCAGACAGATCCTACGGGAGCACCCTATACAGTTTTCAGTTCCAACGGTAGTACGCAGGCTGTCTCCATCGAGTCCGATCCCGACTGGGTGGGCCAGATCGAACGTGTCTATACCATCAAGGTGAAAGGAAAGGAGAAGCGCTTCAACACCGAGAAGTCTTTCCTGAAGATCTTCCCTAAACAGGCCGAAGAGATTCAGAAATATATCGCCGACAATCAAGTAAGCTTCGACTCCGCCTCCCAAGTCATGGAGATGGTCAAAACGTTCAACAAGTAAAACATTTAAACAGCTCCCCTGAATTTTTAGGGGAGCTGTTGCATAATATCCCTCACTATGCCTTGAGTTTGCATGGCTTGGCATAATTCTTAATCGTAAGCTTGCTGTTTAAATGCATAAAGTCGAAATTATTGCATAGA
>DAIMYP010000064.1:2391-7493 GCA_036734445.1 Tannerellaceae bacterium
GCCGAACATAGCCACATTCAACACATCAGCTTCATCGGCATAGATAATGTTTGCCTGCTTGGGTGTGATTTCTGCTGGAATCAAATTATTCTTGATGGCATCCGTATGAATACGATAGTTGATTTTTGATAATTCACGCTTGGCCGTCCAGCCTATCAATTTCTGTTCTTCAAATTTGAGTCGTTGGAATTCACGAATGAGATAGACTTTGAATTCTGGACTAATCCACATGGCAAATTCAAATGCAATATCTTGGTGTGCGAAAGTGCCGCCATACCGACCAGTTTTTGCAATTATACCAATGGCATTAGTCTTCTCCATCCATTCCTTGGCACTAAGCCGATAACTATTCAAGCCAGCTTGACTTTTAATTATGTCGAATTCGACATGATTAAAATCCGGATTGTTTAGCTTCTCCCATATACCTAAGAATTCTATAGTATTTCTGTTTCTCAACCAATTAGCGAAAAAGAATTCTCCATCCTTCGCTTTCATCATGTCGGTCAGACTGATATAATCTTTATCGTCGATTTTGGTGATGGTGACAGGTGTATCTTTTACTATGATTGTTTTGTTCTTAATCATATTAATTATTATTTAGTTCATGTACATTCATTCTGTTTAACTATCGAGATAGGAATCACAGTGTTCAAGATCAAAGGAAATGCAAACCAACAGCAGAACAAAATGAACTTGTTTATTCTTTATGCCAAGATGCAGTTTATCTTCACTTTCTGGGTAAAGGTAATAAATAATCACTCATTTGCAAAGATTAAGTACTGTTTTTGTACTTAATCCACTCAAATGAATGGAAATGCATACAAAATAAACCGCATATTTTGCGGATAACGTCGTGTTGTACCGCAAAAAGGGGAAGTGAAATGCCACAAAAAGGGGAAGTGAAATGCCACAAAAAGTGGAAACGGCTTGGCTATCTCATTAATTACGTGTATTTTTGCAGTCAAAATACATATTTATATGGACTATCTTCGGAGAACAACGGATAAGCTGTTAAGGCTGAACCTCGATACATTCGGTGCAGTTTTAATTGAAGGACCTAAATGGTGCGGCAAAACCACCACCGCAGAGAGGCAAGCCAAAAGTGTGTTGAAGCTACAAGATCCGGATACGAGAGAGGCGTTTCTTGCGACAGCAGCCGTGAAGCCATCCCTGCTTCTTAAGGGTGAAACGCCCAGACTTATTGACGAATGGCAAGTGGCACCTGTATTGTGGGATGCGGTCAGAACGGCTGTCGATGAGAGAAACGAAGTTGGGCAATTCATTCTTACCGGTTCCAACACTGTAGACAGGGCTGCCATTATGCATAGTGGCACAGGTCGGATTGCACGAATACAGATGTACCCCATGAGTTTGTTCGAATCAGAAGAATCGAATGGCAAGATATCTCTATTGGAATTGTTTAATAATCCATCTATGGATATCGACGGCATTACTTCCGATATGACCATAGAAAATTTGATATTTGCTGCATGCAGAGGCGGTTGGCCTGCAACAATAAAACTGAAAACGGACGATTCGCGCTTGAGAGTGGCTGCCGATTATGTAAACACGGTATGCAAGGTCGATATTTCAAGCATTGACAATGTTAGTCGCGATGCCACATTGGCCAGATTGATATTGAGGGCATACGCTCGCAACCTGTCTACTCTCGCAAAAAAGAAAGAGATTTATAAAGATGTAAATGCGAACATGGAATGTTCCGAAAAGACATTTGATGATTACGTGGCAGCATTAATCAAACTATATGTGATTGAAGATATTGAAGCCTGGAGTCCTGCCATTCGTTCGGCTTCTGCTATCAGAAATGGACTTAAAAGAGGCTTTGTCGACCCATCAATAGCTGTCGCCTCGTTGGGCCTTACCCCGCAGAGCCTGGAACAGGACTTGAGGACATTCGGCTTCATATTTGAGTGTATGTGCATACGTGATTTGAAAGCGTATTCACAGGCAATGGATGGAACGATGGCGTATTATCATGACAGATATGATTTGGAGGCAGACGGAGTGTTGCATCTTGGAGATGGAAGATATGCTTTGATTGAATTTAAATTGGGAAGCAAAGAAATCGAGGAAGGTGCCGCGCACTTGCTGAAGATAAAAGAGCTGGTGAATGAATTCAATAAGACAAATCCGCAGATCAAACTGAGATTGCCCGATTTGCTGATGGTCGTCACAGGAGGTGTCATGGCATATTCTCGCCCGGATGGCGTCAAAGTGATCCCGCTGGCTTGCCTGAGGGACTGATTTAAATTGAAGCCTTATTT
Source organism: Tannerellaceae bacterium (assembly GCA_036734445.1). Taxonomy (GTDB): domain Bacteria; phylum Bacteroidota; class Bacteroidia; order Bacteroidales; family Tannerellaceae; genus Parabacteroides. The sequence continues at coordinate 4,677 of DAIMYP010000064.1, forward strand.
TTTTCTTCTATCATAATCGGCAAAAAAACATTTCTCAATTTGCTTGTTGTTCTGTATCCTTTCATTATATTTGTAGCAAAATTCATACATTAAATATGATTATCGACGATATGAATGAAAACTACGACATAGATTACAATGCCTTGAGCGATGAAAGATTGCTCAAAATGGTTGGTGAATTTATAAAGTTCCATAGGGTTGAGCGTAACATAGACCAGTCTGTCTTAGCCTTGGATGCCGGCATTAGCCGTTCAACATTATCATTGATGGAAAACGGGAAACCTGTGATGTTTCCATCAATTGTCAGGGTGTTAAGAGTGCTTGACTTGCTTTATCTTTTTAATGCTTTCAAGGTGGAGAACGTCGTAAGTCCGATGGCAATGCTTAAATTGCAACAAAAACAACGCAAACGTGCATCAAAGAACAGATAACCTATGAATAATGCATTAGTAAAAATATGGGGGCGCAATGTAGGTGCACTTATGTGGGATGAGCAGAACGGTATTGCTCACTTTGAATATGAAAAGACTTTTGTCAGAGACGGATGGGAACTGGCTCCTTTAACTATGCCTCTTAGCAGTTCTAGAATTTATTCTTTCCCGGCCCTTCGCAGAAGACCTGCATTTAATGGACTTCCGGGTCTTTTGGCTGATTCTTTGCCTGACCGATATGGTAATGAGTTGATCAACGTTTGGCTCGCGAGTCAAGGTCGACCGGAGGGGAGTATGAATCCTGTAGAAAAACTGTGTTTCATTGGAAAACGGGCCATGGGAGCATTGGAGTTCGAGCCTGTTATCGGATTAGGTGATGAAAAATCTTTTACAGTAGAAATAGATTCTCTGGTGAACATTGCAGCAAAGATGATGGAACGTCGTTCTGAATTCTCTGCAAATATTCAATCTGACGAGGAACTGGCTGTACGCAAGATTTTAAGTATCGGTACATCTGTCGGTGGTGCTCGTCCAAAGGCTGTAATTGCTTTAAATGATGCTACCGGTGAAGTCCTTTCCGGTCAGTGTCCGGCACCTGAAGGCTTTGAACATTGGCTGATTAAGCTTGACGGGGTGAGTAGTATTCAGCTTGGCGGTACGCGTGGATTCGGCCGCGTGGAGTATGCCTATTATCTGATGGCAAAAGACTGCGGTATTCAAATGATGTCATGCCGACTGTTTGAAGAGAACGGACGTGCACATTTCCTGACGAAACGATTCGACCGGAAAGGAAATGCAGAGCGACTTCATACGCAGACTCTCTGCGCGATGAATCATATGGACTTCAACAATAATCGAAGTTATAGCTATGAGCAGCTGTTTCAGGTGATGCGCAGACTGAAGCTTACATATCCGGAGATGGAACAAATGTTTCGGCGTATGGTATTTAATGTACTTGCAAGGAACTGCGATGATCATACCAAGAACCACACTTTCATCATGAATTCGGACGGCACATGGAAATTGGCTCCGGCATACGATGTTTGTCACGCCTATAGACCTGACAGTGATTGGGTGAGTTTTCATTCTCTGAGCATCAATGGAAAACGAGATAATATCACCGAAGATGACATGCTACAAGTGGCAAAGCTTATTAATTGTCGAAATCCAAAGGCGGTTATCGAGGAGGTCCATCATACTATATCCAACTGGATGGACTTTGCTGAAGAGGCAAAAGTTAATGCAGATATGGCGAAAGCTATTGACGAGACGTTAATCAAATAGCAGAAATTACTTAATTCAAAACTTTGCATCAGTATTCATTCATAAATGGCATGAAATGTCTATTTTGTATGAATATTGATGCAGACTATGGAATAAATACAGTTGGGTGCTTGCCTAAGGAACTGATTTAATATCCACTCGGATTAAACGATGATAATAGCTGCAAATATCACCCACATTCCGCATCAATACACATTTGTAAAGCAATGCGATAGGAGTATTCGTATTTGGGTTAGTATAAAAGACTTTAGTGCTGATGAAATTTTGTAAAATAATTATGAAAATATTGTCCTTAATGTTTGTATATATAAAGAATAGTATGTATATTTGCAGCAGTATAAATATTTTATTATTACTGAACTAAAATAAATAAACTATGAGTAGATTCTGCATAAACAGAAGTTTGAGTCTCAAGGAGTTGGCGATCAGCTACGCTCCAGGTATCAAGCCAAAGTCGGCAGTCAGGCGGTTGAAGCTCTGGGTGCTGAAGCATGAAATTCTGCACGAGTCGCTCATTGATAACGGGTGGAACGAACAACGTCGGGTGCTGACGCCACAGGAAGTGAGGATTATCTTTCACTTCCTTGGCAGGCCTTGATGTTTAAAGGATCAGGGTTCGTGTAATAGATGGGTGTATAGGTTGTGCCGGTTTTAAGGGGTTTTGAATTGCCGTGTACATATTATTTTAAGCGCTTTGCCATTAAATGCTTTGCCATCGTTGAATACAATGAATTATCAGACGTATCGAAAATCTTAATAACTTTTTGATGTCGAACCTGATCCTTGATGTCGGACTGCCTTCTCAGTCTTTTCATAAAATATGCATAAAATATTCCCTGCCGGAAAAAGTATATACTTTCGGGTATCAAAAGTATATACTTTGGAAGGATGAAAGTATATACTTTGGTATACTAAAAGTATATACTTTTGAAGAATAAAGTATATACTTTTAAGTACAAGAAATATATACTTTATGAACAGGGAAAACTACACCCAATTTTAAACAATAAAAGCAGCATTGTTTTTGAATAGGTAAGGAACCATTTTTTGGCATCTTTAAAAGGACGCTTTTAAAAGTCAGAAAAGCCGGTCGCTTCCGCGG
>DAIMYP010000064.1:7593-11224 GCA_036734445.1 Tannerellaceae bacterium
GAAAACTGACGGTTTTGTGACAACTACTCATATCGGTCGGAAAACAAACTTCTACGTTTGTGGCTACGAGCAGTTCACGACCGGGGATAACAGCAATTGCCTATCTGTCAATGACGCAAGCGGCCGTAAGCAACAGCATCAACGACCCTGGACGTGCCAACCTGACTATTCGCGCGAACAGGAGGCAACGATGCGTATTGTGGGCGAAGGCGTGTCGCACGTCGAGTTAGTCGATTATTCATCATGCATGAAAAAAGAACACTATGGATAAGTATGACGAAATAGAACTGTCGCTGATATGCTGCCTGTTCGTGAATCGCGACGCCATCACACGGGTCTACGACAAGCTGACCCCCGAGATGTTCGTCTCTCCCGAACTCGGTCTCATCTATAAAGCTGCCTGCGCATTGTTTCAACGGGGTGTGCAGCCCGATATGCCACTGGTTGCCAAAGAGATACAGCGAATCGACAGCCGGCAGTCCACCCAGCTGGGCGGACTCAGGTTCCTGCTGCCGGAGTTGAAGGGGCACAGGCTCGACTACAATCTCATGAATTATGTCGACGATATCCGCGAACGCTACAACCTGGATTGTCTGGGCAATATCTGCGACGAATCCGCACTGGAAAGCCGCTGTTCGGATGCCCGTTTCCAAAACGTGATGGAGGCTCTCGACAAGAAACTGATGGCGCTGCGCGAGAAGTCGGCGGTTGTCGAACAGCTTCGTTCCATTGGCGAGGTGGCCAATGAAGTGGTCGAAAGGCACACGCGTCGCAGAAATGAAAACGACGAGACATTCCGGATGATGAGCGGCTTTACCGAACTCGACGGGCTGATGGGCGGACTTCACCGGGGCGAGCTGACGGTGCTCGGCGGAACGACCAGCAGCGGTAAGACGTCGGTAGCCATGGCTATCGCGCAGAACATCGCCAAATGTGGATGGAGCGTACTGCATTTCAGTATGGAGATGACGCCGGAGCAGACCATGAACCGCTTCTTCTCGGGCGAGGCGGGTATCGATGCGAACTTGTTGCGTATCGGCGGGCTTAAAGAAAATGACCTGGTGACGATGAGCAAGTATGCTTTGAATCTGAAGAACCTGAGGTATTATTTCGTCTACAACACGATGCTCAGTGTCGAGTCGCTGCGTGCACAGGCCTATCTGATGGCACGGAAAGAGTTGTGCGACGTTATTGTGGTGGATTATCTGCAGCTTTTGTCGCGCAAGCCCGAGAAGGGGGAGACGCTGGAGAATGTCATCTCGCAGAATATCCGTGCGCTGAAGATGCTTGCCGGAGAGCTTAACTGCGCCGTGCTCGTCGTTTCGCAGCTCAATCGTGAGATGTCAAAGCGCGGCTCGCAGCTGCCGATGTTGAGCGACCTGCGCGATTCGGGCGCTATCGAACAGGTGGCGGACTGCGTCGTGATCCTCCAGGGACGTACCGACCAGATCAACGAAAGCAGCAGCACGTCCGGCGGCTACCGCGGGCTGAAGCTCTATCTGCTCAAGAACCGCAACGGCGGAACGGGAAGCCTACAGGTATTCCACAACGAATCTTTCACCCATTTTATCAACAACACAAGTAAATCACTTTTTGGGGGTTGATAATGAGTTGTTAGAATGAATAATGGCTTGTTGGAATGAACAATGGCTTGTTTGGTTTAACAATGAGTTTTTGGAATGAACAATGAGTTTTTTGGGTTTAGCAATGACTTTTTGGGGGATTAACAATGACTAGTAGGGGAATTGATAATCACTTTTAGGATTAACAATGAATTTTTTTGAAATAAACAAACATTTTTTTGATATGAATATGGTAACGAATAATTGCAATAACAGGAATATGAGAAATTATAACAGTAACAGTAACAATCATTTAGATATCGAGCGTATCCGTCGTCGTGCGGATATTGCCACCGTAGTGGGCCATTATGTGACGCTGAGCCGACAGGGCAGAAGCCTGACGGGCCTCTGTCCGTTTCACGACGATCATCATCCGTCGCTCATGGTAAGTCCCGAGAAGGGTGTGTTCCACTGCTTCAGCTGCGGAGCCGGGGGCGACATGTTCGATTTCGTGAAGCAGTTCGAACACTGCGGTTTCGCCGAGGCTGCACGCATCGTTGCTTCAAGATGCAACGTGCCGCTCTACAACGACGTTCCCCCGGCAGCACGACAACGCGGTACAGCACCCATAGCCAGACAAAGCGGCACGGCGCCCGTCACACGAAGCAATGCGGCTCACGACCGTATCCCCGGCGGCTTGCCTAACCCGCCATCAGCGGAAAGGATGAATGGCGGGCAGGCGGCGTACTGTAAACAGGCAAACGGGGGACAGGCAACGAACGGACAACGGGAAATGGGTGAACAATTGGCGGACAGTGAACGGACAGCAGGCGGACAGATGGCGGCCTATAACGAGGCTTTTGCTCGGACACTGATACCTTACGAACCGGAAGAGGAGGCCCTGCGTGAAACCTACAGACGCTTCGGTGTGGGGCTGGCTCCTGCCGACGGTGTGCCTCCGGGCTACGCCTTCACTCGCGGACGGCTGGTGTTCCCCATCGTCGATCACGACGGACGGATGGCAGGCTTCGCCGCAAGAAGCCTGACGCCTGCTGCTAACGCTGTAGGTGCACCTAATGCCTCCGCCGGCAACAATGCCTCCTCTGTATGTGTAGGCAACGCTGCAGACGCCCCTGCCAACGCCTCCTGCACTCCTAATGCTCTCAAAGGCAACACTTCTTCAGGCAATGCCAACGACAGCCAACGTCGCGAGCCAAAGTATATCAACAGCCCTGCCTGCCCGCTCTATCAGAAAGGACGGATCCTCTACGGCTTCTTCCAAGCACAGCAGAGGATGGCAGCAACCAATGAAGTCTATCTCGTGGAAGGTTACAAGGACTGCCTGGCGATGCACGCCGCCGGCTTCACAAACACCGTGGCAATATGCGGCACAAGCCTCACCGACGACCATATAGCTGCCCTGCGCAGCGTCGTGAGCCGTGTTTTCATGATGCTCGACACCGACGACGCCGGACGCACCGTCACCGCACGACTCATCCCGCGACTACACGCCGCAGGCCTCGAAACACGTGATATCATGCCCAACACCGACAATATCTCCGACATTGCCAACATCGACTCTGAATCAAGTGCTTACGACAGCGCCATCGGCAACAGCCAGATCAAGGATCCCGATGAGATGTTTCGCTTCCTGGGACGCGACATCTTCGCCGCCGAGATCCGTACCCGATCAGTTGACCCCGAACGGCAGCACATCGAGAAACTGCTCCTCGCAGCATGTCTCCTCTGGCCCGAAACGCAGTGCGTCGTACGCGATAAAATCAACAAACGCCTCGTGAAAGCCATCAGCGAAGAGCTGAAAGCCACCGGTCGCACCCTTTTCGACAAACCCGCCGACAAAGTGATCGACAAACTGCAAAAAGAATACACCCATCACGACCCCGCCGGCAGCAGTACGCCTTCCGATGCCCCAACTGACAGCCCGGCATACAACACAGCAGCCGCCGACAACAGTGCGCCTTCCGATACCCCTGCCCATAACAATACCCCTGCCCATGACGATACATCAACCACTTCACCAACCAGCAGCCCGGCACACAATGCAGCAG
>DAIMYP010000064.1:11324-15266 GCA_036734445.1 Tannerellaceae bacterium
TTGACTTCCACGAATGATGTATAAAGTGGGGAAAAATTGAAAATGCCAGGATGCCTTCTACTTACAACAGGGCGGCGTATTGTCGGATCTGTCTCAATCTGTTCATGAGCGTCTCGTCTTCCTGCGCCTTTTGCAGATTATACTTCAGTTGCAGTCTCATCAGCGAATCGGCAGGAATATCCAGCGCAGCTTCAAACATCATTGCCGTAGGGGTGGTCAGTGTCCTCCGCCCGTTCAGTATGTCGTTGAGCACTTTGTAAGAAATGCCCATCTGCTCCGCAAGCTTACGCTGAGAAATCTTACGATATTCAATCTCCTCCTTTAGGACTTCTCCGGGATGTGTCGGAGTATATCCAAATCTTGCTTTTGCCATATTCTTTGCTTATTTGCAAAGATAGCATTATCTTTTATAAGTCCACAATAATTGAGGATTTGTTTTTATTTAAATGCAATAAAGGGGAAAGCGTTTAGAGATAAGACAAGCTTTTGATGAACGAAAGTTTGGAGTCTGTTGTAAACTTGCTTATCTTTGCTGCGAACAATTTTTCAGTTTATGGACAAGCAAAAGATCAGATACATCAATTGTTGCATCGTTGAGTTTGGCAAGAAGTTCAAACTTGCTCCCAGATGGGCTTTCAATTATCTGTATCAATTCAAGGGAATAGAATTTCTAAACCGCTTCTATGAAGCGGAACATCTCTTGTCAATCGACGACGCCATAGATGATCTCATCGTCTACTGCAAAAGAAATGGAGGCAGCATAGGATGAATTTGTACCATGGAACAAATATCAATTTCGAGGCTATTGATTTGACGAAGTCAAAGCCATACAAAGACTTTGGCAAGGGTTTCTATCTCACAGATATACAAAATCAGGCTTTGCTGATGGCTCAACGCAAATGCGAGCTTGAAGGGTGCGGAAGTCCTATAATATTATCATACGAATTTGATGAAAAGCATCTGATAGACGGATCTTTAAATGTGAAATCATTCGAGAATGTATCTGAAGAATGGGCTAAATTCATAATATCGAACAGAAACAGGAAGATTCATGCCAAATCACATGACTACGATATTGTGATCGGACCAATAGCTGATGACGGTGTCGCCTATCAGATAAACCGCTATATGCAAGGCATGATTGATCTGGAAGTTCTTGTTAGAGAATTGACTTTCAGAAAATTAAACAGACAATATTTTTTTGGAACAGATAAAGCCATATCATATTTGAAACGTTTATGACAAAGCAACAGATACAATTTATTATTGACAGCGATGTGGAAGATCTGGTATCATTTTTGATAGAAGATTTTTCGATAAATACGGACAAGGCTTTCGATACTGTCTATAATTCGAAAACCTACGAAAAGCTAATTAATGCCGATACAGGCCTTTATATTCAAAGTGCTTCCTATATTTACGAATATCTGAAAGAGGAAATAGGTGAATCCGGGAACAAACGCAGTGACTGAGGAATAGAACTACAGCCCCATGCAGTCACTACCTCACGACTAGGGAATGATTTTGGTGTTTATTTTTGTTTCTTTTCCGCTCCACAGTACTTTTCCACCCCTAGCTAGGGAGGAACTGGAATATTCTGATTGGCAATTGTTTAGGAGGCAATTTGAGCTTTTGTTCATATAAAGCTTGGAGCTCACAAAAAACTTTTATATCTTCGCCGAAAATAGCAGTACAGGAAAAGGCGTTTCCTGTTCTCGGGATATTAATTATTAACTAAAACAAAACCATTGCTATGGGAAAGTTCATCAATCCTTTTACCGACTTGGGGTTTAAGAAGCTTTTTGGGACGGAAGTAAACAAGGAATTATTAATTGAGTTTTTAAATGACTTGCTGGAAGGCGAACGGTCGGTGACGGACGTGACATTTCTCAACAAGGAAATCATGCCCGAGAGCATCAGCGGAAGGGTGGTCATCTTCGATGTGATGTGTCAGAGCGTTGACGGGACACGGTTCATCGTCGAGATGCAGAATCAGACACAGGATTATTTCTTTGACCGTGGAATTTACTATCTTTGCAGAGCTATGGGCAGCCAAGGGGAAAAAGGCAAACATTGGCAATATGAAATAGACCCTGTTTATGGTGTTTACTTTTTGAACTTTAAGGTCGAAGAACTTGTTAAATTTAGGACGGATATTATACTTGCTGACCGCGAAACGGGTGCGGTGATGAGCAACAAGCTCAGACAGACTTACATGTCACTGCCCTATTTCGAAAAGGGAACGGAAGAATGTAAAACAAATTTTGATATTTGGATTTATTTATTGAAGCACATGGATATATTGGACAGAATGCCTTTCAAGGCACAGAAAAAGGTTTTCGAAAAGCTGCTCTCAGTAGCGAGCATCGAAAACATGACACCCGAAGAGCGTGCCCAGTACGACCTTGTCGAAACTGCCTATCGGGATAATATGAATGCCTATAATAGCGCCATACGGCGAGGTAAAGCAGAAGGATTGGCTGAAGGCGAAGCTAAAGGAAAAGCTGAAGGTAAGGCGGAAGGTAAGGCTGAAGGAAAAGCTGAAGGTAAGGCTGAAGGTATTCGTCTTGTAGCGAAGAGCTTGAAGCAGAATGGCATGGATATTGCATTAATTATGCATACAACCGGCTTATCAGAAACTGAAATCAACACGCTGTAATTATTTATAATATGGAGCTCACGCATATATTAGACGGAATGCCATTGGCAGAGAAAAAGATTTTCGAGAAGCTGTTTTCCATACTGAGCATCGAAAACCTGACACCCGAAGAGCGTACCAAATACGAACGCTCTGAAGCTGCCTATCTTGAGGATATGTATGCATATGAATACGCTAAGCAACAAGGCGAGGCCGAGGGCGAAGCCAAAGGCATCCGTCTTGTAGCCAAGAACCTGAAGCAGAATGGTATTGATATTGCATTAATTATGCATACAACCGGCTTATCAGAAACTGAAATCAACGCGCTGTAATTTATAGGGAGTACACGTCTATATTAGACGGAATGCCATAGTGCTTTCCTCAAACACATTATATAACAATAAAACAATTACCTAACTATGATCAAACGTTATTTATGCAACGATGAGTCTCTAAAAGCCTATCGCAGGCAACTTCGCAATTATGGCACGTATGCCGAAGCAGTGTTATGGCCCTTTTTAAAGAACAGACAGATTGAAGGGGCGCTGTTCAGACGGCAATTTTCTGTCGGACCTTTCATCATGGACTTCTATTGCCCGGAAGTCAGGCTTTGCGTGGAGCTGGATGGGCATCATCATTTCACTCCCGAAGGGATTGCGTATGATGAAAGGAGAACTGCTTATCTGGTAAAAAATCATCGTATAAAAGTGATGCGATTCGAGAATCAGGCCGTATTTGATCATACTGAAGATGTTTTGTTGGAAATTTCAGAAATGATCAGGTCGTTACGTGATTCGAGATAACTGCTGATAGTTCTTCTAGCTCTTCAAACTTTTCCCCTTTCAGGGGAAGTATCGCGCAGCGGGGAAGGGGTAGAAATAAACACCAAGATTTACTACTCAGTAGTGAGGTGGTGAGGTGGCGAGGTGGGAGCTGCAGGGGCTGGAGTTCTACTCCTCAGTCGCTGCGCGCCAGCTCCCCTAAAAATCTAGGGGAGCAGACAAAATGACTTTGTGGCAGTTTGGCTGTAGCGGTAGTAGCGTCCTCTTTTTAGTGTCTGTTTTATCTGGCTGGTGCAACTTTAAAGGTTAAATCTTGGAAAAACGGACAAAATAGTTGGAAAATGCCTTGGAAAAACGGACAAAATGGTGGTAAAACACCTTGGAAAAACGGACAAAAAGCCCTATCTGAATGATTTTGTGACTCTTCGGCCACGGCGGTAGTAGCGAAGAGGTAGGGGCTTGTCGGTTGGCAGATGGTCGATGGCAAGGATATCTTCTGTATATGCCTGCTTGTTTGGAGAA
>DAIMYP010000064.1:15366-20084 GCA_036734445.1 Tannerellaceae bacterium
ATGCCTGCTTGTTTGGAGAAACTTTGCCATTGAGATAAGTTGCCTCTTTCGTACATGCCTGCTTCTTTGGAGAGGATTGGCTCTTGATATGGAGATTGGTTGGTGGCATGGGGGGTGTGGGGAGGTGGTATTTGGCATTGGTTTTGAGGGAGAGCTTGTCGAAATCGTCCTTGACTTTTTGGTTGGTTATCTCGGCATAGATCTGCGTCGTGCGGATGTTGGAGTGGCCCATCATCTGGCTGATTGTCTCTATCGGCATGCCGTTGGAGAGGCAGATCTCGGTGGCGAAGGTGTGACGCGCCATGTAGAACGTCAGGTGGCAATCCAGATGGCATTGCTTCTCTATCAGATGGAGGCTCCGCTCTAAGCTGCTGCTTACCGGTACAAAAAACAGCTTGCCGCTGGTAAAGGGACCAGTTTCCTTGCCCTGAACAGTGCACCTGCTTTGGGAACCGAGGGGTTCATAATACAGCTTGCTTCCTGCAGCAGGCTTCCTATTGTACATAGAACTATCTGTTTGTTCATTATACGTACTGCTTGCTAAGTTCGTAGCAGAAAGGGTTGAGTCATTAGCCGAAATCATCCTGCGGCGATTAAAGCCTTTGACAGCAGGGTCATTAGCCGGAATCATGTCACGGTTATTAAAGCCTCTTCCAGCTACGCCTATGCCCATAGTCATCTCACTGCCGTTGAAGGCCTTGCTTTTCCAAATTATCCCATTCCTATAGAACCGGTTGTCGGCATCGGAGGCGGGGCCTTCGCCACGGTATTTGTTGAGGATTTGGAGGGGGATGTCCATCAGTTTGATGCGGCATTCGACTTTGGTTTTCTGACGGCGGATGTAGATCCATTGTGAGCCGTCGCGTTCGGTGACGATATTGTCGTCGGTGAGGGCAGCCAGCTCGGCGCGTCCCAGGCCGGTGAACACGGAGAAGACGAACAGGTCGCGCGTATGGCAGAGGCGGTAAGTCGGCAGGTCGGCCTCCATCAGCTTCGTCAGCTGCTCGTGCGTCAGGTAGCGATGACGCACCGGCACCAGCTCGCGCTTGAAGCCCGCAAAGGGGTCGTACTTGATGACACGCTCCTTGATGGCAAGCTGCACGATCTTCTGCATGTTCACCAGATGATTGTTGAGTGTCACCGTCCGCAGACGGCATACCGACGAGAGGTAGAACTGGAAGTCCTGGATGAACTTCATGTCGAGCCGCCGCATCTCGATATCGTCCTGCCCATATCCGCTGCGGATGAAGTTCGCCAAGTGGCGGCGGGTGTTGAGATAGCGCACATAGGTGCAGCGTGCCCGGTCGATGCCGACACGCTTGGCGTACTCGCGGTTGTGCTCATCGAAGAGCGCCAGGAAGGTACCCTTCGGCTGCGCACGTCCCGTGATAGCGTTCCTGATCATCTCGGCAGTGACGAACCCGTTAATGATCAGGTTGTTCCTGTACGCCATCTCGGCATGGCGTACGAAATAGTCCAGCCGTCTGTTGATAGCTTCGGCAGCCCGTGCCTCTGCCTCCCGACGGGGAGGCGCATAGGCGCGTCCCGACTTCACATCCCAGCAGGGCAGCGACACGCGCATCTGCGTCGCGTACTGGCATACTTTCCCATCGATGGTGATACGTCCCATAATCGGGCACAGTCCATCCTCATTCATCTTTTGGCGGTTCACATAGAACAGCAATTTAAATGTACTCCTCATAACATGTATAGCGGACCGCAGTCCGTTAATAATCAACTTCTCTCATTTAAATATTCTGAACCTGATATCCCGCGTTCATCCCGGAAAGGAAGTATCTGTTTCGGATACTGTCCTCCAGAACGGCAACGTCTTTCTTCAGTTTTTCATTCGTAACAATGGCATACACCATGGTCGTGCGGATACTGCGGTGTCCCATGACACGCGACAGGCTTTCGATGGGCATTCCTCCGGACAGACAGATCTGTGTGGCGAAGGTGTGACGCGCCATGTGGAAAGTGAGGTTCCGCTCGATACGGCAACGCTCGGCGATCTTCTTCAGGTGGAGATTCATGCTGTTCTCCTGTAACATCGGGAACAGGTTGACACCCGAAGCGGATCTATATTTCTGTATGATTCTTTGAGCTATATCCATCAGCTTCACCCGCTCGGGCGTGCCGGTCTTCTGGCGGCATACCTCGATCCAGGGCTGGCCGTCGGCATCGCTGACGATGTTCTGCGCCGTCAGGTTGCACATGTCGCAATAGCAGATGCCGGTGAAGACGGAGAAGAGGAACATGTCGCGTGTGAAGCGGCGGTTGGGCGTATCCAACGGCGTATGTATCAGCCGGTCGAGCTCATCCTTGTTCAGAAAGCGCTGATGGTGTTCAACCTTGGCCGTCTTAAACCCGGTGAAAGGATTGACAAACGTAATCCGTTCGCTGATAGCGCTGTAGACAACACACTTGAGCCGTTTGATATGTCCCTGGATGGTGGCAGGCTCGTAGTGCATGTCGATGCGCATGAAGGTATTGAAACGTTCAATGAAAAGGAGGTCGAGCGAGCGGATCGTGATGTCCGACAGGTTATACCTCTCCCGGATAAAGGCGGAGAGCACGCGGCAGGTGTTCTGATACTGGTAGCAGGTGCTGGCTGTACGGCTGACGCCGACGCGCTGCTCATACTTCGCATTGAACTCACGGAAATACTGAAGGAGGCATGCCTGTGCTGTGGCTATGCCTTGAAATGCATTCTTTACATCTTCGGCTGTAAAGCTTTTGTTACACGCTGACAATTCGTTGAAACGGGTGCGTAGCAACACCAGGACAGATTCTATCCTCTTGTTGGCTTCGGCTGCTTCACGACTCTTACCGGTGCATCGTTGCGATGCCACATTCCACAGTTGAGCGTTGACTTTAAATTTGCAGCCAAATTGAGCTATCGAGTTAGTCTTGCCTTTGAGCGTAATTTTGCCCATCAATGGACAAAGGGTACTGCCCGTCACACTGCTTTTCTTCAAAAAAAGCAGAATTTTCATTTCTATATCCATAATTATTAGTGGCAAAGATATAGAGCACTTGTCGCAACAAATATAAACAGATTTGGGAATAATTATTTAAGGTGTTTCGACTATTTAACAGTCGAAGCGCCCGATTGGCAACACTAAATCAACATCTCTCTAACTCTTACGAATATCGCTTCATCCCTACATAGTGTATATAAATCAATCATCTCGGGCTGTGATTAAGGCCCCTCAATATTTGCTTGACAGAATCTATTCTCAGCTTCTCTCTTTTTAAGTTAAAAATACTATTTATAATATATCCACTCGATACATGTCCATCTATAATAAAAGTGCTCATCTCTCCCTAATCATCTCCCTAATTTCTCTTTTTGTTTTTTTAAAGATGGTTTCATGACTTGTGTATTAGTTGTTAAAGTGAAAGAAGAGGCAGGGTGATAAACCCTGTCTCTTCGATATCTTGAATAATGATTATTCCATTCCCGGATTCTGTACCAATTGTGTGTTACGATTGACTTCGTCACGGCTGATTGGTGCAAAATACATCTTGTTGTCCCACTTACGATCTTCACGATAGGACAGGCTCTGTACATAGTAGTGATAATCCCAAACGGTCTCATCATGTACGTAAGGAGCAGCAGCAGTCTTGCCTGATTTCAATGTGGCATAAACCAGCATACCGCACAGCTCCTTGCTGTTTGTTGTCGGAGCAATCATCCAACGGCGAACATCGTAGTAACGAGAGTCTTCATAAGCCAATTCCGAACGGCGTTCGTGACGAACGAACTCGCGCATGTCAGCCTGTGTGAATGACTGTTTACGTACGGCAAGAGTTGCCTTTGTGTCAGGCATGCTGATACGGGTACGGAGTGCATCCAGATAGGTGGCAGCTTCATCCAAATTACCCAGTTCAACATCAGCTTCAGCAGCAATCAGATACATGTCGCTCAAGCGGAAGTAAGGATATGGGCAGACCTGGTTGACATTGGCAGCATCAATCTTGGTATCGATAAGTTTCTTCTCGTAGTAAGACGTGAACGAACCGTTCCAGTCCTCGATCGGGCCTTTACGGGTATCGCAACCGAATGTACCATTGAAGGATTTGACGGTTCCGTCAGGAAGCGTTACAGAAACAGCTTTGCCACCTGATGAGAGTTCATATGTACCGGTCTGAAGGTTTCCAAGTGGTGTAGGGTCGAGTGCATAACCATCGGCAGCACGTTTACGTCCCCAAACAGAACCATCGAAACCGAGGTCTGCATAGAAACGTGGTTCACGTCCCAGATATGGGTTGCTGTCCATGTGTTCACCGGCTTTTGTCATGGTTGTAGTCAGAGAACCGTCAGCCATTTCGAATGACATGACGAAGTCTTCAGTAGGAGTCGTACCGGACCAGTTGTGGTAGCCGTTAGGACCATGCTGCAAACCAACGTTCTGGGTGACACGTGTCAAGTCGAACTGTCTTGCCCAAATGGTTTCACTGTTGTTCGTGATAGCGATATCATGATACTTGTCGGCAACCTCTGATACTGAAGCAGCACGACAGTCGAGCAGTGAGAAGTTGCCGCTGTTCATAACAGCCTTGGCAGCATCGAGAGCTTTCTGATAGAGCGCCTTACGATCGCCATTGTACTGGTTGACAGCCAAGGTGTTGACTGTGCGGTCAGCATAGAGCGGACTGGCAATCTGCAGATAGATACGTGCTTCGAGCGCTTTGGCAGCCCATTTGGTGGCACG
>DAIMYP010000065.1:0-19102 GCA_036734445.1 Tannerellaceae bacterium
TTTATCTAATTGCGACCGACATTTCATTCGGAAGAAAGTTCCACTTCATTCGAATGGAGTGAAGGTTTCATTCGAATGAAATGGTTCGCGCATTCGAATGAAATTCCGCTCCCTTTTAGATGTTTTTTAGAGCGTATCAAAAATCTATATTTTGCTATATTTAATATGACAACCGCCCAATCGGTAGCAGCAGTTTCAATCTTGAAATATACTTTCAAATCAAGAGATTTTGATTCACAATATCACATAGATTTAAAATCACTTATCAATAACCAGCAAAACGAAATCAACCCAAGTCTCCTTTTTCGATTATTATTTTTACCTTTGGAAATTGATTCTAAAAAGAAGAATAACCGATGAAACGTATAGCAGTAAAAATAGGCAGTAACGTTCTGACACGCAGCGATGGAACACTCGATATCACACGGATGTCGGCTATTGTAGACCAAGTATCCGCCTTGCGGAAACAAGGGATGGAGATTATTTTGATCTCGTCAGGTGCGGTTGCTTCAGGCAGAAGCGAAATCAAAGCGGGGAAAAAACTCGATTCGATCTCTGCGCGACAACTCTATTCGGCTGTTGGACAAGCTAAACTCATCAATCGCTATTACGAACTGTTTCGTGAACAGGGAATTGCCTGCGGACAAGTGCTTACAACAAAAGAAAGTTTCGGTAGCCGCAATCATTACCTTAATCAGAAACATTGCATGGAAGTGATGCTCGAGAACGGTGTGATACCGATTGTCAATGAAAACGATACCATCTCTGTTACCGAACTGATGTTCACGGATAATGACGAACTGTCGGGACTGATTGCAACAATGATGGATGTCGAAACACTGGTCATTCTCAGCAATATCGATGGCATTTATAACGGAAACCCGTCAGATCCGACATCTTCAGTGATCCGAACAATTGAAAAAGGCAAGGAAGACCTGTCGGAGTACATACAAACCGGCAAATCATCCTTCGGTCGAGGCGGAATGTTGACCAAATGCAGCATTGCCCAAAAAGTGGCCGACGAAGGGATTCCTGTAATTATCGCCAATGGAAAGAAAGACGACATACTGCTCTTCATTCTGAAAAAAGGAAGCGACACGATATGCACTCGATTCCTGCCATCCAAACATACGGTGAGCAGCGTCAAAAAATGGATCGCGCACTCTGAAGGCTTTGCCAAAGGTGAAATCCACATCAATAAAGGCGCCGAAGAAGCACTGATGGGCGATAAAGCCGTAAGCCTTCTTCCTGTCGGAATAACGAAAGTGATCGGTTCGTTCAAGAAAGAAGACATCGTCAGAATCATCAATGAAGAAGGAACGCAGATTGGCGTAGGCTGTGCTTCGTGCGACAGCAAAAATGCAAGCAAAATGATTGGCCAACGCGACATGAAGCCGCTTATTCACTATGACTATCTATATTTGGATTAATAAAACAGAAATAATATGGATGCAAATTTGAAACAATTGCTACAAGATGCTCATGATGCTACACGACAATTGGCAGCGTTGAGTGACAACGATATATCTGCAGTTCTGACTGATACTGCAACCGTTCTCAAGAATCACATCGAAGAAATTCTGGAGGCAAACAGCGAGGACCTGTCGCGAATGGATCCATCGAATCCTAAATATGACCGACTGACGCTAACGGAAGCGCGACTGAACGGAATGGCTGAAGATATGGCAAAAGTAGCTCAACTGCCATCACCCCGCAATCGGCTGCTGAATGAAACAGTTCGCCCTAACGGATTGATCATCCGCAAAGTAAGCGTTCCTTTCGGTGTTATCGGGATCATTTATGAAGCGCGGCCTAACGTCACCACCGATGTTTACTCCTTGTGCCTCCGCAGCGGAAATGTATGCATTCTGAAAGGAGGCTCTGATGCTGACAGTTCTATCCGTGCAATCGTTAGAATCATACACACCGTACTGAATAATAGAGGATTGAATCCTGCCATCTGCACGCTTTTGCCTCAAGGACACGAATCGACGGCAGCTTTACTTGAAGCCGACAAATTTGTGGATCTGATTATTCCGCGAGGCAGCAGTTCGCTGATTCAGTTCGTCAGACAGAATGCCCATGTGCCTGTCATCGAGACCGGTGCCGGAATATGTCACACCTATTTTGATAAAGATGGCGATACAAGCAAAGGCCGCGAGATTGTAACGAATGGCAAAACCCGCCGCGTAAGTGTCTGCAATGCACTCGACTGCCTCATCATTCACAAAGACCGGATCGGTGATTTGCCTGAAATATGCCGCTTGCTTCAAGAAAAGAATGTAATCATTTATGCTGACGAACCTGCGTATAATGCACTCGCCGACCATTATCCGGGGCAATTGCTCAAACACGCTACAGAAGAGAGTTTCGGACATGAATTTCTGGACTACAAAATGAGCATTCGTACCGTCTCATCTCTCGAAGATGCATTGACGCACATCGCCCGCTACGGTTCAAAACACAGTGAAAGTATTGTCAGCGAATCAGAGGAAGCGATCCGAATCTTTCGCGAACAAGTAGATGCCGCATGTGTTTACTCCAACGCTCCCACTTCATTTACCGATGGCGGACAGTTCGGTTTTGGCGCCGAAATAGGCATCAGCACACAAAAAATGCATGCACGCGGTCCGATGGGACTTCCGGAACTGAACACATACAAATACATTATCGAAGGAGACGGACAAATTCGGAAGCCATAACAACCATTTGGAATCAGAAATCAAAACAGTTTGAAGTCATGGCGCAATGCCATGACACGTCTCGCAATGGCCATACAAAATCAGGAATTAAGCCGAATGGTAAACAAACTCCCCTTACCCAATTCGCTTTGGATAGTCAATGTACCGTTGTGAGCTTCAATGAAATCGCGCGAGATCGAAAGTCCCAAACCACTCCCCTGCACTTTCGTGCCCGGGACACGAAAATAATGATCGAAAATGCTTTTATGATAGCGCGGATCGATGCCTTTGCCAAAATCCTGCACATACATCTCGATATGCTTCTCGTCCACTTGTCGGGCGCCAATAATAACCCTGCCATTTTCAGACGAATAGCGGATGGCGTTGCTCAACAGATTTGTCAACACCCAGGCAATCTTTTCACTGTCGACAAACAGTTTCCCGATCTTTCCTTCCTCCGGATAGGCCACTTCCACCTGAATGCCGAATTTCTCCGCTTGCACCCGATTGGCTTTAATTGCGTATTCAATCAGTTCGATAGGTTTGGTGATCTTCGGTTTGAGTTGCAGTTTACCGCTCTCCACCTGAGTCATATTCAGTAATTCGCCGGTGATATTCAGCAGTCGTTCGCTATTCTCCCTGATGCTCTGCGACAGATCTGCCTGTTCAGCATTCAATTCGCCTATACGCTTGTCGTTCAAAAGCTGCAAACTCATCAATATAGCAGAAATAGGCGTTTTCAGTTCATGACTGATGGTCGATATAAAAGTAGTCTTTGCCGTATCCAGCTCGCGAAACTCCGTGATATTCTTCAGCATGATGACATCTCCTTTTTTTTCCATAGTGACGCCATCCGTGGCTTTCATCGTGATAGTCACATATTTTACCTGGAAATAGCATTCCTTATTGTCGGCATAAATCTTCAACGGTTCATCTTTTTCCCCTGCCACATCGTTCTTATCTTTTTCAAGAAGACGGCGAACAAGGCGGCGCAACAAGTCGTTTGTCATCGAAACCTCCTCTGCCAATTGCCGGATAGTCTGCTCGCGATTCAAGTTCAACACATTCAACGCCTCATCATTGATAAACAATATCCGCCGGTCGTTATCCAGACCGATAATCGGTTCATTGATGGAATTGATGATTGTTTCCATATAGCGCTTCGAAGCCATCAGTTCCGACAGCGTGCTGTTGTGGTAGTCATTCAGACGGCGTGCCATGCGATTAAAGTTCTTGGAGACCTCTATCAGTTCATCGCTATCCGTCAGATTCAGAGACACATCGTAATGATGATTGGCAATTTCCAGAATACCATCCGTCAGCTGTTTGATCGGACGGTTGATTGAAGCGGGCAACTTGAACATCATACCTACGCCAATACAAATACACGCAGCTCCAATCACAGTAATCCAGATCAATGCGCGCTGAAGCCCCGGTCCCGCCGCCGGACTGTCAGGTTCTGTTGCCGTCAGAATCTGCAAGTTTGCAACCGACAATGCCACCAACAGCACAAT
This sequence comes from Tannerellaceae bacterium, assembly GCA_036734445.1. Classification (GTDB taxonomy): domain Bacteria; phylum Bacteroidota; class Bacteroidia; order Bacteroidales; family Tannerellaceae; genus Parabacteroides. The sequence goes on from DAIMYP010000065.1 coordinate 4,196, forward strand.
CATGGCTACCAAGACACCAATAGCGAGCGTCAATTTCGATTTAATATTCATATACCTTGTCCGTTCATAAAGTTATGCAATGATAATCAAATTCATCCGCATTTTCAACTATTCTGCCAAAAACTTCTCGAGAAGAGAAGCAAGACGCCATACAACTCCAATCGTCCGATAAACATCAGAAACGATAATATCCATTTGGCAGCGTCGGGCAAAGCCGCCCACGAATAGACCGGACCAAATGCGCCCAAACCCGGCCCCACATTGCCGATACTCGAAACGACAGTACCCAAAGCTTCAGGCAACCCGACTCCCAAGAACATCAGCGACAGCCATCCTACGAAAACACATAACAAGTAGAATACAACAAACGTATGTACTGCCGTCACTGTCGGTGCATCAATCGCCTCTTTATTAACGCGTACCGGCAACACTGCTTTCGGATGCAAGACGCGTTTGAATTCATTTTTGATGCACTGTGCCACAATCATCACCCGCATATCCTTCAATCCGCCGCTGGTAGAGCCCGTACATCCTCCAGAAATCATGGCATAGAGAAGAAGCAACCAAGTAAACGGAGGCCACAGATTATAATCATCGGTAGCGAAACCGCAGGAAGTATGAACCGTTGCCACCTGGAACAACGCCTTACGGAAAGCTGTTTCGCAGTCATAATGATTATGTACAACGAGCGCAGCAGCGATAATCAAGGTCAGCGTTATGATTGATTTAAGAAACCAACGCAGTTCGTCGTCCTTGAATAATTTGTCGAAACGTCCTTTGAGGCACAAGAAATAGAGTGAAAAGTTCACGCCAGACAATATCATGAATATCGACACCACATATTCGATATAAGGCGAATTCCAATAAGAGATGCTATTCTGTTTGGTCGAGAATCCACCGGTGGCAGTGGTAGTAAACGCGTGGCATACAGCATCGAACAGACTCATGCCACCAAACATAAGCAGAATAGTTTCCGCTACCGTCAATATGATATAAACTGTCCACAACCATTTTGCCATCACATCAATTTTCGGTTTTATCTTGTCATGCTTCACGCCTGTTGCTTCGGCAAAAAACAGATTCGTACTTCCACCGCTGGCAAACGGGAGAAGTGCGATCGTGAAGAATACGATACCCAATCCGCCGATCCACGATATCAGGCTGCGCCAGAACAGCATGCTGTGGGGCAACGACTCGATGTTGTTCAGTATAGTGGCGCCGGTAGTTGTGAACCCCGACATCGTTTCAAAAAAAGCATCGGTGACAGATGGAATCTTCCCGCTTAACCAAAACGGAAGCATCCCAAAAGAAGTGAACAGAATCCAAGTAAAGGAAACGATGCAATAGGCATCACGGCGGGTAAGCGACGGATCGGCATTCCGACCGATCAGGAGCAACACTCCGCCCACACCAAGATTTATCAAGATCGTATAAAAGAAATAAATCATCTCCTTTTCGCCATATATCCAGCTTACACCGATGCAAACCAGTAATAATCCCGCTCCCATGAAAAGCAAAATACCGAGCACCCGAGAAATGTTCTTCCAGTTTATCACTCCCTGGTTATGCTGATTCGCCGGCGGACAGAGAAAATCAAATTCATTCATATTCTATTAAGCTTCCTTATTGCGTTTGTATTCTACACAAGAAAGAAAGCCAAAAGTGTGCCAACAAATCAAATAAAATCACAAGCTCCTGTATAAATGCAAATTACAATTTATACATACAGAATCGCGCTATCCAAACCCTTCCATTTTGAAAAGGTTTCCATTTCATTTTGATAAAATGGCAAAGCGATTGAATACAATATTGAAGAAATCAACTCAGAATACAAAATAAGTTAAGTGTGAGCCATCTTGATAAAACTTCAAAATTCATACAGAATCGTCAAATATTTTTGCTGTTACAATTTTAATCAGCGAATATAATGACAGAACCTAAAATGACAGTTACACCCTTGCTTGGTATTTTCAATGATTGCTTTCCTCCCATTATGGACGGCGTTTCAATAACAACTCAAAATTATGCCTATTGGCTATCCAAAAGGACTGATAATAAAGTATGTGTTGTCACTCCAAAATGTCCAGGTTCCTACGATGATACACCTTATTCCGTGTACAGATATTCCTCATTGTTCATACCATTCAGAAAGCCTTATCGCTTCGGAATTCCACTAATGGATTGGAATTTTAAAACGCAAATTCACCGTCTTCCATTCGGTCTGGTACATGCGCATTGTCCTTTTTCTTCAGGAAAAATCGCCATGCAAATTGCTCAAAAGCAACATATACCGTTGGTTGCGACCTTCCATTCCAAATACGAGATGGACTTTGCTCATCTCATTCCAAACAAATATCTTTTGCGTCATATTGTACAAAACATTATTGATTTCTACGAAGCAGCTGATGAAGTATGGATTCCCCAATCAGCTGTCGAAGAAACGCTTCGTGAATACGGCTATAAAGGGAAAGTGGAAGTTGTTGAAAACGGTAGTGATTTTGGAAACGAACCACAAATGGAACTTGTCCGTTCAAAAGCACGTAGTGAATTAGGCATACCATCCAACGAAAATATTTTTCTTTTTGTGGGACAACATATTTGGGAAAAGAATATCAGTTTCTTACTTCATGCTCTATCCCGACTGAACAATATTCATTTTTCCATGTATTTTATTGGTACGGGATATGCTGAAAAAGGAATCAAAAAGCTCACCTGTGATCTTGCTCTCTCATCGAAAGTAACTTTCCTCGGTCAGATCAATGATCGGGAAGAACTTAAAAAATATTACGCAGCGGCAGATCTTTTTCTGTTCCCATCCATGTACGACAATGCTCCGTTAGTCATAAGAGAAGCAGCGGCAATGCATACGCCCTCAGTTCTGCTTAAAGGTTCAACAGCATCCGAAATTATTGAACATGGATGGAATGGTTTTCTGTCGACTGCAGACTTGGACAAATATGCAGAATTAATTCGAAAACTAGTCTATCATCCTGAAGAGATACAACAAGTCGGATTCAATGCCTCTCAAACAATTGTCCGTCCTTGGAGCGACGTTGTAGATGAGGTCCTCGACAGATATATTCATTTAATTAATCGCAAATGAAAAATATTGTTGTTTCTGCAAAGCCTTTTCCCTTTCTGTTGAAAATTTTAATTCCCATTTTTATAGGCTTAAGCGTAACTATTCTTCTTTATTCTAGAGAGTTCAGCCTCGGGCGAATCGACTCATTTCCATCCACTCTGACAGACGGCATCGCTGTCGGTTTGGCATTCTTGTTCATGGGAATGAAAGATTTTGCATTCTCCCTGCGCTATCGTTATATGAGTCATCCTGCTTTGCTATCGTGGAAAGGAGCCATCAAGACAAATTATCTATGCGAATTCACATCCGCTGTTACTCCATCGGCAATGGGTGGATCTGCACTTCTCGTCGTTTATCTTCATCACGAAGGAATCACAGCAGGGCGAAGTACTGCCGTCCTGATTTCAACGCTCTTTCTGGATGAGTTGATCTTCGTCCTGATATGCCCGTTCTGTTTGTTGCTGTTTTCACCCAATGAACTTTTTGGCATATCTTTAGGATTATCCTCCGGTTTAAAATACACCTTTTCGTTTGTATACATAGTGATTGCAGTTTATGCAACGCTGCTATACATAGCACTCTTCAGAAAACCGGAAGTCATACAAAATATATTGTCAATATTGGTCAAACTTCCTTTTTTACGTCGATATGAACCAGCTGTATTGCGCGTTTCACAAGATATCAAGATCAGTAGTGAAGAAATGAAAAAACAGCCTTTTTCCTTTTGGATAAAAGCTTTCGCCATCACATCGTGGGCGTGGATTTCGCGTTATGCTGTTGCCTGCGCCTTATTCTTTCCATTCATTCCGACAGGAAAACTGATACTCGTATTATGCCGCCAATTTATTTTATGGATTGTAATGATGATAACACCTACGCCCGGTGGAAGTGGTGTGAGCGAATATCTGTTTTCGCAATATTATTCGGATATGTTGACTACAAGAGGTGATATTCTATTCATAACCTGCTTCTGGCGTATTATGACTTACTATTTCTATTTGTTCATTGGACTTTCTATCCTACCGACATGGATGAAAAAGAAACTCAAAAAATAAATAATGATTCTATGAGACTTCTATTATTGCTAATTGCAAGTTTATTCGTGCAGCACATTACAATGAGAGGACAAGAAGTAACTTCTGCGTCTGGTATTGTACGAGATTCTCTTTCAGGAGAACCCTTACCATTTATTTCGGTCTATTTCGATGGTTCTACAATTGGAACTGCAACCGATGCCAACGGAAAGTTCACATTACAAAATGACAAAGGCTATAATCGGTTGGCAGTGACCGCTCTCACCTATACCACGCACAAATTCGATCTGAAACGCGGACAGAAGAACGACAGACTTGAATGTCTTCTTGCGCCGACAGAGTACTCGCTTAAAGAAGTTGTCGTCAAGACAAAAAGGAAAAGTTACCGACGCAAAGACAATCCGGCAGTCGAACTTATACGAAAAGTAATCGACCATAAAAATGATAATCGCATTGAATCCAAAGATCAATATAAAGCTGAAATATATGAGAAACTTGCATTATCATTGGATGACTTCCATCCGGATTACAATAAGAAGCTGTACAGGAAATTTCAATTTCTCAAAAATTATACCGATACTTCCAAACTAAACAACAAACCCATTCTAACGCTTTCCGTTCGTGAAAGCCTATCCGATTTCTTTTATCGCAAAAAACCCAAAACAGACAAAACAATAATTAAGGCAAAACGCATGCAAGGCATTGACGACGTGATGGATAACGAAGGCACTATCACCGCAAATCTGGATGAGATATTTAAGCCAGTAAATGTGTTCGACAATAATATTCCCATACTGCTCAACCGTTTTGTAAGTCCGCTTTCGTCAATATTAGCCATCGATTATTACAAATACTACATCTCGGATACCGTAAATTTTGACAATGAAAAGTGTACAGACTTAGCTTTTGTGCCTGTAAACAGCGAGAGCTATGGTTTTACAGGACATCTTTTCATCACCCAAGACGGCCATTACGCAGTAAAAAAAGTATCTATGACCGTTCCATCCAATATCAACTTAAACTGGGTGAATGGATTCCGAATTGACGAAGAATATAAACAAATGACAGACAGTGTATGGGCAATAAGCAGCGAAAACACTTACATCAACTTTTGCATCGTTAAAGGTGCGAAAGAATTATATGCCCACAAGATGCGCAGTTACGACAAATACAATTACAACATACATAACACTGACTCCATATTTGGAATACCCGGCGAAACATGTACTCTCCCGATGGCTGCTTTGAGGACAGATGCCTTTTGGATAAAAAATCGACATTTCCCCCTTCAGTCAAAAGAAAGTGCGATAGACGACATGCTGGCGAACTGTCGCAAGGTCCCGGTATTCAATGCACTCCTCAAAACAGCTGAAGTTCTTCTAAGCGGCTATATTCCTACTGCAAGCGAGACGAGATCGAAGTTCGACTTCGGACCGATGTATTCGGCTCTAACTGCGAATCCTGTCGAAGGGCTTCGTCTGCGCATTGGCGGAATGACAACCGCCAATCTGAATTCCAAATGGTTTTTGACCGGCTATTCGGCATATGGTTTCGTCGACAAGAAATGGAAATACAGTCTTAGGCTAACGCATAGTTTCAACAGGAAATTCTATCACGAAGGCGAAAGCCCTGTCAATAATCTATCATTTATTCAGGAATACGACGTGTACACACTCGGACAGGATTTTGTTGCCACAAACAAGGACAATATGTTTTTAGCCCTCAAGGTTGGTGCGCCCATCAATAAAATGCAATACATCCGCAAAAGCATGCTTCAATACGAGAAGGAATGGCAAAACGGATTCACGTGGAAGTCATGGATCTCTTGCCAAAACGACAGAGCTGCGGGCACATTGCAATACATCACACAAGATCCATCAGGCAGCACTTCCCTATTGCCTGATTTCAACCTATCAGAAATAGGAATGCAGCTCCGTTTTGCTCCGGGTGAAAGACCTTACAATTCCCGAAGAGGCAAGAACTCGATGGTTAACTTATCAAAAGATGCTCCCATTTTCAAACTGTCACATCAGTTGGGTATAAAAGGCTTTTTAGGAGGAGAATACGCATACAACCATACCGAATTCAGCATGCAGAAACACATCTGGCTTTCCTCATTCGGACGACTTGACGCACAATTCAAAATGGGAAAAATATGGGACAAAACTCCTTTTCCCCTGCTTATCATTCCCAACACAAATCAGTCGCTTACCATACAACCGGAATCTTTTCATCTGATGAACGCCATGGAATTTGTGGCAGACCAATATGCCTCATTCGATGCAACTTATCACTTGAAAGGATTTATTTTAAACCGAATTCCGTTGATCAAATGGCTGCATTTGCGCGAAGTGCTCTCTTTTAATATGATTTACGGATCGCTGACTGACAAAAACAACCCATCCAAAACGACAGGACTGTTTCAGTTTCCTAATGGAACACAGCCGCTTGGCAACAAGCCTTATATGGAATGCAGCTTCGGAGTTGAAAATATTTTAAATATTCTGCGCGTAGACTACTACAGACGCTTGAGCTATCTGCACGAACCGAACATTAATAGGAGCGGGATCAGAGTAGCATTGCAGTTCACTTTCTGAATTCAAAATTTCTACAAAATCACTTCCTACTTTTGCGCAAAAAAATATGAAAGGATATTTGTGTTCAATTCTTATGTTTTTATCTGTGAGCATTCCATTAGAATCGCAGACTATAAAACATTCACTTGATTTTTATCTTGACAAAGCCGTTCATTGCAGTCCACTGCAATTGGACAAAGACAATCAAACAGCGATACTCAGCAATGAGAGGCAATATCTGAAAAGCGTGTACACACATGCACAAACATTGCTGACAGGCAATTATCTGTTCGTCCCCATCATTGAGAAAAATAATGGAACAACTTCATTCAAATGGAACGCGCAGTCTGCCAGCGATTATTACGGCTACGATCTCGGTGTGAGCAATGGCAATCTTCAGTATGGCGTAACTTGGACACAGCCTTTGCTCGGAAACAGTCTGTACAAAGCTGCCGAATCACAAATCAATATACAGCAGGATATTCTATATAACAACATCCGCCTCAATCAGCATGATATCGAACGCAATGTCATCGACCAGTACATTCTTTGTATGCTCGACAGGAATCAGATCGATTTTGCCGACAGCATATCCGGACTTCTCTCCACCCAAGCGGATTTTATCACCAGACTTGCCCGTGCGGGACAAGCGAAGCAATCGGATATCCAAATCATCGGGATAGAACAGAAGTCGAACGATGAAATGAAAGTATCCTACCTGCAATCATATCACAACCATCTGATGGAAATGAATGCCTTCTGTTGCATCCGAGATACGGATACTGTTGAGTTAGAGAAAATCAGCATCAATAAGAATATTGAAGCCATTGAATCGCAGTTCCTGAAAAAATACGATCTCGACAGCGCCAATGTCATTGCTTCGAAGCGCATCTTTGATACCAAATACAAACCGCAACTGAACCTTTTCACCAATCTGGGGATGCAGACCGCTCATTACAGTTCGATGTACAAGAATTTTGGAATGAGTGCAGGGCTTACATTCTCGATGGTTCTTTCTGACGGGCGACAGAAGAAAATCAAACAGCGCGAAGCAGAGGCCGCACTCCTGTCAATCACCATATATAAAGACAACCTGATGAAACAGAATGAGATTCGTCGCGACCAATGCTCGCATACAATAATAGATTTCGACACACGTATCCAGCTACTCGATACCCAGTTGAACGAATACAACAAACTGCTTGACATCAGTCAAAAAGAAATCCGAGCGGGACAGATGTCCGTGTTCGATTATATCACAACGCTAAAAAACATTATTTCAACAAAACAACAGAAGATGGTTGTCGAAGCGAACCGCCAATTGGCAATCAACGCATACAATTATTATAACTGGTAATACTAAAAGATATGAGAAATATTGCAATAATTCTTTTTTCAACGCTCATCCTCATGAGTTGCAATGGGAAATCACAGACAAACGACAATGCGGAACAGCCTCCAGTCACAGATGTTTCGGTAACGACTATTTCATACGGTCATATTGACAAAGGAATCGAACTCACAGCCGTGACGGCATTTTTGAAAAAAAACATCATCACAGCCCCCAACGCCTCATTTATCACGGCTTGTTATGTGCAACCGGGAACTGTAGTCCGCAGCGGACAAACACTCTACCGTCTCGAAAGCAAGGAACGCGAAGCGCTTGGCGGAGATGTCGTAGGAACCAATATGGGAATAGTGGATATAAAAGCCACCACGTCAGGCATCGTCGCAGATGTCCAGCAACAGACAGGAAGTTATGTCACCGAAGGTACGCCACTATGTTCGATTGCCAACACAAGCAGTATGGTGTTCGAAGTAGAGGTTCCGACCGAAGACATGGAATATGCGAAAGCCGGAACAACCTGTCGGATAATATTACCCGACGGGCGCACAATTGCAGCAGTATTATCGACCCCGCTCGCCACGATGAATATAAATACGCAAGTGCAACAGATCCCCGCACATGCAAAAACAGCTTTTCTACCGGAAGGCCTGCGTGCAAAAGCCCTGTTGAAGACAACAAACACAGGAAAGAGTAATCAGATATTGCCCAAATCAGCGATACAGAGCGACGACAACATGACCTCTTTTTGGGTACTGAAAATCATAGCCAACGGATCTGTCAAGAAAATTCCTGTAACCATCGGCAACAGCAACAATAGTGAAACCGAAATCATTGCGCCCCGCTTTTCAGAATCCGACAAGATTGTAACCTCTGGCAGCTATCAGTTGCAGGATGGCGATAGAGTAAGAATCATAAAATAAGTCCATTATGAATCCTATACAGAAGAAATGCTTTCATCAGATATACAGCAAACCGATCATGTTTGTCAGTCTGCTGATTTTGATGGCTGGCATATACTGCTACATACAGATGCAGACCAATCTGTTTCCCGAAGTGCTCTTTCCACGAATCACCGTGATTGCTGATGCCGGTCAGCAACCAATTGACCGAATGATGATTACCGTGACCAAGCCTCTTGAAAGTGCCGTAAAGAAAGTACCCGGCGTTACGATTGTAAAAAGCTATACAGGCCGTGGCAGCAGTGATATAGATGTTTATTTTAAGTGGGGGACCGACATCTATGCGCTGAAGACTCAACTTGAAAGCCGCATCAATGAGATCAAAGGCTTTCTGCCTCCCGGCACAATCATCTCTACCGAAGCGATGAACCAATCGCTTTACCCTGTCTATGGCTTTACGCTGGAAAGCAGGACGCATAGCCGCATAGAACTTCGCGACGTCGGAAATCTCATCGTGCGTCCGGTGTTCTCGCGAGTCAGCGGTGTAAGCAATGTGGTTGTACACGGCGGCAAAGCTAAAGAGTTTGTTGTCATTCCCGATGCGGCAAAGATGACGGCGATGAGCATCACTCCCTCAAAAATAAAAGAAGCGCTCAACGGAACGAACTTCGTGTTGGAGAATGGAAACGTCGCCGCCTACAATCGGCTGTATCTGTCATTGACAGACACAAGAATAAACACCATCGACGAGCTTTCCAACACCATCATACGCAATGACGGCATACGCAAAGTAAAGCTCTGTGATGTTGCCCGCGTTGAAGTACAGGAACAACAAGAATTCCTGAAAATCAATGCCGATGGCAACGATGCCGTGCTTATCGATCTGGTCAAGCAGCCGGGAGTCAACCTTCTGGACTTCGCAAAAGATGTTGAAGTAAAGGCGAAGGAAGCCCAATCGCTCCTGCCTCCGGGTTATGAACTCAAGCCATATTACAACCAAAGCGCGTTTGTAGGCGACAGCATTCATAGTGTGACAAGGACGATCTACGAAGGACTGTTCCTCGCCATCATTGTGATGATTCTGTTCTTGCGCACTTGGCGCGCAAGTGTCGTAGTTATTCTCACGATTCCTGTCACCTTGGCCTTGAGTATTCTTTTCATCTATCTGGCGGGAATAACGATTAACATCATGTCGCTCGGTGCCATTGCGGCGTCAGTAGGATTGATCATCGACGATGCGATTGTCATTATCGAACAGATTTACCGAGAGCACGAAGAGAATCCGGAGATAGACAAGTTCGTCGCTGTCAAACAAGCCATCACCAACTTGTTTCCCGCAATGATAGCCTCATCATTGTCCACCATTGTCATACATTTTCCTTTCCGTCTCATGAGCGGACTGGCAGGTAGTTTCTTTAAAGAATTATCCGATACCATGCAAATAACCATGGTCGCTTCCTTCCTTGTCACGTGGCTCTTACTGCCGGTGCTTCATCTGATGATCGGTTACAAGAAGCGGTTGCGTCCGCAAAACATGAACCAAGTCATTCAAAACGACAAGGAAATTGAAGCGGCGGCAGTGAACAAAGTGGCGTGGCTTACATGGCTTTACCGCAAACCGTGGATTGCCGCCCTGTTTTTTGCAGGGCTTGTGTCAGCAGGTTATCTGGCATCCACACAGATGCAGACCGGATTCCTGCCCGACCTCGACGAAGGCACAATCGTACTTGACTATCACTCGCCGTCAGGTACAGATATAGAAGAGACAGACCGCATGTGTCGTCAGATGGAAAAGATTATCATGGCTCATCCCGATGTAGAGACTTATTCGCGGCGCACGGCACTGGGCATGTCGTTCATTACAGCTCCGTGTAACTACGGCGATTATCTTATCCAACTTAAAAAAGACCGCAAACACACCACTCCCGAAGTGATCAGTCAGCTGCGTAAAAGCATCTCCTCTAAAGTGCCTGTGATGACTATTGAGTTCGGACAGCGCATAACCGATCTGCTCGGCGACCTGATGAGTACGCCTCAACCGATAGAAGTAAAGATTTTCGGCGACGACTACAAGCAACTTCAGAAGTGTGCAGCGCAAGTCGAGCAACTCATGAAGAGAGTGAAAGGCGTTGTTGATATCGACAACGGACTTGTTGCTGCCGGGTCATCGCTCGTCATCGTACCCGATGTCGACCTGCTTTCGCAATTCGGAATAACACTGAAGGATTTTCAGGAGCAGTTGGCAGCTTACACCGGCGGTGTTGTTCTCTGTCAGAGCGAAACGGTTCTAGAACCGCTGCCTTCGCAGGCGGCAATGACCGGCGGATTGCAGATCGGTTCCGTCCAGGATGGCGAACAGATGCGGCGTATTCTGTTGCGATTCACCACTTACAGCGACAACTCTCCGGAAAAAATGCAACGCCAGCCCATATTTTTGCCCGACGGTTCAACCCGACCGTTGTCATACTTCTGTACAGTAAAAGTAGTTCCGGGCGAGATACAGCAACGGCGTGAAAACCTGAAGAGTGTCATCACGCTTACCTCGCGCATTGAGAATCGCGATTTGGGCAGTACGGTGAACGATCTGCAGAAACAGTTCAATGCCCACTTGCAGCTTCCCAAAGGCTATAGCATTTCATTCGGTGGCGCATATCAGGAACAGCAACAGTCGTTCCACGAACTGATGATGATTCTTTGCCTTGCCACGCTTCTTGTCATGTGCGTACTCATGTTCCTCTTCCGCGAATGGAGAATTTCTTTTGCAGTACTGTTCATTTCCGTAAGCGGCATCTGCGGATCGCTCCTGGCTTTGTGGTTAACGGGCGTTCCACTCAATGTGAGCAGTTATACGGGAATCATCATGATCGTGGGCATCATTGCCGAAAATGCCATCTTCACCGTTCACCAGTACAACATGAATCGCAAGGGCGGTGGAGGCGTTGCCGAATCGGTGGATTATGCCATCGCGCTGCGTATACGTCCGAAGCTGATGACTGCCATTTCGAGTATCCTTGCACTGATGCCTCTTGCACTCGGATTGGGAATGGGGGCGCAAATGCAACAGCCACTGGCAGTTGCAGTCATCGGCGGATTCTGTGTGGGACTGCCTTTATTGCTGATCGTATTGCCCAGTCTGATGATGATTATCTATAAAAATGCTAAATAATATAAATATTGACGATGCAAGTATCATTATTCAATTTTTCTACAAATTCGAGGCTTTACTTTGCATCGAAAGATTTCAGAAAGTAAATGCTTTTTATTAATAATAATGTTTCTGTTTAACTAAAAAATGAATTTATGAAAAAGATTATTTTTGCATTATGCTTAGTATTGGTTTCTACACCGTTCTTCGCCAAAGACAGAACGGTAAAAGTATCAAATCTACCGTCAGGAATTACCGCCTTCGTTACGAAGTATTATCCCTCGGCAAAAATTACAAGTGTGTTACAGGAAGTAGACGACAAGGATTACAATCTAAAACTTTCTGATGGATCAGAATTGGAATTTACTCAGAGTGCTGAATGGAGTGAGATCAAAACGAAATCGTCTATTCCTAGGGGAATTTTGCCACAGGGAATTTTAGACTACACAAGCAAAACATTTCCGGGCAAGACAGTAAAAAGTATTGAACACTGCAAAGCCGGATATCAGATTCAATTGAATAACAATCACAAATTTCAGTTAGACGATCACTTCAAACCAACTACATTCAAAGAAGATAACGATTAATCATCTAGCAAAGTAAGACTAATAAATTCTAATTAATTATCCATTAGTATTACTTAGATTAATATAAAAGTTAATCTTTAACTCCTGCATCATTCGTGAGAACAATGCCGGAGTTTTTTTATACTCATGATAGAGCCGATTTATTGGGTTGAATCTACAGATTATATTCTTCGATTTTCCGATAAAGCGTAGTCAGACCGATCTTCAGCAATCGCGCTGCTTCGGTCTTGTTGCCTTCGGTGAACTGCAGTACTCTGGCGATATGTTTACGTTCGATAACCGACAAGTCGAAATCCGCTTTCGCATCGGTGTTCGACACGTTTTCCGGATATTGCAGTTCGAACGGCAGGTCCTGCAAGGTGAGCGCCGAATCGCAAACGATAAGGCTGCGTTCCATCACATTCTTCAATTCGCGGATATTTCCCCGCCACTCAGCGCGCTCCAATGCCGTCATAAAATCACTGTTCATACCCTTGATGTTTTTGCCCAGTTTGGCAGCGTAGTAGTTCAGAAAATGTTCTGCCAGCATACAGATATCACCTTTTCGTTCGCGCAACGGAGGCAGTGGAATTTGGAAAACCGACAAACGATAATAGAGGTCTTCACGGAAATGGCCCTCTTCGATTTCTTTCTTCAAGTTCCTGTTCGTGGCCGAAATGATTCTCACATCCGTATGTACGGGTTGCGTATCCCCGACTTTCAAAAACTCTCCCGTCTCAATCACGCGCAGCAGTTTTGCCTGTAGTTCAAACGACATCTCGCCGATCTCATCTAGAAATATTGTGCCTTCATGAGCCACTTCAAACAGCCCTTTCTTCTCGTTCACGGCTCCGGTAAACGCTCCGGCTTTATGTCCGAACAGCTCGCTTTCCAGCAGATCCTTGCTGAACGCCGAACAGTTGATGGCAACAAACTTCTTGCGACTCCTCGTACTTGCCTGATGAATAGACTGTGCGAACACCTCCTTACCGGTTCCTGTTTCGCCCGTCAGAAGCACCGTCACATCCGTTGACGCCACTTTACGCGCCAGTTCCACAGCTCTCTTCAGCGCGACCGAGTTGCCGATAATCGAATCGAATGTATAAGTCGTCGTCACTCCCGTTTTCATCTTCTGCCCTTGTTGCACTTTTTCGACGGCTCGACTTATGATGGGGATAATCTTATTATTGTCGTCGCCCTTGGTAATATAATCGAATGCTCCGTTCTTGATAGCTTGCACACCGTCGGCTATATTGCCGTGCGCCGTCAGCATGATCACCTCGCTGTCAGGCAGTTGTCTCTTCATCTCAGGTATCAGATCCACACCGTTGCCGTCCGGGAGGATGACGTCGCATAGGACCACCTGAGGACAATGCATCTTCAGTTGCTTGATGCCTGTCGCACAGCTCTCTGCCTGAAAGACTTCATACCCCTCAAGCTCCATCATCCGCGACAGCAGTTTGCGAATGATCGGTTCGTCATCAATGATCAGTAATGATACCATATCTTGTTTCTCTTTCGATGAGAATGCAAAGATAATTATTTCTATGGGGATGATAGCTCTTTTTCGGACAGTGATTGCATGGTTATTGAGAAAGATAAAATAAGAAATCAATATGTCAAAGAACGCAGAATTGTTTTATCCATATAATTATTTTCCATCCATATTTTACTAACACTCAGTACATTTTAAGCTCTCCCCCTAATTAGGGGGAATTATACTTGGCGATGGCGAAAACTTTTGCCTTCTTCTCACCGCCCTTAAGGTCTGAGACCTTGCGTGTTACCAGCTTATAACCTTGTGCCATAATCTTGTAAATTTTAAATTAAACATTCTGTTGATGCCAATCGCGATTTGACAAGGGCAAAGGTACGGCAGCCCAAAATGGCGCAGTCCGTTTAGTGTCCTTAACTGTCCTTAAGTGTCCTATTATGTCCTAAAATGTCCTTAAGTGTCCTAAACTGTCCTTAAGTGTCCTTAAGTGTCCTCAAGTGTCCATTCGGACAGACGGTTTCACGGTATCGAACGGCACTTCTTTCATATCGAACTCCTTCAGACGGTTGAAATAATCGATCACGAAATAGTCGCCTGCCTTTGATTCGGCGGAACTGAAGATTTTTTCCATGAGGATTTCGTTCAGCCGTTGTGGAGTGCGGCAACCATTTCTTTCTTCCCGACGTTTGCTTTCCTCGGCGAATCGATTCACAAGTTTCTCATATTCCCGGTCACTGACGTTGATCAGCTTCATCTCCCTCA
>DAIMYP010000066.1:0-18500 GCA_036734445.1 Tannerellaceae bacterium
CTTATATTTGATATAAAAAGGTATGCAATCAACGACGGACCAGGCATCAGGACAACCCTCTTTATGAAAGGCTGCCCGCTTTCTTGCGTATGGTGTCATAATCCGGAGGGAATATCTCCGAAAAAAGTGAAACTTTACACAAAGAAAAAATGCATCGGCTGTCAGACATGCGTTAAAAATTGTCCGAATCAAGCATTGACACTAACGGCGGACGGGATTGTCACCGACAAAAACAAATGTACTCTTTGCGGAAAATGCGCAACAGTATGTCCGACTTTAGCAATGGAGATCTCAGGCACCGAGTACACCTACGATCAGTTGATGGAACAGATTCTGAAGGAAACAGCTGTCATGGATCGCTCGGAAGGTGGAGTCACATTCTGTGGAGGCGAACCTTTGATGCATCCTGAAGATCTGCTTGAAATGCTGAAACGTTGCGGAAAAGAAGATATTCATAGAGCTGTTGATACAACACTATATGCGCGTCCGGAAATTGTCAAAGAAGTGATGGACAACTGCGAACTCTTTCTGGTTGATCTCAAACAGATGGATTCGGCTAAACACAAATTTTACTGCGGCGTTCCCAACGAACTCATTCTTTCAAATCTGGAGATGGTTGCCAAAGCCGGTCATGACTTCTGCATTCGTATTCCGCTGATTGAAGGAGTTAATGCAGACGACGAAAACATCTCCCGTTCGGCTGAGTTCCTCGCTTCACTGCCTTGGGAAAGGAAAACAGTCAATCTCCTTCTTTATCATGAAATTGGAATGGGGAAACATGAAAAATTGGGAACAGTATACAATCCCAATCATTATCATTTTGCTGCACCTTCTGACGAACAGTTACAACATTGTCAGGATATTTTTGCTGCACACAGCCTAGAAACAATTATAGGCGGCTGAAAATTATCAACCGCCACACACTCGAATGTATATCTGCGCGTTTTTATTTTTCTACACGTGCAGATATATACATTCCGGGACGAAATCTCGGATTGCTTTCTTTTACACGGGCATAAACTTCTATCGAACGATTGGTCTTGTCGACCTCCTGTCCTACAGAAACAAGTGTTGCATGAAAAGTTTGTGCTCCCATACCATTCACACGGAACTGTACGCGTCTGCCTGCTGACAAATCTTTCAGATCTTTCTCATAAGCAGTCATACGTAACAATGTCTCTCCTTTATTTATCACTTCACATAAAGGTTGTCCGGCTGTGACATATTTGCCTAGATTCACATCCAAAGCTGCTACATATCCATCCAACGGCGCTTTTACTTCCAGATAAGTACGAATGCCGCCATTCAATAAACTTTGCGGAGCAACTCCCAACAATGTCAGTTGTGCAGCAGCTGCTTCAAGACGGCTTTTCATCGACAAATAATCAGCTTTGCTCTGTTGGAAACGCTTTTGAGAAGCGGCTTCCTCGGTACTCAATCGTTGCTGACGGCGATATTCGGCTTCAAGATATTCGGCTTGAGCATGCGCTTCAAGATAATTCTGCTGCAATGAGACGAATTCAGGATTCTCTAAAGTGACAAGCAGCGTGCCTCGCCTTACATAGCTTCCCGACAAAACTCTTACAGAATGAACTGTCCCACCCATCGTTAAAGTCACCGTCGCATAACGCTGTGGCGGAACCATCAAAATACCATTAAATGATGAGTGATTCGGCATCGCTGTAGCCGAAGTCACGGCATCCACTTTAGCTGTATCCTGCTTTGTTGTGTCGACAGCAGATGCAACAACAGCCTTCGTTGTATCTGGCTCAGTAGAAGCAGAACTGTCCGGCGTTTTCGACTGACCACACGCCATCAGCAATAAAGCAAAACAAGGAATCAATACTTTCTTAAGATTTCCTCGCTGGCCTGAAAGATTCATATCATTATTCATATCCAAATTATTTTTCTGTACTGTATAAATCCAACTCTAAAGCAGCTATATTATAATTATAAACAGCTTCAATATATCCTTTATATATTTCACGTGCAGAGTTGATGCTTTGCACAAACTGCGTGATATCTGTCTCACTTTCTCTAAACTCAGCCAAAGCACTCTTCAACAACGCATCTGCTTCAGGTATTGCTCCTGTTGTATAATAACGAATGCTCTCAGCCTGTTTCTTCAGCGTTTGCTGAAGTTCGGAGATCTTAAAATTCAAAACCAGCACATTTACATCTGCTTCGGTTTGAGCGATGTTGCTTTCTATGCGTGCCTGTTTTACGCGACTTGCCTGCGGAGCAAAGAAAAGAGGAACTGAAATACCAACCATCCAGGAATTAAGTCCGGTCAGCGGAGCAATCTTCTGACGCATGTATCCAACTGAAAGTTCTGGGAAAAAGCGACTCTGTTCAACCTTATACATTGCTTTCTTTTCAGCAGCCAAACTTCCGTAATAATCCTGATATACCGAAGCGGCTACAGTCGCATCTTGTTTAACAGGATACATTTCAAGCACTGTATCAACCGGAATAATCGGACGACCTGCACAACTGGCCCAAGCAAAACGCCGAGCTGCCATATTCAATTCCTGTTCGGACTGAATAAGCCGCGAATGCAAATCTGCAGCCAACGTGGTTGTCATATTCCGTTCAAGCAATGAAATATCACCTTGCTCATAACGCAATTTTCCGGCTTTTTGCAAACGCTCGGCTAAATCAATCTGCTCTGAATAAAGCGAATGCAAACGATATGCATACAAATAATATGCCCATGCACGCTTTACTTCTGCAGTCGTTTCTTTTTTTACCAATTCGCGATACAATTCGGTAGTAGCCACTTGCTTGTTGACTAAAGCATTTTTATAATAAGGTGTCAGCAATGAACCTAACGATTGATCAACGTGCATCTGATAATCTTTTCTATTTGGACCATTCAATTGTCCCCAATCAACGCTTAGCGATGTTGGAGCAATTTCAAATACCTCGCCTTTGGCAGCACGTGCTTTTTCGATAGACATGGCTGAAGTTTTCATTCTTGGACTATTCTGTAGTGCTAGAGCTATAGCTTCGTCAAGCGTCACTTTTGTTGGTTCCGGCTGTGCAACATCCTGTGCATAGCAAACACCGGAAACGAGCAACATCATTCCGATGATAACAGGCAAACTTGCACTGTGAGTTTTTTTCATCATCTTCTTCCACCAAAAAGGAAAAGAATTGACAATACGATAGAATACAGGAATGACAATCAGCGTAAAAATGGTTGAAACAATCAGACCGCCAATAACTACTGTTGCTAACGGACGCTGAACTTCTGCCCCAGCCGACTTTGCTATCGCCATCGGAACAAAACCTAATGAAGCTACCAAACCTGTTAAAAAGACCGGCCGCAAAAGATGCGGACAACCTGAACTAATAATCTTATCCGTCGACATCTTATATTTTGTTTGTTTACGTATATCATTGAAATGATTGATCATCAGAATACCGTTCAACACAGCTACACCAAAAAGTGCTATGAATCCGACACCAGCTGAAATACTGAAAGGCAGACCACGCAGCCATAGAGCCAGCACACCACCGATAAGCGAAAGCGGTACAGTCGAGAAAACCACCAATGTATAAGTAATGCTCTTGAAGGCGAAGAAAAGCAACAGTAGTATCAACATTAATGCTACAGGAATCACAATAGACAAAGTGTTGATTGCACTCTGCAAGTTTTCAAATTGTCCGCCATATTCAAAATAATAACCCGGCTTGAGTTTTACATTCTTTTCCAAAGTAGCTTGAATATTCTTTACGACCTGTTGTATATCTGCATTACGCACATTGACACCTATCACAATTCTTCGTTTGGTTTCGTCACGATTTATTTGAAGAGGACCGTTTACCAAATCAATCGTTGCTACTTCGCTAACCGGAATCTGCATGCCATCAGCCGTACGAACGAACAGTTTATCCAAATTCAAATCTGACACCTTATCTTTGTCAAGTCTGACAACAAGATCGAAACGACGCTCATTTTCGAAAACAACTCCAGCGGCCTCGCCTGCATATGCTGTACGGATAATCGTATTCAGTTCTGCAATATTCATTCCGTATTGTGAAATTTTTGCACGATCATATTTTACAACCAACTGAGGAAGTCCCATTGTTTGCTCCACAATCACATCAGAAGCTCCCGGAACTTTTTCTATATATTTTGAAACTTCTTTTGCTTTCGAATACAATTCCTGCGTGTCTTCTCCATAGAGTTTCACAGCAATATCAGCTTTTGCACCCGTCATCAATTCATTGAAACGCAACTGTATAGGCTGACTGAAATTAAACTCAGCACCTTTGACCGGTTCTAAGGCGGCTTTCATCTTCTCCACCATTTCTGCACGGCTCGTTGCTGAGGTCCATTCCTTGAACGGTTTCATAATAATCATTACATCAGCATCTTCAACAGCCATTGGGTCAGTCGGAACTTCTGCCGTACCAATCTTTGCCACCACATGCTTTATTTCAGGAAACTTGTCCATCAGAGTCTTCTCTGCTTGCCGTGACAGTTCTATACTTCTCGTAAGCGAACTGCCTGCCGGAAGTGTCATCTGCATTGCAAAATCGCCTTCATCCATTGTCGGAATAAACTCCGCTCCCAGTTTTGTAAACAAAAACAATGCACCTGCCAGACATGCAAAAGCAACAATCACTGTGCCTGCCATCTGCCGCAGACAGAAGTTAAGGCAGCGTTTATAAATCACATTCAGTTTTCTAAAGAATTTGTCAGCAAACGTCTCTTTCTCACTCATTGAACGTTTCAAAAACAAAGAAGCCATCATAGGCACATACGTCAGTGACAACAATAATGCACCGATGATGCAGAACACCAAAGTTTTAGCCATCGGTGTGAAGTATTTTCCTTCAATACCACCCAATACTAAAATCGGGCAAAAAACAATCAATATAATCAAAACAGCAAACGTAGCACTACGCACGACAGCACCGGCTCCTTCCTCTACCTGATCATCCATTTCCTGACGCGTCAGTTTGCGTGATGATCGTCGCATATATATATGCGCCAATATTCCCTCCAAAATAACAATAGAACCATCAACAACGATACCAAAGTCTATTGCTCCCAAACTCATCAGGTTGGCTGTCACGCCAAACAAATGCATCAAAATGAAAGCAAACAACATCGCAAGCGGAATAACTGATGCCACAATCAGACCCGCACGTATGTTTCCGAGGAAGATAATCAATACCAGAAAAACAATGATTGCTCCTTCAATCAGATTGCGTATAACAGTTGAAATATTACGATTAACCAATTCTGAACGATTTAAGTATGGCTCAACACTTATGCCTTCGGGCAACATCTTTTGAACTTTAGCCACACGCGACTCAAGTTCTTTTGTCACCACATTTGCATTAGCACCTTTAAGCATCATCGCAATGCCTCCTACGCATTCGCCCTTGCCATCCATTGTCATAGCACCAAAACGTTTGGCAGAACCCAAACGTACTACGCCTACGTCACTTATGTGTATCGGGATGCCACCTCTATTTGTAATAACAATACGCTCGATATCTTTGGTGCGCGAAATCATTCCCTCTGAACGAATATAATAAGCTTTATCAAGCTTTTCAATATAACTGCCACCTGTATTCTGATTGTTTTTGCTCAGAGCATCGTACACATCACCGATTGTTATGTCCAGCGAATAAAGAGCATCCGGATCAACAGCCACTTCATATTGTTTCAGATAGCCACCAAAACTGTTAATCTCTACAATTCCAGGGATACCGGACAATTGTCGTTTAACAAGCCAATCTTGTATCGTACGCAGTTCCATCGCGTCGTATTTCTTTTCATAGCCTGGTGCAACCTTAATCACGTACTGATAAATTTCACCCAATCCAGTAGTGATCGGCATCATCTCAGGCATGCCTAATTCTGAAGGAATCTCTCCTGATACTGCTTGGATCTGCTCATTTATCAACTGCCGTGCATCCAATGTTGGCACACTCTCTTTAAAAACGACTGTCACAACCGAAAGCCCAAAACGCGAAACCGAACGGATTTCTTTCACATTCATAATGTTTCGCATGGCAATTTCGATAGGCATAGTAATCAGTTGTTCCACTTCCTGAGGTGCCAATGTTGGTGAAACAGTTACAATCTGTACTTGATTATTGGTTATATCGGGCACTGCATCAATAGGCAATGTCATCATCGCATAAATTCCGCCAATGAGCAGAAACAAGACTGTTAATCCAACAAACAGTTTCTTGCGTATAGAAAATCGAACGATAGCTTTAAACATCTCTTTATCTATCAGAATTTATAAATTAGACAAAACTATACAGAATATCTTCACATTGTTCACAAAATCTTATCGATTCGGTATATCGACTGATAAATCTTGTTTACCAAGCAAGTGAAGAGAGAAGTAATCAACCAGCCTCCAATAAAAATATTCATCCATATCGCCATAACCATGACGCTGCTCAGGCAAAATAAGCATATCAAAGCGTTTGTTTGCCTTGACAAGTGCACTGACTACGCGTAATGTATTGCCTGGATGCACATTATCATCTATATCTCCGTGAACAAGCAACAGGTTCCCTTTCAATTGTTTGGCAATTTCTTCGTTCGTACGAATGCTATATTGGAAAGTGGTATCACCTTTTTCAGATATTACTTCTTTCACTCCATGGTGTGTTTCGCTCCACCAGCGATTATAGATACTATTGTCATGATTTCCAGAACATGAAACAGCAACTTTAAAGAAATCCGGATATTGCAGAATTGCTGCCGTCGACATGAATCCGCCACCCGAATGTCCATGAATGCCGACACGATTAATATCTATGTATTTATAGCGATCTGCCAATTGAATGATAGCAGCCTTCTGATCTTCCAATCCATAATCACGCAGATTTCCATAACCAAAATTATGATACCATTTTGAGCGGCTCGGATGTCCTCCTCTGTTGCCTACTGTAATTACAATAAATCCTGCTTGTGCCAATCTGTCGGTCCGGACGTTCATCTTCCTAAAAGGATATGACGTTGCTTCAACCTGAGGACCCGGATATACATAATCAATAATCGGATACACTTTGGTTGAATCGAAATCAAAAGGCTTGTACATTACACCATATAGATCAGTTACACCATCAGCCGCTTTCACTTTAAACGGTTCCGGAAACTTATAACCGGCAAGTAGTAATTGAGAGAAATCACTCTTTTCTAAAGGCATAACTCTACGTCCCATATTATCTATCAAATCAGTTTGCGGTATGGAATTAACTCTCGAATAATTGCTAACAATAAATTGAGCATTATCATCAATATGCACATCATGAAAATAATCACCCGCAGAAAGCTGTTGCAAACCGCTTCCATCAAGACTAGCACGATATAAGTGTTCGTAATAAGGATTTTCACCAGGATTCTTCCCATTGGCCAAGAAATAGACAACTCGCTTTGATTCATCTACTTTGAGAATCTGATCCACATGCCATGGTCCCGAAGTAATACGATTCTTTAATATTCCTTTGTCATCATATAAATAAAGATGCGCCCATCCGTCGCGTTCACTCCACTGAATCAATTCTTTGCCTTCATTGATCAGTGCCAGAGGTCTGATTTCCTGATAGGTGTTCATTCGTTCATTTATAATAGGAACAATCGAATCCTGTCCAATTGTGTATGAACAAATATCTATGCGATGAAGATCGCGACTTGAACGAGTCACAAAGAAACGACTATTATTGCCCAACCAAACATAAGCCTGCTCTTTCATGTCACGCTGTTTTTGCAACATAGGCTTATTGCCTAATCCAATAGTTTGATCCTTAAATGCTGATATACGAATTTCCTTATAACTATCGTTTGACATATCGAACAAATATAAATGCTCGATAGGTGCTTCCATTTCTCCAGGCATCTGGTATTTGTAAGTTTCAAGCGTAGGTCTTGGAGAAGCCATTGAATGAATCACCCACAACTCTTTCACTGTTCTAGCGTCGTCAATTGTCACAGCTAAATAGCGCGAATCAGGCGACCAAACGATGCCATACACAGCTCTGCGCTTGCCATTGCAAAGCGTATCAGTATTCAATAAATTTTCAGGTTCGCCAAATCCAAAACTCTTCACACCGAAAGTAGTTAACTGGACGTCGGTCACTGTACTATCCTTCTCGTTTTCTTTCAGTTTTTCATAATCGGCGCGTGTCATTCTGTAAAGATTTAAATCTTTAGCATACACTACCGTTTTGCCATCTGGCGAAAATGAAGCCCAATCAGGATATTTTATATCTTTCTTTTTATCTTTCAGCCACGTCAATTTACGCGATGGATAATCGTAAGAGAAGTAGAACACCTCCTTTTTATTCGCGTCTTCATCTTTGACTGTTGTATCTTTTTTTGCATCTTGGGAAGAAGTTATCTGAAATGTAAACGTCCGGCCGTCACTCTCCGTTTCCAATTTTTCTATCGGAAGATGCTGTGCAGTAAATGGATCTTTCACAATTTCGGTTATTTGAGCTGCAATAGCATCCAAATCAAACAACGGACGTTTAGTCCCTGCTGAAGGATCAACAACGAACCATTCATCGCCCTTGCTTGTCTTATACTCATACCAAAAACAGTTTCCCTTTTGAAACCAATGAGGGTCGACCATCGTTGTAAACAACATATTAGTCAACTTGTCTTTCGTAAATCTTTCCGCTAAGGTATAATTAGCAATCTCTGTACTTTTCTGTCCAAACATGGAAACAGCAGTACCACACAACAGACATATAGATAAGAATGATTTAAAAGTGTTTTTCATCTGATCAAGATATAGAAATGAGGCTGTGTACATGCATACACAGCCTCACATATTAAAAAATTAAGCAACAGGTAATGTGCCGCCAATTAAAATTACAACCAAAAGTGAAAGAATTGCATACAATTCAGGGAATACGGCTTCAACCATAGTCACACCAAATACATTATGACCAGCGCCGATTCCTACAATACCATCCGCACAAACCTCAGCCTGACGAATTGCAGAGAAGAATCCGACAAATCCCAAAACCAAACCACCACCGAATACAGCCGTTGCCGAAAGCATCGAGATGTTTGCTACCAAGAATTTCTGCATCATAAAATAGCCCACAAAACCATACAAACCCTGCGATGATGGCAATGCACTTAAAGCAATATAAGTACCCAAAGCATCCGGATTCTTTTTCATTGCACCTATGGTTGTCTTACCACAGATTGTTACACCATAACTACTGCCGATGAAAGCAAGACCTGTCATCAAGGCAATACCCAAATAAGCTAATAAAATCGGTTCCATAATGAAATTGTTTTAATTTATTCTTTTGTTATTATTTTGTTCTATTGTAAATAAAATGATTAAGCCTTCTTAAACGGCAAATATTCTTTGCCTCCACCTTCGAAATCGGCATTCTTATAATATTCAACAAATATCAAACGCAGCGGATGAACCAGCGAACTAATCGTACACAGACCAAAGTTGATAGCATGACCAGCAGCTAAAATCAAAAGCATGCAAATGATACGCAACACTATATTCAAACTCGATGTCATATCTATAGCCAACGTGTTAAACACACCGCCCAAAATTGAGCCCGTCAAACCGATAGCAAACAGTCGGATGTACGACAACGTGTCGCCCAGCAAACCCGAAGCCATTCCATAAGCTGTCCATAATCCATTACCAAAATTAAGAAAGATATTCTTTCCAGGAATATTATAAAAGAATGCTATCAGCAATCCCAAAGCAGCAATACCATAACATACGTTCTTTACCATTTCAGGAAGTTGTATCTTCAGAAACGGCAAGCCGAAAGCAATACAGAGCGATACAATGACAAAAACCCAAGCCATTGGCGCCACACCATATTTCTTTCCGCGTTCAGACATAATCTTAAGTGCAGCTACAGCTTTACCAAAGATGATCTGCACCAGACCTATCACAATAGAAAGGGTCATCAGATTATCGCTTGTCAAGAAATATTGCTTTACTGATTTGAATGCCGGAACATCAACCAGCGCAATTCCAAAGAACGAACCGGTGAGCGTTCCTACAATAATTGCAGCCAAACCGAGCCATTGGAACAGTTCCAGTATTGGTTTCGTCTCCTCCTTTGCTTTACGTTTTAATAACGTACATGCTATAACTACAAGCAATCCATATCCGCCATCACCGAAGCAGAGTCCAAAAAACAGCATAAAGAACGGTGCAAAGAAAGGCGTCGGATCAAATTCAGCATAGTTTGGAAGCGAAAACATTCTCGTTATAGGCTCGTAGACCCGTGTAAACCGGTTATTACGCAGCTTTATAGGAACTTTCTCTCCCTCTACCATCTCAAGAGGCATGAAATAATATCCACCTTTATTCAAAACATCTTCCATCTTTTGCACATCTTCCGTAGGCAAAAAGCCTACCAAAAGCATCAGCTTATCATCTGCTTCTGAATTTGTCTGATAGATAGTGTTCGACATATTGAACTCATTCTGAATACCTTTATCGACTTCAATGAGTGTATTGTACTGCTCGGCAGCAAAATCTTTCTGTTCCTTAAGGACGTTTCTGATGTCGTCAATCGCTTTGTCGTAACATTTATTCAGTTCCGACAAGCTTTTTGTTGGCATCTTTGGACGATCAGCATCTATCTCAATAGGTGTTCCTTTTTTAGTTACTGTCACAAAATACGAAACAGATTGAAACGAGTTAACGAGAAACGAATGATACTCATCACCCCATTTTGGTTCATATTTAGCTGTCGGACAAGTGAAAAATGTCATTTCCAACCCAGCTTCACGCAAGCGATTAATATATTCGAAACTAAAATCGCCCCAAATATTCATGTAGGCAATATCTTTTTCCAGAGAAGCCTGTGTAGCACGCAACTGGTTTTCCTTTTCAAGCAAAGCATCAAGCCTGTCAACAAGTTTCAGACCTTCTTCTTTGGGAAGTTGTCTAGCATTGGCAACTTTCACACCTTTATTATTATCAATCGAACGTTTACAGAAACGAAGTGCCTGATCAATTCGTTTCCGATCAGCCAGTAGAGCTTGCAAAGAAGCATTGTCGAGCACTGAATTGAATTGTTTCACATGCACAACACCCAAATCGCGCAATATATCGAGAAACCTGTCATACTCTTTGTGAAACACCAAGAATGCATATTTACTCATCTTGACTATCATAACTCAACCTCCTTCATTTCTTCCTCTTTAGCATTCCTTTTTTCCTGATTTGCCCTCATGATCTTCTGTGACGATTTAGAAAGGCTCTCTTCATCTTCCATAAATCGTTTCACTTTCCTGATCGCATCTTTATAACCCGGAATCTGTACCTTCTCAAAAAGATTCACTTTCTGAGTCGTCTTCTTCCTGGCATGTTCCAGCAACTCCAATTTCATCCCCGAAAATTCGGCTTCGATACCGATACGTGCAAGCTTCTTCAGCAAATCGATACCGTCGGCGAACCATGCCGGAGCATTAAAAAGACTGTAATGTCCGATATCAAACTTGATATCATCCAGAACCGGAACGACCACTCCTGCTATTTTTTTTGTCGAGAGAGAAACATCTTTCACGGCAATTAGCTCGGGTTTAAATTCATTCCACAGTGCCACCATATCCTGATAGCTCTGAATCTCCTTTTCCAATTGAAGTTCCAACTTGTTCACCTCATCGCGCGTATGCTTTACTTCGAGTCGAAGTGCGCTCTCCTTACTTTTAATTGTCGGAAGCGAACGTTCGCGCATCTTCAACTGCTTTTCCAGCTGCTGAAGCGAGGTCTTATTATATTGAAACTTTATTGCCATAAGCCATTAATCCTTTTTCCAATATTTATCAACCAAAGCCTGTTTGATATTTACTTCGGCAGGTTGGAAATATTTAGCGAACAAATTCCAAGCCACATCAAGCATTTCTGTTGTATTCAGATTGACATCAATAGCCAACAATTTGTCTGAGTAATCTTTTGCAAATGCCAAAGCACGATTATCATAATCAGTCAGATCAAAACCATTCTCAAGTTTCGTCTTTGCATTGGCTGCATCGGCATACAAACGTACTGCCGCATTCATCACCTGTGGATGATCCTCACGGGTCTTCTTGCCTGTTACATTCTGTTTCAGACGAGACAAGCTGCGGAACGGATCAACGATAACCTTTCCAATATCGCTATCCTTACGAAGATAGAGCTGACCTTCAGTAATATATCCTGTATTATCAGGTACGGCATGTGTGATATCACCACCCGACAATGTTGTAACAGCAATAATTGTTATTGAACCGCCTTCAGGAAATTGCACTGCCTTCTCATAAATCTTAGCCAAATCTGAATAGAGCGAACCAGGCATTGAATCTTTCGATGGAATCTGATCCATACGGTTTGATACGATTGCCAAAGCATCGGCATAATTGGTCATATCTGTCAACAACACCAATACCTTCTCATTCTTCTTCACTGCAAAATATTCTGCTGCACAGAGTGCCATATCCGGAATCAAGATTCGTTCAACAGACGGATCTTCAGTTGTATTGATAAAACTAACAATACGATCGAGTGCACCTGCATTGCTAAATGCATTTTTGAAGAACAGATAGTCATCATTTGAAAGACCCATCCCACCCAAAATAATCTTATCGGATTGTGCACGAAGAGCAACCAACGCCATCACCTGATTAAACGGTTGATCCGGATCCGCAAAGAAAGGAATCTTCTGTCCGGTTACCAGCGTATTATTCAAGTCGATGCCGGCAATACCTGTTGCAATCAGTTCAGACGGTTGTTCACGACGAACCGGATTCACCGACGGACCTCCGATCTCTACATCTTCGCCTTCAGGTATAGGTCCACCATCAATAGGTTCTCCATAAGCGTTGAAGAATCGTCCGGCCAACTGGTCGCCGACTTTCAATGAAGGCGCCTTTCCCATAAATACCACTTCTGCATTGGTACGAATACCTTCTGTGCCAGAAAATACCTGCAACGTCACTTCGTCGCCTATAATCTTTACCACCTGAGCCAGCTTTCCGTCAACGGAAGCCAATTCATCATACCCTACTCCTGTTGCTTTCAGCGAACAGGTAGCTTTTGTAATCTGGGTAATCTTTGTAAATATCTTTTGAAATGCCTTCATACTTATCACTTTTCGATTTTTTCACTCAGTAGCTGTTTGCACTGCGCATCAAACTCATTAAATTCCTTACTTTTAAAACAAGCAAAGTTCATTTGTTTAAGAATATTAATCAACTTCTTGAAATAGTCCATAACTTCAAGGAACGTTTCAAACTTAAATTCAGAATGACAAATACTTACAACCAGATCCATCATATATTCCTGACGTTCCAACGGACAAACTGCATCGACAGCATCAAAAGCATCCTGCTGAAGAATAACATAATCTATCAGTTCGGATTTCCAGAACGTCACATGGTAATCAACAGGGACACCATCATCACCCAAGATGTTTATCTGTTCCGAAATTTCCTTACCACGAAGCATACGTGTCTTGATCTCATTGACTCTGTCGAGCCATTTCGGCGAAATTTTTTCAGAAATATATTGTTGAAATTCCGGATACTCCAAATATTTCGAGTAGCTCTCAATCGGGTTGACAGCCGGATAACGTTTACGATCAGCACGTTCCTGTTCCAAGGCATAAAAACAACGGGCTACTTTCTTCGTATTCTCCGTAACCGGTTCCTTTAAATTTCCTCCGGCAGGCGAAACAGTACCGATAAAGGTTACAGAGCCCGTCTTTCCATTATTCAGAATGACATATCCTGCTCGAGCATAGAAATTTGCTATGATTGCCGACAAATCCATCGGGAAGGCATCCGGACCAGGAAGTTCCTCCAGACGATTTGACATCTCACGCAACGCTTGAGCCCAACGCGAAGTAGAATCGGCCATCAACAGAACCTTAAGCCCCATACTTCTATAATATTCAGATATAGTCATTGCTGTATAAACAGATGCTTCACGTGCAGCCACTGGCATGTTTGACGTATTAGCGATAATGATAGTACGTTCCATCAACTTTCGTCCTGTGTGTGGGTCAATCAGTTCGGGAAACTCAGTGAACACTTCCACTACTTCATTCGCACGCTCACCACAAGCTGCAATAACCACGATATCAGCTTCAGCCTGTTTTGAAATAGCATGTTGAAGCACTGTTTTTCCTGTACCGAACGGACCAGGAATAAATCCTGTACCTCCTTCAACTATAGGATTTACCGTATCAATTGTACGTACTCCTGTTTCCAGTAATTTGAATGGACGAGGTTTTTCCTTATAACAAGTAATAGCCCTTTTGACAGGCCATTTCTGTATCATAGTCACATCAACATCTTTACCACTCTCATCAGTCAGAACAGCTACAACCTCATTTATCGTATACTGACCTGCATCAATCAGTTTTTTAATTGTGAATGTGCCTTTCATAACGAAAGGTACCATAATCTTATGCGGTTTCAAGTTTTCTTCAACCTCACCCAGCCAATCGCCTGCAACAACTTTATCGCCAACTTTGGCCAGCGGTTTGAAATCCCACAGTTTGTCGTTATCCAATGGGAATGTATATTGTCCACGGCGCAAGAATACGCCATCCATCTTATCGAGATCATTTTGCAAACCATCATAATTGCGCGACAGCATACCTGGTCCCAACGTCACTTCCAACATGTGACCGGCAAACTCAGCCTCATCGCCCACCTTCATTCCACGCGTACTCTCGAACACTTGTACAAAGGCGTTTTTACCTATTACCTTAATTACTTCCGACATCAGCTTTACGCCACCGACAGAAATGTAACAGATCTCATTTTGAGAAACCGGTCCTTCAACCTCCACTGTAACCAAGTTGGAGACGATTCCCTTTACAATACCTTTTGTAGCCATATTATATTATTTATCATTATTTCTTTTAAACTCATCCAAAGCGTTACGACTTCCCGTCTTCATCACGCCAACAATCTCTCGAAACGACTTTTCGCCTGCAGTCTTATCGAGTGTAAGCCATCTTTCAATCATTTCAAGCTTCAAAATATAAGCGAAGATACTGGTAATATCAAACGGGACATAGAACGTCTTCTCGTCGAGCCATTGCCATTTCAGTGCATCAATTTTTCTTTCGCGCACCATCAAGTCACTTTCATCAGCCAAATGCTGTGCAGTAGCCAGATATTCATATTCATCACCTAAACCAAAATCACGGGCGTTCGACGACCGTAACAATTCAGCTACATCGTTATTGCCCACAATGTATTGATTCTTGTCAAGACCGTACTTCCTGCATGTCATGACAGTGAGTAAATTGTTAATATTCAGATTCAGTTCGAACCAACCTGATACGAACTTATTTCTGCATTTCATAGCATAGTGATAGTAGTAACCAGCCAAACGATCTTCCCAAAGCACCTCTTCAGCATCCTCACGATTTTCGCTGTCAACATAAGATTTCAGAAATTCTACCATGTACGAAGGCACATGTTTATTCTTTGGCAGTTTCTCTTCATTCTTCAATGCCTTATAGAAAGCATCAAACTCTTCATTTGTAATGCTTCCCATGAGATCCGGTTCAGCTTTCGAACCTTTGATAAATGCAATCAGATTCTTGTTGTCAAACTTTAAGAAAAAGAGGTCTATCAGTTTCTTGTCTGCTGACGTCAAAACGCCATCCAGTTCTTCTTTAAAACTGGCGACAGAATAACCCAGCTTGCTATCATCAAAAGTGATATCCGGAAGCCCTGCAACCAAACAATAGTATTTACTCATAATCAGAACAACATATCTATTAAGCGAGGACGCAAAAACTCTTTAAAAAAGGCAATAAATTCTTCTTCGCCAAAGTTTACCTTATATGATCCATCGGCTGGAAGAATTGAAAACGAAGCCGGTTTCCCATTAACCTTCTCAATCTTCACACCGCTGTCAAGTAATGCTTTTGCATTTGATTCAAAATATTGAGTCAACGATTCAGCATCGGCGCTCTCAATAGTGATTGCCCCATCCTTAGCCCAAATCTTTGCCATCTCTAGAATCATCCTCTGCATAAATTCCTTATCAGCAACAACTGCTTTCACATTTGTCGATGCAATAGAACCTGTGATAAGATTCGTCACCTCGCTTTTAAGAGCTTCAACCGATTGTGATCCAAAGAGTTTAATTTCAGCCTCCGTGTTCTTCTTTAGTTCGACGGCCTGCTTTTCTGCTGCAGCAATAATACGTTTTGCTTCTGCATTGGCATCGTTCAGAATAACTTCTTTCTTAGCATTAGCATCTGCAATGATTCGTCCTGCTTCTTCATTTCCTTTCTCTACGCCTTCTTTGTAGATCTTCTCTGTCAGTTCCTGAATCTTCGTATCCATTTTATATATCTAAATTTAATTGTTTTCTGATTTTAAACAAAAAAGCAATCGCCAAGCGACACTCTTTTGCCACAAAGTTAATGTTTTTTGTAAATCACAATCAAAATAGCAGAAAATTTTATTGCCAATTTTGATTTTCATTGTAATTTGATAGTTGGCGTTTTCTTTTTGAAGCAGGAAAACACGGATTCCATTGCATTGCATTTGCGATGTTTATAATAAAAGCGTTGCAACACATTTCAGTGAAGTGATAAAATAAAATAGCCCTGAAATTTTCTAATTTCAGAGCTTACTATTATTTGGCGGTGCGTATGGGACTCGGACCCATGACCCCATGCGTGACAGGCATGTATTCTAACCAGCTGAACTAACGCACCAAACGCATTTACTTTTCTCAAATGCGGTGCAAAGTTAGGCATTATTTCGAATTGCACAACACTTTTATTGAAAAAGTTCTCTTTCATACAAATATTTTCATACTTTTGTCCAGTAAAATGAATTACAGTAATGAAGAATACACCAGTAAACTATCAGATAGCCAAGCAAATAATTGAAAGCTATCACCTGCCCGACTTCGGAAAGGCAACCATACGCGAAGTTGTAGCCATATCAACACAGTTGGAACAAGAAACGAAAACCGAGTTTATCCACATGGAAATGGGCGTTCCCGGATTAAAGCCGGCTCAAGTGGGCATTGATGCAGAAATCAAAGCTTTAAAAGATGGTGTAGCCTCCATTTATCCGAACATCAACGGAATTCCTGAAGTAAAAAAAGAAGCTTCGCGCTTTATCAAGGCTTTTATCAATATCGATATTGATCCAGAATGTTGTGTTCCTGTCACTGGTTCAATGCAAGGCACTTATGCTTCATTTCTGACAAGCGGACAATGTACTTCGGGCAAAGACACCATTCTGTTTATCGATCCTGGATTTCCAGTTCAGAAGCAACAAATTGTTGTTATGGGTTACAAATATGCTTCTTTTGACGTTTATGAATATCGTGGCGAAAAACTCCGTGATATACTGGAAGAATATCTTTCAAAAGGAAATATTGCAGCCATGATCTATTCAAATCCGAACAATCCGGCATGGTTCTGTCTGACTGAAGAAGAACTGAAAATCATTGGTGAAATGGCAAACAAATACGATACGATTGTTATCGAAGACCTTGCCTACTTCGCAATGGACTTCCGCAAAGAACTGGGTATTCCGTTTCAACCACCATATCAAGCAACAGTTGCGCGCTATACAGACAACTATATCCTTCAGATATCAGGATCAAAGGCATTCAGTTATGCCGGCCAACGCATTGGTGTAACTGCTATTTCAAACAAGCTCTATCATAGAGAATATCAGGGACTGACAGCTCGTTATGGAGGTGGAACATTCGGAACCGTATATATTCATCGCGTCTTGTATGCGCTCTCGTCGGGAACCAGTCATTCAGCACAATGCGCACTGGCAGCCATGTTCAAAGCGGCTTCCGACGGAACATTCGATTTCGTCACTGAAATAAAAGAATATGGGAGACGGGCAAACAAACTCAAAAAGATATTCACCAGTCACGGCTTTAAGATTGTCTACGACCATGATTTGGATCAACCTGTAGCCGACGGATTTTACTTCACCATCGGATATCCAGGAATGACAGGTAGCGAACTGATGAAAGAACTGATCTACTATGGTGTAAGTGCGATTTCATTGAGTACAACAGGAAGCCATCAGCAAGGTTTGCGTATCTGCACATCGTTTATCAAAGATCATCAATATGATCTGCTGGACGAAAGACTAAAACTTTTCGAAGAGAATCAAAAAGCATAAATCAGTTATCGGCTCGGTTTTTAGCATTGTTAACACTAGAAACCGAGCTAAATATTTGTACATTAAGGGTAAAAGTAATATATTGTCGGCTGATTCAGTAAAATATGTAAACAGTCATGGCAACATACAATAACATCTTCAAAATTAAACATAACAATATTCTTCCCAAACAAGGCAGTATATTGATATCTGAACCCTTTTTGCAAGATGCTTATTTCCACCGCTCAGTTGTTTTGCTGATTGATCATAATGAAGAAGGGACAATGGGTCTTGTTCTTAATAAAAAGACAAAACTTATGGTAAACGATTTCTTCCCCGAACTAGAAACATATAAAGATAT
>DAIMYP010000067.1:0-16984 GCA_036734445.1 Tannerellaceae bacterium
TAGAGCACATCCCTTTTAAGGATGGGGTCTTGGGTTCGAACCCCAAGCAGATCACCACACAGAATCCCGACAATCGCTGATTGTCGGGATTTTTGTTTGCCATGAATATAAAATCTTCCTTTCTTTTGCATTTTTACAAATATTTTATATATTTGTCATTTCTAACAGTTCCTGAAAAATTTTACTTTGCATAATTAAATCGTACCATGAGTCTATCGAAGAAGCAACAAATCATACTTATACTTATTGCCGGGGTAATCGTCGGTAGCGGGGGATTATTTTTATATCTTCTGCGTGCACATACTTATCTGGTGGACAAACCTGCCGCATGCATCAACTGTCATATCATGGTCCCTTATTATGCGACGTGGATGCACAGTTCGCACGGGCGGAACACGACGTGCAACGATTGCCATGTGCCGCATGAAAATGCAGTTAAGAAGTGGGTTTTCAAAGGTATGGACGGGATGAAGCATGTTGCCGCTTTTGTCTCGTTCAGCGAGCCTCAAGTGATAAAAGCACAAACAGCAAGTGCGCAGGTGATTATGAACAACTGCATCCGCTGCCACAAACAGTTGAATACAGAATTCGTAAAGATTGGTCGCATAGACTATATGATGGTGCAAGCCGGCAAAGGGAAGGCTTGCTGGGACTGTCACCGAAACGTTCCTCACGGAGGTGTGAACAGTTTGTCGAGCACACCGCATGCGATAGCTCCATACCCTGAATCTCCGGCTCCCGAGTGGCTAAGAAAAATGATTTCAAACAGAAAATAATAAAATACAAAAGATATGGCTAACAAATTAAAACCGTGGCAAGGATGGCTGTTGTTCGGAGTTTCAATGGCTATCGTATTTATTTTAGGTTTAGTGGTTTCAGCTCTGCTTGAACGCCGGGCCGAAGTGGTAAGCATTTTTAATAATCGCCGTACCCCAATGAGCGGGATCGTACCGCAGAATGAGAAATTCAAGGACGACTTTCCAAAGGAATATCAGACCTGGTCAGAAACTTCGAAGACAGACTTCGAAAGTGAATTTAATGGCAATGTACAGGTAGATGTACTGGAGAAACGTCCGGCTATGGTGATTCTGTGGGCGGGTTACGCCTTCTCAAAAGACTACGCAACACCACGCGGGCACATGCACGCTTTAGAGGATATCCGCGCCACACTGCGTACCGGCGCTCCGCAGAGTCCGACAGAAGGACCGCAGCCATCAACATGCTGGACTTGTAAAGGACCTGACGTTCCCCGCATGATGCAGTCGATAGGCGTAGAAGCATTCTACAATAATAAATGGGCAGCGTTTGGCTCAGAGATAGTCAATCCGATCGGCTGTTCGGACTGTCACGATTCAAAAACGATGGATCTGCATATCAGCAGACCAGCTCTGATTGAAGCTTTCCAGCGTCAAGGCAAAGATATAACTAAGGCAACGCCGCAGGAGATGCGTTCGCTTGTATGTGCACAATGTCACGTTGAATATTACTTCAAGGGCGACGGCAAATATCTGACTTTCCCGTGGGACAAAGGCACAACAGTAGAAGATATTGAGAAGTATTACGACGAGGCTCAATACAGTGATTACACGAATTCACTCAGCCGGACGCCGATTCTCAAAGCACAGCATCCGGACTACGAAATAAGCCAGATGGGAATACACGGGCAAAGAGGAGTATCTTGTGCCGACTGCCACATGCCTTACAAGAGTGAGGGCGGAATGAAATACAGTGACCATCACATACAGAGTCCGCTTGCCATGATAGACAGAACGTGTCAAGTGTGCCACCGCGAAAGCGAAGAGACGCTTCGACAAAACGTATACGACCGTCAACGCAAAGCCAACGAAATCCGCACACGTCTGGAGACGGAACTGGCCAAAGCACACATCGAAGCCAAGTTTGCGTGGGATAAAGGCGCTACTGAAGAACAGATGAAGCCTGTCCTAGCCCTGATCCGCCAGGCACAATGGCGTTGGGATTTCAGCGTAGCTTCACACGGTTCCTCTTTCCATGCGCCACAAGAAATTCAGCGAATACTTTCTCACGGACTGGATCGCGCTTTGCAGGCTCGCCTAGTAATCACGAAAGTACTGGCTAAACATGGATATACCGATGAAGTACCGATGCCCGACATCTCGACAAAGGAGAAAGCCCAAAAGTATATCGGCCTCGACATACCGGCAGAAAAGGCAGCCAAGACTAAGTTTTTGGAAACGGTTGTTCCTAAATGGGTAGATGAAGCCAAAAAGAACGGGAAATTGATACAACTATAAAACGAATATAAACGGTGTGGAGTAAACCCTGGAAACTGGCGGAAGGATTTCTGACAGGCGGTGGTCTGATTGCCACCGGTATAATGCTGCAGATAAGCGTAGGCAGCATTAAATGGGGTGAGTTTGCCTACCCGGTCAATGTGATTATTCTTGGCACCTACCTCCTGCTGCTGGGATTACTCCATCTATTTCGGAAAAAACTCTATTTTGTACGCTGGCTCGGACAGTATGAAGCGGCAGTTCCGGCGCTAATTTATACAATTATTCTGACCATCGTCATGGGTCTGGTCAGGCAAGTGCCGGATACACAGCAGACAGCTGATCCTATAGGTATCACAAAAATGCTTTCGTTCTGGCCGTTCGTACTTATATACTTGTGGACCATGACTATATTGGGACTGGTTACGCTTAAGCACTTATCGCCATTCAGCTGGAGAAGCATTCCGTTTCTGCTCAATCATACAGGACTTTTTATTGCTGTCGTATGTGCTACGCTGGGGAGTGCAGATATGCAGCGACTCACCATGAACGTGCAAATTGGGCGACCGGAGTGGCGAGCTGTAGACAAGCAAGGAATGTTGCACGAGTTGCCTATAGCCATTGCTCTGAAAGAGTTCACCATCGACGAATACCCGCCGAAACTGATGCTCATCAGTAATAAAACAGGAGAAGCCTTGCCAAAAAAGCAGCCACAATTCGTATCATTGGAAAAGAACACAAAGCAAGGCCGGTTACTCAGCTGGAATCTACAAATACTCAAGCAGATAGATATGGCGGCAGCCGTGAATAATGCTGACAGCACAAGGTACGTTGAATGGCACACAGTAGGCGCCACGCACGCCGCTTATGTGAAAGCTACTTCAACCACGTCAGGCGACGAAAAAACGGGCTGGATAAGCTGCGGCAGCTTCCTATTTCCCTATCAGGCACTAAAGCTGAATCAGAACTGCAGCCTTGTGATGCCGGATCCGGAACCGGAGCGCTTCGCATCCAGAGTAGATATATTTACAAAAACAGGGGAAGAATTTGAAACTACGATTGAAGTAAACAAGCCCGTCAAAGTGGGTAGCTGGAAAATTTATCAGCTAAACTACGACGAGACAAAGGGCAGATGGAGTGACATCAGTGTACTGGAGCTGGTTTCCGACCCTTGGCTTCCGTTTGTATACACCGGAATCGGGATGATGATGCTCGGAGCTGTAAGTCTATTCGTGACGGCAGGGCGACGAAAGGAGGAAAAACGATGAGTTGGGACAGTATGATTTATTTTGCACTGCCTGCCGTTGCGCTTTGGAGCACCGGAGCATACACAGCATGGAAAGAAAAACGCACGTGGGCTTGCTATACAACGGCTTTAGGGTTGTCTATCTTCTTCTGCTTCATCTTGGCTCTGTGGATTTCTTTAGAGCGCCCGCCACTACGCACAATGGGCGAGACGCGGCTTTGGTACGCTTTTTTCCTTCCGCTGGCAGGAATCATCACTTATATCAGGTGGAAATACAAATGGATACTAAGCTTCAGCACGCTCCTCGCGATTGTTTTCATCTGCATAAACCTTTTCAAGCCGGAGATACACAGCAAGACGCTGATGCCCGCACTACAAAGCCCATGGTTCGCACCACACGTAATCATATACATGTTCGCGTACGCACTTCAAGGCGCCGCAGCCATAGTTGCAGTCTACCTGCTTTGGATAAAGAGACAGAGTATTACTAACCACGAAATGGATATGTGCGACAACCTGCTGTATGTCAGCCTTTCCTTCCTGACGTTAGGGATGTTATTCGGTGCGCTCTGGGCGAAGGAGGCGTGGGGTCATTATTGGGCGTGGGACCCAAAAGAGACCTGGGCGGCGATAACCTGGTTCTCCTCACTGCTATATCTGCATTTCCGACTTGGATATCCGTTGAAACAGCATGTAGCCCTCTACCTGCTCATTGCCGTATTCGTTTTTCTGCAAGTGTGTTGGTGGGGTATTAACTATCTACCCTCAGCACAAGGCGTGAGTGTGCATACCTATAATCTGTAAAGCTATAAGTTCTTAAATAATAAAATGGAAATTACCCGCAAGCAAGCATAGATATACTGTGCAGATCGAGAAGGATATCTGCCGCTCGAAATATTTACACGATATAAATAAAAAAGCAAAAAGAAGCAGGCTGCACGCCACAGTGAAGAAATCTGCCGCGTGCAGTCCGAAATACAAATTATACAGACATCCAGTGGCCGTGCAAGTTACAGTATTCGCGAGCTACCACGTCAGTAGCATCAGTCATAAACACAGCGACAGGCTTTTCTCCAGGATGCAAATACTTACGCATAACATGATCGCCGGCAATAATCTCAATCCATTCGATATGATGCTCGGGCAACATCGGATGTTCAACGCTTCCAACGGAAACTTTATAACCTCCATCTATCTTTTCAATCACTGGAATATGCTTTTCCAAGGCAGCTTCTTTAGTATTCTCAGTCAGTAGTTCCATTGGCTGTCCACAACAAGAAAGAGTTCCTCCGGCGGGATGCAAAACCTCGACGATGTTTCCGCAGAGGGTGCAACGATAAATTTGATTTTGCTTTGTCATGATTGTATGTTTTAAAATTATGTTCGTAAATATACAGAAAATATTCATAATTCAAAGTGTTAGTAGGTACGATCTTTAAAAGAGCAAGAATAGATACACAAAAAGAAAAGATTGGATATGCCCATGAAATTACACAAAGAGTAACTGAATTTACTCTTTGTGTAATTTTAGCTGCGTATGTGTGTAGATAAAACTTCGTACGTGTGTAAATTTATTTACATACGTATAGAGTTACAGCTTTTTCGGCGAAAAGCAGGGATTTTATACTTTGAAAATGAATTGTAGACTACTTGAACAGCATCGGGACAAACTGCAGCATATACTCCCTCCAGTTTACCCATAGATGTCCACGTGTGGATTCATGGAAAGAGTATTTGAAGCTAATCTTATCCATGCGCGCCATCAAGGCTTTATTATCTTGAAACAGAGGATCCTCACTGCCTACAGCTATCCAGTACAGTTTGTAGCCGGCGTTGGAAAAGGCAGAAAGTTTAGCGTCCAAGTCTAAATATTCAGGTATCTGCATGTTGAGTTTACTAAAATTAACACCGGCAGAGAAGAGGCCTATGTAAGAAAACAAATCAGGATAATTTGCAGATATGAATAGACTGTGGAAACCGCCCATTGAAAGCCCAGCAAGTGCACGACTGCTCTTATCGGGGATTGTCTTATAACGTGCGTCGATGAAATTTACTATTTCAGGAAATGCCTTTTCATACTGACCGTTCTTGTACGAACCCGGTATATCGTTGGTCATAACCGGACGAAAACTCAAATTCTCCGGTGTCTCGCCGGGAGCGGCTGCCTTGCCGGAGTTGCCGTTAGGCATGACAACTATCATTGGCTCCGCTTTGCCTTCCGAAATCAGATTGTCGAGTATGCGAACCACACGTCCCAATTCCAGCCACGCCGTTTCGTCGCCGCCGCTACCATGAAGGAGATAGAGGACAGGGTAAGAGCGGTTGCTCTTCTCGTAGTATGGAGGCGTATATACTGTCAAGCGCCGATCCAGACGGAGTTGATTGGAATGATACCAGGTCGAAGTGACTGTACCGTGCGGCACATCGCGCACCTGGTAATAGTCAGCGCTGCCACCGTTTATATAGAGCATACTGAAAATGCTTCCCACATCGCGGCATACAAACGGATTGGTCGGGTCAATGCCGATTACGCCATCGATGCTGAAACGATACGTGTACATTTCCGACGGCAGTGGAGACGTCGTGTAGTTCCACACTCCGTTTTTGTCTTTTGTCATTCGGCCCTCGCCCTTATTCACTTCCCAGTCGCCTTTAACCAATACATCCTTGGCTTTAGGCGCTTCGAGTTTAAAAGTTACCGAGTTATCGCTGTTGATTACAGGCGATGAAATGGTTGATGGACGAAAGCCCGTATTCTGTTGAGCAGTAAGCCCGCAGAGAAATACTGAGAGAAAAACCAATATCAAAAACAGTTTTTGCATCATACGCCGTTTTTTTAGATTTATGCCAATAGCAAAGATAGAATTATTGTCCGAATATAAAAAGGATTACGTAGGAAAAAGAGATTACTCAGTAGAAAGGTCCAATTCTACCGTGAGCAGACCTGATTAAATAAGCAGAAAAATTGAAATAGATAATCAAAAAGAAAGCCTACTCACTTCCGAATAACCGCGTTCGGTGTGAGTAGGCAAAAAATATTGAGAAAGAAATTAGTGTTCGTTCAGAGCATATCTTCCAGTGCTTCGGCGAAAACGGTGACTGGATGCTTGCATTTCAAAGATGTAGACATCTCAATCTGCCATTTGCATGTCTCGCAGTCGCTTACCACAAGATCAAACCCGCCTTCCTCAATCTCGCGGAACAGCGGCTCACCTATCTTTTGTGCATTCTCGTAGTTCTCCTTTTTAAATCCGTACGTTCCACCGATACCGCAACAGTTCGGCTTCAGCACTGTAATATCTATATTTGGAATCATACGCAGCAATTCGATGGAATAATACTCCCAACCCAGCTTTTCCAAGTGACAGGGCGTGTGATAAGCAATCTTCAGCGGGCGTTCCCTCTGTTTGAATTTCAATTTCGACAAGTCGAAAGCCTTGCTTTCATTGACCATACGGTAGATGAAACGCGTAACCAGCTCGACATGATCGCGTACGTCGTCGTTCTTCAGATTGAGTATATGCGGATATTCATCGCGTATAGTCATGGCGCAAGTGGATGAAGTGGCCACTACAGGCATATCTTCTGCCACTGCCTTTCTTATTGACCGCAAATTAACTTCGCCTTGGCGGCGTGCCGTGCCTGCGAAACCGTTCGAAATCAGTGCGACGCCGCAGCATTTCTCTTTCTCGAGCAGCTGTACACCGTACCCAAAAGCATTCATTACCTTCACAAAATCCTTGCCCAGCTGGGGAAAGTTATAATTGACATAACAGCCGTGGAAATAACACAACTGGTTTTTGAATTTCTTCTGTTCGTCGGCTTGCTTCTCAAACCAGGAAACAAATTTTTCGTGCGAGTATTCAGGGAAAACACGGTGCTTATCCACAAGTATGGTCGCATCCATCACCTGTTTCGTGAAGTCCCAACTCAAAACCTTGTTGACAATAGGTGCAAACGGCGACGAGAGCGTTCCCACCAGATCCGTGTGCGACAAGAAAAAGTCACGTAGCGACGGCTTGTGGCGACTGTATTTAAGCTTCGCCTTCTGTATAATGTCGCCGACGCGCACATTAGAAGGGCAAGCCACCTCGCATCGCTTGCAATTCATACAGTATTTATTTGCCTCGTCATAAAACGAAGGCATCTTCAGACGCAGTCTTTCCTGATCCGGACCGCCATGTTTTGGTCCCGGGAAGTCTGGATTGACAGCCAAAACCGGACAATACACTGTACATATTGTGCATTTCAAGCATTGCTCAAAATTGTTGTCACTTTTATTGATTGATTCCATTGCCTTTACTCTTTGTTTACTTTTTGTCCGAGAATATCTTCTGCCACATACAGTGCGGTGAGCAGCGAAACGCCACCGCCGCAGCCTTCCTTCAACGCATTGAAACCACTGAGCGACGCACCGCAGACATGTAAGTTACTGATTGCGCGGCCTTCTTTGACCCCATGGAACTTCGCGTCCGTACGTATGCCAAACGACTCATACTGCTGGCAGTCGAAAACATCCGAAGCAAACCAGTCCTTACGGTCAGATATGTAATCGACATCCAGTCCGCAAATCGGATCGATCACGTCGTTAGGCAACGCTACAAGCCCTTCACTGAAGAAGCTACCCGAGCAGAGCACGTATTCCTCACCGCGTAAAGGAATGTTTCCATGATTAACGGTAAAAATCTTCGATACGCGATCGCCTTCGAAATCAACCTGATTCACCGTATCCCCCAACATATATGTACCTCCCAACTGAAGAAACCGCTGTTTCAGCAAATACTGTGCGCGGATGCCTGATACAGTAGGCGGAAATGTAGCCAGCAACTTCACCTCTATGCCCAGTTTACGCGAAAGTATATTCACAACATTCGTCCGCTCCAAACCTAAGCAGGCCGGAAGCAGCACAACATCAGCATCGCCCGCCTCGTGCGTAAGAATACGTACGAAGTTGTCAAGCGCCTCTTCATTGTCAAAAAGACGAGCTATATTGGTTGAACGCATCTCCAGAAGCGTATTCTTTCGTGTAGATACTTTCGCCAAATCCAGTTCCACAGTGTTTACTCCCATCCCCAATGATTGAAATTTCCCCTGGAAAAAGTCAGGATGAAAATCCAGATAACCGGTGAAGTGGATGAGACAAACCTTTTTCCAAGGGAACTCATCGGGTTGCTCGCTGCTCACGTAATCAGCCATCGTTAGCCACGTCGGCTTTGTAATGGCAAAGGGAGTCAACCGGTAATGATTACGCATGTACGAACCGTCGGCTGCTATAGAAGCTTCAGCCAGCAACTGCTGCGACTGCTCGGCCAGACGGATAAAATTCGGTTTTCCAATCTTCACGTACGGATGCGTTGGGTTCAGCGTTGCCAGCGAACTTAGCGCCTCAACGGGATCGACTACGTTTTCGCCATTAGGCAATACGTTCAGCAGATCGAACGAACCGGAAGAGAAATGGAGCGCACTCTGTCCGGACGAGATGATGACACATTTCTTGCCGGCCTTCTGTAAACGTATGCCACAACTGAGACCAGACAAGCCTCCTCCTATTATAATTGTATCGAATATCATTATGCTAATCTTTATTATCCTTACTAAGTCCGCATACACTCTCGTATACCCACGACGCATATTGACTCTCGCGCAAACTGTCGCCCCAGGCAATTGGTTTTACTCCTTTCCAACGTTCGTTCAGGAACGTGACGAGTTCTTCTTTCTCTTTCTCCGGTTTGATTTTCTTCTGTTTCGCCAGAATGCCAATCGCACGACAGGCACAGAACTCGCCTTGACAAGTTCCCATTCCGAGGCGCGTACGCCTGCGCAGATCAATCAGATTGTTCACGTCCATATGGTCAATGGCGTAACTTACTTCACCGTACGATACTTCCTCACATTCGCAAACTAAACTATTGTTGATTATATTATTTTTTGCAATCTTCTCAGCCATATCTCCATGTCGGTAAATCATCGATTCCTGCACTGCCGACGGCATCGAATACAGTTTTTTCAGAATTGTCTCCTTGTCCTCGCGCGAACCCGGAAGCTTTACAGTTGCCGTCTCACACTTCTTGTCTACGTGCAACTTTGCGCAAACCAAGTCGGTTGCCTGTTCGGCCATCAGTCGATAAGTCATAAGTTTGCCACCCGTGATGGTAATGAAACCTTTCAAACCATCACGCTTCTCGTGATCAAAGAGTACGATTCCGCGGCTCACACTACGTCCGGAAGGGTCATTGTCTGAAGCTACTAGCGGACGCACTCCGGCATAACAGCGCAGAATACGCGTTTGCTCCAGGATTGGAGAAAGTTCCTGCGCCCCTTTGCGTAGAATCTCTACCTCTTCGGGCAATACGTACATATTATCTACGGAATCGAAAGGCACCTTTGTCGAAGTAGTGCCGATCAGGCATATCGTGTCGCCCGGGACCAATATATCTGCATCCGAAGGCTTGCGGCAGCGGTTCAGCACAATCTTGTTCACCCGATGTCCATAGATTAAAAGCGCGCCTTTCGCAGGGAACATCGAAATCTTCACTCCGGCCATCTCGGCAACATGTGCGCCCCAAATGCCACACGCGTTCACAACGATAGGCGCATACAACTCCGTCGTCTCTTTCGTACGGACATTCAGCACTTTCACACCGACGATGGCGTCCTGCCTCCGTATCAATTCAGTAACCTTGTGGTAAGTAAGTACCGTTGCGCCCAGTGTTTTTGCGTCGCGAATGTTCGAAGCTGTCAGCCGGAACGGATCAATAGAACCGTCCGGCACACGAACGGCACCGATAACCGCAGAGTTCATAGAAGGCTCCAAAGAAAGAGCTTCCTTAGGATCAAGCACATCCGCACGTATTCCCGCACGCTGACATGACTCTACAAACTTGGCTTGGAAAGATAAATCGTCATCCGGCAGACTAATAAAGAAGCCGTCAGTCTCATCCACACAGTGACTGGCAATTTTCCTGAGTATTTGGTTCTCGCTGATACACTCGCGTGCCGACTCCTGATCGGTCACGGCGTAACGCGCCCCACTGTGAAGCAAACCATGGTTTCTCCCGGTAGCGCCCGTCGCAATATCCGAACGTTCAATCAGTACGGCTTTGAGACCGCGCATTGAGCAATCACGCAAGGTCCCGGCTCCCGTCGCCCCGCCTCCAATGATAATTACATCGTATTCATTCATGATTTTTTCCGCTTTGCCTTTGTTTTTTATATCCCGCACAAAGGAACAGAAAAAAACAGAAAATGCAAAGGGAATTAGAAGAAATGAAAAGAAAATTTTTCATTTCTATTTTCGTTTTGCGACTTTTTTATTTCTTTTCATGCACAAACGATAACCAAGATTGCAATTCGGATAAATCTTTTGCGATAAGAGTAGGTTTGCTGTCGGACTCGCGGACAATATCCATTGTGGTTTCCCCCGACAGAACCAGAATGCCTGTACTTCCAGCGTTGAGCGCTGTTTTCACGTCTGTGTAAATTCTATCTCCAACCAAAGCCACTTCATCCGGACCCAGATGCTGCTTCTCCATAA
The DNA here is from genome assembly GCA_036734445.1 of Tannerellaceae bacterium. GTDB lineage: Bacteria > Bacteroidota > Bacteroidia > Bacteroidales > Tannerellaceae > Parabacteroides. The sequence continues at coordinate 11,033 of DAIMYP010000067.1, forward strand.
TATTATAAAGCATGCGCGGATCAGGTTTCCCGATGATAACATCCGGCCGTCTGTCCGTAGCGTACGCCAGACAAGATATAAGCGAACCACAATCAACAAGTACCGTCTGCTGATCAGTTGGGCAAACTTTGTCAGGATTGGTCGCAACATAAGGCAGACCCTGACGAATCCACCACGCTGCACGGCAAAGACGCGAATACACCAGTGTCTTGTCGAAACTTACCAGTACAGCGTCGGGAATATCCTCAGCATCATCGCTGGCAGACACAAAACCAACGTCTTCAAACTCGTGTATCATGCTGGGTGTACCGAGTATAAACAGCTTTTTATACTCGGGATGATGCAGATGCAGAAAGTCTATCGTTGCCTGCGCCGAAGTATACATATCACTTAACTTGGCAGGAACGCCCATTTCCAAAAGATGATTTACATAATCGTCGGCGCTCTTTGTTGGATTGTTTGTGAGAAACGAATAGCTGATACCCCATTTTTTTAATTTCTCAAGGAAAGGAACGGTAAAAGAGAAAAGGGTGTTACCATTATATATTGTCCCGTCCATATCAAGTGCGATGTGGCGGATCTTGCGCAGCGTCTCGTTGCGTTCACGGTCAGTCTGAATAACCATCTGTGCCTCATCAATCATCATATCCATCAGCTTTAGCCCTCCATAATAAAGCAAAAACGACTGTGCCCACAATGGCAGCGGCAATCAGTCCAAAGAAAATGTAATTCCATCCGTAAGAATCGGCTACGACTCCGAAGCCCCAGCCTGAAAGCACTGTGCTTGCGTAGGCAAACAATCCGGTCAGTCCGACAGCCGATGCTGCCGCCTCTTTCGTTGCCAAGTTTGAAGCTGCAATGCCCACCAGTGCCTGCGGACCGTAGATAAAGAAACCTACACCGAACAACAATATAATTGAACCCAGAATCGGCATATCATTCGTTCGCCACAGCCACAAGCTGCCTACAAACGCCAAAGCAACCAACATGCAAAGCAGACACACACGTGCAGCGCGTCCTTTGAAATATTTGTCCGTTGCCCATCCGGCAAGCAGCATTCCCGCCAATCCGCAAAGTTCAAAGCCGCCACCCATCCATCCAGATTGCGCTTTACTTACGCCCAACCATTGTTGGAACATGGTCGGTCCCCAGTCCAGAAACGCAAAGCGTACCGTATAAACGAAAAAGTTCGCAATTGACAGAATCCAAATATAAGGATTGCAGAAGACTCTCTTTATCAGAATGGCTTTAAACTCCTTTCTCGATTTCTTTTGTTCAACCGTATCGGTCTGCTTCCCGACCGTAATTTCAGGTAGTCCGACTGAAGTCGGTGTATCGCGTAGCATCACCCAGATCAACAATACACCAAACACAGCAATGATTGCCGGAATATAAAAACACCATCGCCAACCCAAACTGACGACATAGCCGCAGATAACCAAGGCCACAAAAGCACCGATAGAGTGTGAAGTATTCCAAACAGACATCTTCGTTGCCAACTGCTTCGGATGGATCCAATGCGTCAGAAGTCGCGCGCATGGCGGGAAACCGGTTCCTTGAAACCAGCCATTGAGTACCCACATCAATCCAAAGAGCCAAACGACAGAACTCATTCCGAAAATAAAATTACAGATAGCGCACATCGCCAATCCGAACATCAGAAAGTAACGCGCATTGATCCGGTCGCCAACAAATCCGTTGACAAATTTGGAAACACCGTACACAACGCCGTTCAAGGTCAGGAATATGCCCAGGTCTGCCTTAGTGAAATGCAGCGAGATGTCGGCTTCCATGTCCGGTATTGCCATACTTAAGTTCTTCCGTACAATATAGAACAAGGCGTATCCAATCATCGAACCGATAATTGTCCGCGTCTGCCATTTCTGGAACTTGCGCGCAGTAGCCTCATCAACGGGATGTCCTAATAATTCTGTTGATTTATCCATGATTCTTCTTGTTTATCTCCAATAACCACCTTTGCCGAACAAAACATTCAGCCAGTTTTCCATATTATGTGTACGTACCGCCAAGTCGAGGATTGTAAAGCGGCGGCGAATATACTGAGCACGAATATAGCTTTGGCGCAGATAATCGTGCGTAGCTCCAATATCTCTTGGCTCCACAGGCGCACCGACACATTCCAGACGCGCTTTCAAATCGTTGAAAGGCACAAGCTGCGTCGTCAAGCGCTCTTTGAGTTCCGGCCATTTTTCTTTCAACAGACGCAACTGCACAGCCAGTTGTTGTCTGTCGATATATTTAGCTGCTGTTTCCACCTTCCCTATTGTTGGGAAATCTGTATGAGCGAACAACGTGAGTGATTCTTCAGCTAAAGCCTCTGCCGTAGGCCACGCTTTACAACATGATTCTACGTCAAGATTCTCTATCGGCCATCGTAAAGCCACTTCGTACATTGCCGTTGAAGCCAGTGTTCCGATAGATACCTGAAATCCATGCGAAATTGATTGCCCATGATTTGTATGATGCTCCATATTCCACAGATGACTGAATTGGTGGTCAGCACCGGAAGCAGGACGACTACTTCGAAGTGCCTGCATGGCGAATCCGCTCAATATCAAACCTTCTACCAAATCGCCAATGGCTTTCGGATCACGGTCGCGGATCGCCTGCGGATTGCCCAATGCCTTTGGCAAACAATCCTGTACGATGCACCATACTTTCTTATCGATAGGTTCAACGCCCAATGCATCCGAAAGAATCCAGTCTGCTCCGGCCGGTACTTTAGCAAACAAATCGGCATAACCCGAAGCAGCCATCTCAGCAGGAGCTTGACAAATGATTTCCGTATCCCCAAGCCAAGCCAACGGCGCCGGGCAACTAAAGGTTTGCTTCGCTCCATCCTTTGTGATTGAAGCGCCGTAAGCTGTGTAACCATCAACAGAAGCTGCCGTTCCGACATTCATATATTGACGCTCGGTAAGAAATGACGAAAGTTTCACCAAATCGTTGATAGTACCAGAACCAACAGCAATCGGAACTGCGTCCGTTTCTTGCAGAAACTCTACGAGAATATCCACATAATTATATTCGGCATAAAGCCCTTTAGCTTCAAAAATAAAAGGATTATCCTGTTCAACGCTGTCGCGCCGCAAATAATCTGTGACTCTTTTTCCTGCTACAGCAAACGTATTTGTATCGGCAATCACAACAGCTTTCTTGCCAGGAAACTGTCTCTTGAACATTGCGGCAACCTGTGTCAAGACACCGCTCCCAATCATTAATGCCTTCGTATCACTGGCTGCTTTCAGCGCCTCTTCAATGCTATTTGTCATCATCTCATTTCTTTCTTTAAAAAAGTATATACTTTTACTGTACGGAAGTATATACTTTTGGTATATGAAAGTATATACTTTTGATGCCTGAAAGTATATACTTTTTAAATAGAAAGTATATACTTTTCAGTTCAAATATATTTATTATACAATAATCAGTTCAATTCCTATTTCTTCAATAGCTTTTGCCATCTCGGCAGGAATGCCCGGATCTGTAATAATCACATCAATCTTGTCCAGACTGCACACACGGCCAAATCCTCGGCGTCCGAACTTTGACGAATCCGACAGAATGATGGTCCGCAGCGACGAATCAATCATCCGCTTGTTTAGCATCGCCTCTTCCATATTGGAATTGGTAACGCCATATTCCAGGTCGATGCCATCAACGCCCAAAAACAGTTTCGAGCAAGTCACATCGTTGAAGAACAGATTTGTATAATCACCAATAACCGAAAGCGAATTCTTACGGATAGTCCCACCCAATTGTATCACATCAATGTTGGGCGACTTGTAAAGAAGAATCGAAATTTTCGGCGAAGTAGTCACAACCGTAAGTTTTAATGTCGAAGGGATTTGTTCGGCAAGCGTATAAACCGTCGAACCCGAACCTATGATAATCGAATCATTGTCTTCAATCAGTTTACAGGCTTCTATTGCAATACGCTTCTTCTCTTCGATATGGAACTTTTCCTTCACTTCAACCTCTCTATCTACAGTAATCGGATTGATAGGGCTAGCGCTGCCGTGCGTCCGATAAAGCAATTTCTTCGCTTCGAGACTTTTCAAGTCGTTGCGAATTGTGGCAGGTGTTACATCCAGTTGCAATGCAATATCGTTCACTTTTACGAATCCATACTTTTTCAATGAATCAAGGATGAATTTATGTCTTTCTGCTATACTCAACATAATCTTTATTAATTGGTTGCGTTTTCAGTTTGTTTCTTTTGTCCCGTATAATTCCATACAAACGTTGCTACAAGCGTTGACAGGATAGCTGCGCCGATCCAGCACCATGAAATCGCAGTGAAATCATAATGTGCTGCACCGTTCACCATCACTTTGTTACCTTCAATCAATACACCGCTGAGAATATCCTGTATTCCGGCACCTACATAACTGGCAATGCCAATAACGCCAAGCGCTGCGCCCGAAGCGTTGCTCGGTGCAATATCGACAGCCATCAATCCGCCCAAGAAGCAAATCAAAACACCGATACCTGTTCCAAACATAACCATTGCCAGAACGTCGACCCAAAGATGATGTCCCGGAACCAGCAGGAACAACATCAGCGCTATAATATCCAACAATCCGGCAATCAAAGCCGGAACATTTCGTCCGCCTCCAAACAGTTTATCCGAAATAAACCCGGAGAACCCCGTTCCTATAATTCCAAATATTGAATTGATAGACAATATAATGCCCGCCTCTTTCAAATCATATCCTTTTTCATTCTGTAAGAAGAAAATTCCCCAACTATTCACTGCATAACGGCAAAAATACATGAATGCGCTCGAAACAGCCAGTACCCAGATAGCCGGATTCTTCAAAACCGCCAATTGCGCTTTCTTGATGTTCGTTGCCTCTTCGGCCGAGAGATTCTTTTGTGCTTTCGGTTTATTTACAGGCGGAAACCCTTCGCTTTCGGGTGTATCATGTACAAACTGCCAAATAACAAATACGCCCAGCAGCCCCAACATTCCCGAACAGAGAAATCCGAAACGCCACCCCAAAGCTGCAACAATAAACGTTGATAATATCCAGGTCAGACCTTCTCCCAGATTATGACTGATAATCCAGATACCGTAGAAAGTTCCACGTTCCTTCTCTTCATACCATCGCGACAATTCCACAACGCACGACGGAGCGCCGATGGATTGGAACCAGCCACTTACACCCCAAAGGATAGCAAAAAGTATAAAAGAATGAACATAACCCAAACTCAAATTGACAACGGCTGTCACCAGTAATCCCGTAGAAAGGAATTTGCGAATATTGCAGTGATCAGCCAAAAATCCGTTAGCGAACTTTCCAACAGCATACGTAAAGAACAGCGCCGACCCGATGATGCCCAGTTCGGTTTCCGTAAAGATTCCTTCCTTTACTATCGGGTCTTTCATCACATTGAGACTCAGGCGGCAAATATAAAACATTGTATATCCAAAAGTAAATGCCAGGAATGTTTTCCAACGCAGACTTTTGAAACGAGCTGCAGTAAGTAACGCAACATTGACGCCTATTGAAGGCGCCGACGTTTTATAAAAGTTCAGTAATTTCTTAAACATGATATTTCATTTTATCGCTAACGGTCGGTAAAATTACAAATATGTTGCTAATAAACAAAAATACCTTTTCATTTTTGCATAATTATTTGTGTTTTTCTTTTGTTTTCTTTTTTCTATTAATGCTATTGATGTTTATTCGTTTCTCAACTCTCTTTTTTTTGTAATAAATACTCTAATAAATGATTGCGACAAAACAATCGTTGCAAATGTATAATGATTTCACAAAAGTTACATCTCCTTAAATAACAATAGCGAAATTATATTATATTTTATCGAAATTGTATCATTCACACTCTGCTAAACCAACTAACAGAAATCCGAGTAGTTATGACTAAACCTACTTTTCCTCTCCAATCACTACATTCCAAGGCGCA
>DAIMYP010000068.1:0-16306 GCA_036734445.1 Tannerellaceae bacterium
GTGAATAGTTTACAAGGCGTATTCTCCTGTCAAGAAAAAGCAGCGCAGAGTAATCACCTCATTGCTATTTTGTGTACTTTTGAGGAAATTATTGAGAGTGCCGCAACTTTGCGGCTTTTATGTATATGCTATGACACAAATCAGAGATATGAATTATCAAACATTGTCATTAGAATTTATTATCAGCATGTTGATTGTACTTTCCAGTTGTAATAATGACGTTTTTGTGGACGAGTTGAAGGTTTCCGACACGGATATTCAGATGAGTGGCGAGGGCGATTCTATAATTGTTGAAATGTCCACTCCCGTTTGGGATATCTATACAGTAAATTTCGAAAAAGAAGTCTTGTCGACTCGTTCTTACCTGAATGAAAATGACAGCATCTCGTATAATGGTGTGGTTAAAGGATTCACAGTAAAGCGAATCGATGACAGACATCTGAGTATTCGGGTAGATGAAAATCTGTCGAAGGAGGATTTCAAGTTCAATATTACCATGGGCGACAACTTCAAGACGATACTCATCCACGTTACTCAGTCGCCTTCTGCCGGTTATGATTTCGATCATATCACGTATACTTTTCTGCCCGGAAGTTATGCAATATCGCTGAAGCAGGTGTCTTCCATTGTTTTCGATAATAAATCCGATTCGCCTATCACGTCTGTCGTCTCTTTCTTTCACGACCAAAGTCAGAAAATTACTTTTTCGAGCGCAAACCCAAAAGCCTTTACTTTTTTGAGCAGTGCTTTCCAAGTAGATATTCCTTCTTATGTTTCAGAGAGTAAAGACGGCACGCTTCAACTCAGCGGAAAGAAGGCAAGCTTTAACGACTCCATTCAAAATATGGCGTTGCCCTTCACTGATGTAAGCAAAAGCATCGTGCTTCAGCCTGGCGCAACACGTGTTACGCGAGTTCTGGAATTCGAATCCTTCGATGCTGAATATACATTCTGCATCCGTAATCGCAAGACGGGCGTTTTGAAAAACATTCGTGGCAAATTCCACAGCCAGATGCCCACGGGCAAGAATTATTATGTTATTTTAGAGCGTTTATAAGATGAAGAAAGCAATTATATTAACTACGTTGTTGCTGCTGTCCGTCGGCAACGTATCTTTTGGACAAGTTCACGACAGCATTTCATGTAAGCCTTTGATTCATCAAGTAGAGTTTGATTTCGCACCAGGTTATGTCTTCCAGACGCACGATTTTTTCAAAGGAGTGAATCTCAAAGACAAAAAAATAGACAAGGATTTGTCATTTCATCTGAAATATGCATTCCAGTTCGCTCCCGATTCCTATTTTGGCAAGCTTTATCCACACACATATCAGGGTATCGGCGTATCTTACAACACGTTCTTCAATACTAAAGAGTTGGGCAATCCCGTCGCCCTTTATGTATTCCAAGGATCGCGCATAAAGCAGATCGCCACTCATCTCTCTCTCGATTATGAATGGAATTTCGGTGCGTCTTTTGGATGGAAACCTTATGATGCAGACAATAATTGGAACAATACGATGGTCGGATCGAAGATAAACGCCTATCTCAGTCTGGGACTGCTCTTGAACTGGCAAATGAATCGCCAATGGCGCTTGATTACAGGCGTGACAGCGACTCACTATTCTAACGGCAACACGCATTGCCCCAATGCAGGCGTCAATATTGTCGGGGCGAAGCTTGGCGTGATGCGCGTATTCGATGCTTCTTATGATGAGGCGCTTGTCAATCGCGATCTGAAACTCACGACGGCGCCGTATCTGAGTTATGATGTTGTGATCTTCGGTGCTACGCGTTCCAAGGTGCTTTCTAATGAGTCTGTCATCATTCCTGGCAATTTCGGCATTTTCGGCTTCAACTTCAATCCGATGTACAACTTCAACAAGTATTTCGGAGCGGGTATTTCGCTTGACGGACAATATGATGAGAGCGCCAATATCGAGAAATATGAAGCCGGTCAGGACAAGGATGGAAATTACCGTTTTTATCGTCCTCCGTTTCGTGAGCGTGTAGGCGTTGGATTATCGTTGCGCGGCGAATTGACTATGCCTATTTTCTCCATCAATGTGGGCGTAGGTCATAACATGTTCTATAAAGGAAGTGACTGGGGCGGATTTTATCAGATACTGGCTTTGAAAGCACATGTAACGCGCCACATATTCCTTCATGCTGGTTATCAATTGAGCAAATGTCATGATCCAAAGAACTTGATGCTGGGCGTTGGCTATCATTTCTATTAAACAATGAAAATAAACTTTTCCTTTTATTGTCGAAAACGCTAATAATGCTTACATTTGTGAATACAAATTTTAAACAATCTGTTTCATGAAAACATTGAAATCAATTTTGTTGACAGCGATGGCTGTGACGATGTTTGCAGGCTCTATGCAAGCACAGCTTCCGAAAGAGACGGAGGCACAGAAAGCCGAACGTTTGCAATGGTGGACCGATGCGCGCTTCGGCATGTTTATTCACTGGGGTTTATATGCGCTTCCTGCTCGCCATGAGTGGGTAAAAAATCAGGAGCGCATCACGACCGAGGATTATCAGAAGTATTTTGATCATTTCAATCCCGACATGTTCGATCCTAAGGCTTGGGCGAAGATGGCCAAGGAAGCAGGTATGAAGTATGTTGTTATCACTTCTAAACATCACGAAGGATTCTGTCTTTGGGATTCTAAATACACTGATTACAAAGCAACTAATACACCGATAAAGAAAGATTTGCTGAAAGAATATGTTGAAGCTTTTCGTGCCGAAGGCTTAAAGGTTGGATTTTATTATTCATTGTTGGACTGGCATCATCCTGATTTCACAATCGATCGTTGTCATCCGCAGCGTTTGGGCGATAATGCGACTGATGCCGATTATGCCAAGTTGAACAAAGGCAAGGACATGGCTAAATATCGTCAGTATATGAAGGATCAGGTTACCGAACTGCTTACCAACTATGGCAAGATCAGTATCATCTGGTTCGACTTCTCTTATCCGGGCAAGAATGGCAAGGGACACGATGATTGGGATTCGGAAGAACTGCTTAAGTTAGCCCGCACACTGCAACCGGGTATTATCGTCGACGACCGCTTGGATTTGAAGGATGTCGAAGGTGGTTGGGATTTCACAACCCCTGAACAATATAAGGCCGACAAATGGCCGGAATATAAAGGCAAACGCGTGCCTTGGGAAACCTGTCAGACTTTCTCCGGTTCGTGGGGCTATTACCGTGACGAACATACATGGAAAAGTCCGGCTCAGTTGATTGAGTTGCTGGTTGAATCAGTCAGCAAAGGTGGAAATCTGTTGCTCAATGTTGGTCCGACGGCGCGTGGCGTGTTCGATCAGCGCGCACAGGATCGTTTAAAAGCGATGGGTGACTGGATGAAGTTCAACAACCGTTCGGTTTATAATTGCACTGAAGCACCTGCCGATTTCAAAGCCCCAGCCAATACGTTGCTTACTTATAATCCGAAAACCAATCGCCTGTACATTCATTTGCTCGATTATCCGATGGGCAGCATGAGCGTTTCGTTTGGCGACAAGATTGAGTATGTGCAGTTCCTGCATGATGCTTCCGAAATAAAGATGAAGAAGAATGACGACGGTTCATGCATCCTCTCTCTTCCGGTCGAGAAACCTAATGTAGAGATTCCGGTTCTGGAAGTATTTTTGAAGAAATAAGTTTGCTAATTATTTATAGAGCGAAGGCCCATCCTGCAAGATTGCCAATTGTTAATCGGAGCGGGGTGGGCTTTTTTATTAATGATTAATAAACCAGCGGGTCACTTTTTCGCTGTAGGTTTTCGAGATTGGAATATCCGACACGCCTTCGATACCGAAATCAATGTAAGCACCATCTTTCTCTCTGCGAATCATTTTCACCTGGTCAAAATTCACCATATACGAACGGTGACAACGTAGCACATTGGTGTACTCCAGCGTTTCTTCAATTGTTTTCAGCGTGTTGCGAAGCATGAACTTTGTAAGCGCTCCTTTATTAAGATACCAGATGCAGACATAGTTGTCTGCCGATTCCAGATAGAGCAGATTCGTCCCTTTGATGGAAAGGCGCAGTTCTTTCTTCTCATCATAAAAGGAGAACACATCCTGTTTGCTGGCCGCTTCTTCCTTTTCTTCGGCAAGCAGTGACAATTGCCGTTCTTTTTCTTTGTACGAGAAATACAGATGCAGCGCCGAGTAAGGTAGAAGAAGCACCAGACTGGTGTTGATGGCCGATTCCTTGAATGCAGCCATATATTCGCGTTCCGGATTGAGATAGATCGTATAGATAGTATAAAAAAGCGCCATGAAAAAAATTTCCAGAAAAATCCACAATGCATAGCCGGCGTAAGTGATTCCGTATTTGCGTCCCCAGTAATACATGACGATACGACTGATGACAACCACCAGCACTCCGGTCAGAATGATCAGACTCGAAAAGACAAAAAATTTGAATTCGGATACATTGTACCATGACGACGAACTGAACGGTTTGTAGATGTTGATGAACACCAAAGCAAACAGAGCCGTCAGCAGAATAAGGCTAACGATATTCTGTTTTTCGTAGATGTAAGAAGGTATCTTTTTGTAATCTTTGGAACTCATAAATACATTTTTTTTCGGAAACAAATTTACAATATTTCTTTTTACATTCACCCCTTATTTGAAAATTTCACCCCTAAATACGACTTTATGCCCCCAATAGAGGGTGTATGAACCTTTTATTTTGAGGCTTCATGAATGTGTTGTTTTTTTGTGGAAAAATGAATGACACAATGAATATTTCAGTTCGTACAAAACAATTGAGCAAGCTCTTTTCTTTTGAGAAAAAGGTGCTTTTACATGATTCACCTGTAGAAATGCTTCCGTTTCATTTTACGGAAATGTTGAGCTTGTCTGAAATTGATTCTTTCCAACAAGATCTTGCCGTAACCGAATTTTGTGGCGAAAAGGATAATATGATTCAAGAAAACAAATCATTTCCATATGTCATTTTTGCTCCGTCCGGGTGCGAGAAGTGTCATGAAGCCATTATTTTGTTGCATGGTTTGAATGAACGCAATTGGGAAAAGTATCTGGTCTGGGCTGAATATCTGGTCAGGCAAACCGGCAAAGCGGTTATTCTTTTCCCTATTTCTTTTCACATGAATCGAACACCCGCGAAATGGTGTAATCCGCGCGAAACAATCAAATGGGTCAACGTTCGCAAATCGGAGGAAGCGCAACTGAGCAATGCCACTTTTGCCAATGTGGCTTTGAGCAGTCGTATGACGATTGACCCGCTGCGTTTTTATGCTTCCGGACGACAGTTCATCTTTAATATTTTGCAATTGGTACGTACTATCAAAAGTGGCATTCATCCGTTGTTCGTTGAAGACACTTCCATCAGTTTCTTCGCCTATTCCATCGGTGCGATGTTGTCGCAGATACTTTTTATCGCCGATCCGGAGCAGTTGTTTAGCAACACGCGGCTGTTCATGTTCTGTGGCGGTTCGATTTTCTGCGAGATGAACGGCACTTCGCGTGACATCATGGACAATGTGGCTTTTAACAAGCTTCTACAATATTATCATCATGATTTTATTGAACGCAGACCGTTGCCGCCGTCATTCGAGAATGATTATTTGGAGCAGGCTTTCAAGGCAATGATTTGTCCTGAAGTGATGAAAGAGGAGCGCGAAGCTTTCTTCAGCAATGCTGCGGACAGGATTCGTATTATTTCATTGAAGAACGATGTGGTGATGCCAACATTTGGCATTAAGGACGCTTTAGGAAAGAGTTCGGATATTATTCTGGAAGAAAAAGATTTTCCATTCCCGTATTCGCATCAATGGCCGTTCCCGCTCTATTCGAAAGCTGATCCGGAAGTGATTGAAGCGTGTTTTAAAAGTGTTTTTGATAAAGTAGCCAGTTTCCTTTAATTTGATTTGTTAAACAATAGGCATGGAACATATTCAGATTGTCGTCCATGCCTGTTGTATTTTATCAATCGCTGTTTTGTATTCGCTTGTGAAATACGATTTGCATTTTATTTGAACAGCAGTGGTGTAAATTCTGACAGATATATGCGCCAGTTTCTCCAGATATGTCCTCCGTCGCTTTCACGATAAGTATATTTGTAGCCTTTCTCGTCCAATAACTTGCGATAGTCCTTGTTTGCCTGATACAGGAAATCGGTCTTGCCGATTCCAATCCAGTAGAGCTTCGGCTTTTTGTCGAACTGCGCTTTCAGTTTCTGTTCGAGGTTCTGATATACAGGCGATTTTGCATCCTTATTAGGCATGATGGCAGCAGAGAAGAGTCCTACATAATCAAACATGTCCGGATAATATTTTGAGATATGCATCGAGTGGAATCCTCCCATCGAAAGCCCCGCAATTGCACGTCCGCTTTTTGCTTTCTCCACGCGGTATCTGTTTTCAATGAACTTCACGATGTCTGGGAATGATGATTCATAAGCGCCTTCCATTGATGTTCCCATGCGCATTGATGGTTTGAACATCCCTGCTTCCGATTCGCCCGGAGCAGCTTCCATCCCGGCATAGCCGTTAGGCATGACGACAAGCATCGGTTTTGCTTTACCTTGTGCAATCAAGTTGTCGAGAATCTGTGTGGCGCGTCCTAATGTAGCCCAAGCTTCTTCGTCGCCACCGGCGCCATGAAGCAAGTAAAGCACCGGATAGCGTTTCCCGCTCGTTTCATATCCGGCAGGAGTATAAACAGTCAGTCGACGTGTGATGCCAAGTGTCGGACTGTCGTACCATACTTTCGCAACCGTTCCATGAGCTATTTTATTGACTTTGTAAAGATCTGCTTGTCCGCCGCCGATAATGAAGATATTCGTGATCGTTGCAACGTCGCGGTTCTGATAAACATTGTTTGGATCCGTCATTTTGATTCCGTCTACAATAAACGAATATCCGTACAGTTCAGAAGGGAGCGGAGTGGGTGTTGTGTATTCCCAAACGCCATCTTTGCCTTCAGTCAGGTCTGTCACGCCCGGAACATCCACTTCTCCGAATTGCGTTTTCATTTTCTGTGAAGGCAGAAAATCGCCTGTAATCTGTACTTTGATAGCTTTCGGTGCCGAGAAGCGGAATGTCACTGTGTTGTCCGCATGAATCTCAGGTGATTCAATGCTTTGTCCGCCAAACAGCGCTTGCTGTGCGAACGTCCATGCACACATACATGCAAGGATCAGCATAATGGATAATTTTCTCATAACTTGTTTTTCTATTAATGATATTAATTGATTTGAGACAAAGATAGTGCAAACCGAGATCAGAATAAAACAAACGTGTTTGTTTTTTATGCCGAAACGCAGCTTATTTTCGCTCAGAACAAAGATACATAAATTTTGTGAGACCGCAAAGCTCTACCTTTAGAAAGTCGGGGCTTTGCACAAAAAAAAGAATGTGCCTGTTCTGACACATTCTTCTTCTTTATTTTTATTAGTCAAGAACGATTACTTTGTAACGCGGAACAAGAATTTTCATGATGACCCATCCGAACAAGTATGCGAAAGCGCAGATGCAGAATATAACGAAATAACCTGCCGGTTTGCCAACGAATCCCATAAATGTCATTTGTGTATGATCAGCATAGACAAACAGATTACCCGCTGCTTTTTGCATGATCATCGAACCGATGCCGCCTGCCATGCCGCCGATACCGGTGATACTTGCGATGGCACATTTAGGAAACATGTCGCCGACAGTCGAGAAAATATTCGCCGACCATGACTGGTGTGCTGCACAACCGATACCGATCATGATAACCGGGAACCAGGGCGAAATCGTTCCCAGCGGTTGAGCCAGCAGAACACAGAGCGGGAAGAATGCAAAGATGAGCATTGCCTTCATGCGTGCGGCATAAGGATTCATTCCGCTATGATTAATAAATACTGTAGGCAGTTTGCCGCCATAAATAGACAGCATCGTGATGGCGTACAAGGTGAATATCAGTGCCATTCCCAACGAGTCGGTTGTTTTGATGCCGAACTGTGTATTCAAATACGAAGGCGTCCAGAAAAGGAAGAACCACCAAACGCCGTCGGTCATAAACTTTCCGACGATGAATGCCCACGTCTGCTTGAAAGTGAAGCATTGCCAGAATCCGATCTTCTGATCATCGCGATCTTGTTGCGCAGCTTCTGCCTCATGCTTGTCTTGCTCGATATAATCCAATTCGGCTTTGTTGACATGTTTGCTCTTACTTGGTTTCGTATATAAGAACACCCACAGTGCCATCCAGATAAAACCTAAAGCACCGATGGTGATGAAAGCCATTTCCCATCCCAGCGATTTTGCCAGCAGCGGAATAGTCAGCGGAGCGATCAGCGCGCCTATAGATGCGCCGGCATTGAATATTGAAGTTGCGAAAGCACGGTCTTTCTTTGGAAAATATTCGGCTGTAACTTTGATGGCTGCCGGGAAGTTGCCTGCTTCACCAAGCGCTAGAACGCATCTGGCAGCGAGGAAGAAGTAAGTGCTGACTGTTGCCAGAGTGACAACTACATCGCCTGTTGCCGACATGAGTTCTGCAGCACTGTGCAGCCCTACGTAATGTTCGGTTGCAACACCGCAGAAGGCATGCAGACAAGCGCCGACTGACCAGACTCCAATCGACCACAAATAGCCTTTCTTTGTGCCCATCCAATCAATGAAACGCCCTGCAAAAAGCATACACAATGCATATACAAATGAAAAGACCGACGTGATAGTCCCATAGTGTGATTCATCCCAGTGAAATTCCGGTTTGATAAATTCGTCCCACGTTAATGATAGAACCTGACGGTCTAGATAATTGACTGTTGTCGCGAAAAACAACATGGCACAGATAGTCCATCTATACTTTGTCATCTTTTCGCCTACTTGTTGCAATGTGTTCATGATACTTCTTTTTTCAAATGATGCACAAAGATAAGCTTATTTTTTATAGTTGCAATACAAATGTGTGCGCGATTACACTATTTTTCTAATTCGGCTCTGTAAAAGGCTTCAACATCCGTCCAATGATAGTATGGAGCGATGTTTGTCTTTACTGGAATTGATGTCTCCTGTTCGTTCTGCAGGAACTTCACCAGAATATCATTGCTGTTCGCCTTGCGATAAAAAATAAGCTGTATGTTTCCGGCCATCGGAATGATTTTGAAGTTCGCCCAGTATTTGTAGAGATTGTCCAAATCTTCAGGCACATTGTCGCAACCTTTCAGATGCAGGATGTAGGCAAGCGGCGAAACGACACTGTCATGACCGAAGCGCAGCGTTACTGCGGGTTTGCCATCTTTGATTGCTTTGTCTGCCGTATCCAGAATGTTGCGTAGTAAATTGTAGTGAGCTTTGTATCTTGGTGTTGACGATTTGAAGAATCCGTTTCCGTAGCACCAACTTGCGTTATCGTTCTGCCAGATATCAAACAGTTCATCTTTGGTAAACAGGTCGTCGAATGACAGGTTCAATTCCGGTTGGCATTGCATATCTTCTGCAATATTGAAAAGATCGCCCATCATTTGTGCCGGCTTGATTTCTTTTTCGACGAACGACTTGTCGGAGAACAGGACATTCATCAGTCGTTCAGGCTTGAACATCTTTTCTCTGAATGCATTCAGCTTGTTTCGCATGATTGTATCCGATTCAACTCTTGGAATACTGTCGTCGTTGTTGGCGATGTACCACATGTCGCGCTTACTCGAATCCATAGAGATCTGCAGTTTGGGATTCAAACCTCGGAGCTGTTGGCAGAAGTTCGACATACTGAGTGCGCAGCGCATGACGTACGACGCATGTGCATCGACTTTTATCGGTTGTGCAAGCACTTCCGGGAAGTTCTGATACATCCGTTTTGCAATGCCCTGATGCTGACGGCCTCCCAGTTTCGACAAGTCACCGCCGCGATCATACGCGTCTTGAAAAGCCACCTTCACCTTTTTCAGTGTTTCTTTGCCATACGGTGTGAGTGCATTTTGTTTGTCTGCCAGATTCATTTTTTCCAGTACATAGTCGAAAGGCCGGTTGTTTACCATATATCTTGATCCATGTCTTCCATAGTGGCTGATATAAAATGGTTTATAACCTGCTGGCGCTGGCGTGAGTTTTTTTGTTGGCGTCGGATAACTGTAGTAGGGTCCCCCTGCACAGAGGATGTTTGCCATCACTTCTTCTTTTGTTGTCTGCGCTTGCACGGCAACAAAGGGGATCAACAGCAAAACGATACATGTTTTTAGTTTCATATGAAGTCTTTTTTATAATTAATTGTTTTTTGCTCCGTAAAAATACTGTTTTAATCTTAGATAGAGCATTCTGAATGTTGTAATTTTGTAGAAAACGAATGCATTTAATCATTAAATTATCATGGAAAAGAAGAAAAATATTGGAGCGGAGCGTTGCTTTGTTAGGATGGAAAATGGTTGGCGAAGTGCTGATTCCGAATGTCAATGATGAAGGTGAGATTGCAAAGACCAACGGCATTTCTCTGGCACAGGCTTTAGCTGAAAAAATTTGAGAAATATTTGTTATCCTTTTTCTTAATAGGCCGTATCCTTTTTCAAAAGACCATGCATGCTCTTATCAAAAAGCACGCATGGTCTTTTTATCCTATTCTTATCTGATAGCTATTACGCAGGGATGATTCAGACTTTCGCGCCAGTTTTTCAGATAGCCGAACCATTCGTCTTTGTTTTTGAAGCCAAAAGATTCATTGGCTGAACAGAAGGCAAGATGATAATGGATATCTTTGTTGTTGGTGCTTTTGCCAATGACGTACAGATAGTTGTCTTTTGTGGGAGCAGGTTCCGAGCGGACGAATGTTTTCGGGATGCATACAGCCAATCCGACCGTTTCTTGTTTGTATCCCGCAGAATCCTTAACATCGACAGGCCAGTCTGTGCCCCAGCAACCGAGAAGTCCTTGATGATCGCTCATTTCTTCGGAATGTTTCACGTTCGTTACGCCGACGCAGAACAGTTCTTTGCCGAGAGGCTCACTGAAACTGACGTTCACTTCACAGTCGCGATGTCCGGCGTAAAGAATGTATTGCGTCGTCATGTTCAGCAGGCTCCCATTGCTGTTCCATCCTTCGTCCTTTACTTCGACAACCGTTCTGACCGGTCCGTAGGCGCGAATGCTTTCCGTGCGTTTGGCAACAGGCGTGATCATTGCAGGCGACTGTCCGTCCCATCCGCGCAATGTTCCAACGCCGGCAGTTGTCCCGACCCACAGTACATCGTCGCCGTAGCCGTTCTTTTTCTGCTCTTTGGTCGGATAGAACTGTGTGTCTTTCAGCTCCAGTCCTTTGCGAAACTTTCCGTAGGCATCGACCGTTTGCCGATTGTCAAAATAGACACGCAATGCGATCAGTTCCGATTCGAATGCCGGTCCGTGGTGATAAAGGCTCGTGTAGGGATTGCCATCGTTGAGGACGCTCATCGACTGTATCGGGACATTTTTTTTCTGTCCGTCTATCACGAGCATCTCTGCATACACACGGGACGTATAGTTACGAAGCCCTTTCTTGTCGGAGAACAGATGAATTTGAAAGGAGCTCTTTTCCTTCGGTCCCAGGTCCGTCACGAAAGCCAGTTCGTCGTTGCTGTTGTCGCCATTCATGTCGTCCAGCTGACATGGCATTTCTTGACCGTTCTTGACTACCAGAGCCGATTGGACTTTAAAGTTCAAACCGAGGTGTTTCAACGCGATGCTGACTGGATAGTCCTGTCGCACTTCGTTTTGAGGATTGCTGACCGTGACGGTCATGGTCTTCTCCGTGGCGTTCGCCGGCGTGATGAATGCGAACGCCATACAGCCTGTTAAAAACATTACGAATCTTTTCATGCTCAAATTCTTTGTTGTCTCTTATTTGCTCAACAATGCATACGCACACCAGAGGACAGGCGCCTGTCCGTGAAAGTCGCCCGTGATCTGCGGACGGTCGTAGTAATACTGTCTGTCGTTCTTCTTGTTCGTCCCGTAGCAAACCGACATCACATCGCCGTTCTCGTTGATGTAGTTTACTAGTCCGAGCCATGCTTTTCGAGCTATCGGCGTATATTCCTTTGCATCCAGCCATCCATGTTTGACGCCGAGAATCATGGCGTAGGTGAACATTGCCGACCCTGAAGTCTCCGGCCAGAAAGTCGGTTCGTTGATCAACTGGTTCCACATGCCGTCGTTATACTGATAATCTTTCAGGCTTTTCATCATCGTTTTGTAGCCTTCGAGTATCTTGGCGCGGTCGGGGTTATGTTCCGGTAGAACCGAAAGCAGTTCGGCCATTCCCGCGGCCATCCATCCGTTTCCTCTTCCCCAATAATAAGGCACGTCGGGCGCATGATAGAACAGACCGTTCGGTTGCTGCAAGTCCTTTAGATACATCACCATCTCTTTGGCTGCGCGGTTGATGTATTTCGGGTTGCCGGTAGCGCGGTAGGCTTGCGCCTGTACGATTGTGATCATGAACATGTCGTCGATCCAAAGGCGTGTCTGCCAGGTGTAACCTTTCTTTGCCCAAGCTTTTGCCTCGGCGTTTGCCGTATCGGGAACTGCCCATTGCGTGTCGGCATACGTCAGCCCCAAGTTATAGAAACGCTTGTCTTTAGTGATCTGATAAAATTCCAGCGGCAGCGAGCCGAACATATTAAAATCGACATGATTTTGTACGGGAAGAAGATCCTTGCGCTCATTGAACAACGGTTCGAAACGTTTCTGCAACTGTTGGATCAGCACATTGTCGTTTGCCACTTTTCCGAAGCGCAACGCTCCGAGCCATGTGCATACTTCCGGATAAACGATGCGTTCCTGATCGGGAAAGTAGTGCTTCGATTGCAGAAAATGATATCCCAGTTTTTTGCCTACTTCTTCTGGAGTATATCCGGCTGGGAAATAGGTCAGATTGCTGCTTTCGTTCAGTGAAGTCAGAATCTCGTCGGCCACTCTGTTCGCCAGCGCCTTGACACCCAGTGCGTTCGGGTGTGTGCCGTCACCGCCTTCGTAATAGATCGGGTTACGCGAGATGACCGAGTACAGGTCGTCCGTCTTCACTTCCGGTTTGTCTTTGAAATAGTCCGCAGCGATCCGGTTGCGCACATTAATCCGTTCTGTTATTTTGTCGAAGTCCTTCATCCCTTCGCCGGTGCGTCTGGGAGTTGTTGTCGCCCAGATCAGTTTGGCTTGCGGTGCGTTGTTTTTGATTGTCTCAAAGAACTTCGGGAATGCTGCTGCATATTCGTCTTCAGTATAGTCGAATCCGTGCATGCCGTTATTGAAATGAACGACATCGAATTTGTACTGGTGCATGATCAGCGAAATCTCTTCCAGCAATGCCGGGTCGCCTATTGATTTTGAAGTTGACAGACGTACGACGTTGGCTTTTCCTTCAAGCTGTTTTTCTACTTCTCCCCTGTACAAACGTGCGATGGAGTTGCCTATCAGCAATACTCTTGGCAGTGAAGTGTTGTTGGTTTGCGGTGCCCAGATGTCGAGCCATTCAATACTTTCGCGTTTTATTTTTTGTGCGTCTTGAGCTTGTAGTGCGCACACACAAGTTGCCAGAAGCAATAAGCCGAGTGTCAGCCTTTTTATTGTTTTCATGTTTTAAAATTTATAGATGGAATAATTATATGATTACGTGTTATTTAATGCCTTCGATAATATTCTGCAGCTGTTTGATTTGTTCATCATCTATCTGCCCTATCGGTCCTTTTGCCGGATCGTAGTTTACGCCCATGTCTATTGATACGGCGCCACCTTTGTTCGTGAACGTCTTAACCCACTTGATCCATTTGCTGTCATTGAATCGCAGGTTGTGCTTGCCCCATGTGTCGCCCATATAAGTCAATACATGAGCCTGTGATCCATCTATCCACCGGTCGGATATTATTTCTTTCAGTGGTTCGTTGATTTCTCCGGCAGTGTAGTCTTCGGCTGTCGTAGCCCTTTCCAGTTTCACACCGGGATTGAAGGTGACGATGGCGTTTTTGTTTCCGCTCTTTGCTGCTTCGGCATAGATCTTTGCTATTTTCGAATCAAACTGGCAATGTTGGTAGCCGCCGTCGAACCACCATCCCGAAACCAGTGTTCCGTAATGTTTCGACCACCAGGCAATGACTTTCGCCCAGTTTTCCGTTCCTTTTTTCGTCATCTTGCGGTCCGTGTTGGCGGTCTCAGTCGGGAAGCCAATGTTTTTGACAGCCTGAAGATCCTGGTTTGGCGTTTGGCAAGGCAGATACAGCATGAAACGTATTCCCTTTTTCTTCAGCGCTTTGGCAAGTTCCATGGGTACATCTCTTTTGGAGCAGCGTTCGCCGGCTTTGTATCCGGTAAGTTTGTCGTAGACTGCATTCGGTGCGTTGTAGTACCCACTGTTCTGTCCCAGGGTGAACACGAAATAGCCCACTTTCGCTTTGCTCAACTGATCGACCAGCTCTTTCACATCAAATTGATTGATGATGTCAGCATTGCTTTTATCGCGCAGGAAGTGTGTGAATGCACCTACTTTAGCTTTCGAAAGCCATTCGGTTGCCGGATTCTTCCATGTGCTGTTTTGCGGCGTATATGATTCACCTTCTTCAGCGCAGATTACGGTTGAAGGAAGCAAGGCAAGCATCAGCGTGAACAGAATGGCAACTTTTGTCTTTTTCATGATATTTTGTTTTATACATTACGTTGCGTAAAGTTAGTGATTTTTCTTGTGATATACAAGGCTCATAAAGAATATTATTATGCATCATCCGTCCCATCGGTAATTGTCTAGTTGAAAGCAAATAACTTACGGCTGACAGTTATAACCATTCACTCTAAACTCTTGGCAATTCTTTCGATATCTTTTTTAGAGAACTCACTGAAAATGCCATGTTGGCGATGGGCGAGATGCTTCTTGATTAGTTTCTTTGCTTGCCGGAGGTCACCCATTTCCATCAGTGCGCGTCCTTTCAGGTACAAAGCATCGTTAGCAAGCCCTTTGCCGATTTCATTCCTTCGCCGTGTTCATTGTAGGCGATCGTCGACAAATGTTTGCGCAAAATGATATCGAACTGCTTGATGGCCTCTTCATATTTGTCGTTCAGCGAAAGCGCCATGCCATAATAAAAATTCACCCAGACATCATCTTCTTTCCCCTTGAGCATCATGGCTTTCTCTGCATAAGCCAATGTTTCTTCTGGCAATTTCTGAGAATAGCAGGCTTCCGAAAGCAATGTGAAAAAGTAGTATTCATCAGGATACTCTGCGATACATCTCAAAAGAAAATTCTTCCGTTCATCCCATTTCCGTTCGCACCTCAGCCGATCTAACGTCTGTTGAATCTCGTTTTTATCTATTGATAAACTCTCCATAACCATCGATTTTAATTCTCGGGAAACAAAGGTAGGTAGTTGGAGTGATAAAAACAATTTATTTTATGATTGGGGAAAGTTTTGTGTAGATAAATTATGCGGTACACTGCCTTATGATACACCTGAGATGCTTCGGTTCGATGGATAATTTAATTGCATGAGGTTCAAATATTGTTGATTGTGCATTCGAATCAAATTCCAAATACATTCGGAACAAAAAAGCATTTCATTCGAATGTATCGAGCGTTTCATTCGAATGAAATGACCTTTTCATTCGGATGTTTTTTAAGAGCTGAAGAAATACGACTGTTGTTCCCTATAATTCTGGATGCAAAAGAATAATATGTCCCAATAAGAAATCGCAAATGAGAGGACAAAAAGCAGGCTATTGAAAATTCTAATTCAGAATGCATGATAATCAATGGATATAGTGTAAATGTTACAGAGACTCATGAAGCTCTGGTTTATGGATTTATGGATTGGACGAAGAGTCAATTAAAAACAAAAAGAGAAAAGAAAAGAAGCAAAAGAAAAGAGAATGAAGTGAAGAGAAGAGAAGAGAATAATAAAAATTAAAAATAATTTTTATTTAGAGAGAGACTCACGCTCTCTCTACGCGCATGAATGCGCTGAAGAGGGAGGGAGAGAGAGTTTTCGAAATAAAATTAGATTTTTAATTTTTTCTCTTTTAGAAGACAAAGAATGGTGTAGAGCAGCTTGCGCCTTTTCAAGCGACCCTCAGGAATACGAAAAGCATCTCAAAGACAAACTTCAATAAAACCACGATTCCATAAACGAATCTGATTCTCTATCCGAGAAAAAAGAAAAAGTTCCGCCGGCTACGAAAGTTTCGAAGACTGAGGCAGCTCGCCTTTTGAAACAACTGGCTGATGAACGGCTGTTTCTGGCACCGTTCATTTTCCAACGAATGAGGGAGATGAAGCTGATCAACGTCAGTGACCGGGAATATGAGAAACTTGTGAA
>DAIMYP010000069.1:0-16230 GCA_036734445.1 Tannerellaceae bacterium
AATTTAAATTCTTGAGGTATAATCGATCTTTCCTCTGAACTTCCTGTAAATGTGAATATACATATTATAAAGGGGAAGTGCAAATTCGAGAATGAGAAGCGACATGCACAGTGGTTTTTGCTGTAGTAGCAGCGATGATCTGCGGAAAACCATGGCTTTGATGATGAAGCGTGCGATGAGAAGCAATCCGGCAGCGATGGAGATAGTCCAGTTCCCGAATATTCCAAACACAATTGTTGCCAAGGCGGCAATCAGAAACAGGAAGAATGAAGCCGTATAGAACTTGTGAAATGCCAGGCTCGCTCCTTTGAAGAAATGTTGCGTTACGACGCGTGCGATTTTCATTTCTTTCCAAGTCAGATAATCGCTGTTGTCGATGCTGATGATGCTTTCGGGCGAGAATTCCACTTGCGTGTTCTGTTTTGTTGCTGCTTCGTTAATGAAAAGATCGTCGGCTCCGGCGTGAATATTCAGCGATTTGCTGTATCCTTTGTGTGCAAAGAACAGATTTCTGCGATATGACAGATTTTTGCCGTTCCCTGAAAACGGATGATGCGCTAAAGCTGACGACAGATATTGCAAGCCATTGAGCAGATTATCGTACGAAATCAGTTTGTTGAGGAATCCTTTGTTTTTCTGGAATGCGCAGAATCCCAGACGAATATCTGTGCCTGAAGCGTATGAAGCCGTCATCGTTTGAATCCATTTCTGACTCAAAGGTTGGCAATTGGCTTCGGTGAAAAGCAGAATGTCGTTTTTAGCAGCCTTGATTCCCATTGTCAATGCCAGTTTCTTATGGCTCAAGTATTGAGTGTCGACAGGAACGTAGGTGTAATACAGATGCTTGTTCTCACTTGACAGAATTTTCAAGACATCTTCGCTGTCGCTGTCTTCGCCGTCATTGACCACAATAACTTCATAGTCCGGATAATCTTGTGAAAGGAAAAGAGGGAGGTTCGAACGCAGACTTTCTGCATCGCCACGAGCGTAGATGATGATTGAAACGGGTGGCAATGTTCTGCTCTCTGCTTGAGTTTCGCTTTTGCTTCTTTTTTTGGCAAAACGCAGCGGACGGGCATAAGTGATAAGATTATACATCATTTGAATAACAAACAGCAAGAATGTTATTCCAATGAGACATATCTCAAAAGTAGAAAATGTAAGCAGTTCGGTCATTCCTCAATTAGTTTTTGCGCCACAAAGATACAGATTAAATATGAATCTTATCTATCGTATCCGAGAAGTAAGCTTGTGGCAGTTTGCGACAGTTGTATTGCGAAGCCATGATTTCGCCGTATGCACCTGCTGAGCGGATTGCTACAAAATCGCCTCTGTGGGCTTTATTCAGTTCAATATCTTTGCCGAAAACGTCGGACGATTCACAAATCGGTCCCACAACATCGTAAACATCGACGGCTTCATCACTGCTGATATTCTCGATGCGATGATAGGCGCCGTACATGGCGGGACGAATCAGATCGGTGAAACCTGCGTCGAGGATACAGAACTTTTTCGTTTCGCCTTCCTTGACATAGAGCACTTTCGAGATGAGTGATCCGCATTGGGCAACGATTGAACGCCCCGGTTCAAAATGCACTTCCTGTCCGCGACGGCGTTCCAGCAGTTTGTTGAATACAGAAAAATAGTCGTCGAATGCCGGAACAGCCAAATGATTCGGATGTTCGTAGCTGACGCCTAGTCCGCCACCAAAATTGATGTTGTGCACGAGTGTTCCCCACGCTTCGAGTTCGTCCTGGATCTCGTTGACACGAATCACCAGGTTTCTGAACGCTGCCATATCTGTGATTTGCGATCCGATATGGCAATGAATACCAATCAGATGAACAAACTTCAGTTCCTCAGTGAGTTTCAAAACGTCGCCCAACTGACTCAGATTGATGCCGAACTTGTTCTCTTTCATTCCGGTTGTGATTTTTGCATGCGTGTGTGCATCTACTTCCGGATTGATACGCAGTGCAATGTCGGCAATTTGATTCTTGGCTTCGGCAAGCGAATTCAGCACTTCCAGTTCGGCAGCCGATTCCACGTTGAAGCAGAATATGTGGTTGTCGAGTCCGAGATTGATTTCCCAGTCGGCTTTTCCCACACCGGCGAACACAATCTTGTTGCTTGGAAATCCTGCATCCAACGCAGCCTGTATTTCGCCACCGCTTACACAGTCGGCGCCAAATCCATATTTCGCTATCAGCGATAAAATGCGTGGATTGGCGTTTGCCTTGACGGCATAATGAACATGATAGTCCTCTTTCGAGGCTTCAGCTTTAACTGTTTGAAGCGTTTCCTTCAGCAGTTCCATATTATAATAGTAGAACGGTGTAGGAAGCGCTTTGAATTTATTCAGAGGAAAAGTTCCTTTCAGCATAATCATTTATTATTGAACAGATGGTCGCTCAATGCCTGCAGAGCTTTTGTCTTGTCGGATGCTTTGACAAGCAGCGACACGTTGTAGTTGCTTCCTCCGTAGGAAATCATTCGGACAGGCACTTCTTTCATTGCTTGAATGATACGTGCTTCGAAGCCGACATTGTCCCATTCCAGATCGCCAACGACGCAGACAATCACCATGTCTTCATCGACTGTGACAGTTCCGAACTTCTTCAGGTCGTTTACAATCTCGTCGAGATGCTTGCGGTTGTCAATCGTGACGGATACACCTACTTCGGAAGTGGTAATCATGTCGATCGGTGTCTGGTATTCCTCAAAGATCTCAAATACTTTTCTGAGGAATCCGGTTGCCAGAAGCATTCGTCCGCTTTTTATCTTGATGGCCGTGATGTTGTCTTTTGCGGCAACGGCTTTGATTTTTCCTTTCTCGAGTTCGTTGGAGATGATGGTTCCCGGTGCTTCCGGTTGCATCGTGTTCAGCAGGCGAACGGGAATATTGTTGACTTTTGCAGGCTGTATGCAAGTAGGATGCAGTATTTTAGCTCCGAAATACGCCAGCTCGGCAGCTTCCTCGAAATGCAGATAGCGTACAGGCTGTGTGTTGGCAACGACGCGCGGGTCGTTGTTGTGCATGCCGTCGATGTCGGTCCAGATCTGGATCTCTTCAGCATCAATGGCTGCACCGATGAGTGATGCACTGTAGTCGCTTCCGCCACGCTGCAGATTGTCGATCTCGCCGTATGCGTTGCGGCAAATGTAACCTTGTGTGATATAGATATCTGCCTCTTTGTTCTCGTCCAGCAGTTTCAGAAGTTTGTCTTTGATATAGAACGGATCCGGTTCTGCGTTTTTGTCGGTGCGCATATATTCCAGAGCAGGAAGCAGAACAGCCTTGTATCCGCATTCCTGCAGATAAAGTGCCATCATTCCTGTAGAGATCAGTTCGCCTTGTGCGAGGATGACTTTCTCTTCGAACATTGTGAACAGGTCTTTCGTGAAGGCGCGGATTGTATCGAAATGAGACTTCACATATTCGCGCGCTTTCTTCTTGTATTCGTCGGTGCTGTATAATTCGTCAATATGGCCGAGATACAGCTTGGTCAGTTTGTTGATGATTTCGTTTGCTCCATCGGGATTTTTCTTGTAGAGATAGTCTGAAATTTCAACTAACGAATTGGTCGTGCCTGACATGGCCGACAACACGATGATGTTGCATTCGCCCGTAATCAGTTTTGCTACATTCTTCATCCTTTGTGCAGAACCTACGGATGTACCGCCGAACTTTAAAACTTTCATTTCTTTCGTTTATTAATTTGTCTTTGTTTTGTACTATTTCGTGTGCAAAGTTACATAAAAAATTATTCACCGACATCACTTAGACAACCATTCTCACATTTTACTATGCGTGCTGGAAAATTATGCACCAGTGTGTAGTTGTGAGTTGTCATAATTACAGCCCTTCCTTTGGCGCAAATATCGTGCAGAAGCTGTACGATTTGTCCGCTTGTCTCGGGGTCAAGATTCCCGGTCGGTTCGTCCGCCAGAATCAGTGGCGGGTCGTTGAGCAGTGCGCGTGCGATGACTATACGTTGCTGTTCGCCTCCCGACAGTTCGTGAGGCATTTTATAACCTTTGTCCTGCATGCCGACTTGCGCCAGCACTTTTTCTATGCGGTCATGAATATCCGACTTTTTCTTCCATCCGGTAGCTTTCAGTACGAATTCCAGATTCTTGTGCACGGAACGGTCTGTCAGAAGCTGAAAATCCTGGAAGACGATACCCAGCTTGCGACGCAGAAAGGGAATGTCTTTCCTTTTCATCTTGCAAAGATTGTAATCGAGCAGTTGCGCTTCTCCCGTCTTGATGGGAATTTCGCAGTAGAGCGACTTGAGCAGGCTGCTTTTTCCGGTTCCTACTTTGCCTATGACGTACACGAATTCTCCGTTATGAAGTGTGAAAGATGCTTCGTGAAGAACGATGTTCTCCTTTCGGCAGATGTCGACACCTTTCATATTGAGCAGGACGTTTTCTTCCATGATGATTAACCTTTATGCCTTTTCTTCAGTTCGACAGCGAGGTCCTCGATGCGGAGGCCTTTGCTTGTAAGCAACACGATGAGGTGATAAATCAGGTCGGAAGCTTCGTAAACGAGGCGGTCGTCCGTGCCGTTTGTAGCTTCGATAACAGTTTCAACAGCTTCTTCGCCCACTTTCTGTGCCATACGGTTCACGCCGCTGTTGAACAGAGAGGTCGTGTATGAGCCTTCAGGCATCTCTTTATGACGGCGGTCGATGAAGTCCTGCAAGTATTTGAGGAACATGATCGGTTCGTCGTTCTTCTCGTCGAAACAGGTGTCGGCGCCGGTGTGGCAGACAGGTCCTGCAGGAATAGCCTTGATGAGCAGTGTGTCGTTGTCGCAGTCGGCAGTGATGCTGACTACGGTAAGCGTGTTGCCACTGGTCTCGCCCTTCATCCAAAGGCGTTGTTTTGTGCGGCTGTAGAAGGTCACTTTGCCTGTTTCTTCGGTCTTCTTGAAAGCCTCTTCATTCATAAAACCCAGCATCAGCACTTTGCCGGTGTTGTTGTCCTGTATGATGGCGGGAACTAATCCGCCCATTTTTTCAAAATCTAAATTCATTGTTTTATGGTGTTGTTTTTATAATCTGACATTTATTCCTTCGCGATGCAAGTATTGTTTCAGTTCGGCAATATTTATTTCACCGAAGTGGAATACGCTTGCTGCCAGTGCGGCATCGGCTTTTCCTTCTTTGAAAGTGTCGCGGAAATGCTCCATTTTGCCTGCGCCTCCGGAGGCGATGACCGGAATATGCAATTCAGCGGCAAGCGTGGCCAATGCTTCGTTTGCATAGCCGTCTTTCACGCCGTCGTGCGTCATACTGGTGAAAAGAATTTCGCCCGCGCCGCGCTGTTCGGCCTCCATTGCCCACTGGAACAGATGCTTATCGGTCGCCACGCGTCCTCCGTTCAGATAGCAGATCCAGTCGTTGTTCTCGAAGTTCGCATCAATAGCAACCACGCACACCTGACTCCCATAGTTCGTCGCAATCTCTTCAATAAGCGAAGGATTGCGCAGTGCTGCCGAATTGATCGACACCTTGTCGGCGCCGGCAGACAAGAGTCTGTCTACATCCGACAGCTCGTTGATTCCTCCGCCAACGGTGAACGGAATGCTGATATGTGCAGCGACTTTTTTTACCAGTTCTGTAAAAGTTTTCCGTCCTTCAAAAGAGGCGGTGATGTCGAGATACACCAGTTCGTCGGCTCCGTCGCGACTGTACTGCGCTCCTAAAGCCACAGGGTCGCCCGCGTCGCGGAAATTGACGAAGTTGATGCCTTTGACTGTCTTGCCGTCTTTGATATCCAGACAGGGAATGATTCTTTTTGCCAGCATACTTTTCTGTTTTCAGGTGAACCTGAGCAGGTCTTTTATTTTTATTTTTCCTTCATAGAGCGCTTTCCCGAAGATCACTGCCGGGACGCCTGCTTCGTTGAGCTTCTCAATATCGGCTATCGAACTGACGCCTCCACTGGCAATCAGATAGATGAGCGGCACTTGCTCTTTGATTTCCTTATATAATTCAATAGAAGGACCTTGAAGCATTCCGTCGCGCTGGATGTCGGTGCATACTACTTTCGTGATGCCTTTGTCGTAATAATCTTGTATGAAAGGTATCAGATCTTTGTCAGTCGTCTCTTTCCATCCATGTATGGCAATCTTTTTATTGTTGCAGTCCGCGCCCAGGATGATTTTCTTCGATCCGTATTTTTGAATCCATTTGGCAAACTTTTCGGGTTCGGTCACGGCGATGCTTCCGCCTGTGATCATCCGTGCTCCGCTGTCGAAAGCTATTTCCAGATCGCCGTCTTCCTTGATGCCTCCACCGAAATCGATGATCAGCGAAGTACGCGACGCGATATGCTCCAACGTGCGGTAATTGACAATATGACCCAGTCGGGCGCCGTCGAGATCAACGACATGCAGATATTGGATACCATTGTCTTCGAGCTCTTTGGCAACTTCCAGAGGATCTTCGTTGTATACTTTCTTTGTGTCGTAATCGCCTTTGGTAAGGCGTACGCACTTTCCATCAATTAAGTCTATTGCAGGAACCAGTCTAATCATATACATTCAAAGTTTTAGAAAGTTCTTTAATATGGATTCTCCTATCGAACCGCTTTTTTCCGGATGGAATTGCGTGGCATAGAAGTTCCCTTTATGCATGGATGCACTGAAAGGCACAATGTATTCGCATGTCGCTGCCGTCCAGTCGTTGACCGGCACATAATAACTATGTACGAAATAGACAAACTGTTCTTCAAGCGACGGATCAAATAATTCGCCTTTGAGATTACGGATTGAATTCCATCCCATGTGCGGCACCTTGTCTTCATGTCGGGTCGAGATGAACTTCTTCACTTCGGTGTCGAAAATATTCAGACAGTCCGTGTCTCCCTCTTCTGAATGTCTGCACATAAGTTGCATTCCGATGCAAATGCCTAAAACGGGCTGCTTCAGGTCTTTGATCAGCGTGTCGAGCTTGTGCTCGCGCAGATAATGCATTGTTGATGAAGCTTCTCCTTGCCCCGGAAAGATTACCTTGTCGGCTTTGTGCAGAAGCTCGGCATCGGCTGTAATCACTGCTTCGACGCCTAAACGTTTCAGAGCGTAATCAACCGAATAGATATTCCCCGCGTTGTATTTGATAATTGCTACATCCATTTTATTGCATTTTAGAATTGCGTTGCAAAGCTAACAAATTATCATGACATATAGCTTTTAGCCTTACAAAATCTTACACTCTTGTTGCCATAAAACGGAATAAATGTATTTTTTTTGTCCCGTTTTGAATAAAGTCGTGTCGTAATGCAATTGCTTTATTATCAATGATGATAAAATTTTGTTGAAAAAATTTCGCAAGAGTGTTGCATAATTGAAATAAACAATCTATTTTTGCACCGCGTTTCGAGAGAGGAACACACAAAATAATAATGGTGCGTTAGTTCAGCTGGTTAGAATACATGCCTGTCACGCATGGGGTCATGGGTCCGAGTCCCATACGCACCGCAAACGAAGTCTCTGATTTTTTTATAAGTCAGAGGCTTTTTTTATGCGCTGACAAACAAAACATAGATTTTTGATACGGCTAAAAACGCTTCTAAAGTCGCGCGGAAATTCATTCGAATGCGCGAACCATTTCATTCGAATGGAGTGAAGGTTTCATTCGAATGAAGTGAAACTTTCTTCCGAATGAAATGGAACTTTCTATTAGATGTAATAACTGATAGAATTACAGCTAATTAGCTCTGAATATAATCCATAATTCGTTCGATTCTACATGAACGGCGGATTTTCATTCAAAATGAACATGAATTTTTGATATTGCGAGGCAAAACTTCCTCACGGATTGTGATCGGATTTGAAGAGAATCTTTTAAATTTGCATAATTATAATGTTAGTTCTATGGATATAAAGAAAAATCTCTTGGGTGTTCAGCATATAGGAATACCGACAAACGATATGGAAGCGTCCGTGCGTTTTTATAAGGCGCTGGGCTTCGAACTTGAGTATCAGACACTCAATGAGAAGGCTGATGAGAAAGTGTCGTTCCTGACGCTCGGTAATCTTACGATGGAAGTCTATGAAAACCGGAAAGCGGCAATGGCTGTGGGTGCCATCGATCATGTGGCACTGGACGTTACGGATATTGATACGGTTTTTGAAAACGTTAAACGCGAAGGCTTTATGTTGCTCGACAACGAAGTGCAATCGCTCCCGTTCTGGGAACATGGCGTGAAGTTTTTTACCATCATGGGACCGAACAAGGAAAAAATCGAATTTTGCGAAAAACTGAAATAAACAATGTGTAGTTTTATTGTTTTTTGACCATCGGATGACACCTGATTGTTGGAATCATGCTTGCTATTTCAGAATTTCTTTTTACCTTTGCCAAATAACATATTTAAACACAAAACGATAAATCGAATGCAACGGATAAACAATGTAAAATCATTTGCCTGTATAGGTTTGGGAGCTTGTGCTTTGCTTCCGATGAATCTGCTCGCGCAGAACAAACAGGCAGCGCATCCTCAGAAACCTAATGTCATCTTTATTTATGCTGATGATTTGGGTTATGGTGACTTGCAATGCTATGGCGCAACACGCGTGCAAACACCGAATGTGAACCGCCTGGCTTCGTCCGGCATCCGCTTTCTGAATGCCCACGCCACTGCTTCGACGAGCACACCTTCGCGCTACTCCATTCTGACGGGCGAATATGCCTGGCGCCGTCCCGGTACGGATATCGCCGCCGGAAATGTGGGAATGATTATCCGCCCCGAACGCTACACAATCGCTGATATGTTTAAAAACACAGGCTATACGACGGGCGCCATCGGCAAATGGCATCTGGGTCTTGGCGACAAGACGGGCGAACAGGATTGGAATGCGCCGCTGCCTACAGGACTGGGCGATCTGGGATTCGATTATTCGTATATCATGGCTGCTACGGCTGACCGCGTGCCATGCGTCTTCATTGAGAACGGATGCGTGGTAAACTACGATCCGTCAGCGCCTATCGAAGTGAGCTATACGACTCCGTTTGAAGGAGAGCCTCTGGGAAAGGATCATCCCGAACTGCTTTATCATCTGAAGGCCAGTCATGGTCATGATATGGCGATTGTCAACGGTATCGGTCGCATAGGTTATATGAAAGGCGGAGGAAAAGCATTGTGGAAAGACGAGAATATTGCCGATTCGCTGACTATGCACGCTATCGATTTTATCAATAACAATAAGAATCGTCCGTTCTTCCTGTATCTTGCAACGAACGATGTCCATGTGCCGCGATTCCCGAACGAACGCTTCAGAGGCAAAAGTCCGATGGGTCTGCGTGGAGAAGCTATCCTTCAGTTCGACTGGACTGTCGGACAGGTGGTCGATGCGCTTGAGAAAGCAGGACTTCGCGAAAACACATTGATCATTCTTTCGAGCGATAACGGCCCGGTGCTCGACGACGGATATGTTGACCGGGCAGTCGAACTTGCAGGGACACATAAACCGGGCGGTCCGTTCCGCGGTGGCAAATACAGTGCTTTCGAAGCAGGAACATGTGTACCGGCAATCGTCAGCTGGCCACAGAAAATAAAGAAAGAACAAGTGACGGATGTACTCGTTTCGCAGATCGACTGGTTCAGATCGCTCTCGACGCTTATAAATGCAACATTGCCGCAAGGCGCTGCCCCCGACAGCTACGACCATCTGGCAAACTGGCTCGGACAAGACAAGACCGATCGTCCGTGGGTGATCGAGCAGGCTTTGGATCATACGCTATCTGTTCGTACAAAAGACTGGAAGTATATCGAACCGAGTAATGGCGAACCGAACACCGGAGAGTTCACCAATATAGAAACCGGTTATCGGAAAGCTCCCTCGCTGTACGACATGCGCAAGGTCAACGAACAGGAAGAAGAGTCGTTGAAGCATCCTGAAATCGTTTTCCAACTTCAGGAAATACTAAAAGATGTTCGTGATTTGGATTTAAATGCAAAATAAGATTTGAATTTCTTGAAACCGAATTAACTTTGTGCGGTTATAATATTTATAGAAAAGGTAAATGCTTGGGATATTAAGTAAAGGAGTAGTGATTGGAGTATTGGTCTCCGCCCCGATGGGTCCGGCAGGAATGCTGTGCATACAACGTACACTGAACAAAGGACGTTGGCACGGTTTTGTGACTGGACTGGGAGCTGCGACATCGGATATGCTCTACGCTATCCTTACTTGTCTGGGCATGGGAGTGGTTGTTAATTTTGTGGAAGCCAATGAAGCTCCATTGCAATTGTTAGGAAGTTTGGTGCTGGGCGTTTTCGGGTATTACATCTTTAAAAGTAATCCGGTAGCCGGAATGCAAAAACAAAAGGAAAAGAAGCTGTCGTTTACGCAAGATTATATTACGTCGTTTATTCTGACTTTCAGTAATATGCTGATTGTTTTTCTGTATATTGGTTTGTTTGCCCGTTTGGGCTTCGTTCTCCCGGAATATTCTGTGTGGATGTTGATTTGGGGTGTAGTGTGTATTGGTATTGGTGCAATTCTTTGGTGGTTAAGTATCACCTATTTTGTGGCAAAATTAAAAAAGTGGTTTAATATACGTGGTATATGGTTATTGAATAGGGTAGTGGGGTCGATAATTATCGTTTTGTCTGTTGTAGGGTTAGTATCGGTTTTGTTGACTTCCTATTTTCATTTGCCATTACTTCAAATTTGTAATTAGAGATGAAAAAAATTAAAGTTCCTTATTTGCCGACGTTGGATGTACTTGATTTGTCTTCTGTCGGCTTTCTGTTGGAAAACAAAGCAGAGAGAGAGTATATTGATGCAATCAATTGGAAAGATTATTCTTACAAACCTATCGTTGCATTTGATATAGCGCGTACAGATGCCAATCTGTATATTCGCTATTTCGTGAGAGGAAACTCATTAAAGGCTGTGTGGATGGAAGATGGTTCGCCGGTTTACACAGACAGTTGTGTTGAATTTTTTATGAAGCGGGTGGAAGATACGAACTATTTTAATTTCGAATTCAACTGCCTTGGCGTCTGCGATGCTTCTTATAGAAAATCAAGAGATGAAAAAACAACACTTACTCCTGAACAGTTTGCATCTATAAGACGTTACGCGTCATTGCCTCAAGTGGCTTTCCCTGAAAAACGCGGTGTCTTCGAATGGGAACTGATTGTTTCAATTCCGTTTACTGTGATGGGACTGGATCCTCAGAATTTGCCCGAAAAGATTTTGGGTAATTTCTATAAATGTGCGGATGAAACAGCTTTCCCTCACTTCGTTAGCTGGAATCCGATTGATCTGCCTTCACCGAACTTCCATTGCCCGCAATTCTTCGGTGAGATTTATTTGTGAATATCGAACAAAAAAATTATAGATATCGAACAAAAATATTATAAATATCTTTGCAATATTGAAAATATTGTTTAGCTTTGTGGCTTAAGTTATTTATTAATTCTATACCATAAAAATATTTATTGCCTATGCAAACAAAGTAGTGAAATGAGAGGGTATATTATCTCTAGGTAGATATATACTTATATATAAGTTTTTAAATCAAATAATCATTTATCATTTTTATTTATGGAGAAAACGTTTAAACTATCGCTGGGCGCGATAGCAAAGGTTTCCACCCTTTGTTTAATGTTCTCCGCCTTTTCGACTAATGCAACCGAGATAATGGCATCCGAAGTACCGGGTGCCCCGGTTGCAACCATTGTTCAACAAAACGGAAGGATTTCTGGTACCATCGTTGACACGAAAGGCGAGCCTGTTATTGGCGCGAACGTTGTGGAAAAAGGAACAACTAATGGAACAATTACCGATATGGACGGTAAGTTCTCCTTGGAAGTAAAGTCGGGCGTAACGCTCGAAATCTCTTACATCGGTTATGTTACCCAAACGGTACAAGCTTCGAGGGCAATGAAAATCACCTTGAAGGAAGATACCCAAAAGTTGGATGAAATCGTTGTCGTTGGTTATGGAACACAGCAGAAAAAGGATATTACCGGTTCTGTTGCTGTCGTTGATACCAAAGATCTTCTTAAAACTCCATCATCTTCTGTTACAGAACAGCTGCAAGGACGCGCTGCCGGTGTTGTTATCGGTTCGAGCGGTTCTCCGGGTACAGCAGCCATGGTTCGTATCCGTGGTGTCGGCACCGTTAATGATAACGGACCGTTGTATGTTATCGACGGCGTTTCTACACGCGACCAGAACCTGAATACAATCAACCCGAACGATATTGAAAGTATGCAGGTACTGAAAGATGCTTCCGCAGCCGCTATCTATGGTGCGCAAGCTTCTAACGGTGTTATCTTGATCACTACAAAGAAAGGTACGAAGAGCGGACAGCCGAAACTTACTTTCGATGGTTATCTGGGAACTTCCAACACAACAAAACAGTACGACGTATTGAATTCAAAAGACCGTCTGGCTGTTGAATGGGCTGCACAAAAAGGTGCAAATACAATTGCCGGATCAAGTGCGATGCCTTCACATCCGCAGTTTGGTACAGGTGCTAATCCATCAATCCCGAATTATCTGACGGTGACGGGTGCCAACGGTAGAACGGATATCGATCCGAACAGCTATTCTTATCCGGGCAATGCTCTTACTACTTTCGATCCGAATGAGGGTACAAACTGGTGGAATGTCATCGACAGAACCGGTGTCATTCAGAATTATCAGTTGACACTTTCCGGCGGTACCGAGAAAGGACAATACTTGATGTCAGCAAACTATTTTGATCAGCAGGGTACTGTTAAATATCAGTATTACAAAAGGTATCAAGTACGTTCGAATACTTCTTTCAATCTTCGCAGCTGGTTGCGCGTAGGTGAAAATATGACGTATGCTTGGACAAAAGATGCAGGATTGAATGCAGGATCTAGCGAGTCTACACCTTATTCATGGACTTACCGTGCTTCGCCTTGGGTTCCGGTTTATGATATTCAGGGACGCTATTCGGGTTCAAAGATC
The DNA here is from genome assembly GCA_036734445.1 of Tannerellaceae bacterium. GTDB lineage: Bacteria > Bacteroidota > Bacteroidia > Bacteroidales > Tannerellaceae > Parabacteroides. The sequence continues at coordinate 12,971 of DAIMYP010000069.1, forward strand.
GCCGGATCAGGTAACTGGCAGAATCCATTGGCTTTGGTTGAACGTCCGAAGGACAATTATTGGACAAACGGTCGTCTGTTTGGTAACTTGTGGGCAGAAGTCGATCTTTTCAAAGGTCTGAACTTCCGTACGAACTTCGGTCTCGATGGTCATACCAACTACAGCTACCATATGGACAAGAAAAATCTCGAATTTTCGGAGACTTCAGGTATCAACAGCTTTACAGAAACAGCCGGATTCAATTTCCGCTGGGTTTGGACAAACTCTTTGACCTATAATGTGGTAATCAACAACAAACATAAACTGAACGTATTAGTCGGAACGGAAGCTATCAAGGATAACGTTGGTCGTGGTCTGGAAGGCTATCGTCAGAATTACTTGTTCGAGGACAACATGAATACCTGGACTTTGGAAATGGGTGAGAACAACAACAACCGTACCAATAAATCTTGGTTCGATGGTAAATTTACATTGTTCGGACTCTTCGGACGTGTGGATTATGACTTCGCCAGCAAGTATCTGGTAACAGCTATTGTTCGTCGAGATGGTGTTTCCCGTTTTTCAAAAGCTAACCGTTATGGTGTATTCCCATCTCTTTCTCTGGGTTGGCGTCTGTCACAGGAAGGATTTATGGAAAATACAAAATCCTGGTTGGATGACTTGAAAGTTCGTGCTGGTTTTGGTATTACCGGTAACTCGGATGTTCCGCGCGCTACCAATTATGCATACGAGTTCACGACGGATCCTACACTTACGAACTATGATCTTACCGGTTCGCAAGGTTCGGCTGTACTTGGCTACCGTCTGGGTAAAATAGGTAACCCGGATACCAAATGGGAGAAAACACAGATGACGAATGTCGGTGTGGATGCAACCTTCCTGAATGGCAAATTCTCTACCAACTTGGAATGGTACTATAAGAAAACTTCAGACATGCTTGTTGCTGCTTCATATTCGAGTATGGCTGGTGAGGCAGATCGTCCTTATGTGAATATCGGTAACATGAAGAATACGGGTATTGAATGGATGATTAGCTATCAGGATCGTAAAGGCGACTGGAGTTGGGGTTCTTCTTTGAATCTATCTCACTACAAGAATGAAGTTCTCAAACTGGGTGCTTCTGATGATTATGCATTGTGGGGATATTCAGATCGTATCTCTGGCGCTGTTTCAAAAACTGTCAAAGGTCATGCTGTAGGTGAATTCTACGGTTATAATATTACCGGTTTCTATGAATCAGCAGATGAAGCTTCAAAACTTATTCCTCTTGGCGAAACGGCTGGAAAATATGATCCAGCAAAATTCGTAGGTAAATATAAATACGAAGATGTAAACCATGATGGCAAGATTACAACTGATGATCGTAAGTTCTTAGGTTCACCTCATCCAAAAGTAACAATCGGATGGAATACAAACATCGGATGGAAGAATCTGGACTTCTCAATGTTCTGGTACTCTTCTCTTGGCAACAAGATTTTCAACGGTGCTAAGTACTTTACCGACTTCTGGATGTTCAATGGTAACCGTTCAGTTCGCATGCGTGATTTGTCATGGGAACCGGGGAAGAAGGATGCTATCCTGCCAATTCTTGATAAATCGGATAGTAAATCAGGTACGAATGCTAACTCGTACTATGTTGAGAACGGATCCTATGCTCGTCTGAAAAACATTATCATTGGTTATACATTCCCGAAGACAATCTTGTCGAAGGCTGGTATCCAGAGATTGCGTTTGTATGTACAAGCTGAGAATCTGCTTACTGTAACAAATTATAAGGGTCTTGATCCTGATATTTCAAACCGTGACAAAACAGCAAGTGGTGGTGACCTTCAAAAAGGTATCGATGTTGGTGGACAACCTACAACACGTGAATTCTTGTTTGGTGTGAATTTTGAATTCTAATCATCAGATTGCTTATTTTTAAATAATTAATAGAGATAGATTATGAGAAATAATATATTAATCATTTCATTAGGTTTGGTTGGTGCTTTGTCTCTCTCTTCTTGCGGGGAATCATTCCTGTATCAGGAACCTCAGGGAAGTATTTCGGAGTCTGCACTTCAAAATCAAACGGGAATTGATTTGCTGGTTACATCCACTTATGCCAACTTAACAGAAAATGGCTGGGGTGCAACTCCTTTCAATTGGGTTTTTGGTAGTGTAATGGGAGGTGACGCAAATAAAGGTTCTGATGCAGGCGACCAGTCTGTAATCAACGAGCTTGAGATGTTTGCTCCGCTGACCACAAATGACTATGTAAGTCAGAAATGGAATTGGGTCTATAAGGGTGTACAAAGAGCAGACATGGCTTTACGCGTACTGTCTGGAGCACAAGGTCTCCCGGAGGCTTTCGTTAATAGCAGACAGGGCGAATTGTTCTTCCTCCGTTCACTTTTCTATTTTGAAGGTGTAAAACTTATGGGACCTAAAGGTATCGCTTGGGTGCCTTGGGATAATAAGGATAACGATCCTATGGTGTATAACGGATCAGATATTTATCCGAACATCGAAGAGGAAATAACAAAAGCTATTGGATTGCTCCCTGCAACACAACCTGAGGCAGGACGTGCAAACAAATGGGCTGCTATGGCTTTGAAGGCTAAAATCCTCATGCAGGAAGGCAAGATGAAAGATGCAAAACCGATCTTGGCAGATATTTTGTCAAATGGTGTAACAGCTTCTGGTGCAAAGTATGGATTGGAAGATGATTTCAATGCTAACTTCGATGCATTTACAGATAATGGCAAGGAATCTATTTTTGCGGCTCAGAACTCTTTGGATGCCAACAATAATGGTCTTCCTGGTTACAGCTTGAACTATCCGCATAATGTGAGCAAGGATGCTCCTGGCGGATGCTGCGGATTCTATCAGCCTTCATACGATTTGGCTAATTCATATCAGACGAAAGACGGACTTCCATATCTGGACAACTCTTACAGAGATAAACCAAGTGTTTCTTATTTCGATGAGGCAGGTGCTGGTGGTGCTGACGGCGGTTACAAGAATCGCTTCGATGTTCCTGTAGATCCACGTTTGGATATTGCTGTTGGTCGTCAGGGCGTACCTTATAAAGATTGGGGCATCTGCTTCACTAAAGGTTATGGTATCCGCGAAAGAATCAATGGTGGTATTTTCTTGCCAAAGAAACATGTTTGGACAAAGGCTGAAGAAGATGCCGGTCTGGCTTCTCGTAGCAAATATGATGGTTGGGCTCCTGCTGTAGCATTGAACATGCAATATTTGTCTGTTCGTGATATGAT
>DAIMYP010000070.1:0-15945 GCA_036734445.1 Tannerellaceae bacterium
CTTTGCTGTCCCAAACCATCACTTTCCACCAATAATCTTTTGTGGAAAGGAGTTTACTTCCTTTATAAGAAACAAGATAGGAATCTGAAGAATTAACTTTTCCACTGTCCCATACGTCAAACTTGTTTTTGAGCAGATTCTCTTTTGAGGAGGCAACGCCTATTCTGTAAGCCTGTTGCTTTTCGCCTCTTACTGTCGTTGAAATCACTTCATTTATCCAGGACAGACGGGGAGATTGCACATCCACAACACTTGGATTCTGCATATATTCACAAGTCAGAGTTGTAGGTTTTATCCGGCTGTTGCCGAAACATGGAACAGAAAAAAGCATCATCAGACTTGCCAGACTGATGACACTTGTTATAGAAAATAGTTTCTTCTTCATGGCTTTATAATTAGTTAGTTCCGATCTCTTCCTCCCATAAATATCATAATATAATATAGTAAAGAGGCAAGTGATCCTAAAGCAGCTACCACATAAGTGTAAGCAGCTGAACGTAAAGCATCTTCAGCTTTGTCGTGTGTGTAAGCATTGGTTATGCCTGCGTTGCTCAACCATGCAAGTGCTCTTCTGCTGGCGTTGATTTCCACCGGTAAAGTGATAAAGCTGAACAAGGTCGTTGTTGCAAACAAAATGATACCAAACAGCAGCAATTGCGGAAACGAGTGGATTAATAACATTCCGCCCAAAAGAACCCATGTCATGATGTTTGAAGCAAAACTGACAACAGGAACCAGTGCGGAGCGCATTTTTAACGGTGCATACGCATGAGCATGTTGAACGGCATGACCACATTCATGTGCAGCTACTGCAGCTGCAGCAATACTGTTGTTATAATACACGGACTCACTTAAATTGACCGTCTTATTCGCCGGATTGTAATGGTCAGTCAGATGACCCGGAGTAGACGTCACTTGAACATCATAGATGCCATTGTCGTGCAGCATCTTTTCGGCAACATCTTTTCCGGTCATGCCATTTGGCATGGCTATTTGTGAATACTTCTCGAATTTGCGTTGCAAGTTCGAAGAGACTAACCAGCTAAGAATAGCAAAACCAATAAATATAATCCAATACAAACTAATACTCATAAAATTCTAATTTTAAATGTTTCTACATTTATCTATATACAAAAAACTTGCCAAAAACAAAAATGGCAGTAGAACACATCTGATTCATGTGGTCTTCTGCCATTTTGTAATATTTCGACTTAATCTTCGGTATATCTGATAATTGTTTGTTCGCGATCCGGACCAACAGATACGATCTTAATAGGAACACCTAATTCTTCTTCCAGGAATGAAAGGTAGGCATTGAATTCTTCAGGAAATTCATCTTCGCTCTTCATCTTTGTCATATCAACATTCCATCCCGGCATTTCAACATATACGGGTTCTACGCCGTCATTGATTTCAAACGGGAATTCATTGGTTTCTTTTCCGTTTACTTTGTAGGATACGCAAGCTTTCACTTTCTCGAAGCCGTCCAGAACATCACTTTTCATCATGATGAGTTTGGTGACACCATCAATCATGATAGCATAACGAAGCGCTACCAAGTCAATCCAACCGCAACGGCGTTCGCGACCCGTGACTGCTCCATATTCATGACCGACCTGACGGATTCTCTTTCCTGTTTCATCATTTAGTTCTGTTGGAAATGGACCACTGCCAACGCGTGTACAGTATGCTTTGAAGATACCATAAACATCTCCGATGCTATGAGGTGAAACACCTAAACCGGTGCAACATCCTGCACAGATAGTACTTGAGGAAGTAACGAAAGGATATGAACCGAAGTCGATATCCAACATCGTTCCCTGTGCACCTTCAGCTAAGATTGATTTGCCATCCTTAAGGAAGTTGTTAATAACATGTTCGCTGTCGATCAGGCGGAACTGTTTCAGATAGTCTAAAGCTTTAAACCATTGTTTTTCTAATTCTGTAATATCATACTGATAGTTCAATGAACGGAGGATAGCTTCGTGACGAGCCTTAGCTGCGGCATATTTTTCATCGAAATCATGAAGCAAGTCACCTACACGTACGCCATTACGACTGATCTTGTCAGTATATGTCGGACCAATTCCTTTTCCGGTTGTACCAATCTTTCCTTTGCCTTTTGATGCTTCGTAAGCAGCGTCCAGAATGCGGTGAGTAGGCAGAATCAGGTGTGCTTTCTTTGAAATATATAACTGTTTGGTCAGGTCATGGCCACTAGCAGCTAATGCTTCTGCTTCCTGTTGGAACAATAATGGATCAAGCACAACGCCATTGCCGATTATGTTAATCTTTCCACCTTGGAAAATTCCGGAAGGAATAGAACGCAATACATATTTTTCACCATTAAACTCTAATGTATGTCCGGCATTCGGACCCCCTTGAAAACGGGTTACTACATCATAATTCGGAGTTAAGACATCGACAACTTTACCTTTGCCCTCGTCACCCCATTGTAAGCCTAATAAAACATCTACTTTCATTTTTTTACTTATATAGACTGTTTGTTAATATTCAAATTTGTTTCTTTCGGGAAAGTTTGTATTTGCATTTGCTACAAATACCATAAATATATAACGCATAATATTCGGCATTGAAACGCGGAATCTTAAGATTCTCAATGTTCTGTTTCAAGGAAACATTTTTAAGATCTCTTATGGCTCCACATTTAGTACAAATCAGATGTTGATGTGTTTCAGCCAATATTCTTAATTCGTATAAAGTGGATTGTATGCTTTGATGCCTGACAACGATACGACAATCTTCAAGAATATCTAGCGTATTATATAGTGTCGCCAGGCTTACATGAAAATTGATTTCTTCCAGTTTTTGTGATAGTTGGGAAATATCAAAATGGCTGGGAAAACTACAGATACAACGTAGAATCATGAAGCGTTCTTCCGTTTTCCTCATTTTCTTTTTCTCGAGATATTGTGTTAATATCTCATTCATATCTGTTAATCGTTTCGAATCCATTTCGTTTAATGCTCTTCTCAAGCATCGACAAAGTTAGTGTATTTATTTGTAATTGTAACTCTTTATTTGTAATAATCGAATTCAAACTTTAGCTCGTTATAGTACTCATTCAGTTCTGCATTTCCTTCGTGAAGGTGTGCTCCTAAAGCTTCTATAGCCAGCTTCGCTTGTTCTGGCGATTGCCTGCCATAGAACTTCAGCAGTTTGACAGCTGCCTGTTTTTCTATGGGCGCAACGGCTTCAGATAAGAGAGAATAGTTTGCTTCATGTACAAGCTCAGAAATTGTTTCTTCACCGATAGCTTTTCTTTGTGCAAGCAGATTAACGCCAACCAGAAAGGCTACTGTCCGGGCATACGGCATCTCTGCTTTTTTGAACAGTTCGGATATCAATTCCTCTTTTTGTTCTATTTTCGAAAAGAGATTACGGCAACAATGTTCAGCAATTTCCAAATATGGGATAGTTTCCGTCCATTTCAAAGCTTGTTCAACAGTAAACTGATCTGCCGGTTGTAGCATGGTTGCCAGTATTTTAAATTCACGAACATCTTCCTTCCAAAGCGCTTGAGCTAATTCTGCGTTAGGTTGATGCTGTGATGCAATGCGTTGGATATCCGGAAGAGATGCGCCGAAGTTCAGTTTGTAGTGCACACCTTTCTCCCGCATGCTTGTCGCAGTGATACCGTTCATGATAGAACGCAGTTCTACCCGAATCGTTTTAATTTCTTCCTGAAGTTCCATTGTCTATTCGTTGTAAGAAGGAAGGAATGAATAATCGTGACTGTAGCGCATCATCTGATCTACATAGCTTTCGCTATAATCCAATACTACATCTGTTACTTTACCTTCTTTGTTTTTGACTTCCTTCATGACCGGATTGACAAATCCTTTATAAGGTGCCAGATGCAACTTGGCATAACGTGCAAGAACTTCAGCGTGAAGAGTCTGGTCAACTTTTACACCATAATCTTCTACCAATCGTTTGCCTGCAGCATAGTCGCCTTCGCTCTTGATCCGTTGAACTTCTGCCAGCAGAGAACCGAACAACGAGCGTAGTTTCTGATAGTCGTTGATAACAACGAATGTCTTATTGTCCCGTTTCTTCAATTCAATCACTTTATCGGCTTTTCCTTTTTCGTATACCCACTTCGCAATCAGCTGACGGTTGCGCATGTGCGCTTCTTCAACATTCTTGCCCGGTTCGATACGTACCAGTTGTGTAATCAAACCATTCATGATATACTTGTAATATTCTGCCTTATATGCTTCTGCATCCGGAACAAGTTTAAGCTCGACCAATTTGGCATCTCCCAGATAATAAAGACCGAATAAATCGGCACGTGCTTCTTCGAGCGTAGAACTGTAGGCTTTTAAAGCATCCGGATCGGTATTAGGCAATAATTTTCCAGAACCATGACCGAGACATTCGTGTAAGTCGGTATGCAGATTATCCGTGATAAAACCATATTTTTTGATGGCATTGCGTTCATTGTCACTCCATGTGAATTCTTCGCTGAATCCATTTCCTTGTGACGCTTTGTCGTAGGCTTCTGTAATATTCTCGATAGTAACTGATTTCGAACCATAATCCCGACGTATCCAGTCTGCATTAGGCAAATTGATTCCAATAGGAGTGGAAGGATAGCAGTCGCCACCCAACATGGCAATATTAATTACTTTGGCACTTACGCCTTTGACTTTCTCTTTTTTGAAACGTTTGTCTACCGGCGAATGATCTTCAAACCATTGTGCATTATTACTGATTATCTTGGTCCGTTTGGTGGCATCTTTATTGATGAAGTTCACTGTCGATTCCCAACTGGCCTTCATTCCCAGTGGATCTCCATAAGTTTCTATGAATCCGTTGACGAAATCCACGTCGGATACTGTGTCTTCTACCCAAAGAATGGAATAGGCATCGAATGCTTTCAGATCGCCTGAACGATAGTAATCAATCAATTTGCTGATGATTACTTTTTGTGCATCATTTTCGGCATAAGCAGAGGCTTTTTGCAGTTCATCAACAATCTTTTCGATAGCTGCCGAATAGAGTCCACCTACTTTCCAGACTTTCTCAACTACTTTGCCATTCTCTTTTACCAAGCGACTGTTCAGTCCGTAAGAGATAGGTCTGATGGTGTCTTTGCCTACTTTCAGCTGTTTATAAAAATTCTCAACTTCTTTCTGAGTAATACCGCCACCATAATAATTATTGGCAGAAGCGAGGATCAAATCTTCATCGCCACTTTGCACAGTTCGCTTCGGCATTACTTTGGGGTCGAATATGACGGGGCTAATCTCTTTCAGAAACTGATCAACTGTTTGTCCTTGACGGAGCGGCAACTTAGAAGCCTCGATTTGTGAAACGCAATTTTTGAAGAAATCTTCCGTGAAACCGGGAACAAATTTGTCTTCAGCATAATGATGATGTATGCCATTGGCAAACCAAACCCGTTTCAGATAGGTTTCCAATGCAACGAACTGAGCATCTTTACGGTCGCCTTTATATTCTTTATATATAGCTTCCAGCGTACGACGTATCGGGAGATTGTAACGGCAGTTCTGATCGAAAAGGATGTCGCGTCCCATAAGTGCTGCTTCCGAAAGATGGTAGAGCAGTTCCTTTTGCTGAAGTGAGAGCGATTCGAAACCGGGTACTTTATAGCGTAATACCTGGATATCAGCAAACTGATCTACCACATAGTTGAAATTTGTATCTTCTTTTATTGTATTCATATTATTCTTTTGCGTGCCCGAGCAAGCCGTAAGCGCAGCTGCGGTCATCAATATAAATGTAACATTTTTCATAAATATTTATTTTTGAGTGAAAGCAAAGTTATTTTGTGCAGTAAAGATACGTCAATCTTTTTATTTGGCAAAGAATAGACTATTTAAAATCCGACGGATAGGCTAATAATTGATACATCAATGCTTTAGCCATCCGATAATGACCTTCTGCATTGGGATGAAGGCGGTCGGTCTTCCCGTCATGAAAATAGCGCACATATTCATCTTTGAGTGGATAGAGCCCGCAGATGCTGTTGAGGTCGATAACAGGAACAGCCCAAACATTTGCCGTTTCTTTGATAGCGCTTACATAGTCGTCGATATATAATCCTAATGCGTTGGGAAATGATTCGTCCGGTTGGATGTTTTTCTCTCCAAACTGTGCGAAGGCGCGGTGTATAGGTGTCAGAACGATGATCTGTTGTGTCGGGAAATTTGTTTTCAAATAATCCATCGCCATATTGATACGTCCACGTACTGTTTTGTTATCCATTTCCATGATTCTTTTTTTGCGGATAGCGGTCGACGGTCCGGAAACTCGTGTCTCCTCTTCTTTTGTCGTATACCATTCACCTAAAGGAACGCTTCCATTGTAATCGTTTGTTCCGGCAAAGATGAAGATGGCGTCTATCTTATCGCCCTGTTCGGCTTTCAGTTTCTGCGCCTGTTCAAGTATGCCGTTCCACTGATGACCATTGATGCCATATACAATCGGTTCGATTCCAAGCATTTCCTGTAGATATTGCCAATAGTTTTTGGTCGTTCCCACATGAATCTTATCGGTTATCGAATCACCCAAATAGGCAACTTTTTTCCCTTTCCATTGATTTTTAGGAGCGGATTGATAAACTTCAGGCAAAGCGTTTACTGAATATGCATATGCATCAGCCGACATCAGTACTGCCGACAATAGTAAAATGGAATATTTAATGTTCATGGTCTATTAAAAGTTGTTTTTGCAAATGTACGCTTTTTGTACATATTCAAGTCTGGCAAATACGAAAATTGTTTTTGGGCAATAAAAAACCTCCGGTTCAAAGGAGAATAGAGCCAGGAGGTTTTTTAAAAATATATATATGCAAGAAGATTTTTTTATTGCGGATTGCCCACTTTGCCGGCGAAGAGAATACTTCCCGTGCTTTTTTCGGATATAACAAAACCAAACGGATGGTTGAAGTTCGCTTTAATTGTCTTCGGTTCTGCAGCTGGTCCGGCGGAACCGACCATTTCTGTTCCGGTTACTGCTGCAGCTACAGTGCCTTCTTCAGCTACTTCGATAGCTGTTTTCTGTTTTACTGAAGAGATGTTGAGGAATGATGGACTCATTTTTGAGAAGTTGGCTGTTGCACCGAACGCATCTTTGATGCCTAATATCCTCAGTATATCTGTCAGTTCTCTATTGTCTTTCATCTGGAAACGAGGCAGCGAAAGAACCACTTCGCTATAATCCATGGCGTTGATCCATTTTGTCCAAGTATCAGCATTGATAGTTGTCAGCAGTGCATCAATAGAATTATTTGTATTGGTTGGCATGAATACATACATACTGAAAGCGCTGTTGCCATAAGGCAGTTCAACAATCGTTACGTCTCCGTCGCTCATGGCGTCAGTTTCAATATCTTGATGCATCATGTGAACTGTTTGATGCGAACCATCTGCGAGATAAAATGGTTTATCGTTGGTTGCATTTGTATCAAAAGGTGATTCCCATGTTCCCTTGAAATAAAGAGCATTTAATATTAAGGAGACAAGATCATCAGGGATATCATTTAAAAAGTCAGGTATCAGTCCTTTTGTTTTTTTATTGCACCATTCGTTGATTTCTTTGACAGTGTTGTTATCAAACGAAAGATTTTCTTTGGTTTCTGCATCATAATAGGTTTTGTTGATGGCGATATATTCATTTCTGAAGGTCAATCCCTTTTTCGCCCAGATACTGTTGGCTTCTGTGAAAACGCTGAGGTTGTCCAGTTCCGGCAGCGAAGTGCGCATGGTTTTGATATATTCGTTGATGTTTTTTAGTGCAAAACCAGAGAATCCAAGTGCGTTCTGCATTTGTTTAAGTGTTTCGCCATCAGCGCCGTTCATAACCATTCCCATATCAAAAGTGACACCGAGCGGGGAAAGACAATAATTGGTTCCTTTTTCCGCTTTGGCTACTTCTCGGAATAGATTAAATGAAAACGTACGTACCTGGTTATTGATCTTCTCTCCATCAGAAGTCAGGTGAATATCTTCACGTACTTTAGCTTCAACCGTTTTGATTTGTTTTGTGGTGTTGGGTGTTCCGTTGCTGTCATTTGAGCAACCGAACAGTGTGCCAGTCGTTAGTGTCGTCATTGCAACTAATATTGATAGTTTCATTTTCTATTGTTTTAAATACAATATATAGATGCTTATAACGAAAAAAACGCTGCATAAGACCGATATAAAGTATGTTAAAATTTTTCTATGACAAATGTTGTCAGAGATCGGGGTTCAACTGAATAAGAAGAAGTCAAGTCGCCCGATAAAATGTAGGCTAAATCGGTTCGTTCGTCTGTTCTGTATACAGTAACTTTCTGTCCTTTGCGTTTGAATGTTTTAGGTAATTGTATAGAAATCTGTTCTTTGTGGAAGCTTGAATTGGTAAAAACCACAACGATCTTTGTGTGATCGGGAGCAATGAATGCGGTTCCAATCAGTGTGTTTAGATCATCGGCTCCTGAAAGTGAGATACGCTTGTAACCAGGGCGAACGAAAAAACTGTAGTTACCTAAAGCCCATAATATTTTGTTTGTCGCTGCTGTTCCGCCGTTAAAGATATTATTGTCTTTGGCGTAAAGGCCTATCAGCGATCGACTGCCATTCAGTTCCATCCCTTTCCAATAGCTCCAGCTTTCCGAACCGGCGTAAACGACATCCGAATAGATCAATCGCCCGAGCAGTAATGCTTCCTGTATCCCTCCGCCATTTTCATCTTTCCAATCGCTGGTGAAGCCATCCATCGGTAGTTTCATACCGGGAAGCATGCACCATTCGCTTTCTTGAAAATGGAGATGATACTTTTCGCACTCTTCTTTTACTTTCGCACGCGTCTCTTTCAGCAGTTTGTTCGTTGTATGATTCCCGTATGAATGGGCTGCAATCAAGGACGGAACGTGTTTTAGGTTACCTATATAGTAGAAACTGTTCCGCTCGAACAGGTTTCGTATTTGGTAATCGGGTGTCTCACTGTTGTCTTTACCAAAGCGGCTTCTTTCTCCTCCGTTTGCATACAGTTGAGGCATCTCATTGCTTTCGCCTACTAAAATGTGCGTATTATCGAACTTTTTATCGGTAGACAGGCTTTCATCCAAAGCTGTTATCATCTTTTTTATTTGGCTGTTTTTCCATGGTGAACCTTCTTGTCGCGGCGTATTCCATTCTATTTGTGGTTCGTTGATCGGACTGATATAAGAAATATTCCATCCCATGTCGATAAAGTGTGCAGTAACAGTTGCCAGATAGTTTGCATATTTGCCGTAACAGTCCGGACGTATGTTCGCGGTTGTGTCGCTTGCACTCCATCCTTTGCCATTCAAAGTGTATTGTACTAATGGGGAGTTCGAGAACAAAAGGAAATTATTACAGCCATATTCCACGGCCTTCTTCATGAAATATTGCTGACTGGTGCATTTACCCCAATCGTAATGTTTCCCGTCGACAGTCAGAAATGATTCGGCTCTGCGTTGTATGGGTTGGATATCAGCACCGTCCTGTTCGAATGTTCCTGCTCCTAAATTGACGCGCCATAACGATAACCCTATTCCTTGCGGATTGCCCGCTTCGTCGGTTTTCTGACTGAACAGCCATTTTGCTATCTGTTCTTTTTCAGTGTTTTCCCAATATTTGGCGACAAAGCCGCCGCTCCAAGCATCCGACGCCGTAAAATATTGCATCTCTTGGAACGATATGGTTGGATCAATCGTGATTTGTTTTGTTTGCGCCACACATATCTGCGAAACGAATAAAACAAGTAGGAGGGAAGTTTTCGAAATGATATCCATGATGTTTATTTATAATGTAAATATCTGGTTCAGATACCAGACAACGGGTTTGTATTTATTTGGATTATTCATGAAGTCACCTCTGTTACGCTCAAATAAAATAACTTTTTTGTCGAGGTTTTCATCAGTGATTTTGATTGTTACCTGGTGGACTTTGTCTTTCTCGAGCCCTGAAGCAAGAACGTAACTATGTATTCGCCAATAGGTGCAATAACCATCAAAACGATTTACTCGATGAGTCTTTCCATCAACTGTCACGTCGAGAGCACAACCTTCGGGACCGATAATATCGTATGATACCAGCGATTCGCCTTTAAACGAGAAACTGATGGATGCACCCGGTTCTGCACACCATACATGATCAAGATAGTTGCTGAAAGGTTTCAGATGTTCGTCGCTCATATTGCCCATTCGCCAAGAACCTGTTCTGACTTGTTTGGATATATCTATCGAAGATGATTTTTCGAAATTGTTTTCGTCAAATGCTTCATCCAGATGATGAACAGCTTCTTTTCCCTTCATTTTCTCCATTTGCTCTAAGCAGCGTATAAGCGTTTGCGTATAAAGTACGTGACCTGTATTCAGGTATGGATGAACGCCATCGGGTGAGAAATAGATCTTCCCGTCGGTTTCTTTCATATTTCCTTTTGAAACATTCAGTGCATCACCGGCTACAGCCGTCATAACACCATCCGGCGTTTTCAATATCAGTTGGTCTTTATTCAGAAGCTTGATAACATCGCTGGGTAGATATATAGAAGGAATATGATAATAATCAGCTACTTTTTCGGATACCGATGCCGAACGATGAATATAACCGAATGGCGTTTCTGCTATAAGAGACGATGTAGTGGTATAAACAAAACAAATGTCGCAATTCGTATACTGGCGCCAAATCTTGCGAACGATACCTTCTAGCGACCGCAAGATAACATCAGAGGTGTTTCCGCTATCGTTGACTTCAAATTCAACGAATACCAAGTCTGGCGGTAAGTTTAGGACATCGTGATTCATTCTGAGTACGCCCAGCTGTGAATCTGTTCCTCCAAGTGTTGCATTCTGTTCAGTAAATGTGGCTTTTGGAAAATGCTTTCTGAGATAATCCATACTTTGTACGCGCCAGCCGGCTTGTGCTGTGATGCTTCCTCCAAAGTAGCAAACTCTTATATTCTTTCCTGCTTGCGCTTTGGCAAAGAAATTAGGAAGACCGCTCCGTTCGCGAAGTTCGAACAGTTTGCTCAATTCTGCCTCGTTCCCATAATCTTCTTCATTCTTTATCTCACCGTTGTTCTGCATGATAACATCACCGTTAGAAACGATGTTGCGAAAGTCGTAATGGTTGATTGTACCTGAATTTGAAATAACGGGGAAAGCCGTTCCTGTATGATTTTCCTGATAGATATTGTGGAAAGTGAGCTGATTGACTGTCGCTCCTTTCTCAATCCGTAAGGTCGGAGTTGCAATTGTGTCTTCAATGCGGTGAACATCAGATATATAAAGAGATTTTACTGCGACGTCATTTTCTATCCATATAAACGGATAGACAAACGAACCGTCTTTTCGATAAACGGTGAGTCTGGGTGCTTTCGAAGCGAAGATATTGCGCAGGGAGATACCTGAAAAATAGCCTCCTTTACCTTCATAATATTTAGTCAATCCGACGCAATATTGGAAATAAGTGCCATAAACGTTCTCAATAACCACATAGGTAAGCGGATAGGAGCAAGCCATCAGTCGTACGGCACTATGACAGTCGTGCGCATACAACCCACTGATAGTCACGAAACTTATTGGTCCGGCGGTGCCTTCTTCGGTGTTCAGTGCAATCATATCGTCGTAGCAAGCGCCTTGAATATTGTGGATTTCACCATAATGGCAGTTACCATTCAGATGAATGCCGTCCATATTTGTTGCCCAAGGGTTGCCATAATTGAAGTCAAAATAGATGTTTGATACGGTGAAATAGCTTGTTTTGTCAATGGTGATGGCAAACGTGGTTGGGTCTTTGATGGTCAGATCACTGATGGTGAGATGCATGACATTCAGGAAAAACATTCCGATACCATTGTATTTTGGTGCTTGCGGATGCTTGAAATGGAACGGGTTGGGCAGCTGTCCTTTGTTGTTGCAATCCCAGATGCCACCTTTTACGGAAATGTTCACGCTTGCTGTATCAGCCGTCGTAAGCATAAAGCAATTTGAACTGTCTGCCAGTCGGATGGTTGTATAGCGATCGAGAACAAACTCTTGATTTGAATAGAGTTTCAGCGGACTGCTGATGGTGTAATGTTTTGCGGGAGCGGGAAGAGTCACGTGAGTACTTCTGCTGTCCAACATTGATTGTATAGCTTCTGTATCATCATGCATACCATCGCCATAAAGCGTTACTTTATGTTTGTTTGTGGCTGCAACAGTAGCCGAAACAGTTAGAATGAGTAAAAGGGTTAGAATCTTTTTCATGATGAACTTTCTATTATAAAGTTCCGAAAGTTACTAATAAATATGCAATTGTGCAATTTATTTCTTTCTCACAGTTCTATCATAATTTTCCGGTATTGATTCTGTATCAAAAATTCATGTTTTCTCCGTCAAAAATGCCATTAAAGGCGAGCGGAATTTCATTCGAATGCGCGAACCATTTCATTCGAATGAAACCTCCAACTCATTCGAATGAAATGATAATCGTATCCGAATGAAATGGAAATTTTATTCGAATAAAAATTACTGCATAATAGGCTGATCTACACGCTGTTGATAATGTATCTTCCTTCTTGCTTATACAAATGGACGATTTTGGTCGATAATCCTGTTTTATCAAAAATCTATGTTATTGCCTTTTTCTAGTTGAGTATTAATTTGTATACC
The DNA here is from genome assembly GCA_036734445.1 of Tannerellaceae bacterium. Lineage (GTDB taxonomy): Bacteria > Bacteroidota > Bacteroidia > Bacteroidales > Tannerellaceae > Parabacteroides. The sequence goes on from DAIMYP010000070.1 coordinate 12,656, forward strand.
CAGGCTGCTTGGCAAGGATTCTTGTCCGGAGTCAGGATCGGCGGCACGATCGTCACGCTTTTATTTGAAGCGGAATATTTTATTTTGCCGGAATAACCTAACATCTGTACACCTGAAATGTGTTTGTCAACCTTCAGCGTCAAAGGCTTGTTTGTATTCTGTTCTTCTATGCAGACTTTACAATTTGAGTATATATATATTTGTTGCTGACATCTGTAATTCAGGTAGAATAATCGATGATTCAGGTAATTGGCTTTATTGATTTAGTTTGTAATTTTGTAACAATAAATAAAGACAGAAAATAAATGAAAAAGGTATTACTTGTAGCAGGTCATACAGACTTGAATAACGATTCAGTGGCGAACAAGACGATAATAGAAGAATTCCATCGCTTGATGCCTGATGCAGAATTGGATATACTTTGCGAATTATATCCGGATTATTGTATCGATATAAAGGCAGAACAGCAGAAACTGGTAAACGCTGATGTTATTGTACTTCAGTTTCCGGTATTCTGGTATAGTCAGCCATCGCTTATGCATAAATGGATGGAAGACACTTTCCGGCACGGTTTCTCACATGGCAGCTCAGGCAAGGCTCTTGTCGGCAAAAAACTCATTGCATCTTTTACTGCCGGCGCACCAGCAGAAGCTTATGCAAGCAACGGACCGATGGGATATACCATCGAAGAAATGATTATGCCTGCGATTGACGGCACAGCGCGTCTTACCGGCATGCAGCTTTTACCTCCTGTTTATACGTTTGGCGTATCCTACTCGTCGCGTAATAATCCGGAAGTCTTGACTCACATGATCGCTATTTCAAAGGATCATGCGAGAAGACTGTTTGATGAAATAAATGCTATTTAAAGAATCTTGCTGAAGTTGTAAGGAAGTCGAAGATTCTCTATATTGCATAGACTATTGTTTTTTAAGCATAATGATGGCCGAACCAGGTTTATCGCTTATTTCAATCTTTAAACCTTCTTTGGCCAATTCTTTTCCGCTGAGGATTACCTTATCTTTTTTATCGAAGTTGCTGATTTGGTAATTTGTTTTTGAGTCTAAGCCTCTTAGTTGAAGAGTTATAGACGAATCCTCACAACTGTCTCTCCGGAAAACTTGAACGAAACCTGTACCTGTTTCTGGGCAATGAAATTCCCAAGCAATCCAATGATTCGCATCAACACTGTATGGCGTTAGAGGATAATAATCTCCGAAAAGCATATCTGGAGCGATCTGGCTGCATTCGGAATAGGCTTGTTGTTGTGCGGCTTTGTTTTGATCATTTAATCCTCCCATACCAAAGCTTGGAAGATAAAAACTGCGAAAAGCATATGTGCTGTAATCATATACGCCGGTTCCTTGGAACGGAAACCAGGATGAGAGTCCATAAGTGTGTCCTTGATTGCCTCGTATTACATTTTCCATTGAAGGCCATTGGAAATCACTGCGTAGTAAGGGAACTGCTCTTTTCATAGTTTCCAGATCATTGCGTCGACCACCCGAAGCACAGGCATCAATATGCAGATTTGGATTTTTATTCTTCAAGGCATCCCAATAGAATAGATGGCCTTGTACATATAGATTTTCAGTGATTCCTTGACGGTCAGGTGTATCATGATTCTGCCATGCAATCAGTGGACCGACGCCGTTCATGTCTTCACGATACCAATCGATGCCTTCTGATTTGATCATTTTGTCGATGTGATTGATCAGCCATTCTCGCGCTGTTGCATCTCCTTCATTTAGAATAGAACCGCATGTCCCTTCATTACCCGGCAGTAACCATTCCGGATGGTTTGTTCCTAACCATGATTTTGGATCGCCTACCCGTTCAGGCTCGAACCAAAGGACAAGCTGCATCCCTTGGCGGTGAATCCAATTTGAAAAAGGTCTGAAGCCATGTTGATAAGTCTTTTTATCGAATTCCCAAGTGCCTGTATTCAGCCAGCTTGAGTTATCAGTGTAAGGACCAGAATTTTTAGGATACCAACCTGCGTCACGCCAGCATAAATTAGGTTTAATTCCTGCTTGCAAAAATGATTTTACATAAGATGTATCTTTGTCGGCTGCTCCAACTTGTATCTGCATAGCTGGTTGTTGCGGTTTGTCGTTGAAATGCGGAATGATGTGTGCCAAATAATATCGACGCCAAAGGTTCTGAGCATCTGCAATATCTTTTTTATTCCAGAAAAGGAGAGAAATAAGAGGAGTGCGAATTTCTTCGCCTGGTTTGAGGTAGCAATGAATTAGTTCTTGTCCGGCTTTTACTGATAGTTTTTTATTTGAATCGCAAGTAAACGAACTTTTCCATTGTCCAGGCCATCCGATAGCAATAATCATTCCTCTATTGTTCATTTGCAGATTATAATACGGCCAACCTTTAGGTCCATCGCATGATTTGCCAGAAGAGTTCGGTGCAAAGATTAAAGATTTACCTGCTGTAAATATTTCTTGAAAGGGCTTATAGCTATCATCTGTACAAAAGTCGCCATTATTTCCGTGGAGGATATAGGAGTTATTCCCTTTTTGTTGCAAGGAAATGTCTAATCCTTGGATATCACTGAGTATCGGAGTATTTTTATTGCTGGTATTTTTAAAATAGACAGTCCATTCTACAACGGGATAGTCAGAGAAAACAGTGGACACACAACATACCGTTAATCCTGTTTGTTGGTCAGTCCAAGTCTGTTGATATTGTGTACGGTTTTTGTCTAGTGTAATTGTCTTTTTCCCCTGGTTCCACGATGATAAGAATGCAGAAGATTCTTTACCATTATATACAAAGGAGAAAGGTAAGTTTATATTTGGTTCTTGCAGATATGTTTGTACCCACTGCAATTGAATTTTCATTTCAGCTTTTGTCACCATCTTGGGTAAGTCATTGCTGTATAATGGAAATGCCGAACTCAAACTCAGATAAATAGTTAAAATGTAGAATAATACTTTATTTTTCATGATAAAGATATGTTTTGTAAATGTTCACTGGTCTTTTTTAGGGTAATCCTTTCTGTGTAAACAGAAACATCATTTATATTTATGCTAAAAGTACAAAATCATTTTCTTAGCAAGTCAATTGTTAAAGAAATTTTAGTTTATATTATAATTGATAACGTATATCCAATGGAGAACATTAGTATGCAATTTGTAATGATTGTTGTTATTGATTAAATAGAACCAAACTTTCTCATGAAATAAGTTTGCGTTAGTTATATGGATTTCATATTTATCACTCGAACCAGAAGCTGTCAAATCTCATTAAATCCTTGTCTTCGGAACCGAGGAATC
>DAIMYP010000071.1:0-15798 GCA_036734445.1 Tannerellaceae bacterium
TACAATATGAACTAAAAAACATTTTTAGTGTCTACTTTATCTAGCTGGTACAAAGATACGTGACAATAGGAGAAGGTGATTCCTCTTTTGTGGGTTAAAGGCGACCTTTGGTTAGAAATAAACATGAATTTTTGATATTTGCATGACGTTTTCAGTCGTTGTATTATTCCTTTTCTTGTAATAGATGTCTGGATTGCACTCCGGGCATAAAAACAATGAGTTAATTGAAAAGTGCCACTTCCAGGAGCAAGGTTTTGATAAAAGCTCAGAGAAGTGGCTCTTTCAAGTTATATAGAATGCAATTAATATACTTCGAGTTCGCAGATGCGGGTTGGCATGTTGCCGGTCTTTTGTGTCGGATTGGTGACAAGCAGACGCAGATAGCGGACTTGCGCAGGATTGAATCCACGTTCTACAACGGTGCACGGATCGTTAGGCAAGGTCACTTCGGTGGCTCCCTTGGGAATATCGATACCATATTTAAACATGTAAGTAAACTCATAAGCGCCGTCGCCCGAAGGTGAATGACGATGAGTGCCTACGTAAGCCACTTCGGCATCTTTCAGGAATCGCTTCAGCTATGAATAGGAGTAAAAGTGTTTTATTCTGTTTCCCTTTTGAGTCGGAACCATTGGAGTTCTTTCTATTAATATTACCGCTCAAAGGTATGCGAAATCAACCGTTTAATCGATATAAAATTTTATGATTATCTTATACTATCTTCTGAAGGGACATTTAAATTCTACTAAAACTTTGAGGTTGCGTTATAAGAACATTCGGGTTGCGTTATCTTTACAACAAATTAGATGATTATGATTCGAAAAGTAACTTTAGCCGATGTAAAAGCGATAACCGAAATATACAACAGTTATATTGAGGATAGTGACGCAACGTTTGAAACTGAACCTTTGACCGAAGAGGAAATGCGTGGCAGAATCGAGGAAATAGTAAATGGTTTTCCTTATTATGTGGATGAGGAAGATGGCGAGATCGCCGGTTATTGCTATGCTCATCCTTGGAAAGCGCGTGCAGCATATCGTTTTACTCTCGAAACAACTGTCTATCTTTCATCCAAATATTATCGTCGCGGTATTGGTCGCAAGTTGATGGAACGACTGATTGACGACTGCCGTCAGAACGGTTTTCATGCATTGATAGCTTGCATAACTGCCGGCAACGAAGCCAGCAATCATCTTCATGAAAAGCTGGGATTCCGTCGCGTATCCGAATTCTCAGAAGTAGGCATGAAGTTCAATCGTTGGCTCGGCGTTGTCGATTATGAATTGATATTGTGAAATATGTATGTGTTGAACAATTAGTGTAAACCATTCAATAGTTAGGAAATGTCATTTAAATATCCGCATTTTTGCGGATATTTAAATATTGTGCTTATATTTGCATTCAAACATATAGATAATGGTCGTAACTTTTGAGAAAAAATACTTACAAGAACTGTATGAAGTAGGTAAAACGAGCGATAAAAAGCATCGCTTTCAACCTGCCATAATTAAGAAATATCAGTTTTGTATTGATATTCTGAAAGGAGTTAGCGGTTTAGAAGCTTTGTATCCCATCAAATCATTAAGATATGAAGTTCTTCATGGAGATAAAGAAGGGATATCTTCAATTAGCGTGAATATGCAGTACCGCATTGAATTTGTTGTGAATAATACAAGTGACGATTTTGTTATTTCTGTATGTAATATTTTAGAATTGTCTAATCATTATAAATCATAAAGTTATGATTACGTTAAAGGGGAAAGATCCGAAAATGATTGCAAATAATCTCACTTCATCCGAAGCAACACATCCGGGTGAATTGATAAAAGAGGAAATAGAAGCGCGTGGTATCACTCAGAAAAAACTTGCTTCTCAAATGGGTATATCTTATACTGTTCTCAATGATATTGTCCGAGGACGTCGCTGTATAAACACGGAGTGTGCTTTACTTTTGGAGGCAGCTCTTGGCATTGAAGCTGGATTATGGTTGAAACTTCAAGGCGAATATGATATGCAAGAAGTAAAACGGAATGCTTCCTTTATGGAAAAATTGAAGAGTGTTCGCAGAGTTGCTGCTATTCTTTAATGCGGCTATGAATGTAGGATTTGTGCATATTAGCAGCGCAGATTATTTTTAAATAAAACATCGTTCAACCATGAAACATATTCTTTATCTTTTTTTGCTATTTTGTTTGCCAATAGAAATGGAGGCTCAGATAAAATGCCATATAGAAGGGACAGTTATAAATCGCCCGAAATCAAACACATTAGTATTGATTGAAACAAATGCCGACCCACGTATAGCATCAACTAAATATATTTCTATCCGTGATGGGCATTTTGTATTCGACTTCTCTACAGATAAGGTCAAAGCTTACGATCTCATATTTAAAGAGGAATTGGATGAGGGCGCTATGTGGCCTGTTACTTTTTTTGCTGAAAACGGTGGTGTAAGGTTTACTTTATATCCTTCAAATGCACAACCACGTTATATAATTTCTTCTAAGAATCCGGTGATGAATGAAATGTTAGCTTTTAACAGGCGCCATGATCAGGTTTATCTTCCTAAATATAAGAGACTAGGAGCAGAAATGGATTCTTTGGATAAAGCACAGAAATTTTATAACGAAAAACAGCTTGCATTTGTAAAACGTCTTGAGGCTGCTTCAGAAGAGGAGAAAGTGGATCTATATAAAGTAGGCGAGCGGATGCAGGAAAATGGAGAATTCTATACTCCGGAAGGTAAAAATGTTACAAGTCGGTATAAGGAGTTAGTTCAGCAAGAAACAGAAGAAAAGATTAATTATATCAGCAAGCATACGACGCTATTTAGTCTTTATCTGATTAGTAATTTGGTTTGCTTTAATCCAACTTTTGATAAATATAAAATTGCTTCGATCTATAATAAGACATTCTCTAGACGTTTTGCAGGTCATCCGTATATAAATATGATCAATACAGGTTTTCAGGCAAATGCATTGAAAGTAGGGAATGTTTATCCGAATTATGTTACAAATGATCTTAAAGGGCAAACACATCATATCTCTGATTTAATTCGAGGGAAAATTGCTATTATTGATTTATGGGCATCTTGGTGCGGTCCTTGTCGTATTCATTCAAAACAACTTATTCCTGTATATGAAAAATTTAAAAATCATGGTTTTACAGTTATCGCTATTGCTAGGGAAAAGGGAAATACTGAAAATATGGAGAGTGCTGTAAAAAAGGATGGATATCCTTGGCAACAATATATAGAACTGAACGATAAGAATCAGATTTGGAACAGACATGGAATTGGCCTTTCCGGCGGAGGTATTTTTCTCGTGGATTCTGATAATCGATTATTGGCCATCAATCCTGATATAGAGGAGGTAGAAAAGATACTTGAGGAACGATTAAAGTAAATATTAATTATAAGAAGCATAATTCTAAAGTGATTTAAATTCTGTCCTTTATGGCAAACGAATTACACTTTCCAATAATGATGATAAGGAATATCGCTTTTTTCATTTTGTCTTATTGAAAGTATTTTATTTCCAAGTTATTTCTAATCCTTGTTTTTGAATACGTTGTTGAAAGTCCGATAATAGGTCTTTTTGTGCCCGAACAGCTCTTGGAAGTACTTTTTTCTCTTTAGAATAGGCAACAAGCGATCCGACGGCTTCGCCAATGCTCCATTCTACAGGATGAAGACGATAGCATCCGTTTGTAATGTGTGTAGTTCCAATATTTTTGCATGCGGGAAGCAGATTGTTTACTCGTTGAGGCAACAAGGCTCCTAGAGGAATCTGAAAAGGCATTGAACTGATATCAACATAATTATTTCCTTGGCATGTGGGATGCAGGTCCAAACGATAATAACCGATTCCTACACTGTCTTCAAATTTTGCCGCTGTTGTTTCACCGCATACCAGTTTCCGATTTTCTGTTCCGACATGTTCTTCCAGGATGGTGAATTCTGATTTTATTCGGCGTGATTCACGAATATAGGGATACTTGGCCATACCGTCGCTTGTTCCTAAAATGTCGCCACGCAAGCGCAGTCCCGGCCATCCAATGCCTCCATCTGGTCGTGGAGCTTCGGTCTGAAGCCAATAAAACAAGGATAGATTCAATTGTTTGGCAGCTTCAACATGCTTTTGGAATTGTCCTTTTGAAACATCGATAATGTTTCCTAAGAAATAATCATTTTGCGGCCAGTTTACGATGGTGATATCTCCTTTGTAAGTTCCTTCTGTAAAATTATTTCTGTTTATAATCTTCCGATAGTTCCACAGATTGAAGTCTTTGGTCTCTTTCCCTGTCGGTTCGAAATCGGCTTTTATAGGTTGCAGAGTTGTGGGGGTTGTATAAGTCAAATCAAGTAATCGTCCTGACCACGCCGGTGTTAAATTAGGAATATAATCATGCCAAAAGGCATAATTCTCAGGTTTATCTATCGTCAGATTTGCCCCCGGTACATAATCCATGGCAAAGCAAATCGTGAATGATTGATTGTTATCGGGATCTGCTTTGTTGGCAGCATGGAGTTCTTTTGTGTCTTTTTGGGATTCAGCGCCGGTTACATATTCTGTTTTTGTCAATGGCAACAAGTCCCCACATTCAGTAGCATCGATGAAATAGGAAGCTATGAGAGTGATCCCTTCTCGATCCTTCTGATTTTCCACGGTTACTGCAATAACGTTATCTCCATTCGTTTCGGCATTGATGGCTTTGTATTCCAATAAGATCCTTAATTGTCCGGAACTAATATATGGCATAAACATCTCCATCAATACTGCAACCGAAACAATAGGTTCATGACATAGCCGAGAAACATTTCCGTCACCGGGGTTTAAGAATTCCCGATTCTTTGCTTCGACAGTCAAGGGGTAATTCCGTTTGTAATAATTGCGTACATTATTCCTAAATGTACGATATGACGCAGGTGCCCCATGTGTTTCAATCCATTGATGTTCGTCCGGCGGTACTCCTTGTTGGGATAATTGTCCTCCAATCCAATCAGTTTCTTCAACTAATATAACCTGCAAACCGTTTCTACACGCTGCAAGGGCAGAAGCACAACCGCCAATTCCTCCACCGATAATGACAACATCGGCTTTCATTTCTTTAATACTGCGTTTCGATTTCGTTTGCGATGAAGCAATGTTATTGCCTTTATTCATAGCAAAAGCCTTCGGAAGAAGAAGGGTGCTGCTTCCAGCTAAAGCTGAGAATGTTATGAAGTCTCTTCGTTTCATGACGGATATGTTGAGGTATTTTACTTCGTAGAAATTTCATTCATTAATTTGTCCATTGCCAGCATCATGCGAGCGATGTGTGATGTGCAGTTCAACCAATCGATGATATCGGGGTTCGCATCTTTTTCTCCTTCGGTCCAGAATGTAGCATAACGTCCGGAGTTGGCATCTTGTGTAGCGGTTACAGAATTGGCCAGTTCGATGGCTTTTGCCAGATACAGATTGTTCTTTGTAGCGCGGTATCCATTTAGATAAGTTCCTATCAAATTGGCAACACTCGCATCAATTGGTGTATAACAGAAGTATTGTTCCAACACGCATGGCGTTGGCCATCTGTGTTTATCGAGAGGTATGGGTTTCTCCCAGATTACAAACTGATCTTCACAATATCGGAGCAGTTCATCTGCCTTTTGTATGAAGGACGGATTCTCTTTCTGGTGATTGAAAAGATATGTTGCCACGGCTGTAGCCTCGTCTTTGGATAAATCTTGATAGGGAGCTACAGGCGCTACATCTTCAAACTGACCGGACCAGTTAAATGTAACCATTGGATTTTTCCAAAGCCATTTGTATGCTTTATTACGCACGGTAACATATTCTTTAACGCCATATTGCTCGCTGAGTCTGTCAAGAAACTGGATAATTTCGATGGGAATACAATCTACCTCCGTTACAGGTTTACCATCACTCTGTATTTTGAGTTTCCAAGTTCCGGAAGTCTCTTGGATTTTTTGATACGTTGAGGCGATACGGATTGCAGCATTTTTATAGCGTTCATCTTTTGTCGCATCGTACAGATCAAGATAGATATTGGCGGAATGTGCCGGATAGAAGATCATAAACTGGTTGCGAAATCTTTTAGCTGCATTGTTGATATTGTCGCCATCACCTGCATAAGTTGGCGGAAAATAGGCTAGAGGAGCATCTGCCGGCTCACTGATCTTGATTAGATAATCAGCTGCATTGGTAGCAATCTTCATTGCATTGTCATGATCCGTTGGTGAAAGTCTGGCATAGTTCAGCATCAGTTCTGTAACTGCACTAAACATTTTAGATGGATAACAATAAAGGTGATAAGCGGCAGTATCTGGAATTGCTTTTTCAATCCAACTCTGCATATAAGGCTTGTCAAATAGATATTTGATCGCCCGCCTGGCACTTTCTTTATAACTGGTGACAGGTTTTTGATAAGGTGCATGAAAAGTCGCTGCTCTGTAAAAACGGAGACTCTTTATTTCTGCCATCTCTTTACCGGAGGCATTTAAAGCTGTAATTTTCAAGTTGACGTAACCTACCGGAATTTTTGCCCAAACAGGCGCCAGACTGCTGTATGGTTTACTTGCAATGAAGGTATATTTGGTGCTGTCGTCAGTAGTTGCAACGAATTTGTATTTCACATTTCCTTTAATTGGTGCAACATCAAATGCCGGAGCATAGGTGAATTGTTTGGAATACTTATTCCAAAAAGGTGTTAGTCCGGGAATACCCGATCTGATTGGAATTAGACTTTGTTTAGCTGCTAAAGCGTTAATCTGTTTATAATCAAGATTGATATTATAGTCCGCTTGTGAAAAGCAAGGCAAACATAAACAAAATAGAATGTAAATGGCAAATATGAGTCGTTTCATGATAAAAAAAGTGTTATACAATTGCTTAAAAGAATCTTAGCGTAAAGATAAGTAGAAAAAAGAAGATGAGTCAAACAAATGATAAATAATTGTTGGACTCATCTTAACAGTATTATAATGTATACCTTTTTACCAATTGTCTGTTCTGAAAGGAATGACAGGCAGATTTTGTTGGCTTTTCAGATTACCTAATTGGAAGTTGTGAAAGCAGTAGCGAACGGCTACCGGATTATTCACCTCTTCTGAAGATACAACGATTTCATTTATTTCATTATTCAGTTTGACGTTGGCCGGATGAAATATTTTATCAGCGCCTGCAATCTCAAATCCCTGTATGTCGACCATCCTGTTAAATCCTTTATCTGCATGATTGAATTTGATAATAATCTCATTTCCTTTTATCTGCATCTCTTTGTAAGATGGACTGTCGGATACGATTCCTTTACGGCCGTATGTTTTAACAAGTGCCTGTAAAGCCAGACGTTCGCCTACATCTTTCTTATCTCGCGGATGTATTTGAGATGATTCATACGGTTCGACCAAATCATTGGTCGACACAATTGCGCTGTTAGGCACTAATGATTGTGCTTTAAACTGAGCTTCACGTAAAAGTGCAGCATTTATTCCCTTGACGTCATTATAATCGAATGGCGCAATCTCTACATAATAGAAAGGAATATCACCCTCTCTCCATAATTTACGCCATTCTTTGACCATTGTGGCTTGACGTTCGGCATATGTGTCGGCTTTCCCAACATTACTACAACCTTGATACCAAAGGAATCCTTTTATGGTGTAGTTTTTGCAGGGATAAAGCAGAGAATTGTACATTACCATTGGATAAAGGTGATCGATGTCTTTTTCCACAATTTTGCTTAAGTCAATATCCTTGTAATCCTTTAAAATTTCTCTTGGCAACCAGCCTTCCAGTGCCGAACCGCCCCATGAACAACCTATAATGCCAATCGGAACTTGTAGAAAGCGTTGCAATGCCAAGGCAAAAAAGTATCCTGTAGCACTGAATATTTGTGCATTTTCGGAAGTTGGATACGACCATCCACCATCAATGTATCGTTGAGGCGTTAAAGCATTTGCATGGGCAAGAGTGACTGCCCGGATTGCCGGATGATTTGGTGCATCGGCTAGAAAGTTATTTGAATCAAATATTGGACAGCGGTCGAATCCTCTCAATGGCATTTCCATATTGGATTGCCCCGAGCAAAGCCACACTTCACCGATCAGTATATCATTGATTTTTATTGGAGTGCCATCACTTATAGTAAGTGTTTGCGGTGTAAAACTGGCTTTAGGTGTTGCAATAGCAGTTTCCCAATAACCTTGTGCATCGGCCTTCGTTTTAATAGGACGGTTGGCAGCCCATGAAGCTTTGATTGTTATAATACTGTTTGGTGTTGCCTCTCCCCACAAACGTGCATTCGTTTGTTGTTGAAGGACCATGTGGTCTTTTATTAATTGAGGCAATTTTATTTTTGCATTTGCTATCGTACAACATAATAGACATAATGCAGTGAAAAAATATTTATTCATCATTCCTACTTTTTATATTTCTCATATTTCCCATTTACCATAACATCTTTTACGGCATCCAAATATTCGAAACCATATTTCATATCAGGTAAAAGATAAGCGCCTTCAACCCATTCATTCCAGGCATCAATAGTAATCAACTTGGGTTGATTGGGATGACTATCGCAATATTCTTTTGCCTTTTGCAGAAACATTGCAAAACTTTGGGGAGTCTGATTATAATGAACAATATCTTTTGCTGTTTTATGAGGAAAGCGAGGAGAATCATCCCAGCCTATTGTAGCATTTGGAAAATAGGGAATATTAATGGCTTCATTCCATTTTTGTAAGCAATTGAATGATTCGGAGCCCCATTTCAAATAATCCTCAGGTGCTGGACCCGCCCAATTATATTCTGTAATACTGTTTATGCCCAAAGAAGAAATCTTATTAAGAATAGTCTCATTTGGAAGTCCACTTTGCATTATTTGAATATGCAAACCAGGAAATCCAGCTTTCTTTACTTCATCTCTAAAATATTCGAGTCCTTTTCGTGTCTCTTCTATACTTCCAAATGTTTGAATCAAATTATTAATATCAAAAACAGAAAATACAGGCATCCCATTAAGCTTCAAGTAGTTTGGTTTCTTAAAATACTTTTCAATGACACGTTTCACTACGATTTTAAAGTTTGGCCAATCAATGGCTCCATTCCAAAGTCGAGAATTGTCATCCTTATAACGATATACATTCCAATAATTATGTGCTACATTGTGATCTGCCCACATAAGATAAAAATTCATTTTTTGGTTATTGGGTGCTTTAAGGAAGCCATCGTCAAGACATCCTTCTAAGAAATCTTGATTGTTAAACCAGTACCAATCAAAGATGAAGGTGTTTACACCATGATCGGTTGCTGCATCAATCCATCTTTGAACAACTTTCGGATCATTATCCATTTCATATCCCCACAGAGGAAGTTTAGGTTGATAATGACCTTCGAATCGAGGTGTCCCTTTCTTTATGATTTCCCATTCTCCTGTTCCTTCCGGCCATAGCACATCATGTCCCATCGGATCATCATGGCAAGATGGCCAAATGTAAGCTGCAACATAATAATGTGATGTGCTTGCTCTTGAATTTTTGTGATTCTTCTCTTGCGCAGCAATATTTGAACATGTCAGCAATAACAATACGCCAACAAAGGTATATAATGCTTTAATAATTGTTTTCATACTAATTTTTTTATTGATTTCTGCTTTGATTTTGTGTCAGTTTTGAATTTGTTAAATTCAGCCTTTGAAATTGTGCAGTCCCTTTAATTATACAATAGAACTTCATTGAGGATCGCTTTTCCTTTCATGTTTTCTACAGTCAATCTGAACTTTTGAGCTTTGACTTCGGTAAGAGGAACAGTAATGCCGCTACCTCCGGTTTTTCCTTCAATGACTTTTATCCATTTGTTATTTGACCATGCTTCCAATAGATAATTCTGAGATTGATTTTCCCAAGGATACCAAGGTTCCATGAGTGATAAGCATTGGATTTTAACACTCTCTTTCAGATTAATTTCAAATATGGCTTTTGGAGAAGAGGCTTCATATTTTGTATGCTGATCATTGTCTGTTAGTATTGAAATATTTTTCCCTTCAGATTGAACATCAGCTCCTACACTTGGAACCGCCTGAGTTGGAACTGAAGATGAACATTCAACCTTTAATACCGAAACAATTTTATCAGGCGCATATGAAGGTAATTTGAAATAGGTATAACCATCTTTTATATAATGAGCGATTGGTGTATTTTTGTCAGCTAATAGAAAAGCTTTTTGTACTTTCAATGCATAAGGTATAGCAATTGTTTTATTCCAATCGAGGATGTGAAGGTAGAGTGTATTTCCTTTTTGTGTGGCTCGACCAAAAGGCAAATAAGGAAAAGGAGATGCTTTTGTTTCATAGATAGCTTCACTATTCATATTCAGCCATTCGCCTATTTCATGTAATTCTTTTTGACAAACCATTGGAATCTCACCATAACGGTTTGGCCCGACGTTCAGAAGAAAGTTTCCTCCTTTGCTGACAATATCTACCAGCTTTTGAATTAATTCCTTTGTCGTTTTCCAATTCTCATCATAAGCATTGTATCCCCAATGTCCATTCATTGTCATGCAAACTTCCCAATTATGTCCCGGATATCCTGTGGCAGGTATATACTGTTCAGGTGTTTCCAAGTCGCCTCCAAAATCTCCTCCAAGTCGATTGTTCGTGATCAGATTCGGATATTTTTCAACAATGGCGTGCAATTTCTTTGCACGTTCTTTATTCATATCTTTAGGTGTATCCCACCATAAAATAGCTATATCGCCATATTTTGAAAGAATTTCTTTTACTTGCGGAATAGCTATTTCATCGATATATTTATCCATATCACCTTTATGTGTTTCATCCCATTCGCCGGTTGTTGCTCCACCGGGATGATACCAGTCTTGTGCTTGAGAATAATATAATCCTAATTTCATTCCGTATTTGCGACAAGCTTTTGCCATTTCGTCAATCACATCACGTTTGAAAGGCGTTGCGTCGTAAATATTGTAAGATGTTGCATCCGATTTGAACATGGCAAAACCTTCATGATGTTTGGATGTAATTACAATGTATTTTTGTCCTGCAGCTTTGGCTAGTTTCACCCATTCCTCCGCATTGAATTTAGTTGGATTGAATTCTTTGCTGAGAGCAGAATATTCGGCTCTTGAAATTTTAGCTTCATTCATAATCCATTCACCATAGTCCGTTTTCCCATTCCAAATTCCACCTGGAACAGCATATAAACCCCAATGAATGAACATTCCGAATTTGGCATTTTTCCACCATTCCATTTTAGGAGCGTTTGCCTCTGTATTAGCAGCAGAATAGCTTTGAGCTTTGAGAGTCATACTACATAGAATTGTAAGTATTATTGCTAATTTATATTTCATTGTTATATTTTTTATATGATGCAAATATAAGAAATGATAGGCGTTTTTTATAGAAAGAATAATAAATCCTAAAATAAAAATTAGCGATAATATTTGTAAATCGTTGTTGGAACTGATTTACAAATAAATATCGCTAATTCGTTTATGCATGATAAATGTATTATTATATCATTTTATTTCTTGAAATAATCTTTTATCAACTTCAGCTCTGAAGATTTCAGCAGTTGTGGAATCTCTTTGCTTGAATGATTGGAAGTCTCTTCAAGAAACTTTTCTGTGCTATAATCTATTCCTGTTTCATAAGGTTTGCCAACGCCCAAATTCTCCGGCCATAATTTCGAAAGTTCTATACATTTACGTGCTTCAGCATTTTTGCCATTGAGCATTGAATGGATAGCTTCATAGAGATAAGCTTTACGGTATACTTCATGTCCATACGAAGCACCTTCGTTAGGCAGAATCGTGACATCTTTCAATAGCTTGTGGCATTGATTATAGCGTCCTGTTTCATTAAGCGTTGTTGCATATTGCAGACAGATTACATTGTTGTTAGGATACTGTTTGTAATATTTAGAAGCAACTTTATATGCTTCTTCCCAATTCTTGGCTGTAGAATAATGCTGGATAAGCGCATTTCCTGTACGCCATGATTTGCCTAATGATTCTGCTTTTTTGAGATCTGCCAGTTGCTCTGCACTTTCTTCTAAAGTAGCTCGATAAATGTAGAATGGAAGATAATCGGCATTCTGGCAACCTTTCATCAATTGTGCAGCTTCGGTTTTACCTAAATTTGCATGTCTGATCAGTGCTTCAAAATAGATAGGTTTCCATGAGTTTGTGACTGTCTTTGCCCACATCAAAGCCTGCAGATCGTCAGGACGAGAAGGAAATACAAGTTCAACACTCATAGCATCAGCTTCTTTCACAGTCTCTTTGGCTTTTGCTTCATCGCCATTTAAGTGAAGTAGCCAAGCTTTTATGTAATTGGAAATAGGCGACTTTTGTGCCATCGACAATAAATCTATTGCTTCATCATTACTGCCTATCGACATGTATTGTTCCGCTAATTCTTGATAAGTTTCAGCAGGAAGTTCATTGCGAACAAGCGAAGCAAACTCTTTTCGATTGCTTTCTGATGGAGAAGCAGCATATTTTTCATATCTTATCAAATGACTCAGCGGGAATTTTTGCAGTAAAGAATCGGCAACATGAATAGCCTCTTCCTTATTACCGAATTTTCTATAACATTGCAATAGCTCTTGCCAACCGATGAGATTGCCATTATTTGATTCAACACTTTGTTTGGCATACCCGATTGCTTTATTTAAATCGTTCTCACGGATGGAGAGACCTGCCAATTCGCTGAATGCTACCGAACGAAATTGTTCACTGCGGGATGCTACAGAAAATCCATCTTTTGCATCTGTATAGTTCCCTAATTTTTTATTTGCTAATCCATAAATGTAATTAGCTTCGGCATCGTATGCATTCAAACTTAACGAGCGACTGCTTAATTCCAGTGCTTTGTCATTTTGACCAAGATGCAGATAGAGTGAAGCCAAACGGTTCAGTGCAGGTGCAAAATATTTATCTTTCTCCAAAGCCGCTTTCAAATCGGTTTCTGCTTTGTCAAAAATTCTCTGATTCATGTACTGTGTTCCGCTGGTGTACAAACCATATACTGAATTCCAATCAAAATCTGTCGGAATCTTTTTCGGTCTGTTAATAACATTGTCATTGGATATTTCAGAATAAACTAAAGCATCATTTCCGATGATTACTTTAAGTTTCCCTTCAGCCATTTCGTCTGTCAAAGGAATACTTTTATTCCATGTTTTTAGAATTTCAGTATTCAGTTGTTCATTGAGAACTTCTTTTCCAGAAGCAAGAATTCTGATGTTTGTGTTGAGTTTCTGAATAGGAGAGAAGCTAAGAATAAGATTCCCATTTTCTCGTTTGACATTGAGCGCTCCGATGTTTGTAGCTTCTGCAATACCACCGGTTTCTTTAACCGGATACCAATATTCTGTCCATTCATCAGTGACGCCAGGTAAAAAGGCTTCGCTTTTGAAAGGTGAGCGACTGCTTTCTCCAGCAGGTTGATTATACATGCGTCCTGCTTGCAGTTCAACGTATTGTCCTGAATGGTCAGTAAGTAAGTCTTCCCAGATTCCTCCATCACGAGCCAAACTCCATATCCATATCTTTTGTCCTAGTTTGGCATTATAATCAGAATGATGTACTGAACCGGACTTGTAGTCGTGCCAATATCCACTATAGAAATGGCCATATTTACCTAAGACATGGTATGATTTTGATGATTCAAAATTGTTATTCTTATACCAGGAAATGTCTCGTCCTTTTTCATCTTTCGGGAAAGAATGAAGTGAGCCATCATGGCCAATATAGTTCGTTCCCGGAAAACAAAACTGTAAATCGCCGTTAGTTGGATATGCCGCATTCATCCATTGATAATAGGGTTCGTCCAGTCCGGAATTATTAAACCATATAGTATGTGTTGTAAAATAAGCTTTGTCTTTAGGCAAATTAATTTCGACTTGCCATGTCGTGTGTGTCAACAGTTCAAATGAAGAAATATAGCAACTAACGCTTCCGTCCGCCTGTTTCTTTGTTGTATAATCAACCGGAGTAGCAGATGTTGGAACATGTCCGATGATTCCGAAGTTGAATTCGATACCTCCGGATGTCCAAGGTCCTCTCATAGCTATATCTCTGAATTTAACTACATCATTATTGTAGAGGAATGCTCTTGAAGTCGTTTTATCGATGGCAGTCCAAACTTTTCCTCCTATTTCTGGAAAGACGATTACTTTGATCCATGGGTTTTCCAATGTGACGGTTTCCCACTTCTTTTGCACTTTCTGAGCCGAAAATCCATCATAACGGAAATAAGGATAGATGGATTTAGTCGGGTTTGCTACAGGATCAGGGTCAAAAAACGGATATGTTCCCATATCCGTTTTTGATTCTGTTATTGTAGCCTCTTGAGCTGACAGCGGCATTACTGCGGCTGTCAGTATCAAGAGAATTAATTGTATATATATGGATTTAGTCATATATGCAATAATTGGTCTTATTGTTATTATTTTTTAGCCCACCACAAAGGAGCACTTTCAACATCAGATCCACCGATAAGTTCGATACCCTTTTCGAGTTCTGCCTTATCGTTAGAATATTCATCGGTAGGATATTGAATTCTTTGGATGAATTTACCTTGAGGAAGCGAACTGTTGTCGGATTCAACAACCGGATACATCGTTGGATAGCCTGTACGACGGAATTCAGCCCAGCCTTCCGGACCATTCGGGAACAAAGCCAACCATTTCTGTGTACCGATTTGTTGACGTTGAACAGATTCGCTAGCACCCCATTTAACTGGCAGATTGCTGCATACTGCAGGTGAATTGTAATAATCTTCAGGAGCAGCAGGATTGGCAGTAGAAGAAATATATCCTTCAATATTTGAATTGCTGACACCCCATTGTTGCATACTTGCGCGAATACCGGCTTCATACAACTCTTTGGCTGTTCCACCCATGCTCCAACCGTTTAAAGCACCTTCAGCTCTGAGGAACAATGCTTCTGCATAGCACATGATGTCATAAGGAGCATCGTAATGCGGTGTCGTTGTTGTGCCAGTATAAGATACCCATTTTGTACCTACGTTAGAATTAGATACACCTTTGTTTCTTTCGTTTACCAAATCAGAAGCAGGAGTACCATTTCTTAAACTGGCAAATTTGCCGCTTTTGGCAGCTGGTTGATAATAAATAGCCAATCTTGGGTCACTCCAACCTTTTAAGTAAGAATATATGGTAGAACTCATTGAGAATTCGTTCCATGCAGCACACATCGCGAGTTGATTGTAGAAACTCCAGTCACTGCTTGAAGTAGTATAGGAAGTATTATCACTGTTTGAATCAAATACTCCTGCAGCATAAGCAGCTTCAGCTTCAGTTTTAGCTTTTGAAGGGTCAACATTAGAAATACGCATAGCTAAACGTAATCTTAATGTATTAGCGAATTTTATCCATTTAGAAACATCGCCTTGATAACATAAGTCACCGTCTGCAAATATCTTTGTTCCGCTAGGCAGACTTTTCAAAGTATTGACAGCTGATGTTAATTTATCAAAGAAATCATAATAGATATCTTTGGTTGAATTATATGGAACTGCGCTTCCTTCGCCGGCTCCAAGATATGGAATAGATCCATGGTAATCAGCCAAGTGATGGAAAGCATAAACCCATACGATATTAGCCAATGCTGCCTCACCGGAATTTGCATCTACATTGTTGTAAATAGTTTTTAGTCTAGGAACAACCTCGTTATAGATACGTCCCCAAGCACTCTGTTCCCATCCAGATACATAATTGTATCGGTCTGTGCCAAAGTAAGTAACATTTGT
>DAIMYP010000072.1:0-15237 GCA_036734445.1 Tannerellaceae bacterium
CTGCCGAAGAAGCGCTCCAACAGATTGAAGACAAACAATATGCCTTGCCTTTCGCCCAGGACAGCCGCAAACTCTTCAAGATCGGCGTGAACTTCAGCAACCAGTCACGCAACATCGAGAAGTGGATCGTTAAGTAACAGATTTGGCTTGGTCAAGATATAACAACTGCCCGTTTGCTTTTGCAAAATACTCATTTTACAGAGAACAAACGGGCAGTCGTTTCAATTCATGAGTTCCGATGATATTGAATTATATATCACTTCAACTTTCTGAAATAAGGTAAGCGCTCCAAAGGAACGTTAATCTCTATTTTCTTAGGGCCTTTTATCTTGTTTCCTTCATCGTCTTTCCATAGACCTTTGGGCAGAAGGACTGAACGGCTGTTTGATTTTGTAATGACCGGAGCAACTAACAGGCTATCGCCCAACATGAACTGATCTTTGCAATCGACGTAACCTTGGTGAGGAAACATGTATTCCATCGAACGGACAATCGGTTCGCCACTGTGGGAAGACTGATGTGCCTGGTTTAAAATATACGCACCCATCTTTTCATGCAGAAGAGCATACGTGCGACAGATAGCCAAATGTTTGCTATCCAATATACGCCAAGGAGCAACTGAGAATTGCATCATCGGCATCAGTGCATGCACCTGGCATGAACGGACAATCAGTTCCTGATCCAACTTACTCTGATCAACATCTAAGAATGAAGTAAACTGTCCACCACCAATCATATCTGGACAAGCGTAAGCATAACCCAACAATCCGGCTGCAATCATATCCGATACAAGCAGTTGCAACGCATTCCACGAATAGTCCTTATCGCCCAAACGCTGAACCAACGCATTGCCACCCATCTTCCAACCTGCCCGATATTCATTGAATGGGAACTCCAATCCGATCTTCGCCCAGTTTTGACACATATCAACCGAAGTTGCAGATTTATCATAAAACTCGAGTTCCGGATTATTAAAATGGTTTATATCTCCGGCATCAAACTTAAAACCATCAATACCATATTTTGACTGCATGCCATGAAGCTGGCTTTTCAAATGCGCCACAGCATCAGGATTACTCAAATCATAACAACCGCTATATCCATTCCACCAAGAGATGATAGCTGCTTGATTGGTCCCTTTCTTCTTTATCAGATAACCTTTCTTCTGCAAGTCGCGAAACTCCGGACTATCGGGACTGACAAAAGGACAAACCCACAGCATAATACGGAATCCGTCACGATGCAGCTGTTCAACCATTCCCTTCGGATCCGGGAAACGTTCGAGCTTGAAATCAAAATTGCCATAATATTTCTGCCAGTTGTCGTCGACCATGAAAACACCTGTCGGGAATCCATTCTTCAGAACATTGCCGGCATAAGCCATGATATCAGCCTGATTCTGATTATACATCAGTTCAATCCAAGTATTATATTGCGGTTGCGAGAAGAAAAGCGGATCAGGCAAAGCACCCGTTGGCGGAAAATGTTTTGAAGAGGCCTCTTTATAAGCATCGCGAAGTGTAGTGCCGGCAGATACCGGTTCAATCTTTTCATAATCCGAATAGACCAACAACTTATCTTTCTCCACTTTAAAAGAGAAAGGTCTGTCACTCCAAATATAACGTCCTTCAGAAGACAATAAGAGCGGCACATTCTGATTATTCATATTCTCGACAGAAAGATCAAATAGCCTGAGCGTTCCATCAAAAGGCATTTTAGAACCAAGCGCAACCATTCCGCCCCACCATTTCTCACCTTTCAATGGAACGATCTGCGATTCATACCTATTTGCCGCCCAAACAGAAACGACTGATATCCATGCGATCAGAATCAAAGTGATTCGATATCCGATACTTTTAAAGACAGGTCTGTCAACTTTAATAACTATGCTTTTCATGACTTATCAAATAACTATTATCTAATATATTTCTGCCAAATGTAGTAAAAAAAGCCGACTTACTTAATAAAACCAAAGAAAGAGACGCAATATGAAATTGCGTCTCCATAATAAATAGATCATTTGATACTCTGACTATCAACAAGCACATGCTCTCCTCGATTGAACTGATAAAGACCGACGTAGAGTTTGCTTTTATCTTCACTACGAGGAGTCACTACAACAAAATGCATGTTGATTGGATCCTGATCAACGGCCGGTTCACCTAACTGGTCGCGGACTTTCTGATCAACCCAAGTTCCAGAATTGGCATAGATGCAAGCTTCATTCTTGCAACTGGTAAAGGCCTTGATCATAGGGATATGCGTATGACCAAAGATGACAACACGAACATCCGACTGCGGATTCTGAAAATACTGCACGTTAGACTGATTATCAATAAATTCAGTTTTCAAACTGCCAATAACGGCATTAGCCACATCCGTCATCACAGGAACATTGTTGTACTTCAAACGTTTTTCCCAATTTGCCTGCGTGAAAGCATCCTTATATCTGTCTACTTGAAGACTGCCTGTAGTGGCATTATTATATGGAAGGAATTCATTCATACTGAAAGTTCCGGTGAAGCCTCCCACATTGGTCACAAATATCTTATCATCAAATTTATCATTCACCCAAATCAGATTTTCCAAACAGTATTTCCACCCGTAATGATAGAGATAAAGCGCTTTCTGTGAAACGTCGGTCGAATTTAGAGTAACAGAAGGCACTTTAGTCGCCGCACTTTTCGCTACCTGATTGACAAACGAATTGGCAGCAATACGAGCGAAGAAATATCCCGGAGGAAGAACAGTTCCTGGTGCAACATCCTGGTTATCATACGGATCAAGATTACAGAAGAAATCGTAGCGATGACCATGTTCAATAGCAATTTGCGGATAGCCATCCGGATGATAGGTTCCGATAAGTTTGCGGTCAGCATCGCGTGCCTGGTTGATTCCAGGAAGAATGTTTTCCACTCTTTCAGCATCCAACAGCATATCATGATTGCCGGGGACGTATGTCACCTTCACATTTCCATCTTTAATCACTTTATTCAACGCTTCAAAAACCACCTTGTTTGATGAGGCAAGACGCTTGTCAAAGTCAGCTGGTGTTTTGCCGGCATAAGTATCCGTACGAGTTGGTATATACCATTCATCCAGCAAATCGCCAGCGATAACAAGTTCCTTTACTGTTTTTGAACTGCCTACTTCGTTGACGAACTGCTCCAGGCGCGAAAGATGCTTCACTGTTTCCGAATACGACAAATCTGCCCCAAGATGAACATCGCTGATAACAACAATCTTTTCGCGACTATTATTGTCGCTCATGGTCATAACATCAAATGGATTTTGAACATCGCTCGTCAGCGAATTGTCTTCTAAATCATCCGAGCTGCAAGATTCGAACGCGAATGAAAGAGCACATAGTGCCGCAACGAATAAGAATAGTTTCTTTTTATTCATGATTATACAATTTTAAAATTTTACCTGCTGCAAATGTATAGACTAATCTTTCAAACACGGCCTCAAAACCTGTTCCAATATCACAATAATAAGTCCTAAAATCACAATTCAGCGTATAAAAAACAAGAACTACAATAAAACATCCACACATTTTATATCTTTGCAGCAAAAGTAAAGATTAGCTGCACATCAATTATTCATTTATGCTGGACCATTTTTATATCGCGACGGTGTACTCAGCTCTCATCGTCATGTTTCTTTCTTCCGCTACTCTCTTTATCTGTCGAAAGAGGGGTGATCGCTCGCGTCTGATTCTTTCAGGAATCATATTTATATCGGTATTCAATTATTTTCCAAAGCTATTAACCATCATCAACGGCAGCACAGATATACAAGTGATGAGTGTTCCCATGCTTGCACTCGCTATTTTCATGATCATCTCGTATATGACTTACCCAATAGAAGTGATTTCTCCCGGATGGATCACATTCAAACGGATGCTCAAACTCTATTCGCCTGTTGCCTTCATCTTCATTCTGTATGGAATCAGCAACGCTTTCGGTGTAAAGTATATTGAATATAACAACTTGACACAGATGTTGCCTCACGCCGGCGAATTCAATGTCTTGTTCAGGCTCGCACTTTGCGCCGTCATGTTCCTTCCCATATTCATCATCTTCTTTGTTCCATACACCCGCATTTACAGCAATACCGACAAAACATGGGTAAGAGTTTACGCCATTCTTTATGTCATTGATATTCTTTCTTATATAGCCGTTCTTACCTTTCACGGTCTGATAGTTGCCATCATTTATTTTCATATAAGCATGATTATCACACTCATCAGAGTATATATGGAACTGGTTTATCGTATAGTTGACAAGAAAGTATCCAAACAGATGATTCTTGCTGTTGAGAAGAACGAAGAGCAAAAGATCAATGAAGAAATAGCTGAAAACGAAAGCAAGTCCGAACACCATAATAACACCAATTCCAATCTCTATTTCAGATTACAGAAACACATGGCTTCAAATCAAGCATGGCGCGATCCGAACATATCACTTAGTCTGCTGACTGAAAAGCTCGGAACAAACAGGACTACTCTTTCGAAAGCTATTCATGACAATGGCGTTGAAAGTTTTTCTGCATTCATCAACAATATGCGTATATCTGATTTTATCTCCATCGTCAACAATCGCAAAGATATCAGCATCAAAGAAGCTTTCTTCATCTGCGGCTATCGTTCACGCACTACCGCAATCAGAAACTTCAAACTTTTTATCGGCACAACCCCTTCAGAATATTTCGGCAGAAATAGTGATGAAGAGGAATGGTGAGTGTTTGCTCTGCCGTCATAGTGTGATACCATGCGGCAGAGTCTTTTTTATCCTTGCCTTATTAAGATTCCACTTCGTTATATTCAACTTTCAATATTTATTTTATATTTTTGCTTCAAATAGCGAAGATGTTCACCGATAAATACTTGCTGTCAATATGCCTACTACAATAAGAACAGGAATCATCCTATTAGCTTGTCTTCTGAATATACTCGGAATTGCAGCATCAGGTTCAATTGAATTATCCCATCATCCTAAGATGGAAAAGGTTGAATGGAATAATTCATTGACTCTTCCATCGGCGAACGAAACAGCGAATATTGGTGTTGCAGGAACTTTCTCAGGATTCATTGGCGATTATCTGGTAATTGCCGGAGGAGCAAACTTTCCTGATAATACACCTTGGCGAGGCGGCCATAAAACTTGGTGGAGCACCATCTATTATAACAATGTAAACAAGACGAATGCCAAATGGACTGTTATTCCGGGAGGATTACCGAAACCTTTGGCATACGGATGTTCAATTGAATTACCCTCAGGCGTTTTATGTATTGGAGGTTGCGATTCCACACAATGCTACAAGGATGTTTTTCTGATTCAACTCATCAATGGAAAGATAAAGATTGATTCAGACTGGCCATCACTACCCACTCCTTTGGCTAATGCAACAGCCTCTTTATTAGACAATAAGATATACATAGCCGGTGGGCAGACGAGTATGAAAGAACAAGTTGCAACGAAATCATTCTTCGTTCTTGACTTGTCAAACCGTAAGAAAGGATGGCAGGAACTGTCTTCATGGCCCGGCGAAGCGCGAGGATTTGCAGTAAGCGCTTCGCAAAGTGACGGTTTCGACCAATGCTTCTATCTCTTTAGCGGGCGCGATTATAAGGCTGATGGATATGTTAGAGTCCTTACTGACGGATATGTTTATAATCCTCGACTAAACTCATGGAAAAAACTTAAACCACAGTTTCCGGTTATGGCGGGCACTGCAATAGCTTCAGGTGCAAATCATATTCTTTTCTTAGGTGGTGTGCCTCAACTCATTCCTGGTTCGGATAATCATCCCGGGTTCGACCATTTAATAAGGCTATTTCACACTATCACACAAAGTCTGATTGTAAAAGAGACCATTCCATATCCAATAGCAGTTACGACATCTATTGCACGCAAAGGAAACAGTTTTTACATTAGCAGTGGCGAAATAAAGCCCGGAATACGCACACCGAATCTCCTCAAAGGAACTATCGTTCCCTTCAAGAAAGGACTTGGTTTAGTGAACATTATCGTTATTGTTTTGTATTTCGTGTCCTTAGCCTGGATTGGTTACTACTTTTCGAAAAGACAAAAGAATACCGACGATTATTTTAAAGGTGGAGGCCGCATTCCTTGGTGGGCTGTCGGATTAAGTATTTTCGGAACCAATCTGAGTGCCATCACATTCATGTCTATTCCAGCGAAAGCTTATGCAACGGATTGGAGTTATATCATCTTGAATGTGGGAATCGTTTTAGTGGTTCCCCTCATCATCTATTTATTTATTCCATTCTATCGTCGATTAAATGTCACAACGGCATACGAATATCTGGAGCAACGGTTTAATGCTTTTGTTCGTCTGATTTGCAGTGTCGCATTCATTCTTTATCAAATCGGGCGAATGGGAATAGTGCTTTACCTGCCGGCTATTGCTTTGAATGTCGTTACAGGATTTGATATCTCACTGTGTATCGGACTGATGGGAATATTAAGTCTGATGTACACAATGATGGGAGGCATTGAAGCAGTGGTCTGGACTGATGCACTGCAAGTTGTCGTTTTGTTAGGTGGTGCTTTACTTGTTGTGATTATTGCCATGTTCAATATTCCCGATGGCTTTTCAGGCCTTATCAATGAAGCGACGGCAGATAGCAAATTCAATCTAGGCAGTTTGAATTTTGACTTGAAGCAATCGACTTTATGGACGGTGCTGATTGCATCATGCTTTACCAATATTACGACTTATGGTACCGATCAAACAATGGTTCAACGATATATGACCACAGCCACAGAAAAACAGGCTCGCAAAAGTGTCTGGACAAATGCTCTTCTATGCATTCCGTCCACTCTCCTGTTCTTCCTTGTCGGAACGGTTCTGTATGTGTATTACAAACATTCGCCCGCCGATTTAAGTCTGACAATCACCGATGGTGATGCCATTCTTCCTTGGTACATCTATTCCCAACTGCCACAAGGTGTTGTTGGTCTTCTTATCTCAGGAATATTTGCTGCAGCAATGTCAACACTAAGCAGTAGCATGAATTCGGCAGCAACAGCCTATACCGTTGATATTCACAGTAAAATAACTAAAGATAAAACATCCAAAAGTTTAAACACAGCTAAAATGGCAACGCTCATTTTTGGTATTGCCGGCATTGCCTTCGCCTATATGATGACAACGTGGGAGATCAAATCATTATGGGACGAGTTTAACAAGATACTGGGCATTGTCTTAGGAAGTCTTGGAGGTTTATTCTTGTTGGGGATGATTACACGAAAAGCCAATGCTATTGGAGCAATATGTGGCATCATCGGAAGCATATTCATCCAGCTGTTTGTTATACAGCATCAATCAGTACATCTCTTGTTATACACAACAACAGGATTTGTATCTTGTTTCTTGATAGGATATATCGTTAGCTGGATTATACCTGTCCAACGAAAAGACATCGATTATTTAACAATTTACAAAATATTCTCAAAGAAATAGAACATGAAAAATTATCAACGTTTAAAAGGATTGATCGCAGCATCATTTACGCCAATGAATGCTGACGGAAGTATTAATCTTTCCGCTATCGACAAATATGTTGAACTGATAGCCCAATCGAACATATCTGGTGTATTTGTTTGCGGAACAACCGGCGAAAGTCTCTCGCTGACAACTGACGAACGCAAAAAGATTCTGGAAAAGTGGGTTACACTGGCCAACGGCAGGTTTAAAGTCATTGCTCATGTCGGTAGCAATTCACTGTTTGAAGCAAAAGACTTAACTCGCCATGCCTATGAAACTGGAGCTGACGCGATTGCTGCCATGGCTCCCTGTTTCTTCAGACCGGGAACTGTAAAGGAACTGATTGACTTTTTTGCACCAATAGCTAAAAGTGCAGAAGAATTGCCATTCTATTTTTACAATATGCCATCCATGACCGGCGTCTCTCTGCCTCTTGCCACTTTCTTGGAAGAAGGTAAAAAAGTAATACCCAACTTGGTAGGAACAAAATATACCCATAACAACCTGATGGAGATGGGCGAATGTATTGCATTAAACAACGGTGAGTTTGAAGTTCTCCACGGATACGATGAAATCTTGATTTCAGGATTGGCTTTTGGAGCAACAGCAGGCGTTGGAAGCACATACAATTATCTGCCGGAAGTTTATCAGGGTATTTTCAAAGCTATGGAAGAAGGCAATCTGCAAAAGGCCAGAGAATTGCAGATGAAGTCGATTGAGATAGTAAAAATAATCATCAAATACGGAGGAGGCGTTCGAGGAGGAAAGGCAATTATGAACTTGATTGGAATAGAATGTGGTCCATGCAGATTGCCTATTTCACCCATAAGCCAAGAAGAATATGAGATGCTGAAAAAGGATCTTATGGAGATTCATTATTTACCAAGATAACAGTCAGACATGAACAAAATAATAGCATTCATTGCACTCATCTCTTTGGGGTTTATCGCTGAAGCTCAAGAGAAAGGGATCATTGATATCTTCCAAAAAGGGCAAGATGGATATGCTTGTTTTCGTATTCCTGCCATCGTTCAAAGCAAATCCGGAACATTGCTTGCTTTTGCAGAAGCGCGCAAGAGCAGTTGTTCGGACACCGGAAATATAGATCTGGTTGCAAAACGCTCGGAAGATGGCGGGAAAACTTGGAGCCATCTGATATCCGTATGGGACGATGGAGATAATGTTTGTGGAAATCCGGCTCCTATCGTTGATCAGAGAACAGGAAGAATCATCTTGGTAACCTGTTGGAATCCGGGAAAATATAGCGAAAGACAGATCATGGACAAAATAAATGCCGAGTGTGTACGCAAAGTATATGTCTTGTATTCAGACGATGATGGGAGAAGCTGGTCACAACCTAAAGAAATCACATCAACCGTCAAACTTCCGGAATGGGGATGGTATGCCACCGGACCTTGCCACGAAATCCAGTTGCAGAATAAAAGTCACCGTGGACGACTGGTCGTTTCTGCCAACCATAGTACACCCGGCACAAAGGAATATCATTCGCATCTGATTTATTCCGACGACTCAGGAGCGACATGGAAGTTAGGCGGCATCGTCAGTAAATCAGGAGGAAACGAAAGCAGTGTCGTAGAGTTGCAAAACGGAGATCTTATGCTCAACATGCGCAACTATAACCGGAGCGAAAGCAAGTCGCGCTCCTATGCTATCAGCAAAGACGGCGGAGAAACATTATCTGAGATGGAATATATTCCGGAATTAATAGAACCCGTATGTCAAGGAAGCACATTAAATTATACAAAAAGAGGCAAGATCAGCAGCAACATACTGTTCTCTAATCCCGCGTCAACAGATAATAGAGAAAAAATGACCTTGAAACTAAGTATAGATAACGGCAAAACCTGGCCCTTTGCCCGACTTATATACTCCGGACCAAGCGCCTATTCAGACTTAGTCAATTTAAAAGGCGGGAATATCGGACTGTTATTCGAATACGGAGAGAATGATGCATACGAAAAGATAGGTTTTACCATTGTCTCCATGACGGAAATCAAAAGTAGTGGATTCAGCAATAAATAATAATCAATCTATTTGCTTTTGGGGCTGGATGACAGACGATACAGTTTTGGCGACATACCAAGACGCTTCGTAACATATCTACTGAAATAGGATAGCGTGGCAAAGTTCATCTCATCGGCAATCTGGGTAAACGACATCTTATCGTCACGAAGATATTCCACTAGCATGGGCAGAGTATATTTATCTATCAGATGAGTAACATTGTCGCCCGTAACACGCTTGATGGTACTCGACAAATACTTGGGAGAGACATGCAACTGAGCTGCAAAGTAAGATACATCGCGTTGCGTCTTGGTGATTCCCGTATCCAAAAGATCAGTGAAGCCTTTCACTACAAACGACGTGCGATCAGTAGTATTGACCTGGTCATGCATATTTGCCTGATAGTTAAATAAATCATACATCATCGTGAGGAGCAAACTTCCCATCGTTTCGTTATAAAAAGCATTTCCTTCCTCATCTAAACGCTTGCGGATGTGGCGGATATCATCGATGAATTTTTCTGATGCTTCTGCACAAAGCGATAAAATAGGATTACTAAACAATGCGATGCAGCCTCCAATACTGGGATTGTTCTTTGGCAGTTGGCTCACCAGGAAGTTCATAGGCGCAATAACCATTTCTACCTGTAAATCGTCAGCTCCTACAATATCCTTCACCGCCTCGGAATGAGCAATTACCGCTACACTGTGTTTCACCAAATGGAACAACCGTTCGTTGTACACGAAACTGCCTTCTCCTTCCAAACAAACGAGATGGATACACCAGTCCTTGTATTTTGGACTGCCAATCTCCTGAAAGTCGTAACTATAAATTACTTTGATCTTGTTGGCATCGTTCATATTAATCAGTTTATCTATTTACAAATATAGTTTTTTCAGACAACAAAGGCAAACGATTTAGGCAAAAAGTGAAACTTGTAGCTCTTTTTGTGAAACAATGGCGACATATTATCGCCGTAATTTTGTAATCGAAAAATAAAACGAAACACAATATGGCAAAGCAAGTAGTTATTTTATTAGGTACAGGATCTATAGGCCAAGCAATAGCTCGTAGAGTTAGTGCCGGAAAGCATGTAGTTATGGCTGACTACCAGGAAGCAAATGCCTTGGCAGCAGCAAAGATTCTGGAGAATGCAGGATTTGAGACCAGTACTATTCAAGCAGATCTCTCTTCGAGAGAATCAATCAAGAAGATGATTGCTCACGCGCAGCAGTACGGCGATATTACCAACCTCATCAATGCGGCAGGTGTATCTCCTTCGCAGGCACCGGTAGACGTTATTCTAAAGACTGACCTCTATGGTACTGCTGTACTTTTAGAAGAGGTGGGAAAGGTAATTGCCGAAGGCGGAAGCGGTATCATTATCTCTTCACAAAGCGGACATCGACTTGGAAACATTCCGCAAGAAGAGAGCGACCAACTAGCTATGACACCGACCGAGGAACTGCTGTCGCTGCCGTTTTTAAAAGAGATTACCGATACACTCAAAGCATATCAGTATTCGAAGCGTTGTAATGTGTTGAGAGTAATGTTCGAAGCAACACGTTGGGGCAAACGCGGAGCAACTGTCAACTCTATCAGTCCTGGTATCATCATCACTCCGCTCGCTAACGACGAACTTCACGGTCCACGCAAAGAGGGCTATCTGAAAATGATTCAAGCCAGTCCAGCAGGAAGAGCTGGAACACCTGATGAGGTAGGCGATCTTGCCGAATTCCTCATGTCATCCCGCGGACGTTTCATCTCAGGTTCGGATTTCCTTATCGATGGCGGCACTACAGCCAGTTATTGGTATGGAGATTTACAATATCTGAAGGCAACGCACTAAATAAAAACAGTGATGAGAATAATATTATCTATTATGGTTTGTGCATGCCTTTTGTTATCATGCACAAGCAACGCTCAAAAACAAGTTTCACAAAAAAATAGCAACAACATGGAAAATAAAGGAACAAAGACGCTAGTAGTATTCTTCTCTCATGCGGGTGAAAACTACAGTGTAGGCAATATCAAAGTAGGCAACACGAAGCGCGTAGCCGAAGCCATTAGCGAGTTGACTGGTGCCGATCAATTTGAAATAATTGCCAACAAGAGTTATGATATGGCGTACACGCCTCTGACTGAATTAGCAGCAAAAGAGGAAAAGGATCATGAATTCCCGACATATCAAGGGAAAATCAATAACATTGCTCAATACGACACCATCTATATTGGCGGTCCGGTTTGGTGGGGTACTTATCCTAGAGTGATGTTTACCTTCTTTCGCGACTACGATCTGAACGGCAAAACGCTCATTCCGTTCACCACGCACGAAGGAAGCGGACTTGGCAGTACAGCCAATGACTTAAAAAGAACTTATTCTAAAGCCAAAGTCCTCTCAGGCTTCAGCATCTACGGTCATGAATGTCAAAAAGATGACATAAAAGACAAGGTAGCGAAATTGATAAAGAAATACCTAAACCTGTAAGAATTTGCCATAAGGCTTGGATAAGTGCTCGGACTGTAACCTATCCAGGATTAACAATTGGCGAAGAAGCTTTGGTCGCTGAAGGCGCCATAGTTACAAAGGATATTGCTCTTCACACTACAGTTGAGGGGTTGCCCTGCGAAGGTTATTAAAAAATAAAATAGAACAATATGAACGTATTCAAACAAATACAAGAAGGGAAACCGAGTGACTATAGGCGAAAATGCTATAGTGGGTACGGGCGCGGTAGTGACAAAAAATGTACCCGACAATATGGTGGTCGTCGGAGTACCTGCAAAAGTTGTCAAGACTATTTAGAGAAAGCTTACTGTGCAGGCAAAATTCGTGTCATAAGAATCAGCAATTTCTATGTTGATCACATGATAGATCTCTATCACTAGCTATGTGAAGCCAATGGTAAATCAGGTTGAGACACACCCGTTCTTTCAACGTGGTTATTTTTAAGGAGACAACATCCGCTGTATGCATTTTCTTGCCTCATTTCTCATTTCTTTGATTGCCGGACTATTCACTTTCGGTTTTTTATGAAGGACAACGTTAGCGGCCTGCTGCATTTTGTCCGGATGATAGAAAGCCGGATCAGAATAGAGTTTCACCAACAGATAATAGGGATAAATCCTTTCGGGCAGGATACGGATGGCATAAAGCAGATGTTTCTCCGCTTTCCCATATTCGCCCAATGCCTGTTCGTTCTTTGCCAGCATACAGTAAATCATCGGGTCGGCACTGAGCCATGTGGCGCGTTCGAACACTTCGACTGCTTCATGTTTTCGACCGCTGTAACTCATGCATTGCGCTTCTTCAAACAGAAACCGGGGATTATATTTCAGCTTCGGATGCAAGGCGGCATAATCATCCGCCACCGAACGGTAAGCTTTATTCTCGTACAACATCTGAAGACTGTTCCATTCCGTATACGCCTTGTATGGTTCTCTCTCTCTGTAAAACAGAAACAGACTCGCTGATACGAGCAGAAGCATCCATACTTTCTGCATTCCGTTTACACTCTTGACTGCATCGGATGCCGGTACAGTGCTGCAGACAGCTCCGGTAAAAACCAGCAGAATCCAGAACGACGGCAACTGTAGCGGATAAGACGAAAAGGCAAAAAGCGCCAGGGCGATGATGCCTCCCGTTGCAGCAATCTGCCGATTCCTTATTCCATCGACGCAGAGAACGATTATCCATGCTGCAAATACGATTAAGCCCCCTGTTCCTTGTTCCATGGCGATCTGCACATACTCATTGAATGCATATTCCGGACAGTCAGCCACCGTCTTTTCCTCCTCTGTTGCCACAGCCGACGAGAAGTACACGGCTTGTGCATCGGCAAATGCCTTCGGAAAGCCACCCAGTCCAACACCGTTTAAAGGATGTTTAAACACCGTTTCAATGCCGATTTTCCATATCAGCGCCCTTCCTGCTGCCGAATCACGCTTCATGGTAAAAAGCGCCACCGAAGCACAAACCATCACAACGCACACAACGGCTGTTGCCGTCAGCATTTTCATCCTGTGTCTGTACCAGAACATTTTCGTGCGCCGCCAACCGATGCCCGTCATCCAATAAACCCATCCGCAGGATACGGCAGCGGCAATCCAGGCGGAACGACTCATTCCGGCGGGCAGTACGATAGCAATAGCACACAGACATAATGCCATATAATAATGTAAAGAACGGTAGTCCGACAGAAACATGGCAAATGCAATCGGGGCAACCACCGCCAGATAACCCGAATAAGGTCCGGGATTGTAAAACGTGCCGGTCATGCCGAACAGTGCATGATTGGAACTGCTCCAGCCATGCAGTTGCGCCATCCCGATCACTGCTTCGATGAGTCCGGTCGTAACGATGAGAAACAGAAACACTTTTCTAAGTTCTGCAAAACTGTTCAATGCCACACGCAGGATAAACCATACGATAATCAGTTGCGCTCCGAACAGAAGCTTTTCGGGTTCCGGATCAAGCTGCCAACGATACGTGACAAGTGTGACTGCGGTGAACAGCAGCAACAGAACATCTGCCATTGTTAACTGCAGCGCCCTGCATTTCCTGCTGACCAGCAGCGGAACAGCGCCAACAGCCAGAAACGCCGAAGCCGCATGAAAATGGAACACCTTTGCCATCACCAGTCCGTTGGCCAGCATCCTGTCTTCTGCCAGCGGTGTACATAGCAGCAGCATTCCGGTCAAGGCTATCGGCAGCATTCTCCAGTCGTATGTAAATCTTGCCGCTCCCATCATTTGACACGTTTCATGAACCGTTCCGTTTGCCATCGGCCGCTGTAGGGATCGATAGATTTCCATATCAACGTAGCTTGGCCGACAATATATTCTTCGGGCAACATTCCCCAGTACCGCGAATCCTGCGAGTTGGCGCAATTGTCGCCTGCCATGAAGTAATAGCTCTTCAGAAACCGGTAATGCGTTATCGGACGTTTCCCGACAAACACCGTTGAATCTTTATAAGTCACCGTTGCCTTCTGTTCCCAGGCAATCAGCTTCCGGTAGAGAACAAAGTTTTTCCGGTCCATCCTGATTACCCTTCCCGCTTTGGGAACATACAGCGGTCCGAACCGTTTGATGTTCCAGTTCAATGTCGAATCGTAAGGGAAGCAGAGATATACCGCTTTGTCGAATGTTGAATCCGGCTGCCGTCCGATCATACTTTCTTCCATTACGTTACCCAGTGGCGTGGATATATTGTTTACGCTGTATTTGCCGTCAATGATTCTAAAAGTGTCGCCCGGCAGAGCCACGCAGCGCTTGACGAAATATTTCATCACATCCATCTCTATGCGGCTCCACATTTTCGGATGCGGGAAGTTGAACACCAGCACATCGTTCCTCCGTATGGCTCTGAATCCCGGCAACCGGTGTATTGTCACCTGTTCGCCATTGACCGATCTGAAGATATCAAACACCCTGGCTCCAATCACCAGCTTGTTCACCAGCACGCAGTCGCCTGCCTGCAGTTCCGGTTCCATCGAATCCGACGGGATGCGGAACGACGAGAACACAAACACCTGCAGCAACAGCCAGAGGCAAATCATGACAAACACTGCTATGATCAGATTCATGAGCCAATCGATGATGTTATTTAGAAGTCGCACGTCCTTAATTAAATAACTAACATTTAAATTTTGAATCTAATAATTTTGAAATCGGGAGTTGAAGCAAGTAGATATA
>DAIMYP010000073.1:0-9886 GCA_036734445.1 Tannerellaceae bacterium
AATGAAAACACACTAATATGCAAAATGTAAATGGTTATGCCTGCAAAAGACTTTTGATATTCTTTATTGCCATAGCATGCAGTATGGCAAGTAATGTAAAAGCACAAATTATACCTGCTCCATTACATAAGGTTGTGAATACCGGTTCATTTCAAATAAATACGAGTACTCGGTGGTTCACGAATCTTCAAGGCGATGATAAGAAATGGATGCAGGAATATCTGAAGACATTGCCTGTCGCTTTGAGCGAAGGAACTGTATCTGACAAGACGAATGTGATAACACTGGTGGTTTCTCCTTTGAAAGGGACCACAAACAAGGAAGCTTATCATTTGCAAATTACTCCACAAGATATAGAAATAACGGCAAATACAGCTGCCGGTCTGTTCTATGGTTTGCAGACTGCACTGCAGTTGTCGTCTCAGTCAACACAGACAAGCATGACCATTCCTTGTGCCGAAATAAGCGATCAGCCCCGATTCGGCTATAGAGGATTCATGCTTGACGTATCCCGCCATTTCTTTCCAAAAGAGTTTATCTTCAAGATGCTGGATATGCTTGCTTATTATAAGATCAATGTTTTCCATTTCCATCTCGTAGATACGGGCGGATGGCGAATAGAGATAGATAAATATCCGAACCTCACGAACATGACCGCTTATCGTCCTGCAGAAGATCTGGATGACTGGTGGAGCTTGCATAATGTCTTTTGTGCGAAGAGCGACTCGAATGCATATGGCGGATATTATACGAAAAAAGATATTCGGGAGATTGTGCATTATGCAACGGTGCGCCATATCGAAGTGATTCCGGAAATAGATATGCCGGGACATAGCCGTGATGTGCTTTGCGCTTATCCCGGACTGGCTTGCGATGGAAAGGATTATATGACCAGTAATGAACTTTGTATCGGTAAAGAGGAGACATTCGACTTCTGTGAGAACGTGCTGAAGGAAGTGATGGAACTCTTCCCGAGCAAATATATACATATTGGTGGAGATGAGGCAAACAGGACAATTTGGAGTACTTGTCCAGAGTGTCAGAAGCGCATGCGCAAGGAACATATTCATAATGTGGCCGATCTTCAGAACTATTTTACTAACCGTATTGAGAAATTCTTGAATGCACATGGCAAAACGATGATTGGATGGGATGAGATACTGGATGGAAAAGTATCTAAACGTGCTGTCGTCATGTCATGGAGAGAAGAAGTGGATGGAACTGGCGAGGCGTTGCGCAGAGGACATCATATTATCTTGACGCCGACAAGTCATTGCTATCTGGATTATTATCAGGATATCCCTTATACGCAGCCGAAAGCTTTCGGATATATTCCTCTTTCAAAAATATATAGCTTTGAACCGATTCCTCAGCATATCGCTGACAGTTCACTGATAGTGGGTGTTCAGGGGAATCTGTGGACAGAACATGTTCCGACCTGCTCGCATGCAGAATACATGTCATTCCCTCGTATGCTTGCTATTGCTGAAGTGGGATGGAGTGCGCCACAAGCTAAGTCATATACCGATTTCCATGAACGCGCTTTGCATGCCATCGAATATATGGAATCTAAAGGATTTCATCCATTTCCTCTCAAATATGAGATCGGACCGCGTCCGGAAGCTATGACTCCAATTCATCATCTGGCTTATGGCAAGAAAGTGACTTATCTGAAACCTCATCATGAAGCTGATTATAAAGGATCGGGCAATACAACACTTACAGATGGAATGTTGGGCGATTGGGGACCGTTTGGTTCTCGCTGGCAAGGCTTCTATGGCGATATGGATGTAGTTGTCGATTTGGGTTTTGTTCAGGAAATACATTCTGTCAGTGCTTCCTTCCTGCAGGTTCTTGCTGCCGGTCTGCTGGCTCCTAATAAAATAGAAATCCTCGTATCCGACAATGGAAGGGACTTTACCTCATTGTACAAGGAGAACTGCAGACTTAACGACCATATCAATTATGATATTATCAAACATAAGTGGGAGGGTAGTATAAAAACCAGATTTATCCGTTTACATGCGACCCGCGATATTACATGGGGAAATATCCTATCGGATGAAATTGTTGTAAAGTAATATAATCGTAAAGAAATGAAAACACGCATATTTGCTTTTTTGATACTAATAGGATGCTGCCTAAATTTGGATGCGCAGAATACTGCCAAGAATACGTCTGGAGTTAATCCACAAATTAAAACGGCAAATGATCCTCTTTCTATCTACAGAAAATCATTGTATCCTGAAGTAAACAATAAGTCATGGAGCCAGCTTCTTGCAGAGAAGCGAGACTTGTGGCGTGCGCCTTATACGCAGAATCTTTTGATTCAGCCTGTGCATTCGCCGAATTGGATATATGTTTGTCCTTCAATGGCTGTTTCAAGAAGAACTGTGACGGAGGGTGTATCCAATCAGGATGCAGAAAAATGCAATCTGGCAAAGACGCAGGAAGATATGGTCGTACAGTTCGCTTTTGACGATCCTGCATTTGTTCCGGATTTCCATCTGACTAACTTGAGTCTGTTTGAAAATAAATATCCGATAGCCAGTGCCGATTATTATGCCAATGATATCTATTATAAGATAGAATATGTGGTCACTTCGATTGGAAACAATCAAAGTATTCTTTCCATAAATGTGAAAGTTCAAAATGAGTCTGATAAGGAAAAGACAGTGAATGTCCGGACGAAAATAGGCTATTACCCAGAGGATAAGATGTTCGCATATCATTATATTCCTTATTCATGGAATGCAACGAATTGGATGCCATATGATAAGATTTCGATGAAGGATAATTCAATCTATAAAGACGGTAAAATGATAGGACAAGTCGTTCCCGGTACAATGAATATTGATTGGGAAGCATCAAAAACCTATACGGACAAACAATATGACGATCGCCTTTATCCGCAGGTATGGTATGGCTCCGGATATGTGCTTCCTGAATTCAGATTGAAGAATATTCAGGACGTTATACTTGCTCGTACAAAAATCAGTCCGAAGGAATCAGGCAGTTTCTCAATTAAATTGCTTATCGATGATAATAATGTGACTCAAGAGCAACAGAGCACTTTGGCTAAGATGACTCCCGAATCCATTAAAGAGCAGGCTGTGGCTTCTTACAAAAGTCAGTTTGCAAAGGATGCCATGCAATTTGATTTTCCTACCGCAAAACTGTCAGATATACTGACTGAGTTGCAATTGAACACATTACAGCTGTTGATTAAATTTCCGGATAAGGATTATCTGCAGCCGACTCAAGGTGGCAGTTCCGAACGTTTTTACGTCTGGGTCTATGAAGCGGTTCAGATGTTGAGGCCGCTGTTAAGAACCGGACAGTTTGAAACTGTCAAGAAAGGGCTCGATTATATCTTTGCTCTTCAGGATGCAGGATGTCCACCGGAAGGAAAGTTTACTACAACGGCAGGTTCTATCGGCACGACGGGTCCAAGATGGGCAAATACGACAGGAACGGCTCTGGCATTGGCTTCCGATTACTATCTTTATTCGCATGATAAGAATTTCATCAAGGAATATTTGCCCAAAATATTGAAAGCTGTCCATTGGATTTCCGGAGAGGTAAAATCTACCCGTAAGATGAACGCTGATGGAACACGACCGCTGACTTACGGAGTGATGCCTTTTGCTGTATCGTCAGATGGAGATAAGGGCTATTTTATGACAACGGATATATTTACTTATTGGGGATTTGAAAAGACTGTCCGTTTGCTTGAAAGCTTAAATCATAAGGAAGCTACTGATTTGCGTCGCGAACTGGACATGTATCATAGTGATTTGCTGGTTGCTTTTCATCATCTCGCCGAACCGAATGGGAAGATTGAGCGTCAGATTGTAACAGATGACAAAGATGGGTATCGAGCTATGAAGTTTGATGATTCCGATATTATGGCGCCTGTTGCCACAGTAGGAATAATGGACCCGAAGTGTGATATCTTCCAAAAATATATCAGTTATTATGAGAATTATAATGCAACCGATTATTTTATGGGCAAGATGGACAGAGATATATTGTATATGATCCAATGTGAACATTTCTGGCAACCGATATATCTGATGTTAGGCGAGTGGAAGAAAGCCTATATTGTTACGCAGACATGTTTGGATTATGGCATGACACAAGATGTCTATCAAACACAGGAACGTTTTTCAAAACGTGATCCTGCATTTGCACCATGGCAACCGAATGGCAGTGGAAATGGTGGAATCATCGATATGGTACTCAGTTCACTCTATTTTGAAGGCGATAGTTCTGTAACCCTTTTAGGAGCCGTCCCATTTGAATGGCTTATTCAGAATAAACACACTTCTTTGAAGAATCTATATACATTGACCGGTAAGATAAACATGGAAATATCGGCTATTAACGATAATACTTGTACATTAAAACTATCTTCAGAGAATCCTTTGCCAAATAAGATTCGCATACCGGAGTACTTACGTGTCAAATCAGAAAGTACGGCGGTGAAAGGGTTGGCGAATGGGTATTTTAAGTTGAAAAGTAATACTAAAGAAGCTTCATTTAGAGTAAGTATGAATAAATAATAGATAGAAAGTATGAAAACCTATATCTTTCTATGTATTATAACGTTGCAGTGTTGTTCCATCGCTTTTGCTCAGACAAAATGGTATGATCCATTGGCGGGTACGACTATGCATGTACAGGGAAGAGGATGGAATCAGGAAACAGGTAAAACCTATTTCCGATTCCACGAAAAGGCAAAATCTGATCTGCGTGATATTGCATGTATTAAATCTACAAATAGCGTCGGACTTCATGTGGATTTTACGAGTGATGCTACTGACATAATTGTGAAATATACCGTGTCAGGGGATAAGTCTCTTAATCATCTTACTGAAATTGCAACGAGCGGGGTTGATCTTTATTCTATTAATGATGATGGAATTATTAATAGGTGTACATGTATTGGAAACTTTGGAAAAGTGCTTGAGGATACGATTGTATTTCATTATGAAAATTTGGTATATCATAATCACCATTTTTTAGGTAATGAATATCGTTTGTATTTACCTTCATACAACACTATTACATCGTTACAAATAGGCGTACCTGAAAAAAGTAGATTTACTTATGAACCGTTTCCTCAAGAAAAGCCTATAGTAATTTATGGGACATCAATAGCGCAAGGATGTTCAGCTTCTCGTCCCGGGATGGCGTGGAGCAATATTTTGCAACGTGAGTTAGATATGCCTGTTTATAATCTGGATATAGTTGGAAATGCGATGATGGACCCCTCTGTTTTTGATTTGCTTGGAGAGATAGATTCAAAATTGTATATTATTGATTGTATGCCCAATATGTATGATAGGCTTGATAGTATACTTCCTCGAATGATAGCAGGAGTTAAGAATTTGCGTAAAAAAAATCAAACGCCTATTTTGCTTGTTGAAAGTGATGGACATGATTACGGTAAGACAAATAAATCAATTAGTCGGGAATGTGTAGCGGCTAATTATGAATTTCGAAAAGCTTATCAGAAACTGCAAACTGAAGGAGTTAAAGGTTTGTATTATCTTTCTCTGGCAGAAATTGGCATGATGAAAAATATGGATTCTCAAATAGATGGATGGCATCAATCTGATATAAGAATGCAAATTTATGCGGATGCATATATGAATGAGATAAAACAAATACTTGATTATCATCCCATGGAGAAATATCCTCCGGTTCGACAACGCAGGATGCCCCATATTTATGAATGGATGAATCTTCATGATAGTATATTGACATATAATAAGACTCAACATCCGGAAATAATGTTGATTGGTAATTCTATTACTCATTATTGGAGTAAACCTCCTTATCAAAAATCATGGAATTATCTTTTTGGTAAAAAGCGAGTTGTCAATATGGGCTTTGCATGGGATCGTATAGAAAATATGTTTTGGCGACTGTATCATGGAGAGTTGGACAATTGTTCTCCTAAGCATATCTTTTTATTGGCAGGTTGTAACAATACAGAAATAAATACAAAAGAAGAGATTGTAGATGGAATAATAGGCTTGGCAAAACTGATTCGTACGAAACAACCTCAAGCAAAATTACATATAGTGAGGTTGTATCCATGTGAAAATCAAGAAGATTTAATCTCTGATATTAATACTATATTAAGTCGTAAGATTATTTTAGATGACCATATGGACATAATCGATGTTAGTTCAGAACTTACTTTGCCTAATGGCAAAATAGATAAATCTTTCTTTGTGGATGGAACTCATCCTAATGCAAAAGGATATGTTAAGATAGCAAAGATTTATAAACGGTATTTGGTGAATTAGTAGTTTTATGGTTAAATGACTTTTATCATTAATATAGTTTGAAAGGAATTAATCGAATTAAAAATAGTCTATCATTAGGTAGGTTATAAAATCATTAATTATGAATGTGAAAAGAATATTTTTGTTGAGTACATTTATGTGTTTGCTGACCTTCACAAACATGTCAGCGCAGACGCTTGAACAAGGTTTTAAGGATCCTCCTATGGTAAATCGGCCCTATGTTTGGTGGCATTGGATGGGTGCTAATTTTTCATTATCCGGAATTAAGAAGGATTTGGAAGCGATGAAAGAATGTGGAATAGGTGGCGCTACTATTTTTAATCTTACCTCAATGGTGCGATGGACCTGTTTCCCTACTGATAATGTGCCCTGGCCTAATCAAACATATCGGAGTGAAGCTTATTGGAAGGCTTTGCGTTATGCTTGTTCAGAAGCGCAGAATCTTGGTATTGAATTAGGTATTCATAATACACCGGGCTATTCAACTACTGGTGGACCATGGATTTCAGAAGAACGTAACATGAAAGATATTCGTATACGTAGAGTTGATGTAATCGGTGGTGAGAAACCAATAGCCGTGAATATTGCTGTTCCTGATATTCCTCCCTTTGATGGTTTGGGCTTTGCTCCCAAAAAATATGTACCTAAATTTCATGATATAGCTGTCGTTGCAGTTTCTGATGATAATTCTATTGGTGAGAAACAAATAGATGTTACGAAGAACATGAAATCTAATGGAGATTTTGTTTGGAAAGCACCAGCAGGAAAGTGGGCCATTTATCGTATCGGTTATGCGGCTACAATGTCTACTCCACATCCTGTTCCTGATGAAATTATGGGGAAGACAAGAGAAGTGGATAAACTAAATGCGGATGATAATATATATCATTGGGATCAGGTATTGATTCCAATGCATGAGCATATCGGTGATTATTTCGGAAAGTCGTTATGTCATATGCTTATTGATAGTTATGAAGCTGGCGAACAGACGTGGTCTCTCAATTTTCGAAATGATTTTAGAAAATTAAAGGGCTATGATCCGATTCCATATATTCCTTATTTGTATGTTGATAAAGATCAACATTTAAATATAGATACGGTAAAACTGCAACGTTTTAAATGGGATTATAATGATGTTATTTCTTATCTTTTTCAGGAAAATGGTTGGAAAATTGGCAAGAATAAACTTGCTTCTTATGGATTGAAATTGCAACAGGAACCATATTGGGGTCCTTATTCTATTGTGGCAGGGGCTGCATTAGCAGATCTTCCTATGGGGGAGTTTTGGTCTTTAGGTGAAGGCGAAGTTGATATTAATGTTCCTGCAGGCGCTCGTGCTGCCGCTCATGCTGTTATTGGAGCAGAAGCTTACTCGGCTCAACCAGATGTAAGTTGTTGGACGGAAGACCCTGCCATGCTAAAGAAAGCTACTGAAGGAGCTTTTTTAGCTGGCATTAATCATTTTTGCTTTCATCAATGGGTTTTACAACCGTTTGATGATCAGTATCAACCTGGTATGACAATGGGTTGGTGGGGAACACACTTTAGCCGTTTCCAACCGTGGTTTAAGCCTGGCTTCGCTTTTTTTCGTTATTTGGGGCGTTGTCAATATCTTTTGCAACAAGGTCAGCAGGTTATTGATTTCCTTGCTTTGGATGAGGTAAAAGATAAAATT
This sequence comes from Tannerellaceae bacterium, assembly GCA_036734445.1. Taxonomy (GTDB): domain Bacteria; phylum Bacteroidota; class Bacteroidia; order Bacteroidales; family Tannerellaceae; genus Parabacteroides. The sequence continues at coordinate 7,996 of DAIMYP010000073.1, forward strand.
ACAGATGCTATCGCTACACCTGATTTTTTACAAGATACAATTATTGTGAAAGATGGGCATATTATATTGCCTTCAGGTAGAATGTATAAAGATCTGGAATTTGATACTTCAAAAGGAATGCTTCCACAAGTTGTCAATAAGGTCGCTTTTTTATTGTCGAAGGGTGCTATTATAGTTGCGAAGAAGCCTATTCAATCCCCTAGTATGTCAAACTATCCTCAATGTGACGAATATGTAAAAGATAAAGCTGATCAATTATGGAAGGAATATGAAAATAAGCAGATTTTCTTGACACGCTTAGAAGCCGTAAAAGCTCTTAATATAGAACCTGATTACGTGGCTGTAACAGGGAAACCAAGTGTCTTGCATCGTCATACAGAAAATGCTGAAATATACCTTATAACTAATATGACAACAAAAGCTCAGGATATGAAAGTTTCACTTAGATGCTATGGTTTGCTTCCTGAGTTATGGAATGCAGAAAAAGCAACTATAGATGTCGTTCCAAACTGGCATTATCAAGATCATCGTACAGTTGTGGCTTTAAGTTTACAACCTTATCAATCACGTTTTGTAATTCTTCGAAAAGCATCTGCTGTTTCTGATGAGAAACTCGGAAAAAGAGTCCTTCCTGTCTATGAAAAGTGCGATTCAATGACATTAAATGATAAATGGAATGTTCATTTTATGCCAAAACTTGATAAGTTTTTTGATTATAAAATGAAATACCTGCTTGATTTTAGTAATAGTACTGATGAGCGTATTAAGTATTTTGCAGGTACAGCTGCTTATAAAAAAGTCATAAACATATCGAAGCAAGAATTAAAGGGCATTGCTAAAATATGGCTTGAATTAGGCGAAATGAATGATATTGCTACGCTTGAGATTAATGGCTTTCAGGTGGATACTTTGTGGTATGAGCCTTATCGTTCTGAAATTACAAAATATTTGCATCAAGGTAAGAATACGATTACTATTTCTGTCTCTGTGAATTGGCCCAATAAACTAATAGGCGATGAACAATATCCAGCAGACTTTGAATTGGGTGTAGCGGATGAGAATCCACGTCGTGGACGTAACCTGCAGAAATATCCGAATTGGTTTTTGAATAATAGACCTCGTACAGAACAGCGTCGCAAAACATTTACAACATGGTATTATTATACAAAGGATTCGCCGTTGCAAAAAGCTGGATTGGTAGGTCCTGTAAAAATAGTGTTTTATAAAAGTGTGAAACGACAATAAAAGACGTTGCCTTGATTTTTTCACTCTCCCCCCTTATGAATTGTCAACTGCGGGAATGGGAAGTCTATGCCTTGCTCGTTGAAGGTGGTGTATACAGCTTGATTGATATCATAATATACATCCCAGTAATTTTCGCTTTTTACCCAGACACGGACGATTACGTTTACACTGCTGTCGGCAAGAGTGTTTAAAGCAATAAATGGCGCAGGTGTGGGTAGAATACGTGTTTCGCGGGCAAGGACGCTTTCGATTACCTGCTTTACTTTGTCATATTTCTCACCATAATCGACTCCGAAGGTCCATTCTATGCGGCGTGTGTCTTGTCGGCTATAGTTTACAACGGCTCCGCTGCTGAGTGCTCCATTAGGAATATATACTGTTTTGTTATCTACAGTTACTAATATAGTATGGAAAATCTGTATTTCTTTTACAGTTCCTCCGGTGTTTTGTGCTTCAATATAATCACCTACTTTGAAAGGTTTAAAGAGTAAGACAATCAATCCTCCTGCGAAGTTCGACAGGTTCCCGCTCAGTGCCATACCGATAGCTACACCGGCAGATGCCAACAATGCAGCGAATGAAGTCGTTTGAACACCTAAAGCACCGACTACAGAGATGATTAATAATATGGTAAGGACAACATTGA
>DAIMYP010000073.1:9986-14015 GCA_036734445.1 Tannerellaceae bacterium
ACACCTAAAGCACCGACTACAGAGATGATTAATAATATGGTAAGGACAACATTGACAAGGCTGCCGACGAAAGTTTTTACCGACATCTCAATATCGCGCCGTGACAAGATACGTTTGATAATCTTGTTGATCAACTTGATCAAATAACGACCGATAAGGAATATTAAGAACGCCTTGATCAGCGTCAATCCTAAAGAAGCTCCCTGTTCGAGCAATCTGTCGATCATACGTTCCAATCGGGTAGCCGAAACTACTGTCGCTAATAAAAACATCATATAGGTAGAGTTTTAATCTAAACTTATTATAAAGTGTGGCAAAGGTATAAAGTTTTTTGATTTCTCGAAAGGTGTGATTTTATTATGTAGCTTTGCAGCGCATTAAAAATGGTTTAAATAGAAATATATGAGAGTTTTAATAATATGTATCGGTTTGCTTCTGAGTTGCTCGGGATTCGCTCAGACGTATGAAGAGTTTCTGAAGAAAAGCTATGATTTTCTGGATAAGAATGATTTGGTTTCTGCTGAAGAAAGTCTGAAGTCTGCATTGCGTAAGGAACCGGCTAACCCGCTCAACTATGCTTTGCTTACGAATCTTGGAACTATCCAGCGCCGACAAGGAAAGATGGATGAGGCACTCGTTTCATACACTTCTGCTTTGAGCGGACATACCAATGAACCGACTATTCTGATCAGTCGCGCTTCGCTCTATATGGAAATGGGCGATAATGATAAGGCGCTGGCTGACTATAATGTGTTGTTGGCGGATGATCCGAAAAATGAGGATGCGTTGTATCATCGCGGACTGATATATGTGGGTCAAAAGCATTATTTGGATGCTGAACAGGATTTTGATAAGATTCTGAAGATTAATGACAAGTCTGTGAATGCTCGTTTAGGACATGCCATACTGGAGAAAGAACGAGGAAACTACAACGAAAGCGAAAAGATTCTGGATTATCTTATTGGTGAGAAACCTAAAAACTGGGCACTCTATGAAGCACGTGCAGAACTCTATTTCTTGATGGGAAAGAACGGCCGTGCAATGTCGGATATTGAAAAAGTCTTTACTGAAAGTGAACCGACAGCTCCCTTATATGTTCTACGCGGTAAGATAAAGCTTGCACAGTATGAAAAAGAACGGGCTGCCATTGATTTCAAGAAAGCTGAATCGATGGGCTATAATCCTACAGCCATCAAAGAATTGATGAAACTGGCCAAATAGTTTGAGTAATCATTAATTATTGGTGGTCACAACTCTACTTCGGATGCGCCATTCTTGCGGGTACAGGTTGTTTGTCCGGTTTCCTAAATGTTTGGCAAAACCAATAGGAAATTGATTGTAGGTAAGGAGAACAATGCCTTTCGGAGTATTTTCGGGTAAAGTAAAAGTCTCCTTTTGTAGATATTTTATGGCTTCGCTGTGTTCTAAGGATACAGTTGTAAATGCTTCTTTGTTAAGCTCTGTACTCAAGGCAAGTGCTTGCGTGGGCAACAGATCTTTGCCTTTTATTTCTGCCAGATCGATTCCGGCAGAAAGAATATGAAGTTTGTCTGTCAACATTTGGTAGAGGTCTTGCCATTGCATAGGAATAGCTTGGGCAATATTCCCTCTCATTCTGAAACTGTATTGGTCGGGATTTAGTAACCAGTTTTTTACTTCCGGAGGAACGGCAGGGGTTGGTTTCCCTTTTTCTTTTTTGCCTTTGTTTTTTATACGGATGGGTGTGATCATATCCTCTTTTTTGCGTAATGCTGCAAGGAAAAATCCTTCGCCTCGTGTCTTATGAGGCAGGAATCGGCATACTGGCAAGTCATATTTGAGTGCACCGGTGATCTGCCATTCTTCTTTTGTTGGAATGGTTATTGGTTCTGCACCAAGTTCTTCGGCTATATAATAAATATTTTCTTCATCTTCTTCGGTATTGTATGTACAAGTGCTGAAAATAAGTATGCCTCCGGGTTTCAGCGCATCCCAGACATCATGAATGATTCGTTTGCTGCGGGCTGCACAGAGTGCTACATTGGCTTCGCTCCATTGGCTGGCGCTATCGGCATCTTTACGAAACATTCCTTCACCGGAGCAGGGCACGTCTGTTACAATCATATCAAACAGATGCGTCAGATTACCGAAAGCTTCAGGGTCATTATTCGTTACAATGCAGTTCGGATTACCCCATTTGGCAATGTTTTCTGCCAATACATTGCAGCGGCTGCGGATCACTTCATTGCTGACTAACAGACTGCCTTTGGGTAGCACGCTTAACAGATGAGTGGATTTTCCGCCTGGTGCAGCACAAAGATCCAGACATGTGATAGGAGAGGTAACAGTGCTGCGAATAGCTTGTTCCAGAAACATGGATGAGGCTTCCTGCACATAATAGGCGCCTGCATGGAATAGAGGATCGAAGGTGAACGACGGCCTTTGGGGAAGATAGTAACCGCTGTCGCACCACATTACAGGTGTTGATGCTTCGGGAATAGAAGCTCCTTTTTGTCTGTTGATGCGGATACTGATGGGCGTCTCGTTTTGTAGCGCAGCCTCAAAAGCATTATATGATTCTCCTAATAATGCTTGTGTACGAATAATAAATTCTTCAGGAAGTGTCATCATATTCTGAATATTTGAGGCAAAAGTACTAACTTTGCCGAAAACTGAAAGTATGCAAGCATCTCTTTTCCTCATACCGGTAACTTTGGGTGAGACCGAGCATCGAAAGGTATTCCCCGATTATAATCATGATGTGATCATGACGATCCACCATTTTATTGTGGAGAATGTCCGTACTGCACGGCGTTTTCTGAAGAAGGTGGAGCCGTCTATCGTGATTGACGATCTGACGTTTTATGAGTTGAATACGCATACTTCGCCCGAAGCAGTATCGGGTTATCTGGCTCCGTTAGCCGATGGCGAGAATATGGGTGTCATCTCTGAAGCCGGTTGTCCGGCTGTAGCTGACCCTGGAGCTGATGTGGTGGCTATAGCTCAACGCAAGCATTATCGTGTTGTCCCTTTGGTGGGTCCTTCGTCTATCTTGCTTTCGTTGATGGGTTCGGGATTCAATGGACAGAGTTTCGCTTTTAATGGTTATCTGCCTATTGAAGCTGCTGAACGTACGGCGATGATTAAGAAGCTTGAGTCACGGGTTTATTCGGATAATCAGACGCAGATGTTTATCGAGACGCCTTATCGAAATAATCGCCTGGTTGAGGATCTGATACGCCTTTGTCGCCCTTCAACGAAACTATGTATTGCTTCGGATGTGACTTGTGAGGATGAGTATATTCATACGCTTCCGGTGAAAGAATGGACAGGAAAAGTGCCCGATCTTGGAAAGAGACCGACAATCTTTTTAATATATAAGTAATATGATGGCAGGTTATCAAGCACACGAATCAGCAATCATTGACAACGGTTGCTCCATTGGTGAGGGTACTCGTATCTGGCACTTCTCGCATATTATGGAGCATTGTGTCATTGGTAAAAATTGTACGATCGGTCAGAATGTAGTGATTTCGCCCGATGTAGTTTTAGGCAATCATGTAAAGGTTCAGAATAATGTTTCAGTTTATACAGGTGTTACCTGTGAGGACGAAGTGTTCCTGGGACCTAGCTGCGTGTTTACAAATGTATTGAATCCGCGTAGTGCAGTTTCGCGTCGCGACCAGTTTAAGCCTACTCATATAGGAATGGGAGCTACTATCGGTGCTAATGCTACAATAGTTTGCGGGCATAGCATAGGAAAATATGCCATGATTGGGGCAGGAGCAGTGGTGACTCATGATGTACTTCCGTATGCTTTGGTTGTCGGTAATCCTTCCCGACAAATCGGTTGGGTTAGCGAATATGGTCACAGATTACATTTCGATAATAGCAATGAGGCTGTATGTCAGGAGAGTGGACAACATTATCGGCTTGAAAACGGCTTGGTAAAACGTATTATTTGATTCCTTTGCAGAATTTTTTTTGAAGAAAAATGAAAAATAATCGAGAAAAGATTTGGCGGACTGAAAAAAGGTAGTACCTTTGCAC
>DAIMYP010000074.1:0-13499 GCA_036734445.1 Tannerellaceae bacterium
AGAGCATCTGCCTTACAAGCAGAGGGTCGGCGGTTCGAATCCGTCAACGCCCACCAATCAAAAGAAAGCAATCTTGAGTAATCAGGGTTGCTTTTTTTATGCCTTTTTTGTGAAGATATTTGCAATTGCCTCTAGTAGGAATTGTATTTGTTTCGTGACGTATTTTTGTCTGTTCCTAGATAAATATTTGTTTTGCGCTGTACAAATTTATCGGACCATACATATGGTCTGATTGATTCATATAATATAATCCTATCAGTTTATATATATGGTCCGATCAAGCCATATATATGGTCCGATAAATCTATGCAGATATGTGCATAAATTATTCTATATCAGTGCAATAATTAGTCCTGAAATTTACACAAATACGAATCTAGGTTTCGGTTTCAATCATTAATGATCTGTGTGCTTTGATTCCTGTGAGATGATTTATTGCCCAACCGACCAGTCCTTCCAAGTGGGGAATCAGACTTTTGCCTGTTTCAGTCAGCGAATATTCAACACGTGGCGGAACTTCGGGATATATTTTTCTTTCTACATATCCATCAGCTTCAAGTGTGCGAACGGTTACGGTCAACATGCGCTGGGATATGTCGCCTATGGTTTTCTGAATCTCATTGAAACGCATCGTTCCATTGGCATTGAGCGTCACGAGAACCAACATCGACCATTTGTCGCCTAAGCGGCAAAGAACGTTTCTTATGGGGCAGTTATCTGCCGGATGAAAGTTTTTCATATTTTTAACTATTATCTATTCGTTTGACAATCAATATTAGTTACATCAATGTAACTATCTTATTTTTAAGTGCGTTCTTGTATTTGGATAATCAGACACGTATATTTGCATCACAAAAGTAATAAACTTACGATAAATAACTATTGTATCATTTAATATTTAATATTATGGCAAAGAAAGTAGCCGTATTAGCAGTGAATCCGGTAAACGGCGCCGGTTTGTTCCAGTACTTGGAAGCCTTCTTCGAGAATGGTATTTCGTACAAAGTTTTTGCAGTGGCCAACACGAAAGAGATTAAGACCAATTCAGGAATTGCTCTGACGACAGACGATGTCGTTGCCAATCTTAAAGGCCATGAAGACGAGTTCGATGCTCTTGTTTTCGCTTGTGGCGATGCGATGCCTGTATTTCAGCAGCATGCCGGAGAGCCTTATAATGTGGATCTTCTCCAGGTTATCAAAGCTTTTGGCGAGAAAGGAAAAACGATGATCGGCCATTGTGTAGGTGGAATGATGTTCGACATTGCAGGAATTGCAAAAGGTAAGAAATTGGCTGTTCATCCATTTATCACGGGTGCTATTCAAAGCGGTGTTGCAACAGGAGCGAAGACCGAAATCGATGGCAACTTCTATACTGCTGAAAACGAGAATTCAATAGCGTTGATGATTCCGGCTGTGATCGAGGCTTTGAAGTAAGAAAGTTCAGTTGCATGAATAGTAAAAGCTTGTCTGACGCACGATTAATCGTGTTTCATGACAAGCTTTATTTATTATAGTTCAGATAGTTGTTATGGTTTCAATGGAATCTGTATGTTATAAGAAGTTTTTATCACTCCGTTCTCTTCCTTGTCAGCAGCAACCAGAAGCACAGCAGGTGTTCCGTTTTCAAAGAATATTTGCGGTCTTTCAAGATGGCTCATCTTTTCGTGCATCCCTGTTTCCCAAAGAATATTCAGATCTGACACCAGGCAGTGTGCGGAAAGTTGCCACGAAAAACCATCTTCTGAATCAAAAAGCGCCAATGAACGTCCTTTGTTTGTAAAGAATCCCTGCATATCTTTCACGATAGCATAATATTTTCCATCTTGAAACCATATATAGGGATCTTCGGCGGAGAAGTTTGCCTCTTTGAAGGTAAAGATCGGTTGCATTTGCTTGACGAAAGGACCTGTTGGAGAGGTGGATGTTGCTGTCAAATGAACGACCGGACCACCGAACGGCAAGGGTTTCTTCTTTGCAACACCTTTATAAATCAATAAATAGGAACCATCAGATCTAATCGTTATGGAAGGATTAGAAACCATGAGCGCATCATAAGCTGTCGAATCCGACGAAACATCAATCAATGGATGGTCAAATCGTTCCCACGGACCATTCAAATCAGTTGCTACAGCTACGCCGATACGCTGGTTGTTTCGATGAGTGAAGTTTAATCCTTCGGTTTGCTTGTCGTCGCCCGTATTTCCCATATAATACAGGTAGTAAGCATTTCCATATTTGCGGACCGTCGGATTGTGCGTACATAAGCCGTCCCAGATTTTTCTTTCACGGCGTGGTAGAGCTACATTCCTGAAAGTAAAAGGTCCGAATGGAGTTGGAGCCGTTGCGTGAGCAATCTCCGAATGCGTTACCCAAGCATTAAATCCATATTTCTTTTTCCATCGGGAATAATATAAATGATAGAGGCCGGTTTTGTCTTTCATTAGGCTTCCTCCCCAAATATAGTAATTTTTATCCTCAAACTTGGCACTTTTGGGGATGGGTTGGATCATCTTCTGAAAGTCGAGCGACGGAACCACTCTCTGTCCGAACATCAGCGCTGGAAATAGAATCAGCAGCAGTATAATGCGTCTGAACATAACGTTTCTCCTTTCCGGTTTATTCAATATCCTTTCCGAATGGTGCCAGAGCAAGCGCTGCCATCTTGAAATGTTGCTTTCCGAAAGGAATGCCTATAATCGTGATGCAAAGCAACAATCCGAATGCCAGATGAGTCAAAGCAATCCATATTCCGCCGATGAAGATCCAAAAGATATTCATGAGAATACTCAGACATCCACCGGAGTTTCCGCTGTCGGTGACGCGACTTCCAAAAGGCCATAAGGCAAGCATCGCCAATTTAAGCGTCTGAATACCAAATGGAATGCCAATGATAGTGACCATTAAAACAAGGCTGGCTACCAAATATTCGAAAGCGGTCATCAGTCCTCCGAATATAAGCCAAAGGATGTTTCCTAAAAATTTCATATTATTGAGTGTTAGATTGGTTGAGTCTGCTTTGTTTTTCCATCTCGGCAAGCACTTTGTTCTTCACCACATTGAAACTGTCACGCAGTGCGGCACGGACAGGCAGTGATGGTGGAGCAACCATTGATAGCGGATTGATTGGGCGTCCGTCTTTGTAAACGCGAAAATCAAGATGCGGACCTGTTGCCAGTCCTGTCATACCTACATATCCAATGATCTGACCCTGATGCACATGCGTACCTTTGCCGATGCCTTTGGCATAACGGCTGAGGTGCATATATGAGGTAACGTATGCTGAATTGTGCTTTATTTTTAATGCGTTTCCTCCACCGTTGATCCAACCTTTGGCAATCACAGTTCCATCGCCAATACTTCTGACCGGTGTTCCGGTAGGAGCGGCATAATCTACGCCAAAATGCGGACGATAAATCTTCAGGATCGGATGGAAGCGGGCTCTTGTGAAGCGCGAAGTGATACGGAAGAAATCAAGCGGCGCTTTTAGAAATGCCTTGCGCAAACTCTGACCGTCAATATCAAAATATTCTATCGTGCTGTCTTGTTGGAAAGGAATAGCTGTAAAGGTTTTTCCCTGATGCGTGAAAGACGCTCCCTGTATGGAAGCAATGCTCAGTTCTGTCGTATCGTCGATATAAGCCACATCGTAAAGGATCTTGAATGAATCGCCTTCTTTTACATCAAAGAAGTCGATCTGCCACCCGAATACATCAGATAGTTTGACTGCAAGCAGCGGGTCGACGCCATTCTCTTTAATCACATTCCACAAAGAGGAGTTGAGCGTATCGGCTACATATTCGCGGACGATCTTCACCGGTTTGTTGAATTCGAACGCGCGTGCTGTATCACCTGTCAGATCGATTACGGCATAATCGGTAAGCGTCTTCGCAAAAGCAATATAACGGATCTCTGCTACACTGTCTTTGGATGTGAAAGTGTAGTAATTCATGCCGGCACGAATCTTCTTCGCATCCAGTACCGGAGCTGCAATTTTGGTAATACTATCTGCTTCTTGTGGCGAAAATCCCAGATCTGTAAATATGGAGTTCGGATTGTCGCCTTCTTCAATCAAATATTCGGTTACATTGAGCGAATCGGTACAAATGCCGTATTGGAAAGTATGTTGGACGGTATCTATAGGAGCAACTGTGCGTTCTGTTTGCTTTTTATGCGTACATGAAGCAAAACATAGTGCTACTCCTGCAAACAGTAGGATCAATAGTTTTTTATTAGTCATGTGTTTTATGGTTGATAAAATTATTACCGTGCAAACATACGAAAAAAATGCAAGGATAAAACAATCTGCCGCAGAAAAGACGAATCTATAAAATTGTATTGACTATTGTGCACGGAAAATTGACAGAGAAGCAACTGCCTATGCCCGGTTTGGAGGTGACGGAGATTTTGCCATTCATCTTTGTAGCAATGTTCTGACATATGGCAAGCCCTAATCCTGTCCCTTGTGCGAACTCATTGCCTTTGTAGAATCTTTCGAATACGTTGTTACACTGTTCTTCGCTCATGCCAATTCCCGTATCTTGTAATTGGATGGAGATGCGGTTGTTCTGTTCGTCATAGTGACTGCTCAACTTGATGAATCCCTTTTTTGTAAACTTTATGGCGTTATTAATTAGATTCGAAATAAGTTCGGTAAAGCGGTTGCGATCTACATATATTATGATTGACAAAGGCGAGAACTCTTTGATGAATTCAATTGACTCAGGTATCAGAAGCTTATGCGTCTGATAAATATCCTCAAGAAGCATACTCAGTTCACAATGTTCCATATTAAAAGTCATCTTTCCGGATTCGATTCGCGAGAACTCCAAGATATCGTTTACCAGATTAAGCAGCAGATTTGTATTTTTGTTGATGGTATCTTTGAACATCTTTTTGTCATCAGTCGAGAGATCCTCATCGGCAATCAGATTGGAAAATCCAACAATTGCATTGAGTGGTGTTCTTATCTCATGACTCATGTTCGCCAGAAAGATCGATTTCATTTTATTCGATTCTTCGGCTTTCTCCTGTAATTCTATCAGTTGTTGTTCTTTCTCCTTGAACGATTGGATATCGACTAACAGACCAACGATGTAGTTCGTGTCGCGAGGATCCGTGTTTCCTGGCGTACATCTTACTTCCCACCAAGTAAAGTTTGAAGTTGAGAATTTGAATCTGCATTGGAAGATGGCGTTATCTTTCTTCCTATTATATATATCATCTATATTATCTTTTAAGAGTTCTTTGTCGTCAGGATGAACGATCTCTAACAATTCTTCCATGGTAAGGACTTGATAATCCGACTTCCTTTTGGAATAAGGACTGTTTTCGATGGCAAACAGATTGTTTTCCATTCGCCAAGCATACACTTCGCCTCCACTTAAAGCCAGCTGTAAAACGTTGTTTCGCTCTTTGAGTCCTGTTTGGGCGTTCCTTTTGCGGTTACGCTCCTGATGGAATACATAAATCAGATTGAATATGATATAAGTCATAAGCAAGATGATAATAGAGACGATGATAATGAAACCTGTTGGATGCGAAAACTGCCTCGGCTTGTTATAGATAATGCTGTTTTGTGGCAGCTGTTCTTCGTCAATATTAAACTCTTTAAGAACATTCCAGTCAAAACAATACATTTTAGGAGCTTCAACAATCGGTATGTTGTGTTCAGGAGTTCCTTCTAAAATATGCTCTACAATGGATGCCACACGTTCGGCGCGCATAGTAAGCGGAGTAAAATAGCCTCCAATGATTTTGTTTCCACTATTGAATCCGGAACTGGTAATGGTGAAAACAGGTATTTTAGTGTTATTATTAATGATGCTGTTATTAGGTGTATTGTTAAGTTGGAGTCCTACCTTGAAAATCTTGCTGTTGAATTCCAAAAAATTAACAGCGGTCAAATTGGGCAGATTAATAGCGTAAAGAGTGGTCCGCTTGGTATTGTTGGTGCTCAATTTGAGTTCTTCTTTTGTGCTCGATTTGGCATCAGAATTGGAAAAGAGGATATTATTCTTTTGCGCATCACTAAGCAATTCCTTGTACATTTGTTTTTCGATGGTGCTGTTGTCGTAAAAGAACAGAATATTTGTTTTACCAAAGAGTCGTTCAATCAGGTCGATATTCATTCTGTAATCCGGTCTGTTCCATATGCCTGTAATATGTGGATGTTTGTTGATCTCATCCCAATTAGGATACAGAACACCCGAAAAAACGATGGGAGTCCTTCTGAGTAAATGATGGTTACAGTTCATCAGTTCCATAAGTGACTTATCGTCGTTCGCCAGAATAATATTTGGCGACCAGATCTTGAACCTGTCAATAATGTCATAGGTCTCTTTGGCATCTTTTGCACTGAGTGTATCAGGATTAAATTTTACTCTGACATCTTTTATAGCAATATTGAAGCCTTGAGAGTTCAGCCTTCTTCTGAAAGCATCGTTGAAGATTTGTATCTCTTTCTGTGAAGATACGGCAGCATGAAAAACGAGTATACGGTAAGTTCCTTTATTCTCAACCGCTTGCAGCGAAGGTAAAGACATCAAGCAGACAAGAACGAGCAAGAACAGATATCGTACAGCCTTAACCATAATAAATAGTTATTTTAAAATATCAGAATGAAGTTTTTGTTTGTTAGCAAAGATATGCGATTTTTGTTACAATACAATATGCTTAATGCTTTTTCACGGATTTCTGCATACTTGTTTTGATATAGTCAGGATATAATAGATATTTGGTACGAATCTTTTTGTATGCATTCAGGTCTGTTTGCCACGAAGCCCGTATTTCGGCTTCACTCATACCGCGGATGATTTGAAAGCGCAGATCTTTTGTTCCTGCCAACAGATCGAACCATTGCGGACGACTAAAGAAGAAAGCTCTGTCTTTGTCGGCTTTCTGATACATATCAAGTAAAAAGCTGAGCGACAATCCACCTTTGAATGGATATTCTCTCAAGTCGACTCCGAAACATTCCTTATCCTGGTACATTGGTTTAGTGTCGAAACCGGGTAGGGAAGTGGGAGTGAAGCTATAGTCTCCATATTTCTTGTCAGGCGCACCTAATGTTTGGAACGGGAAGTAGGTTCCACGGCCTACGCTGATCATTGTTCCCTCGAAGAAGCAAAGAGATGGATAGAGTCTTATAGCCTGATCATTAGGAAGGTTAGGTGAAGGCTTGACCGGTAGCCAGTAAGGGTCGCCATGTTTCCAGTTTTCCATGGTGACTACTTGTAGCCGGCAACTGTCGGGTGTTGTTCCCAACCAACCTTCGCCATTGATCATTCTGGCTAATTCGCCTATTGTCATTCCGTGGAGCACCGGTATCGGGTCAACGCCCACAAACGATTCGAATCCTTTTTGGCGAACCGGTCCGTCAACGAAATCGTTCGGATTGGGGCGGTCCAGCACAATAAACTCCTTATAATTTTCAGCGCATGCTTCCATGGCATAATGCATGGTACTTATATAGGTATAGAAACGTGTTCCTACATCTTGAATATCAAATACTACAACATCAATATCCGAAAGCTGCTCAGCTGTTGGTTTCTTGTTCTTCCCATAAAGAGAGATGATGGGAAGACCTGTTTTAACATCACGACTATTATCTACAGTTGCTCCGGCATCGGCAACGCCTCTGAAACCATGTTCGGGAGCAAACACTTTTTTGACTTGAATATGTGCTTCAAGCAAGGCATCGAGCAGATGCTTCTGTTCTTTTTCTAGAATTGACGTTTGGTTTACAATTAAGGCTACACGCTTATTGGCCAGCAGGTTGGTGATGACATCCATCCGTTCGGCGCCCAGTTTTAATGAAGCTTTCTGAGGTGTAACAGCTTCCATATTCAAAGCTGGCAACAGACTTGAAAGACAAATCAGGATAAAGGCGATAGCTTTAGTATTCATAAAATATATAATTGTGTATGATTAAAATGATTTTCGTTTTGCCACAAATATAGACTATTCTTTGACCTGTTACAACTTTCTGCTCTTTTTCTTTTGATAAAATCGTTGCCATGTGCATACACGGAATCAAAAGGACCTTTGAGAAGGTTCTGTCTAAATAATGATTGAACGTTCGGTAATAATCACTACCTTTGCAGCAAATAAGAAAAATATGAACCCATTAGATATTATCTCCAAATATTACAAAGCAGACTCTGAAGCAAAACATATATTGGTGACGCACAGTCGCAGTGTTGCCGATAAGGCTTTGTCGATAGCGCGCAATCATCCTGAAATGAATTTGGATTTGACATTTATTGAAGAGGCTTCCATGCTTCACGATATAGGCATATTCCTCTGCGATGCGCCGAGTATTGATTGTCATGGTAAAGCCGAATATATCTGCCATGGATATTTAGGTGCTGAACTGATGCGTTCTGAAGGTTTCCCCCGCCATGCACGCGTTTGCGAACGACATACCGGAACCGGCATCTCACTTGCTATGATTGAAGAAAGTAATCTGCCTCTTCCGCATCAGGACTTTATGCCCGTGACTTTAGAGGAGCAACTGATATGTTTTGCCGACAAATTTTATAGCAAGACCAATTTGGAAAAGGAAAAATCGATAGACAAGGTAAAAAAAAGTCTTTCGAAATATGGAGAAAATACAGTAATACGGTTTGATAACTGGTGTAAACTCTTTTTAGGAGAATGAAAAGACGTTCGCTTGCTAAATTATTATACTTTTGTCCGCAGGAATAGAATGATATGAAATACAAGTACCTGATTATCCTGCTGCTTACCTTCCTGCTGAATGGTTTCGCCGAGGCACAGAAGAATGTTGCCTCGAAAGATACTCTTCTGTCGGTCAAAGATACTACGCTTCTCTCTAAGAATGATACGGCGCGTTTGGATACAACGCGCAAGCGTCATAATGCGCTTACTGCGCCCGTTGATTATCAGGCAAAGGATTCCATTATCATGACAGGCAACAACTGGGCATATCTTTATGGCGAAGGCGATGTCAAATATCAGCAGATCGAACTGCAATCCGAACGCATTGAGGTGAATATGGACAGCAGTCTGGTATATGCCAAGTTTGGCGTCGATTCCATTGGTACTGAATTCGGCTATCCGCTGTTTAAAGAGGGCGAACAACAGTATGAATCAAAAACCATGCGCTATAACTTTAATACGAAGAAAGGCTATATTACTGACGTAATTACACAGCAAGGCGAAGGATATGTGACGGCCGGGCGCACTAAAAAAATGGATAATGATATATTGAACATGTTGGGAGGACGCTATACGACTTGCGATGAACATGAGCATCCGCACTTCTATATTCAGATGACCAAAGCGAAGGTACAGCCTAAAAAGCGAATTGTCACCGGACCTGTCTACATGGTATTCGAAGATGTTCCGCTTTATCCTATTGGGTTGCCCTTCTGTTTCTTCCCGTTCTCCAGCTCGTATTCGTCTGGAATATTGTTTCCTACATTCGGCGATGAGAGTTCGCGAGGTTTCTATCTGCGCGACGGCGGTTATTATTTTGCATTGAGCGATTATATGGATCTGGCTGTGACGGGCGAGATTTATACCAAGGGTTCGTGGGGTCTGACCGCACGTTCATCTTATAGAAAGAGATATAAGTATTCCGGAAACTTCAATGTGTCTTATCTTACAACGAAGTTGGGCGATAAAGGACTTCCTGATTACAGCGTGTCGAAAGATTTTAAGGTTAACTGGTCGCATTCCCAGGACTCAAAAGCGAATCCGTATCGTACTTTCTCCGCAAGCGTCAACTTCTCGACCAGCAGTTACGATAAGAACAATCTGAACAGTTATTTCACTTCCGGATCTTATGCTGAAAGAAGCCAGAATACAAAGGGTTCGAGTGTTAGCATTACGCAGCGTTTCCCCAATAATCCGCTTAGCATTTCGGCAACGATGAATGTCAATCAGCGTTCGGCGGACTCTACAATATCATTGACATTGCCGGATATTACGCTTACAATGAGCAGTATATACCCATTTAAGCGCAAACATGCCGCTGGCGATGAGCGTTGGTATGAGAAAATCCGAATGAGTTATACAGGTTATTTGCGCAACAGCATCACTACCAAAGAAAATAAACTGCTTCATTCGAGTCTGACGAGAGACTGGCGAAATGCGATGGAACATCAGATTCCTATCAGCGCCACCTTTACATTACTGAAATATTTCCAGGTAACACCCGGCGTGAATTATACCGAACGTTGGTATACTAATAAGGTTAATCAAGCCTATAATATTCAGAAACAGGAAGTTCAACCTTCGGATACAACTTATGGATTCTATCGCGTGTTTGATTATAATGCTTCACTTGGCGTTTCGACAACACTGTATGGTAATTTTACTCCCGTTCCTTTTTTGTCGAAGATGACAAAGATTCTGAAGATTCGTCATCTTTTCAAACCGTCTGTTTCATTAAGTATGGCTCCGGATTTTGGTGCGCCGCGTTATGGATTTTGGAAAACGATTGAATACGAAGACAAATACGGACAGATTCAGCGGTATACTTATTCGCCTTTCGGTACTGGAATGTTTGGAACAGCTCCAAATGGAAAGCAGGGTAGCGTGAACTTCTCGTTCGATAATAATCTGGAGATGAAGGTCAAATCCGATCAAGACTCGACAGGTGAAAAGAAAGTCAGTCTGATTGATAAGCTGTCGTTGGGAATCAGTTATAATATGGCTGCCGATTCCTTCAAATGGAGTGATATGAGTGTGAGCCTGCATCTGAAGTTGTCGAAAAGCTATTCTATCAATATGAATGGTATGTTGGATACCTATGGATATGGATATAATTCGTCGACCAAAAGTGTTTATCGAGTAGACAAACCGCGTTGGGCTTTAGGCAAAGGTATCGGGCGATTGAAATCAACCAGTACCAGTTTCTCCTATACATTAAATAATGATACTTTCAAGAAACTGTTTGGAAAGGGAGACGATAAGAAAGACGGAAAGAAGAAGATGGGAGAGAATGGCAATCCCGAGGATGATAATCAGGATATGAATAATCCTCCAGAAAATGGCGATCTGAACACTCAGGAAAAGAAAGGCGGTCGTTTGTTGGGCGAGAAAAAGAAAACAGGCGACTATGATGAGGATGGTTATCTGATGAATTCCGTTCCGTGGAGTCTTTCTCTTAATTATAGTTTGCAGTTGGGGTATAACTATCAGAAGTTCAATATTGATAAGCGCGAATATGCTTATAAGCTTACGCATGCCTTCAGTTTCAGTGGAAATATTCAGCCTACAAAGAACTGGCGTTTCAACTTCAATGCTACCTATGATTTTGATTATCACAAGTTGTCAAATATGACTTGTAATATTACCCGAAACCTTCACTGCTGGACGATGACTGCAAGTTTCGTTCCTATCGGTCCGTATAAATCATATACGTTCAATGTCGCTGTAAGTTCTTCGTTGCTGAAAGACTTGAAGTGGAGGCAGACCGGCAATTACCGCGATGGTCAGTCTTGGTATTAATCTTATGATTTTGATGTGTTTTATGAATTGATTGGTGCAATTTTTACCAATCGATAGGCAACTGCCCTGTTGCAATAAGATAATCGTTCGCTTTGCTGAAATGGCGGCATCCGAAGAATCCGCGGTAAGCAGAAAGTGGCGACGGATGTGCAGACTGCAGAACCAGATTGCGATTCGTATCAATAAATGCACCTTTACGTTGTGCATACGAACCCCAAAGCATGTAAACAATATGATTGCGCTCGGCGGCAAGGCAATGGATAACGGCATCAGTAAAAGCTTCCCAACCTTTGTTCTGATGCGAACCTGCTTGATGAGCGCGAACGGTAAGCGTGGCATTCAGAAGAAGCACGCCTTGATCTGCCCAACGAAGCAAATTTCCCGACGGAGGCACCGTCTTGCCTAAATCGGATTTTATCTCTTGGAAAATATTGACCAGTGAAGGCGGAAACGGTGTCCCGTCCTGGACTGAAAAACAGAGTCCGTGCGCTTGACCGGGTTCATGATAAGGATCCTGCCCGAGGATGACCACTTTGACTT
Organism: Tannerellaceae bacterium; assembly: GCA_036734445.1. GTDB lineage: Bacteria > Bacteroidota > Bacteroidia > Bacteroidales > Tannerellaceae > Parabacteroides. The sequence continues at coordinate 12,019 of DAIMYP010000074.1, forward strand.
TGTCGAACGGGCAATGATCAAACGCACTGAAGATAAGAGGACCGGGCGGATAAACCGTTCCTTGCCTGTATTCGTCTCTGACAAATGCAGTGAGTTGCTTGAAATATTCTTTCTCAAACTCCGGTTGTAACCGCTCTTTCCAACTTGGCTCTATTTTGACATCCATGTTTCTTTTAAATTAAGTACATTCCTGAAGCGCGTGCTTCACGACGCATATCGTCAGGCCATATACTTGCTTGAATCTCACCGATATGTGCCTTCCGAAGGTAGAACATGCACAACCGGCTTTGTCCGATTCCGCCGCCAATGCTCAAAGGCAGTTCGCCATTTAGCAGACGCTGGTGAAAATAAAGTTTCTCGCGCTCTTCTGCATGGCAAATCTTCAATTGGCGAAGCAAAGCTTCTTTGTTGACGCGGATTCCCATCGATGAAAGTTCCATCGCATGGCCCAGGATATTATCCCAAACCAATAAATCGCCGTTAAGTCCTACTTGTCCGTTTTCAGCAACCGTCGACCAGTCATCATAATCCGGAGCACGTCCGTCGTGTTTCTCGCCATTGCTCAATTCATTGCCAATGCCGATGATAAATACGGCGCCGTGTTCTTTCGTGATGGCGTCTTCACGCTCCTTTGGCGTAAAGGTAGGATATTTTTGTAACAATTCTTCTGAATGAATGAAAAATAAATCTTGAGGTAATACGGGACGTATTATCGGAAACATCTCGTAGACCAGATATTCCGTACGGACCATCGCCGCATAGATGCGTTTCACAATCTCTTCCAAAAACTTCTGATTACGCTGTTCGGCACTCATAACACGTTCCCAGTCCCATTGATCGACATACAGTGAATGGAGGTTCCCCAGTTCTTCATCAGAACGAATAGCATTCATATCCGTATAAATACCATAGCCTTCTTCGATATGATAATCGGCAAGTGTGAGTCGTTTCCATTTGGCCAGTGAATGTACAATCTCTGCTTTTTTGTCATCCAGGTCTTTTATCGGGAACGTCACGGGGCGTTCTGTCCCATTCAAATCATCATTGATACCCATGCCTTTAAGAACGAATAGAGGCGCCGTGACACGACGAAGCCGTAATTCGGACGATAGATTCTGCTGGAAAAAGTCTTTTATCATCTTGATTCCCATCTCTGTTTGTGGCAGATTTAGCAAGGCCTTATAACCAGCGGGTTTAATTAAGTAGCTCATTATGTAGTTGTTTTGTGTTTCAATAATCGGGCGCAAAGATACAACTTTGTTGCAAAATTGCAATAATTTGTACCGTTTATTTGCAAAAAGATAGTATATATGAATATAGAGGTTTCAAAATATCAAAATGGAAGATTTTTCTTTATAAACTTGGCTCTCATGAAGATTCGTTGTATCTTTGCACGGTTTCAGAAGAAATCAACGGCTTGGTAGCTTAGCTGAATAGAGCGTCAGATTCCGGTTCTGAAGGTCGTGGGTTTGAATCCCACC
>DAIMYP010000075.1:0-13192 GCA_036734445.1 Tannerellaceae bacterium
AGTGGTCCCACTTGGGCTTGAACCAAGGACTCCCTGATTATGAGTCAGGTGCTCTGACCAACTGAGCTATGGGACCTTTTCAAAGGCTATGCTTTGAAAACGGGTGCAATATTACGACTTAAAATCGAGATATGCAAGAGGTGAAAAATAAATTCTCATTTTTAGTCATAATTTTGCATTATGGTTATTATTTCTCTCCTGATTCTTCACCTGCGAACTCCATCAGATAAGCTTTGATGAATCCATCGATTTTTCCGTCCATCACACCGTTGACATCTGATGTCTGATAATTGGTACGATGATCTTTTACACGACGGTCGTCGAATACATAACTGCGTATCTGCGAACCCCATTCAATCTTTTTCTTTCCGGCTTCGATCTTTGCATTTTCTTGCATGCGGTGCTGAAGTTCTTTATCATATAATATTGAACGCAGCTGTCGCATGGCATTCTCGCGGTTCTTAGGCTGATCGCGCGTCTCTGTATTCTCGATGAGGATTTCTTCCTCTTCGCCTGTATAGGGATCTTTATATTGATAACGCAGACGAACACCTGATTCTACTTTATTAACGTTCTGTCCACCAGCGCCTCCTGAACGAAATGTATCCCATGAAATAGCGGCTGCATCCACTTTCACTTCTATAGTGTCGTCGACTAATGGAGTTACAAACACGGAAGCGAAAGAGGTCATTCGTTTACCTTGTGCATTGTAGGGAGATACGCGAACCAGGCGATGTACGCCATTTTCACTTTTCAGATATCCATAAGCGTAATCGCCTTCGATATTAAGTGTAGCTGTTTTGATTCCAGCTTCATCACCTTCCTGATAATTGGATACGGTAATCTTATATTCATTAGCTTCAGCCCAACGAGTATACATACGAAGAAGCATCGATGCCCAATCCTGGCTTTCTGTTCCTCCAGCGCCTGAGTTGATTTTCAGAACACAACTCATCTGGTCGGCTTCATTGCGAAGCATGTTCTTGAATTCAAGATCTTCCGTGAGTTTTAAGGCTTTGCTGTAGGCTTCATCTACTTCGGCTTCACTTACGATGCCTTCTTTAACATAATCAAAAGCTAATTGTAATTCTTCGGCGGCAGTGTGAACTTCGTTATATAATTCAACCCATTTTTTTAGTGCTCTGACTTTTTTCATCTGCACTTCTGCACTCTTGGCATCTTCCCAAAAATGAGGATCGTGTGTACGCAGTTCTTCTTCCTCCAACTGGATGGTTTTACCATCTATGTCAAAGATACCCCCTCAGCGCTTGCTCGCGCTCCAACACGTTATGTAGCTGGTCTGATGTAATCATATTCGTTTATCGTTTTTTTAATTTGGGTGCAAAGATAACTATTCTTTATACATTGAATCAATTACTTCTGCATATTTCTTTAGAATCGTAGAGCGACGCAATTTGAGTGTATCGGTCAATTCACAACCCATTTTAAATGGTTCGGAAAGTAAAGTGAACCGCTTGATTTTCTCAAAAGGTGCTAATGTTTTCTGATGTTTTTCTACACGGGCTTCCATCAAGCGAATGATATTCGGATTGTGAACCAAATCTTCTGTATTCGTGAAAGAAATATTCTTTTCTTCCGCATATTTGGCTAATAGTTCGTAGGATGGAACAATCAGGGCACTGACAAATTTGCGCTCATCGCCAATGACAGCAATCTGTTCGATATAAGCATCGCCACACATGGTTGCTTCAATAGCTTGAGGTGCAATGTATTTTCCGTTGGATGTCTTATACAAATCCTTGATTCGCTCGGTAAAGAAAAGACGATCGCCATCTTCGATATATCCGGCATCGCCTGTGCGGAAAAAGCCGTCTTCGGTAAATGCTTTTTTTGTCTCTTCCGGTTTGTTGTAATACCCGGAAGTGATTGTTTTGCCTTTGACTAGAATCTCATTGTTTTGTGGATCAATCTTTACTTGGAGATCTGGCATCACTTTACCAACAGAACCAAAGAGGTTTCCGGTAATTGGGCAGAAGGAAACGGTTGCCGTTGTTTCGCTCAATCCGTAACCATATATAATAGGTATATTTACCGAAAGTAGAAATTCATAAATTTTATTTGATAATGGAGCACCTGCAACAGGGAAGAATCGACCTCTTTCTATACCGATCACTTTCTTCATCATTGTAAATACAGTCTTGTCATAGAACTCGAATTTTAATTTCAGTCCGGTTGGAACAGGAATATTCTTGTTCTTATATTCAAAATAATAACGATGTCCGACTTTTATAGCTGCTTCGAAAATCTTTTGTATCGAAGCAGGAGATTTCTGCATCCTTTCCTGAACCCCGGCGTAAACTTTTTCCCAGAAACGTGGAACGTTACACATTGCTGTCGGTTTGACTTCCGGCAGGGTTTGTTGTATCATTTTTGGATCTCGATTGATGGCAATCGTTACTCCTTGGCATAAGCAGTAGTATGTCCATCCTTTCTCAAAAATGTGAGTCAGTGGCAGAAAACACATGGATACATCTTTCTCGGATATATACGGAATTCGTATACTGTGAGTGCGCATGGCTTCAAGGTAATTCGCATGTGTAAGCATGACGCCTTTTGAAACGCCGGTTGTACCAGAAGTATATATAATGGTAGCCAAATCTTCGGGTACTGCTTCTTTAGTCCTTATCTTGACAACGCTCTCCGCATGTGAGTTGTCGCCTAAGCGAAGAAAATCATCAAAATATACAGAGGTTTTATCTTCAGGATTAAACAGTACCGAATGATCGAACACGATGATTCGTTTCAGAAACTGTGAACGTCTCTGGACAATATAGGCATTGTTGTATTGTAGTTGTTCTCCAACAAAGAGTGTATGAATCCCGGAGTCGTTGATTGTATATTCAACCTGTTCGGGAGAATTGGTCGCATACATCGGAATGGAAACGATTCGATTAGAATAAGCTCCGAAATCTGTATATAAGTACTGAGGCATGTTCTGGGAATAGACTCCAATTTTTTCTTGAACTTTGATTCCAAATTCTGCCATTGCCTTTGCAGTGAGCATTACCTTTTCCGCGAATTCAGTCCACGAGATTTTTTGCCATTTTCTGGTAGTATCATCTCTGTATTTCAGAGCGGTACGAGATCCATAATGTTTGGCCTGACGTTTGATTAATTCAGCGTAGTGACAACATAACATGACTCTTCTATTTTAATTATTGTACAAATGTACGCTTTTTTGTTGTAACCAACAACGTTTGGTTCTTTTTTAGGGGCAGGATGTTAATGAAATAGTCCTTAATTGTTAAACTATAATAAATGATAGTAGTATGTAATACATAGTACAATCGTAATACATATATTTGCAGTGTAAAATAGAACATAGTATATGAATGCAGAAAATGTCAAATCACAAATGCGAAAAGGAATATTAGAATATTGTATTCTATTACTCCTTAAAAAAGAGCCGGCTTATACTTCTGATATCATTCAGAAGTTGCAAGAGGCGCAATTGATTGTGGTGGAAGGTACTTTATATCCCTTATTAACTCGATTGAAAAATAGCGGCTTGCTAAGTTATCAATGGATTGAGTCAACACAAGGCCCACCACGTAAATATTATAAACTCACTAGCGAAGGTGAGGAATTCCTTGGAGAGTTGGAGCAGTCATGGCAAGAACTTGAAGATACCATTAGTCATTTAAGAAACAATTAAAATCATAAGTCGATGAAAAAGACACTTACAGTAAATTTAGGTGGAACCGTATTTCATATAGATGAGGACGCCTACCAATTGTTAGACAAATATCTAACTAACCTGAGAGAACACTTCAAACGGGAAGAGGGTTCTGATGAAATTATGAACGACTTCGAATTGCGTATATCAGAGTTGCTGAATGCCCGCGTACGTTTGGGTTTCGTAGTGATCACGATAGAAAATATAGAAGAAGTAATCAAACGTATGGGAAAACCAGAAGAGATTTTTGCTTCTGAGGAAGATTCCGAGAATAAAGAAGAACAGAAAGCTCCTATTTATCAGGAAACCAAAGAGGCAACAGATAAGAAACAACTGATGCGCGACCCGGATAATCGTATCTTGGGTGGCGTCGCTGCTGGTATTGCCGCTTATATGAATTGGGATGCAACAGCTGTTCGACTGATTATGATTTTATTATTGTTTATTCCTCATTCAACTTTCTTTGTTACGATTACCTATATTATCTGCTGGCTTGTTATGCCACAGGCTAAGAGTGCGACCGATAAATTGAGAATGCACGGACAGAGTGTTACGGTCGAGAATATCGGTAAAACGGTAACAGATGGATTTGAGAAAGTATCAAATAAGATGAACGACTTTGCCAGTTCTGACAAACCTCGCAACGGATTGCAGCGACTGGGCGATGTTGTTGTAACAATCTTTGGATTCCTGTTGAAATTTATTGCCATTTTAGTTGGCGTCATTCTTCTTCCGGTGCTTTTGCTGGTAGTATTTGTACTGGTTGTTGTTGCCTTTGCTTTGATGGTTGGTGGAACGGGTATTCTTTATCATCTTTCTCCGTTTGGTTCGGATGTGCTTGCCGGAGCTCCGCTTCCTTTGGCAATCATGGGATGCATTGGTGTCATTCTGTTGATTGGCATTCCAGTCTTCTCCTTATTATATGCTATTTGCACGCAATTATTCAAGATCAAACCGTTGCCAGTGCCGTTCCGTTGGACGCTTTTAGGTTTTTGGATTGTTTCTTTGATTCTTTGTGGAATTTATGTTTATCAAATGGGAATCAGTGGTATAAATACATTGCCATGGTATAATATCTTTACTGTCTAACAATTTAAATATTGAGAATATGAAACGATTAAACATCTCCCTTATTGTTGCATTTCTTTTGATGATTAGTTTTTCATCTTGTGGAAGAATAAATGTGCGTGGCGACGGTCATGTTGTAAGTAAAACTTATTCTATCACCGATTTTGACGAACTTGCTGTAGGTGGTGGAAATATTGAGTTGAACTATGTTCATTCAGACAGTCTTCCATCGCTTAAGATAGAGGTGGATCAGAACATTATGAATAAGCTTGAGGTGAAGGGTGAAAATAATAAGTTGACTATTAAACCCATAAATGATCAAGAATTTCTTTCACCGACACGCTTTGTGATTCTCGTCGGTTCAAAAACATTGAAGTCACTGAAGATGGCAGGACAGGGTACTTGCCGGGTTGACAGTTTATTGAAGTGTGACGACTTGAATCTTGCGCTTGCCGGAAGTGGTTCGATTACGGTGGATACGATGTCGGTGAAGAACTTGACTTGTGAAATTGCGGGCAGCGGTTCGCTTAATCTTTGCGGAACGGCCGATGAAATGAACGTAAAAGCTGCAGGAAGCAGTAATGTGAATGCATTCAGTCTGACAGCTAATAAACTATCGTGCGAAATGGCAGGCAGTAATCAGGTGGAAATATCTGTAAACGAATCTATTTCTGCTAAAATTGCCGGTAGTGGAGAGATTCGCTATAAAGGCAATCCGAGTATTCTTGATCAGAAGATTGCGGGCAGGGGTTCATTGAAAAAAGTTGAATAAGTAGTAGATTTCTTGTAACATTTGTTAGAGTTTTGCGTCATAATAGTAAAAGCGGATGTGGCAAACAAGGATGGCCAACTTGTCAAGCTGCTCATAAATAAATTATCATAATATGAGACGATTTTTGATTTCGTTCATGCTGCTAGTCGGCATGATCCAGGGCATCCTTGCTCAAAATATACAGATAAAAGGGTCGGTCAGCGACGCTAACAAAGTACCTTTGGAATATGCCAATGTCGTTTTAATGACGACTGACTCGGCGTTTATAACAGGCGCAAGTACGGATCATAAAGGACTATTTGCACTTGAGAAAATAAAGAAAGGCAGCTATCTTTTGGCAGTATCAAGTCTGGGATATGAGACGGTTTACATTGCCGTTCCCGACTTGACTAAATCAACAAATTTGCCCGGTATCATTCTTTCCGATGCATCAGTCGCTTTGGAAGGTGTAACAGCAGTCGCTTCAAATCAGACGAGTCGTATTGATCGGAAACTGGTTGTACCTTCGGATCGACAAGTCAAAGCATCGACTAACGGCATGGACTTGTTGCAACAGTTGATGTTGCCACGCATACAAGTTGATATGATAAACAGTCAGATAAAAACCATTGGCAATGGAACAGTGCAACTTCGTATCAATGGCGTTAAAGTGGAACAGAGCGATATCAAGGCTTTATTGCCGCAAGAAATTGTCAGGATAGAGTTTCATGATAATCCGGGTTTGCGATATAATAATGCCGATGTTGTTCTGGATTATATCGTTCGTCGTCCGGAAACGGGAGGAAGTTTTAGTACAGATCTTGAACAAGGTCTGAATGCGATGTGGGGAGAACACATGGTCACTGCTAAAATCAATCATAAGAAATCGGAGTGGAGCACCAATTACCGTTTTGGTCCACGCGATTTTTATGGGATGAAGCGGAATAATGAAGAAGAATTCCATTTGGCTGACGGCTCTTTGATAAACCGTAAAGAGATTGGCGAACCGTCGCATGCCGAACTATACATGCATAATCTGCGGGCGAATTATAGTATTCAAGATCCTGATAAGTACATGTTTAATGCGTCATTACGCTTTTGGGCCAATGATCAGCCTCATTGTGATTACAAAGGAGTATTGGAGAATGTCGCCAATCTTACCGATCGTGTAAATATGATTGATCGCTCTTCTGAAAATTATCGTGTTCCTTCGTTGGATCTTTATTATCAGAGAGATTTGAAGAATAATCAGTTGCTGGTTTTCAATCTTGTAGGTACTTACAATCAAAGTAGCACTAAGCGTCTTTATCAGGAAAGCCGTGAACAGCAATTGCTGACTGATGTAAATAATCATGTCGAAGGCAATAAATATTCAATCATCGGCGAAGCTATCTATGAGAAGAAGTTTGCCAATAACTATCGGATCAGTACCGGTCTGCGTCATTCGCAATCATTTTCTGACAATTCGTATACCAATGGACATCATTATGATACGCACATGGTTCAAGCTGAAAGTTATGCCTACTCTGAACTATCGGGGAAGATAAAGAAATTGGATTATTCGGTAGGAGCAGGCATTACGCGCTCGTATTACAGTCAGCGGGGATCGGAAATCTCTTACGATCGGTATACGTTTAATCCGCGATTGACGCTTTTCTATGCTTTCCCGAATCAGTCATCTCTCCGTCTGAAATCGGATATCAGCAATACCGCTCCTTCGCTTGGCGAATTGAGTGCGATTGATCAGACGATTGATTCATTGCAGATTCAACGAGGCAATCCAAATTTGAAATCCTATCTGTGTTATCGTACTCAGTTGGATTATGAATTTAAGAAGAAACTGATTTATTTCAACCTGTCGAATGTGTACGATTATCAACCGAAAGCTATCATGGACGAGAAATATCAGGAAGGCAACAAGATTATTCAGAGTTGGGATAATCAGCGTAATTGGCAACGTCTGGCTTCTACGGCGGAGTTGCGGTTCGGTCCGTGGAAAGATTTATTGCAAGTTTCGTTGACCGGCGGCGTCAATTATTATATCAGTAATGGCAATGATTATACGCATCATTACACCAATTGGTGGTATAATGTTAATGCTTCGCTGACTTGGAAGAATTTTATGTTGGCTTATAGGATTTTCACGAACTACAATTGGTTCAGTGGCGAAACAATGAGTGGAGGAGAGAATATTCAAGGTATTATATTGAACTATCGGATTAAAGCCGTTACTATCGGTGCAATGGTATTGAATCCATTTACAGATGATTACAAGCAGGAGACAGAGAATTGGAATCGTTACGCATCCTATCATCGGAGCAACTATTTCAAAGAAAGTTCGAAATTAGTGATTGCGACGTTTGCCTATAATTTTTCGTTCGGTCGTAAATATAAGGATGTTCAAAAGAGAGTCAACAACAGTGATTCTGATTCAGGAATCATAAAAGCCAGCAAATAAACAATTTAGCTAAAAGTAGGAAGTGCCCGAAATTTCATTCGAATGCGATGATCACTCCATTCGAATGAAATATTTTTTCTTTCGAAAGAAATGGTTCGCGCATTCGAATGTTTTGGAACTTTCAATTAGATGTATTTTTGATTATATCCGAATAGGAATAATATGGAAGTAGTAAAACAAACGAAAGGCCGTCCTTCTCAGGTTGGCCTTTCAATATAGGTTAACAAGTGTATGAGTAAAAACCACTAATGAATCAAAATTATAAAATACTGTTTTCAGCTATAAAACTTATAGCATGAGGCAAATTTACAAAAGTTTTTTTTAATGCAATGATATGCATAATAAAAACTTTACATATTTATTTAAAATAACTTCTAATTAGTGCTGCCGTTGCAGCGAGCATTTCTTGAGTTACCTCCGGTTTTTTGCCTCCGAAGTACATATCCGACTCTTTGGTGATAGGAATCAGATGGATATGTGCGTGCGGCACTTCCAATCCCATTACGGCAATTCCGATGCGTTTGCAAGGAATTGCTGCTTCTTGAGCGCGTGCTACTCGTTTGGCAAAAGCCATCATTCGTCCCAGCATCGCGTCGTCGATATCGAAGATATAATTTATTTCTTTCTTTGGGATAACCAATGTGTGTCCGATAGCAACCGGACTGATATCCAAGAAGGCAAAGAACTCTTCGTCTTCTGCAACTTTGTGGCAAGGTATTTCGCCTGCTACGATTCTGCTGAATATTGATGCCATATTTTGTATGAAGTTTTAAATAGATATATCCATAATTTCAAAACGCATAACACCTGACGGCACTTTGATGTCGACAATATCGCCTACTTTCTTACCCATCAATCCCTGAGCAATAGGTGTGCTTACTGCAATTTTCCCTGCTTTCAAGTTCGCTTCAGAGTCTGAAACCAAGGTGTATGACATAACTGCGTTATTTTTTACGTTTTTAATCTTCACTTTATTCAAGATTTGAACTTCGTCTGTTTTTACACGTGATTCGTCAATCAATCGTGCGTTTGAGATTAATCCTTTCAATTGTGCCAGTTTTGATTCCATGATGCCTTGAGCTTCTTTGGCTGCATCATATTCTGCATTTTCAGAAAGGTCACCTTTCTCACGTGCTTCTGCAATCTGGGCAGAAATTTCAGGACGTTTGACCGATTCAAGATAATTAATCTCGGACAAAATCTTGTCATAGCCTTCTTTTGTCATGTAGTTGACAGCCATAATTAAATCCTCCTAAATTATAAATGGTTGTTATTAATGATTGCTTTTTTTGTAATAAAAAAAGAATCCCGATCACAGCGTGACCGGAACTCTATTATTTCATAAACATTGCAAAGATAGAGTTTCTTTTTTGGAAAAACAAACTTTGCAAACTGCTTTAAAACATATTCTTTTGCCTTAATATATTAGAGAGAAGCCTTTACGGCAGTATCCAAATTACGTAAATCATCAAGGCGTTTGACCAGATTACCTTTCTTATCGATAATGAATGCCGTTGGTAATTGCCGTATATTATATAAGGCTGCAACTTGCGAATAGACCGACTGCGGGTCGATGACGCAATGCCATGGCAAATTGGATGCAGCATTACGCCAGAAGTTCAAGTCGCTGTCTAAAGATATTTGATATATTTCAAGTCCGTTGCTGTGATATTTGGTGTACAAATCGCCCAACATCATATTCAGTGAAGGCGACCATTCGGTCTGGTAAGCTGTAAAATTCACAAGAACAGTTTTCCCCGGCGCGATAGCTGAGAGTTTAACGTAGTTGCCTCGTGCGTCTGGCAGCTCGATATCCAGAAAGCCTACTTCATTTTGTTTGATGTTTGACAGATCAACCGAACGTTGGCTGCGAATCACTTTCATCGCTTGCAAGGTCAGATTCTTCAACTGTTGCGAACGTGGACTTTGTGGGTATAGATGGTCGAAGCTTGTAGCAACTGCTCCATACGCTTTCAAATCTGTCTTATCGTATAAGTCGAAAATCAGTAATCCGTCTATCTGCTGAAATAATGCAAAATAAGCAGCTGCCGACATTGGAGCACTATAAATGTATTTGCGTGCGATGGTTTTATATGCATCTGCTGCAGCAATCAACTTCGTCCGATAGGTGGTATCTGTAATGATCTTGTCTTCATAATCTTTGCGAAGACGATTGATGATCTGATTAGCATCCAGCTGTGCTAAAGTGATAGTTTTGATTGCTTTGCAGTTCTTGGATCCCTCAACTGTATAAGTGGTGGCAAACGTACCTGCATCAGCAACTACCGAAATCGTTTCGGTGGAATCGATGGAGAAGTTTATCAGTTGGTTGTTTAAACGCAAACGATAAAAGTCTGGATATTGCGGACGTTTCTTGATGAACTTGAATTGTCCTTTGGCACTCAGTTTGATGGAATCCAGTGTGGTAACATCCGAGATACCTACATTATCAAGGTACATCATTTGTCCTTCTGCACCTGAAACGACTCCTTTCACAGTGAATTCCGTGTTATTGCGGCATCCGGCGAACAGAAGCATGCAAAAACCTATGACTGTTAGTACTTTTATAGATATGTTTCTCATATTTTGAGTATCATGAATGATTATATTTTGCTGCAAATATACATTATTTTACAGTCGTATCCTCATATTTTGAGAAATCTTCCAAATATTTTTGCAAAAAAAGATGGAATCCCATATTTTTATTTTCATAATCATGCATTTAGCCAATAAACTTTGCTTACCTTTGCAACAATTTTTACAGAGAAAGATAAATAAGAAAAAAATTATGCTTAATCCAATTAACAAGACGATTACGCTGGCTGATGGAAGGACCATCACCATCGAAACCGGCAAAGTGGCAAAACAGGCGGATGGCTCAGTAACCGTTCGAATGGGCAATACGGTGTTGCTGGGAACTGTTTGTGCTGCTAAAGATGCAGTGCCGGGTACTGATTTTATGCCGTTACAGGTAGAGTACAAAGAAAAATATTCGGCATTTGGCCGTTTCCCTGGAGGCTTTACAAAGAGAGAAGGTAAAGCTTCTGATTATGAAATTCTTACTTCGCGTTTGGTTGACCGCGCGCTTCGTCCGCTTTTCCCGGACAATTATCATGCTGAGGTTTATGTAAATGTGGTTCTGTTTTCGGCTGATGGAGAGGATATACCTGATGCATTGGCAGGATTGGCTGCTTCGGCAGCATTAGCTGTTTCCGATATTCCATTTAACGGACCTATCTCGGAAGTCCGTGTGGCTCGTGTTGATGGTCAATATATTGTTAATCCAACGTTTACACAATTGGAGAAAGCTGATATAGATATTATGGTAGGTGCTACTTTGGATAATATCATGATGGTTGAAGGCGAAATGAACGAAGTTCAGGAGTCTGAAATGCTTGAAGCAATTAAAGTGGCTCACGAAGCTATAAAATTACAGTGCCAGGCTCAGTTGGAGCTTGCTGAAGCTTGTGGCAAAACGGTAAAACGCGAATATTGCCATGAGACGAACGATGAAGATTTGCGTAAGGATCTTCATGATTCAACTTATTCTAAAGTATATGCTGTAGCCGTTGCTGCTCTGCCTAAACTGGAGCGTTTGAGTGCTATCGATGCTATCTTGGAAGAATATAAGACCAAGTTTACAGAAGAGGAACTGACAGACGAAAAGGTTGAGATGCTTAACCGTTACTATGCTGATATTCAGAAAGAGGCTATGCGTCGTGCAGTACTCGATGAAGGTAAACGCATGGATGGTCGTAAGACAAATGAGATTCGTCCGATCTGGATTGAAACCGATTGTCTTCCTGGCCCTCATGGTTCAGCAATCTTCACTCGTGGTGAAACACAGTCGCTCTCAACTGTTACGCTGGGAACCAAAGATGATGAGAAGATTATTGACGATGTTTTGAATCAAGGTAAGGAACGTTTCTTACTGCACTATAATTTCCCGCCGTATGCTACCGGTGAAGCTAAAGCTTCTCGTGGTGTTGGTCGTCGTGAGATTGGTCACGGTCATTTGGCTTGGCGTGCGTTGAAACGGATGATTCCAGAGAATTTCCCTTATGTGGTTCGTATCATTTCAGATATTTTGGAGTCAAATGGTTCTTCATCCATGGCAACAGTTTGTGCCGGAACATTGGCTTTGCGTGATGCAGGTGTTCAAATGAAGAAACCGGTTTCAGGTATCGCAATGGGTTTGATTTCTGAAAATAAGGGTACGAATTATGCTATTCTTTCAGATATCTTAGGTGATGAGGATCATCTGGGTGATATGGATTTCAAGGTAACCGGAACCAAAGATGGTATCACTGCAACACAGATGGATATCAAGGTTGACGGTCTGTCATACGAAATTTTGGAGAAAGCTTTGGCTCAAGCTAAAGAAGGTCGTCTGTTCATTCTGAATAAGATTCTGGAAGCACAGCCTGAAGCTCGTCCTGATCTGAAGCCTCATGCTCCACGTATCGAGAATATGGTTATTGCTAAAGAATTTATTGGTGCTGTAATCGGCCCGGGCGGCAAGATTATTCAGGGTATTCAAGAGAAAACCGGTGCATCTATTGCACTTGAAGAAGAAGGCGGCGTTGGTAAGATTGAGATCGCAGGTAAGAATAAAGAAACTATCGATGCAGCTGTACGTGCTATCAAGGCAATTGTCGCTGTTCCTGAAGTAGGAGAGACCTATGAAGGAAAGATTTCTTCTGTTATGCCTTATGGTGCATTTGTTGAATTCATGCCGGGCAAGGATGGTCTGCTTCATATCTCTGAAATCGACTGGAAGCGTTTTGATACGATGGAAGAAACTGGCTTGAAAGAAGGTGATACCATTGCTGTTAAGTTGGTTGATATCGACCCGAAGACAGGCAAGTTCAAATTGTCTCATAGAGTTCTGCTTGATAAACCGGAAGGTTATGAAGAACGTCCTCCAAGAAGCGAGCGTCCTCAGAGAAATGATCGCGGTGATCGTGGAGATCGCGGACCTAGAGGCGATCGTGGTGATAGAGGCGGTCGTCCAGATCGTGGTCCTCGTCATGATCATCAGGATCGCGGACCGCGTCGTGATCGTCAGGACAGACCTAACTATCAGGACCGTCCAAACGAACAGGATAACAATATGAATTTCCAAAATGGCCCCGACTTTGACGGCGATCAGGAATAAGAATCATATACATTAATATAATAGAAGAGCTGCGTCAGAAATATTTGGCGCAGCTCTTTT
>DAIMYP010000076.1:0-12982 GCA_036734445.1 Tannerellaceae bacterium
AGATCTGATATTGTTTATGCTTATCAGATGTTTATTGTTGTTCTTCTGTAGTCTTGATTGTGTTGATTGCATTGAGTGCAAAAGGGAAACCAATATAAGGCAAGCATTGGATAATAGCGGAATAAAGTGTCTCCTTTGAATTTCCTGCTTTCAGGTTGCCCATGGTATGAGCCTTGATTTGATTATTCGCACCTAAAGTGGTTAAAACGCAAAGCATGAGCATTTCTCTTGTCTTTACGTCTAATGTTCCGCGTGTATAAAAATCGCCGAAACACATTTCTGTAAGGAAGTTGGGTACAGCTTTATTCATCCCTTCAGGTAAAGATTTCATCGCTTCTTTAATTTCATTTCCATAAAGAGGATATTGGATGTCGGCACCTTTTTGATGGCGATTTTCTTCATTTACTGTGCCTTGTTGTTCGAGCGGCAAGGTGATACCTCTTTGTGTAAAGACTTTGTTGATTGTTGCTACAGCATTAAGTGTTCGCGGAAATCCAATAAACGGCGCACACTGGTAGATCGCTTCACGAAGTTCCAAAGGTGTAACTCCTACATTAAGCGCTGCCATTGAATGAGCTTCCAATTGAGGCAGTGTTTGCAAAGTGGCTAAAGTAACGCAGGTTATCATTTCTCGTGTTTTGTTATCAAGATTGCCTGTATAGAACACTTCTCCAAAAATGAATTTCTGAAGTATATCCATCAGTTCGGGATCAGATCCTTTTCCGTTGAGTGCTTCACCTTTGAAAAGTTCGGTGAATGTTTGTTTGCATTTGTCTACTCTGTTCATTGTATCTTTATTTTGAGCCTGCACTGACGATATTGTCAGTGCAATGGCTATGGTTATAATGAGTTGTTTCATTGTTGAACGATTGCAGTTATGTGGATATTTTAATAAGTTACAAAATTAGTTCGGAAGTTGAACTTCAAGAATAGATGAATTACAGTTTCTCTTACCATTATTACAGATGAAATTCTGTATATTGTTTGTATCCTTCTTCGATGGTTGTGATTAAAGGGAGCAAAATAGTGAAACGACTGCCTTTTCCTATTTCTGATTGCAAAGAAATTGTCCCTTCGAAAAGCCTGATGATACCTTGACAGATTGAAAGTCCCAATCCTGCTCCTTGTACAAAAGAATCGAGTTTGTTAAATCGTTCAAAGATGGCTTCTTGTGCTTCTTGTGGAATTCCTTTCCCGGTATCTTCTACGTAGGTTTCAATAGTTTTTCCGTTGTCAACGATTCGATAGCCGAAAGCAATATATCCCTTTTCCGTGAACTTGGCTGCATTATTAATGAGATTTATAATCACTTGTGTGAAACGCATATTATCGGTGATTGCGATGACCGGAGATTCAGGTATGTCCAGTTTCAATTCCAAACGGTCGGATATAAGTTGTTTTTCTGTATTATAAATATTTTGAAACAGTTCATTGAGATTGCAAGAAACCCACTTGAATGTCATCCTTCCCGATTCAATACGCGAAAGATCCAGAATATCGTTAACAAGTTTGAGCAATAACTCGCTATGTGTATTAATCATCGAGCAATATTGTTCGCTCTCTTCATCGGTAAGTTCTTTATGTTGTTCGACTAGTAGATTCGAGAATCCAATGATAGCATTAAGCGGTGTTCGTATTTCGTGACTCATCTCTGCAAGGAAGGTCGATTTCATACGGTCTGACTCTTCAGCCTTGTGTTTTGCATCTATCAGAAGTTGCTCTGTCTGTTTGACATTATTAACATTAAGGCATAGCCCTAAAAATTTCTCTTCTTCGCATGAATAAGAATAGCGGAATTCCCACCATGAATAATCTTCTCCATGGAAAGAAAGCCGACGTTGAAAAATTTGAGTGTCCAGATTTGTCGGAACCTTCCAGAACTGATTTCTGAGTTGGTCAAACTGTTCTCTATCTGTGGGATGAAACCATGAACGGAAAGTGTTAAGTGAAACAGGTTCTTTGGGCAATCCGTTTACTTCATAAAAACTTTTGTCGAAATAAAACATTTTACCATCACTTTCGTATGAATATATTTTACCACTTAATAATGACATTGAAAGTATTTTCTCATTACGTTTCAGGTTCTTTTGCGCATGTCGGCGAAGTTTGCGTTCTTTCCTAAGACTTTGAAATACCAGATAGCTTATGAGTATAACAATTAAAACTACAACTATGAGAATAAATGTTTTATATTGATCATAGAGCGAGTAGTTGATTATATGGCAGTATTCGGGGATCTGTTTTTTTGCTATATTCCAACGGTTCATTTCTTTCCAGTCGACTACATATTCTTTTGGAGTCATGTAGTAACCTAGCGAAAGAATATCTTTTCCTTTTAGTACATCCGTTGCCATTTGTACAGCTAGTTGTCTTTCTTTTTGAATTGTTGTGATATGACCGCCAACCAGACCTTCGCCTGTTCCAAAACCTCTGTTGATAGCCGTAAATCCTTCTACATTTGTATTTAAACTGATCGAACGCGTTGTATACGTGCGTGCAATCTGCATCACTACTTTATAAGTTTTTGGATAAGAAAGCTTTAGAAACATATGCTCTTGCGAGTTGGGGAAGATCTCAAAAGCACTATATTCCATCTCTTTTGGCGGTTTCTGATTTAAAGAGGTGTTTTCCAGAAATTCTCTATTTCTTTCATTATCTGATTGCGTAATATTATACTTTTCACCAGGAAGTAATTCGTAATCATAGTAGTCTAATTTCTTTATGCCTGCTTTTGAAATCGTTTTGAGTGCATGATACACAGCTTTTCTTCCTAGGAATGATTCTCCCATCCAGAAACAAATACATCTAGGTCCGTGAATATCCTTAATCAATCGCACTGTTCCCATAATGTCGGGTTTATCCCAAAATCCTTTTATATTGGGATAATTTGTAAGCAGATTCCAGTTGGGATAGTTTACGCCGGCGAAGATGACAGGTAAAGATTTAGCTAATGGATGTTTGCACGACATTAGTGAATAAGTTGCCTGATCATTGAAAGTTATGATGATGTCAGGATGCCATGATTGTTGTGTACTTAGCATCTTGAACATCTCCTTTTCTTCTTCATGCGTGAGCAAGTGTTCGCAATCAAGATATTCTGCATGAATAGATGCGTCAATACCCTGCTTTTTGAAAAGTTCGCGTATTTCTTTTTCGGAATTTAGGTAGTCTCTGCAAGTTGACTCATCTGATTGGATAATTAGAACTTTTCTATGGATTAAAGGCTTACTGAGACTTCGTTGGGCAAAAAACAAAAACACTATTCCTCCTATAAAGAGTAATAGTAGCAAAGAAATAATGATTGTTTTATATTTACCCATCGTCATAACCTAATTTTATGGCGACAAACATAATCAAAAAGTCTCAATAAAATGCAAATACAATATAATTTTATTGAGATTTTTTGTAATTTTATCAGTATTGTATTTTAATAATCTGAGGGTTACCGATGTTGCTTGTCATTTCAGTCGGATAATTATCTTTATTGTAGGTGTATTGATATTGGAATGTCTGCGAAGAACCTTCTTGTATGTTATTGACCGCAATAGCCGTTACATTATTATAATGATTCAGAAACTGGATACTGACATTGTCGATGCCGGAAGCGTTAATATAGCACCAATAATCAGGGAACCAGGTTGGAAACTTGATGCCGCTTGTTGTTCCATTGGCATTATCGTACTCCAGAGTTGTCTTTTTAATCAGATTATTCTTACTGTCAAATTGTTCTATCTTTGTTAGATGTTTGCCTGTCGCATCGTAAGTGAAAAGAGCGTAATTGTTTATCTCCCTTATTTTTACCAAGCCTTTGTCAGTTTGTTGGAACCAGCCCAGTACCGTTATTTTGAGTGGTCGCTGCCATTCGTTCAGTGTTATTTCTTCTATCTGCGTTTCGGGTGAAGGTTCGAAGTTCGATGATATTTGTATTGTGTTCGCATCTTTTTGTTCAAAAGTGCGGCATCCATGACCATCGGCAACATCGCTTGGCGGATTGTAAGATATTTTCATCTTCCCTTTTTCATAGGAGATTTCTTTTGATGAACCATCTTTCTTTTTGCTTTGAATCAGCTGATTATTTTGGTAACTCAGACTGACTACATCTTCTTTAGTGGAGAAGAATGCACTTGGAAGTCCGTTGGTTTTTGTTGGATTAACGAAATCATCATTATTGCATGAGGATAGTGATGAACAGGCAATGATGAACATCGCGCATGTAGAAGCGATAGAAAATACTTTTTTCATGGAACTCATTTTTTGATTTGTTTTATTATAAGATGCAGGAAAGAGATAAAACGCTGCATGGCTATTCGGAATTTTTTGGTAAAAAAGTCAATAGCTAAGTATTCGAATGTATATGTTCATCGTTTTTCTTATTGGATCAACTTTTAACGACTGTTTTTATTGCCTTGTTCGACGCTTATAATCTTCGTTTAAAAAAAGTATATACTTTACGTTCAAAAAGTATATACTTTCACATACCAAAAGTATATACTTTCATACATCAAAAGTATATACTTTCGTATACTCAAAGTATATACTTTTTAAAGCGTTACTCCTGACTTGAAGATGGCCATCTCCCGATAGTCGTTTTTTTCATTGTGCGTTTGGCTTCCGTTGGCTGTGGCAATAACGAAACGGATGAACTGTTCGCTCAATGATTCCATAGAAACGCTTTCCAGCAAAGCACCGGCATTGAAATCTATCCAATTCGGTTTTTGTTTGTTGAGCGCACTGTTTGTAGAGACTTTTATTGTTGGCACAAATGTTCCGAATGGCGTTCCTCTTCCTGTTGTGAAAAGTACAAGTTGGCATCCGGAAGCGGCGAGTGCGGTTGAAGCAACCAGATCGTTCCCAGGCGCACTAAGCAGATTCAATCCTTTGGTTCGAATTCGCTCTCCATACATCAATACGTCTTTTACACTCGAACTGCCTGCTTTCTGCGTGCAACCAAGCGACTTTTCTTCCAGTGTCGAGATACCTCCGGCTTTATTTCCGGGTGAAGGATTCTCATAAACCGGTTGATTGTTGGAGATGAAGTATTGTTTGAAGTCATTGATCAGATGAACCGTTTTGTTGAAAAGGGCTTCGGTTGCACAACGGTTCATCAGTATTGTTTCTGCACCGAACATCTCCGGCACTTCTGTCAGTACGGTTGTTCCGCCTTGAGCAGTGAGGAAATCCGAAAAGACACCTAGTAGTGGATTCGCCGTTATTCCGGAGAATCCGTCCGAACCGCCGCATTTCAGACCTATGCGCAATTCTCTGAGTGGAATGGATGTGCGCTTGTCTTGTGAGGCGATGTCGTATATTTCGTGCAATAGTTTCATCCCTTCTGTTTCCTCATCTTCCACTTTTTGGCAAACAAGTAAGCGGATACGTTCAGTATCATAATCACCAAGCAGTTGTTGCAATGCTTCCGGTTGGTTGTTTTCGCAACCGAGTCCCAGAATCAGAACACCTCCGGCATTGGGATGAAGCGCCATATTGCGCAGAATCGTCTGTGTATTTTTCAGATCGTCGCCCAGTTGCGAACAGCCGTAGTTATGTGTGAATGCTGTAATCGAATCAATGTCTTTGCACGCTGTTTCCGTTCGGAGTCTGTTGGCGAGCTTTTGTGCAACGCCATTGACACAGCCTACAGTCGGAATAATCCAAATCTCATTCCGAACACCCACATCACCATTCTTGCGACGGAATCCTTCGAATGTCAGATTCTGTTGAGGAATAGTCTGTTGTGCAAGGTTCGGTTGATAGGCATAATCTTTTATACCACTCAGATTTGTACGAATATTGTGCTCATTCACCCAAGCTCCTTTGTTTATCTTGCTTGTTGCATGACCTATCGGGAAACCATATTTGACAATGATGTCATCGGGAGCAAAGTCCTTGAGCGCCACTTTATGCCCGGGAGGAACCGTTTCGCTGACGCGAATTGTTTCTCCATGGATATCAAGCAATGCGCCTTCGTTCAAAGGCTTCAAGGCAACGACTACATTGTCGGTCGGATTTATTTGGATAAATGAGCGTTCCATCAGACAATCTCTTTCACGGTTTCCAACATTCCTTTTTCCTGAATCTTGTCCAAGTAATAGATAACTCTTTCAGTCAGACCCGGGATCGCGTTCAGATCTTCATTCCAGATAGACTTCTCGGCGAGTACTTTTTCCGCAATGGTACGCGTCGATCCCGTTGCCCATAAATCTTTGAGCAACTGCATGATTTCGGGTGCATCATTAGGCACAATCTCCACGCCATCGGCGCGCTTTCCGCCTTTATAGTAAGTAATGATTGCTGCCAAGCCAAGAACCAGTCCTTCCGGCAGAACACCTTTGCGATGCAGATATTCTTTCAGGCCCGGCAGATCGCGTGTCTGGAATTTCGGGAACGAGTTCAGCATGATGGAAGTTACCTGATGGTCGACAAACGGGTTGTTGAAACGTTCGAGCACATCCGAAGCAAATTTCTCCAGTTCCGGTTTCGGCAGATTGAGCGTTTCCATCAGTTCGTCAAACATTACGCGATGAATATATTTTCCAATAACCGGATGTTGGCAGGCATCGCGCACAATATTCAGACCTGATAGAAATGCTACGGGC
This sequence comes from Tannerellaceae bacterium, assembly GCA_036734445.1. GTDB lineage: Bacteria > Bacteroidota > Bacteroidia > Bacteroidales > Tannerellaceae > Parabacteroides. The sequence goes on from DAIMYP010000076.1 coordinate 6,597, forward strand.
GAAAGAACCGTATGCGGTCCGTTCAGCAACGTCACTTTCCTCTCATGATAAGGTGCTTCCGACGGAACGAACAATACGTGTAATCCGGCTTTGTCGGCAGGAAACTCTTTAGCAACCGATTGCGGTGCTTCGATTACCCAAAGGTGGAAAATCTCAGCCTGTACAACCATATTGTCATCATATTGCAGTTTTTCCTTGATAGCTGCAATATCTTTTCTTGGGAATCCGGGAACGATACGATCTACTAAAGTAGCATACACGCCACAATCCTCTTCAAACCATTTGCGGAAATCACTGCCCAGGTTCCAATGGTCGATATATTGTTCAATTGTTTCCTTAAGCTTGTGTCCGTTGAGGAATATCAGTTCGCACGGGAAGATAATCAATCCCTTGCTCTTGTCGCCTTTAAATGTTTGGAAGCGATGATAGAGCAGTTGCGTCAGTTTGCCCGGATAGGAAGCGGCGGGTTTATCATCGAGTTTGCATGAAGAGTCAAAGGCGATACCGGCTTCGGTTGTGTTTGAAATCACAAAACGCATCTCCGGCTGTTCTGCCAGATGCATGTAGTCTTCAAATTGGATGTATGGATTGAGTGCTCTGCTAATCACATCGATACGTGTGAGGCTGTTCACGGCTTTGCCGTTTTCCAATCCTTGCAGATTTACGTGATACAGACAATCCTGCTTGTTCAGCATCTCGACCATTCCTTTGGCAATTGGCTGCACGACAACGACATCGCTATTGAAATCTGTTTTCTCATCCATATTCCATATAATCCAGTCGATAAATGCCCTGAGGAAATTCCCTTCACCGAACTGAATGATCCGTTCGGGGCGCTGTTTCTTTTCAGCCGTCTGCTTATTTAACTCTTTCATGATTTTAATTATTTGTTTACTACAAAGTTGCGTATCTGACATTCAGTACCCGATGATTGGGCATTCTTTTTTGCCGACATACGCAATACTAACTGATGGTGCGTATCCTTGAGTTCTGTTTCAAACATATATACCCAAGGAATATACAGATAATGGCTCCATTCGGTGAAAGTATCCAACTGTTTGAATGGCGCACCATCAACACTGTATTCCAAAATTCCTGCTGAAGGGCCTGCTACACAGAATATACCGATAGCTTTTCCGTCGAAGGCGAGTGTCAGCTTGTCGCCGGCATGTTTGGCTTCAAGCATCGGAACGTCAACGAATCCTTTGCGTTTATCAAACTTGTTGTCCGGATGCCAGTTGGATACCAGTTTCCATCCTTTGTCCAGTTTGGCTTTGTTGATATCCAGAAAGTCGCCGTTGGCATAACTGAATCTGTCGAGTGCTTCAGGCATTTCGTGTGGGGTAACAGATGCATCCGGTTTGATTCCGCTCCACATCTCATCGAACAGTCTGTCGATAGATGCAGTGTATAGCGTGTGTCCGAACGGTTTCGGATGTGTTCCGCCAAAAGTATCCCAATCAAATTCACCGCATTGCATTCTTTCAGAAGTCTCAAGTGCCAGATTGATGGAAGGAATGAGATAGTTGTTTGCTACTCGTTCGTGACTCAGAATCACATCCGGTATTTGTCGATTGGCAAGCATCGGAATGAATGGATCGTAGATGAAATGCAGCATCACGATATCAGTGTTCGGGTCTGTCGTCAGTGCATGTCTTACTTCGCCTTCCATTCCGCGAACCTGTTGTTCGGCAGTGAAATGGTTCGTGTGGTCGTTGGCTGCAGCTTCGACAAAGAGCAGATCAACAGGCCCTTTTGAAAGAATATCATGTTGCAGACGGAAAGCTCCGGGAGTAGAACCGGTAGAACTGACTCCCGCTTCAACAAATTCGAATTCCGTAAATGGAAAACGTTGTTTCAGAACCTGTTCAACCATATTATGCCATCCCTTCATTTCGGTGATCGAACCACCCAAAAATGCCACACGTCCTTTGCGTTCTTTCTCGAACTTGATGAACGAGTTCTGCATGCTTCCGCGCAGGTTGACGTGTTGATAGGCTTGATATTCGGGTTGCTGGCGAAGAATGAAGTTTACGACAGGCGTCGGATCCGTCAGACTGTGCGGATGATGGTCGCAACCCTTCTTGATAATCACTTCTACAGAACCACCCAATTCCAAATAACGTGTACGCACTTTGTCCATATTCTCCAAATACGGAACAGTCTGATCACTATCACCGCATACACTGATTATCGGAATGTGTGCAGCAGCTATCGGTTCCAGATTATCCAAAGGATTGCCTTTGAAGTTCGCCATATCCGAGTCCTGTATGTTCCATTCCTTCAGCATGTCGTTCCACAATTGAGTCTGCTTCCGTCCGGGCCAGCTATTCAGGTCGCAAACAGGAGCATCCACATAGATACAAGCTACTTTCTCCGGATTCTTTGCTGCCCAGTTGAAGGCGAAGAGTCCACCACGACTGAAACCTTCGAGTGTAACTTTCGGCGAAAGGTTGTAGTAGTTGATCATATAATTGTAGAAATCCGTTCCCAAAGCAACCGAATGCGGACTGCCATACAGATGGGTAACATCGTAATAAACCACATGGAAACCTTTGGTAACCAAAGCCGAGTCAACACTTGGAAAAGCATTGAAGAATGCCGGACGCCAGATCCACGGATTGCCTTTTAACGCTTTGTGAGGAACAACGACGATAGCATCGCGCCCTTGATAAGTGAAGTCGTAGCGGTCGCAACCGTTCCACTGACTTTTCTGTCCCGGAAATGCCTGCATCTGATGGTCTGTTTCTTTGCCGGTGATGGCTTTGTAAACCACTTTTGCCATCTGATGTGCAGCTGTTGGATCGGGATGGATGCAATCCGGAAAATGATTACCCAGGTTGCTTGTCGCCGTATGCAGATCAATGATTTCGAGTCCGTTCTTCGCAGCAAGCTTCTGAATAATCGGAATGATGGCATTGCTGATGATACTGTCGTTGATGCCATATTGCACTTTGAAAGCTTTTGCCGGATAACACAGATAGATCTTCGGTTTGGCAGGAAGCTGTTTGAATGCCGTTATCATCGTCTGCATATCTTTGGCAAACTCTTTGTGGAATACCCAGTTATGAGGTTTCGAGTCGTTGGTTCCCAACTTGAGAACGACAATGTTCGGATTGAACTTCAGTGCCTCGCCATACATTTTCTCTTTCATGTAGGGATAATCGCCCTTCATCAACACGACGCGTGCACTGTACCCGAAGTTTCGTACATCGTATCCTTTGCCTAGCATCTGTCCGAGCACTGATGGATAGCTGTCTCTGTCGCGGTTGGCAATGCCGGCGCCGTAGGTGATACTGTTGCCGACGCAGGCAATTCGTATGGGTTCAGTCTTTTCTTGCGCTTGTCCGTATAAACTGACAATCAGGAAAAGGGCGAGCAGTTGACAAATTCTTTTCATTTCAATTGTTGTTTAATGTTGTACGTTTGAAAGTATAAGTCTGTCCCGGTTGCGTCATCACATCGTATTCGTATACCTTATATAATACAGGCTCCTGCGGAATACTGATTTCCGGAGAGACCAATGCTTTCTTTACAATGTTTTTCTTGAATAATGGGTTCGGATTCTCACCTGAAGCCAGCTTCAGACCGTCACCGGTCAGTGGAACATACGAACGGATACGCAAATTGCCTCCAATCTTTGAGAGGATGGTTGCCTTTGTCAGTTCAACGCCGTCCCAATCCATGCTAACTTCGAATCCGCCGCGAGCCATCAGTCCGCTAACGCTTCCTTTGCGCCAGACATCAGGGATAGCAGGTAATAATTGTACGGCACCATCCTGGCTCTGCAACAACATCTCAGCGATACCTGCTGCAAATCCGTAGTTGCCATCAATTTGGAAAGGTGGATGTGCATCGAACAAGTTCGGATAGGTACGACCGTCTTTTTGTCCTTCATATTTTATTTCTTTGTTCTCGGGAGCAAGGAGTTTCAACATGTTGCAAATGATTTTGTAAGCGTGGTTGCCGTCATGCATGCGTGCCCACAGATTGATTTTCCAACCAATGGACCAGCCTGTAGCTTTGTCGCCGCGATAAACCAATGTGTTGCGAGCTGCTTGGAAAAGTTCCGGCGTGCTGTATGGCGAAATCTGATTGCTTGGATAAAGTCCGTACAGATGCGACATATGACGATGCTCATCTTTAGGATTATCCCAGTCGTGGAGCCATTCTTGGATCTGATTATAGCGACCGATCTGCATAGGAGCGAGGCGGTCGATCATCTTCTGAAGGCGATCGATATATTGCGCGTCGCCATTCAGTATGCGGGTGGCATTGAGTGCGTTGTTCAAAACATCAAAAGCAATCTGGTTGTCCATCGTACATCCGGCAGTGACGCCTGTTTTCTTTCCTTGCGGTGTGTTCTCAGGCGAATTCGACGGTGAAGTAACCATCCAATGATGTGTCGGTTCTTCCGTCAGAAAATCCAGATAGAAATCGGCTGCGCCTTTCAGAGCCGAGTATGCTCCGCGCAGAAATTCTTTGTCGCCGCTAAAGAGATAATGCTGCCACAGATCCTGACTGAGCCATCCGCCTCCGTTGGTCCACATTCCGCTGTTCGGTCCGTCGACCGGACCTGTACAACGCCAAAGGTCTGTGTTATGGTGAGTTACCCATCCGTTGCATCCGTACATCACGCGTGCCGTTTCGCGACCGTTCTCTGACAGTTCCTTTACCATCTGGAATAGTGGTTCGTGTGCTTCGACAAGATTAGTGACTTCTGCAGGCCAGTAATTCATTTCAGTATTGATGTTGATGGTATATTTGCCATCCCACGGTGCGAGCATCTTATCATTCCAAATGCCTTGAAGATTAGCCGGTTGACCACCCGGTTGAGAAGCGGATATAAGCAGATAGCGTCCGTATTGGAACATCAGGTTCACCAGTGACGGATCGTTGCCTTCATCAAAATGAAGTACGCGCAGATGCGTTTCCTGTTTGGAAGCCTCCGTATCGCCCAGATCCAGCTTTACGCGCCCGAACTGTTTCTGATAGTAGTCAATGTGTTCCTGAAGCGCTTTGTCGTAAGGCTTCTGTATGGCTGCTTTCATGTAAGCGTCTGCCTTTTTGTGCGGGTTGGCACTTACGTCTTTATAATTTACGAAATTGGTGGCGATAGATATATATAATGTAGCACTGGTTGCTCCATTCACCGTTGCTTTGTCGCCTTCGTATTTCACCGAACCGCCTTCGGCTTTTATTTCTGTCTGACATTCCATGCGGATGGCTCCGGGAACGCCTTCATGATCGGCACCTCTACCGGTAAGAACAAGTTTCCCGCCTTTAGTGAACGATTTGCTTTCGAGCGGAGATTTATATTTTGCCGTGAAACTCAAAGCGCCGGCTTTGTCGGCCGTGATGCGCATGATCACTACATTGTCCACGAACGAGGTGAATACTTCGCGCGTATAAGTAACGCCGTTGGCCTTGTAATGTGTTGAGGCGAGTGCTTTATCAATATTCAGATCGCGATAGAAATCGGTATATGATTCATGTCCTGCGAAATCAATCAGCAGACTTCCTACTGTCTGGTAAGGCATTCCGTTGCGTGGCGTACGAAAATCTTTGTCGATGATGTCGAATGCCTGTTCTTCTTTTCCGTCGAAGATCAGTTTGCGCACTTCTGCCAACTTGTTCAAAGCTGCCGGATTGTCGTTGCGGTGCGGTCCGCCACCCCAAACGGTCTCTTCGTTGAGTTGCAACTCTTCGTGAGCGGGATTGCCATAAACCATTGCACCGAGGCGGGAATTGCCCAATGGAAGCGCTTCTGTCCATTCGACGGCAGGATGACTGTACCAAAGCTTCAAGTCGGAAGCATTTGCTAAAAGCGTACATAGCAATAATGCTATTCCTGCAATTTCTATCTTTCTTCTTTTCATGAGTAGATGTGTTTTTCAGTTTCCAAATATTTGGGAACAATCGACTGTACAAATATATGAAGAATATCTTGTCGGCGAAAACACATTCGCAATAAAATAGAATCTCAATGTCAAAAATCCATGTTTTGAAGCGTTCTGCAACTCATTCGGATGGAGGAAACAACACATCCTAATGCGCGAGGAATTTCATTCGAATGCGCGAACCATTTCTTCCGAATGGAGTGAACATTTCATTCGAATGAGTTGACCTTTTCATTCGAATGAAATTGAGGGGTCTAACGGATTGAATTTCAGAGATGTATAAATAGAGAGGCGCTCAGGATAATGAAAATACTCAAAAATGGAGCAGAAAACCATTCCGGTCAATTATCTATGTTTTTCGAGGATTGGGATATGAAAGCAGATAAAATAAAAAAAGATGCTTCACCTATTCGTGAAACATCTTTCGTTTGTTGCTCTTCTTCTTGGACTTGAACCAAGGACCCTCTGATTAACAGTCAGATGCTC
>DAIMYP010000077.1:0-11918 GCA_036734445.1 Tannerellaceae bacterium
ATATCCGGATTATATATCATTCGGAGGTTATTAGAATTTGTAATCTATTCCAATACCAAATACACCATTTGTACGGGAATAGACGTCAGTACCTTCCAATGTTGTATTGCAATATCCTGGGTCGCCTGCATTTGTATGTTTCGTATAGTCACTGTAGAGAGTTACAAAGTAACCGACATTGATTCGAACATGTTTGTTTACGTTTACTGCACCACCTGCTCCTACAGAGTAACTGTCGCAAGCAAAAGATGTGTTTGTTTCGTAACCATCGCTGAGTCCGTAATCAGTCCGCTGTGCTCCGGCACTGATTGTAAAGATTTTATTCATATCGTATTCAGCACCGATAAGATATTCATTGGTTCCATGGGTCAATTCTTTTTGACGGTCATTAGCCATTTTGGCGTTTTTGTCATCAAAGAAATGGTATTCCAATGTAGTACGGAACTTCGGTGTGAAATCATAACCAATCGCAAGACTCAGCATTGCGGGCATGTCGTATCTGGTCTTAGCTCCGTCACGAAAAGCATAAAGCACTCCATCCGGGTCACTGTTAACATTGGTCTTATTAGGAATATTCATCTTTGCACGGAATTCATATTTAGCGGCCAAAGTAATATTTTTATTATGATAATCTACGCTGAGGATAGGATTAAAGCCCCAGCCGGTCTGATCACAATCAACCTGATAGTCTGCCAAAACCATATCTATTTTATTCAGCGCCGCTTTAACGTATCCACGATAATAGCCATCATAGTAATTTGCTCTGATTCCGGCAGATGCTGCCCAATGTTCTCCGAATTTATAGGTAAAGCAGACTTGTCCACCATAAATATATTGCTTTCCTTTTACTCTTGAGTCGATGGTATATTTATCAGGAGTTATGAGTCCTTTTGACTGAGAATAGATTCCCGCCATCAATGGAGCGTCGAACATCGGAAGACCATCATTGTATTTTACATAACCGCCACTTCCGACAATGCCAATCATGGAAGATATAACCCAATTGTCATGTGAGTAAGAGGCAAATAATCCGGGAACGAACGGTGCAGATGCTTTTCCGTGATACTTGCGTGTATGATTCTCTGTTGTAAAAAGTGGGAATGTTGTCTCGATGTCACGGTTTTGGTGCGGCATTTGCCAATTGAAAGATAGTTGCCAACCTTTATGCCCCCAAGCCAAACCGGCGGGATTGCTGTAAGCTCCATCAATATCAAAGGTTGCACCACGCGCCATCATTCTATCAAATGATATATGATAGTTGGTATTCGTCATTAATCCACCCGCCTTTAACTGTGAAGTAGACAAAATGGAACTGCTTAATATTACTGAGAACAGTAAATTATTAATTCTTTTAATTGGCATATTATGTTATATTGATTTAAATGATATCGGAAATAGTGTATGCAAAGTTAGATATAAAACATGAGAATATAATCTTTTCTTGCCAATTTTTCTTACGTAATTGATTAATGTATAGTCTTTAGATTAAGAATGACCTATTTTATACTTCCATTTGCAATAAAATCATCGAACTGTGCCCGATAACCGTTAAACACATTGATGTCTACGTCGCCTTTTATTCCACTGACTTCGCCATCAGGACACAATTGCCAGTATATCAGTTTTACATCAGGTTTGTATTCTCCATAGCGGGCAATCCAGATCTGATAGTTGCTCTTGATATATGAAGCATCATTGAGATAGCTGTTAACGAATTTCTGATTGACATATAATACAGGTTTTACGCCTGTATGGTTTTCTATAATTTTAAGCCATTCAACAATACGATTCAGCAGCACATTCTTTCCGCCCATCTTTTGAATCTGTACTTTAGTTGGTTCAACATCAAGAACCGGCGGAAGATCTCCGCGACGTAATAGGGTATTACGTAAGAAAAATCTGGCTTGCAACTTGACATTTGTCGATGGCGAGAAGAAATGGTATGCACCAACGTGGAATCCATAGCGGTGTGCCATCTTGTAATCGTATCCGTAATAGGGATTACATAAAGATTTACCTTCTGTAGATTTTATGTATACGAATGATATAGGATAATCTACCGGACCATCTACTGTCTTTTTGCTAATGTTTCCCAGATGCGTGATACGCAGCTTGCTCCATTCAATTGGAACTGCTTTGGTCTTTATCTTTTTTCTTCTTTTCCCGTTTTTATCTACATAATAAGTAGGAATTTTAGCAATATGTTGATATCTGGAAATATCTATGCCGTATATTCGTTCAGATGTATATATCATTCTTTCGCCAAGGTATTTGTCATCCTTCCACTCTCCGGCGCGTACATTGTGGCGTGGTGAAACCGAGAATCCAAAACCGTTGCGCTTGCCGTTTTCCCATCTTCCTTCATAATAATCGCCGTTAGGACTGACAAAAATACCATGACCATTTATAGGCTTTTCTTGTTTAGTTACTTTGTTAACTTCCTCGCTATTAATCTTTCCATATTTTTTGAATTGATATGTCGACAAAGGTTTGACTCCAGCAGGCGTATGATGATTTGTCGTTTGAAGTATTTTGTTGCCATCTTTTGATTCTTCAACAAGAAGAACGCACGGCAAACGTTTGCTGCGTAAAGAGTTGTTCTGGTAAATGACAGTGTATTGAGGAACATATCTCACTTTCACCTTAGAAAGATCACTGATGGCATTGATAATCGCTGACAGTTTCTGTATAGTGTCAAGATCAGCTTTGATTTTTGTATCAAATATCGAGATGGTATTAAAGCCTTCATCCTGGACGTTATGCAGACTTAGATAATATTTCAGTTCGGCTACTTCAGATTTCAAATCGATTTCTTTCTGTGCGAGCAGTCTTTTTTCTTTATCAATAATATAAGACAGATTCTTATTGGTAAAATTCACAATTTCTTCTTCCGGTTTTAATGAGAATCGAGTGAGGATCCTGCCGTTACACCATGGAATGATTTGAAATTTATTAATCCAATAGGCATTATGATTTACAGTTCTTATGGCAGCCTTTTTATTATAAGTGAAATTAACCAGAACCGAGTCGGCTTCGATATCATTGAAAAAAGCGATGTTTTTACCATTTTCAGTAAGGGCATAACAATACTGGCACTCAATCTTGGCAATGCTTTGTCTTATTTGTTTTTTTGACAGAGGAAGATATGAGTATCCGCAAACGAGAATAATTGATATAATAAAGGCTGAGGGTATAATCCGCAGCCACAGTTTCCTTTTTATTTTCATTTTCAAAGAAGCTTTCGCTTTTGCTTCATGCCAACATTTTCCTATTATTTATAGTGCCGATGTTGGTTATGTTGAGATACAAAAATACACTTTTCCTTGTATTTATCCAAATTTCTAAATGATAATACTTCAGAAGTATATTTGTGTATTCTCTAATTCATTTTTTAAATACAAGTACCTGTTTTATGGATTTTCTCACGATATTTCTAAAAAACTTGGAGCAATTTATTATGGCTATCTGCCTTTTAAAGTAACCTGCAATAGGATTGCACCGACGGATTTATATCTGTATATTTGCCTAATGAGATGATTAATCAGGAATAGAAAAATAAATTTTAAGTTATGCTCAACAAGAAACTGTTTCTTCTGGCAACCGCTTCCGCCTTTTCGGCATTTGGATTTGCTGCGAACTATACGAACTTCATCATCATCAACCTGGATGATGTCGGTTATGGCGATTTCTCCTTTAATGGAGCGTATGGATATACGACACCGAATATTGATCAGATGGCTGCCGAAGGTGTTCGCTTCACGCATTTTCTTGCCGGACAACCTATCAGCGGAGCATCGCGTGCAGGATTGCTGACCGGATGCTATCCGAACCGTATCGGATTTGCCGGAGCTCCGGGACCGGATTCGAACTATGGCATTCATCCGGACGAGATGACGATGGGCGAACTCTTGAAACAGAAAGGATACAGCACAGCGATATTCGGAAAGTGGCATCTGGGAAGTCAGAAGCAGTTCCTGCCTTTGCAGAACGGTTTCGATGAGTATTACGGATTGCCCTATTCCAACGACATGTGGCCATTCCATCCGCAGCAGGGCGAGATATTCCATTTTCCGGATCTGCCTACATACGATGGCAATACGGTAGCCGGATATAACACGGACCAGTCTAAGTTTACAACCGATTATACAACACGTTCTGTCAATTTCATCAAGAAGAACAAGAACAAACCGTTCTTTCTTTATCTGGCACATTCGATGCCGCATGTGCCTCTGGCCGTGTCGGATAAGTTCAAAGGAAAGAGTCAGCAGGGATTGTATGGAGATGTTCTGATGGAGATCGACTGGAGTGTGGGCGAAGTGCTCAAGACGGTTCGTGAGTTGGGACTGGAGGAGAATACGCTGATTGTGCTGACTTCAGATAATGGACCGTGGACAAACTACGGTAATCATGCAGGTTCAGCCGGCGGATTACGCGAAGCAAAAGCTACAACATTCGATGGCGGAAACCGCGTACCGTGCGTCATCTATTGGAAAGGGAAGACACAACCTGGAACGATCTGCAACAAACTGGCTTCGAATATCGATCTTTTTCCGACATTGGCAGAAATAAGCGGAGCGCCACTTCCTTCGCGCAAGATTGATGGCGTGAGTATTCTGTCGCTAATCAAAGGTGAGAAAGATGCGAATCCGCGCGAGTCTTTCGTCTATTATTATAACAAGAATGACTTGGAAGCAGTGACCGATGGCGCTTACAAACTGGTGTTTCCACATAAATACGTCACCTACGGTGCATATGCACCGGGCAATGATGGCAAACCGGGGAAACTGGCGAATCTGGAGTTGAATCATGCAGAGATGTACGACTTGCGCCGCGATCCGGGCGAACGTTATAACATTTTCGACCAGAATCCGGAAGAGGCAGCAAAGCTGATGAAGATCGCTGATGAGAAACGGAAAGAGTTGGGCGATGATCTGACGCGTATGAAAGGAACGGAGCGGAGAGATCCGGGATATGTAACAAAATAATAATAGAAATGGAAGACAGTAATATACAATAGATGCATTCACAATTTGAAAAAATCAAGAGACTGATGCGCTGACCGTAACCTTCCGTTTCAACAACAAGAGTCACAATTATCATGGCAAGAACTCTGCACAGGCTGAGATTGACAGATTGTGAAAATAGTATCAAAAATTCATGTTTTTGATGTTGGATTTCGCTCATCTTCACTCGGAAAAGAGGATTGAGGTGCTGGATGTGTTTCTAACTTAGTGAATATCTGATAATTAAAACATCTAATTGAAGCCCCCATTTCATTCGAAAGAAAGTTCCAACTTATTCGAATGGAATGGAGGTTTCATTCGAATGAAATGGTTCGCGCATTCGAATGAAATTCCTGACACATTCAGATGGTTTTTATGCGATATCAAAAATCTATGTTTTGATGATCTTTTTATTTGGGTTGTACTGTATTGATGAATATTCCTTCCGATTGTATGGAACGCGCATATTTAATCGCAGGCTTGCCAAAGAGCATGGCAAATCCGATCGTGTGATTCTCCGGAATTCCTAAAAACTGGCGTAGTTGAGGAGCAATATATAAAAGTGCAAGTGTGAATATTCCATCCCACAATGTGCCCAACCCATTAGTAATAGCCAGTATTTCAAAATAGCTGAGTGCGATAACCATGTCTTGTGCAGGAGTAGCACAATCTTCAGGAGAAGAAGTGATTACTATATGAGGAGCTCCACGGAAAATGACATCTACACCGGGCTTTTTCCAGAGTTTTGCAAACTCATATATAAAACTTAATCTGTCTGTTATTTTGCCTTCTTCGCCCGCTTTGGCAATTGCGTTGTATGTAATCTCGCGTAATTGAGCCATCACTTCAATGTCGTCGATAACCGTGAACTGTACATGGTTGTCGTTTTCGCCAGTAGGTGCATACGCGGCCGTTTCAAGTAGATGATGAATGAGTTCTTTATCGACGCCTTCCTTTTTGTAACGACGTATCGAACGGCGATTCTTGATCAATTTTTCCATGAGAGCAGGCGAGGGTAACTCATTGGTATTTGGAATGCTGTCGGATGGATTCTTGCCGAAGATTGATATCGCGCCTTTTGGACAAACAGCCATACAGTGTTGGCAACGAAGGCAATGCCCTTCTTTCTCGATGGAGATCTGTGGCATCGGATTCATTTCGATAATTCCTTTCACACAATCGCTTGCGCATGTCCCACATGCATTGCATAATTCTTTATTGACCTTGAAGTTTATTCGCTCGTTCATCGTCTTGTTTATTAATGGTTATGTTCTATTCTTATATCATACGGAAATATCACATAGCAATGATGCTGCAAAGATAATGGAAAATCCCCTTGATTTCCATTCTCGTTTCTTTACTTGTTAAATTTATATGCGTACATTTGCTCAGCGAACATTTTAGTGGCAAGATGGCTTGCGGTAAATGGATAGTCGCTGTATGTCCGGAAGTTGTAACTAAATTTATTGTTTATGAAGATCAGATGTTTAGCATTTGTTATTGCGCTTTGTGGAGCCTTTGCTTTGCAGGCTCAGAATCCGATTGCGCCGAAAGATAAACAGGCGCTTAGAGTGATGACTTACAATGTGCGCAATTGCCGCGGCATGGATGAAAAGATTGACTATCAGCGAGTCGCGAATATTATTAAGCGTGTTAATCCGGATATGGCTGCTATTCAAGAGCTTGACAGCGCATCCAAACGGAATGATGGCGTGTTCGCATTGAAAGAACTGGCAAAACGGTCGAAGATGCATTATACCTATGCGCCGGCGATTGACTTCCAAGGTGGAAAGTACGGCATCGGGATCCTTTCGAAGCAGAAACCGCTGCGCTACTGGACGATGCCGCTTCCCGGACGTGAGGAACAGCGAGTATTCTTGTTCACTGAATTTGATAATTATGTTCTTTGCTGTGCACACTTTTCTTTAACAGCTGAGGATCAGGTGGCTTCGGTTCCGCTTATTTTCGATGCACTGAAAGATGTTCATAAACCTCTGTTCTTTGCTGGAGATATGAATTCAGTACAAGGATCGCCAACACAGAACGCCTTGCAACAGAAGTTTTTCGCTTTGAATGACTATCATAATAATACCATTCCCGGCCAGAATCCTACAGAGTGCATCGATTTTATCTACGGATTCGATAATGGCAACAGTTATTCTGTCTTGAAGCAGCAAGTGCTTTACGATGAACCGATGGCGTCGGATCATCTGCCTGTTTTTGTGGATGTGAAGGTGAATGCTACTGAACTACTGTCTTCAAATCAGCCTAATTCTGTGCAGATGGCACTGATGAAGCGCGGTTACGGTATGTTTATGCATTTCGGAGTCAACACGTTTGGTGAAACAGAATGGTCTGATGGAACGATCCCTGCCAGTAAGTATAATCCGACAAACCTTGATTGCGACCAGTGGGTGCGCGTGGCTCGTGATGCCGGATTCCGTTATGTTCTGCTGATTACGAAGCATCATGATGGTTTCTGCCTTTGGGACAGTAAATATACGGATTATGATGTGGCATCATCGCCTGTGAAAACGGATGTGGTCAAAGCTGTTTCGGAAGCTTGCAAGAAATATGGGTTACAGTTCGCTATCTATTATTCATTGTGGGATCGCCACGAAGCATCATATAAAGATAAAGATTTCAACAAGTATATCAGTTATATGTCGAACCAGCTGACTGAGCTGTTGACCAATTACGGTCCAATCTGCGAATTGTGGTTCGATGGCGGATGGGATAAGAAACCGGAGGAATGGCAGATGCCGAAGATCTATGCTTTGGTGAAACGACTGCAACCGCAATGTGCTGTAGGTGTGAATCATACTATCGTTCTGAAAGAAGGCGAACGGAATTTCGCCTTGCCGGATTCGATGACGGTTGATAATAAGTATGCCTTTCAATATTTTCCCAGCGACTTCCGTCTTTGGGATCCGAAGATCGCTCATAAGGCTGATAAAAAGCAGTATATGCATCAAGGCAAGTCGTATTACCTGCCTTTTGAACATACGATTTGCTTGAGCAAGGCTTGGAACTGGTTTCAGAAAAAGAATCCACTTCCTGCACGTGACCTGGATGAACTGCAAGAATTGTTCTATTGGTGCACCGATAATCATAATACATTGGTTGTTAATGTTCCGCCTGATCAGACCGGTCGTATTCGCGAGCATGAAGCGAATACAATCATTGAATTGGGAAAGCGTTTGGGGATCAAAAAAGATGAACCGCTTCCAGTAAACGGACAGTTTTTATCTATTGGTGCCGAGACAAAAGCCAGCTCGGTCCTTAAAGGTGACAATGGTCTTTACGGTGCGCAATTGGCAACCGATGGAGGAATGCAAACACGTTGGTCAGCAGCTGATACTTGCGCTACATTGACTATTGCATTGCCCGGGGACAAATCTTTCAATAAGATTTCAATCTTTGAATGTTGCGATATGAAGAATGCTCCCGATGGATTTTCAAATATTCGTACGAACCGCATTCAAACTTATCAGATAGAGATTTGGAAAGATAATCAATGGTTGCCTGTTTTTGTGTCCGACGAACCGATGGGCGACTGCAAGGTGATTCGTCTTTTGCATAGTTATCAAACTTCACAGATTCGTTTGAACATTACCAAAGCTTCGGCTCCACCTTCGATTTATGAGTTCAATGTGATTGATGAAAAATAAAAAAATATCCGGTCTTATCTGTTTCTAAAATGAAGAGAAAGACCGGATATTTTGTTTTAAGCTTACTTCTTGTCTGCTTGTTTCTTTTCGCTTACGAATTCGGCAGTGTACTTGATCTTTTCAAAACCTTTCTTCAGTTCATCGATGTTGGTTTTGTCGGCATCGTATGTGATGGTGACGGTTTTGGTCTTCAGATCGGTCTTGCAGTCTTTTAGTCCTTTTTCGAAACGGATATTGCCGTTGATTTTCTTTACGCAGTTCTCGCAATGCATTTGTTGCACTTTGAATGTAGCTGTTCTGATGTCTTTTGCCATTACGGCTGTTGCACTCAGCAGCGCTGCTGCCAATGTGATAACGATGTTTCTTGCTTTCATTTTTCTTTTTGTTTTAAAAGTGATTTATATTTGATTCAAATTCTCGGGATATTGTATCTTATTCCAATATAGACGGTTGCGCCATGCATCGGTCCCCAAACCATTGTTGCGTCGAAATTGTCGCTCCATGGATTGCCGGCATCGATAATAGGATTCTTTTGTTTGAAGTTGGTCAGGTTTTCGCCACCTGCATAAATCGACCAGTGACGAAAATATCGGGTGATTTGTGCACTCAGTTGTTCGAATCCTTTGTAGTTGTTCCCCCACGACCAGTTTCCATTGTTCAGTTTGTAAGGCGTAGGCATTAATCCGCCGCCATTCAGTTGCAGTGTAACGTCGAACTGCCACAAGGCAAGCGGCGTCTGATAAGAGGCGGTGAGCAACCCTTTGTATTTGCTTGTCAACGGTTTACGCATCAGTTGTCCGTTATAGGTCGATTTGACATCCGTCCACCGATAAGCAGCTGTAAAAGTGAATCCGGTGAAGAATGGATACGTTGCTTCCAATTGCAGAGCATGTGAGTATGAACGGCCATCCAGATTGTAAAACAGTACAGAATGCGGATCGGAATTCATATCTACAATTACTTGTTTCTGGAAGTCGGTATAGTAATATTCTGCATTCAGATTCAGCGTCTTGCCAAATAAAGGAATGTATGCAGAAGTACTGGTACCATAATTCCAAGCTTCATCTTGATTCAAATGATCGGCAATAGAAATCTTACGACTGCTTGCCAAAAGATAATTGTTTTCAGCTAGGATATGATTGGTACGATAACCTTTGCCTGCTGAGAGGCGGAAATGAATATATTCGTTCGGATTGTATTTGGCATGAAAGCGCGGCGTTACAAAATAGCCGTACTCATTGCTGTGGTCGCCTCTTAATCCGGCCATCAGAACGAGTTTGTCATTCAAATTGTAAGTATACTGAATATACGCACCTGGTACAGACTCGTTAGTGAAATCTTTGGTGAGAGCCAGTGATGCATCGTTTGCAAAGCGATAATGCTGGTTGTAAGAGTCGTAATTAAAACTCAATCCGGTAGAAAGACTATGATGTTTGCTCAATTCTGTTTCGAACATCAATGAGGCGTATACATTATTCTGATCGACATTGTATTTTTTTAATCCGTAATCGGCATCTTGTTGATGTAAAGAACCGGAAAGGATGAGCGCAACATTTGTGTTTTTCTCCTTATTGAAAATGTAGGCATTCTTGGTAAATGCCTCATAGCGATTGGTCTCTATTCCAATCTGATAAGGATTGGCTATCTGGTTGTTGTCGCTGTGACTCATCTGCCCGCTGTTGCGTGTTTCAGACAACGCCTTGATGCCTGCTTGAAAAACGTAATGTTCGCCAAGGTATGACCAGCGATTCCATACATTGTATTGTTTCACTTGAGGAATATCTTCGAAACCGTCGTGATTACTGTCGTGACTCATCGTTTCATTCTCATAGTGGGCGAGCAGAGAAGTACTCCATTTGTTTGACAATTTGATTGTTGCATCAGCATTCGCTTCATAACGACCTGTACTGCTTGTGTAGAGATTGCCTGAAAACCAGTCGGCATCCGGATTCTGAGGCTTCTTGAATTCTACATTGATTTGTCCGGTGATGGCTTCATAGCCATTCTTTACGGAAGAACTGCCTTTGCTTACTTGAATACTTTGCATCCATGGTCCGGGAACATATCCCAAACTATAAGGCGAAGCGGTTCCGCGAAAGTTAGGAATATTTTCGGTCAGCATCTGTACATGCGTACCGGATAATCCGAGGAATTTGATTTCTTTGGCTCCTGTTGCGGCGTCACTGTAAGCAACATCAACTGACGGATTGGTTGTGAAACTTTCTCCAAGATTGCAACATGCAGCGCGTAAAAGTTCAGTACTGCTGATGACATCAACATTCATTGCACTTCCACGCAACTTGGCAGTTCCAACTTTGCGAGAAACGACAGTTACTTCGTTGAGCTCCACGCCTTCATGAAGCGTTATATTTAGTCTCTCGTTGTTGCCTTTTACCAGAATGGTGTCGTTTTCATAGCCTACAAAACTGGCAATAAGTTTTTGCTTGTCCGTGGGTTTTGTGAGTGTGAAACTTCCGTCGCTGCCGGTTGTTGTGCCTTGTGTTGTTTCAGACCAAAAAAGGTTGCAACCGGTTATTGGCGAACCGGATTTGTCTTTAACTATGCCATGTACTTGCGCTTGTGTTACAATAGCAGTTAACAGCAGGTATATTGTGATTCTAATGATTCTATGTTTCATTATTATACTTATTTTGATTTGACTTCTTTTGAACGGGTATCTTGAAAGAAAAAGACATGATGTCGTTTGCTTCTAACTGCACGGAATGATACCAAAGCAGTCGCATTACCTTCTGAATGGAGGCATGACGAATCTTCCCCTTTCGTGATGAGTAAAAGGAAGTATATCAAATAATAAGTATAGAAAACAATGCCAGAACGTGGCGTGGAGTAAACAGGTCCGGAGGAGGCCAGTACTGATGTTTAAGTAGATAATTGATTACAGACAGATTGTCGCAAATAGTTTGCGGCAAGAGTCCGCAAAAAGTTGTGACGCTCGGAATGAGAGATGGTGTCTCTGTAATATTTTTAACCCAATCTACTTTAAAATAGGATGAAGAACAGACTCCTTTTTTTTGAAGAGTCGCTGTTGATTGATGCTTATTATGATTTTTACAGATAGACTGTCCGCAGCACTGTTCCATCTGGCATTTGGCACAACAATAGTGCATAACAGAAATTCCACCACCACTTACGATAATAAGTGATGATAATAATATTGTCAATATAAATCGGAATTTCTTCATTGTGGATACCCAAACACTTATAAAAAGAGTGGTCCCACTTG
>DAIMYP010000078.1:0-11506 GCA_036734445.1 Tannerellaceae bacterium
AATTCTAATAACTTGGTTTTTAATACTCTTTCTATCATACAAATTGCATTTCTTGCAAATTTACGATTAAAAAATAAATTTGCAAATAGTGCACCGGATAATTTGCATTTTCTTACAAAAGTCAAAATCAGAATATGATTCAAAGCCGATTCGGACAGATTAAGTAAAAAATGTTTACCTTCGCAGATTAATTTAAATGATGAATAACGGAAAAGTTTTAAAGGCACACATCAGTATATTCATGGCGTGCCTTATTTGGGGGTTGATGTCGCCTATTGGCAAGGATGCCATGATGAATGGAATCAGCGGTATCAACATGGTAGCATTCAGAGTTATCGGTGCTGCCGTACTCTTTTGGATAACTTCACTGTTTACCATAAACGAGAAGGTTTGCCTGCGCGATAAGGGGATGATTGCCCTCGCTGCACTGCTGGGACTTGTTTGCAACCAATGTTGCTTCACCATCGGTCTGAGTATCACCTCGCCTATCAACTCCAGCATCGTAGCCACGACCCTGCCTATCATCACGATGATTCTGGCAGCAATATTCCTGCATGAACCGGTGACTAGCAAAAAAATAATCGGCATCTTCTGTGGAGCTGCCGGAGCCTTGATGCTGATTCTTGGAAGCGCTTCGGCTGTCAGTTCAAAAGTGGGTGATATTCGGGGTGATATGCTCTGCCTCTTCTCGCAGCTCTCGTTCGCCTGTTATCTCTCGATTTTCAAGCATCTGATACAAAAATATAATGTGATTACGTTTCAAAAATGGATGTTTCTCTTCGGGGCGATCATGATCATTCCTCTATCGTTCAACAGCGTCCAGTCGCTGCCATGGGCTGCCATATCCGTCAAGACTTGGGCTGAAACGGCTTTTGTGGTGATAGGCAGTACGTTCTTCGCCTACATTCTGATGATGATCGGACAGAAGGTTCTAAGACCGACGGTAGTGAGCATGTACAATTATGTGCAGCCTATCGTTGCATGCTTGGTAAGCGTCATCGCCGGTCTGGGAGTCTTTGGTTGGGGACAGGCGTTTGCCACAGTACTCGTATTTATTGGCGTTTACCTTGTCACCAAAAGCAAAAGTCTGAACGATTCGAAGACTGCTGCATGACATAGGACCTCACTCATTCAATGAGCCCATACGATAAACCGTTGGGCTCACAAGATGGCCTTTCTCATATTCGTCGGTTACCTGTTTTCATGCGCCCACATCTATCTGCCATCAATAATTTTTATGGCTTTGAAGCGATATTAGGAAATTATTCTATCTTTGCTCAAAACAATAAAACACAAACTTATGAAAGCAGACATTGGACTTATCGGCTTGGCTGTTATGGGTGAGAACCTGGCACTCAACATGGAAAGTAAAGGCTACACGGTAGCTGTTTACAATAGAAGTGCACCGGGAGAAGAGGGTGTTGTAGACCATTTTATCAACGGCAGAGGCAAAGGAAAACATTTTATCGGTACTCATACGATTCAGGAGCTGACTGAAAATGTCGGACTTCCACGTAAAATAATGATGATGGTAAAGTCCGGATCACCTGTAGATCAATTGATTGAGCAGCTACTGCCCTATCTTGCAAAAGGCGATGTGGTGATTGACGGTGGCAATTCGGATTTTCATGATACGGCACGACGGGTGAAATATCTGGAAGAGAAAGGCATTCATTTCGTCGGATCCGGCATCTCTGGAGGCGAAGAGGGCGCATTGAACGGGCCGTCGATCATGCCCGGAGGGGCAGTTGAAGCTTGGCCGCTAGTAAAAGATATTCTGCAAAACATAGCTGCCAAGATAGAAGACGGATCGCCCTGCTGCGAATGGATCGGCGGTGGAGCAGCCGGACATTTTGTCAAGACGGTACACAATGGCATTGAATATGGCGACATGCAACTCATCAGCGAAAGCTATGCACTCATGAAACACTCACTGGGCATGGACAACGATGCCCTGTCGGGAGTTTTTGAGGAATGGAACAATGGAGAGCTGAACAGTTTCCTGATTCAGATCACTGCAGAGATATTCAGACACCGCGACGATGACGGAAGCTATCTGATAGACCATATATTAGATGTGGCCGGGCAAAAGGGAACCGGCAAGTGGAGCGCGATAGCTGCACTCGACGAAAGCAATCCGATGACGCTCATCACAGAGGCTGTGTATGCCCGATCGCTCTCGGCTCTGCAGGAAGAGCGCACGCAGGCTTCAGCCATCTATCCGGACAGCAGGCAAAGCACCGGAAGCCTGACCACTGAAGAGGTGCGCGACGCACTGTATGCAGCTAAAATCGTATCCTACGCACAGGGCTTCTCACTGCTAAGCAAAGCATCCGAACATTATGGATGGGGGCTGGAACTGGGTACGATAGCACGTATCTGGCGCAACGGATGCATCATACGCTCGGCATTCCTTCAGAAGATTACGGAAGCATACGAAAAGAACCCGCAGCTGCAGAACCTGCTCTTCGATGACTTCTTCGCCGGAAAGATCAAGGCGGCACTGCCTGCATGGCGCAAGGTGGTGGCTCAGGGGGCACTCGGAGGGACAGCACTCCCGGCAATGGCTGCAGCGCTTACTTATTTTGACGGACTGCGGACGGTGCACTCATCGGCCAATCTGATACAGGCGCAAAGGGATTTCTTCGGAGCGCATACCTACGAAAGAACTGACCGCGAAAGGGGTAAATTCTTTCACACCAACTGGACCGGCAAGGGAGGAAACACTGTCTCCGGAACATACAATGCTTAATTAATGAAGGAGAATAATCGTATGAATAAAGCAGATAACCAACTACTCATCATCTTCGGAGCATCGGGCGACCTGACGGCTCGCAAGTTGCTGCCTGCCCTGTTTGAACTGCATATCAAGAACATGCTGCCAACAAACTTCGCGATTCTGGGAGCAGCCCGTACGGAATTCACCGATGAAGAATATCGTGCATCTACAGAGATTCATCTACGCGAAGCACTAAAAGACAGAGTAGCAGATGAAGCGCAGATACAATCGTTCCTGCAACTGGTGTACTATGTGGCATTCGACTCTACACAGTCTGAAGAATACACAAAACTGAAAGCCAAAGTTCGTCAACTGCAAGATCTGAAGCAGTTAGGCGACCGTGTCCTTTATTACTTGGCTACACCTCCGATGATGTACGAACGCATACCGGCTTTCCTGAAAGACAATCACATGAATACAGCTGATGCCGACGATGGATGGCGACGAGTCATCGTGGAGAAGCCTTTCGGCACAAGTCTGGCTACGGCACAGCATCTGAACAAACATCTCGCACAGATATTCGAAGAGAAAGAGATATACCGCATCGACCATTATCTGGGAAAGGAAACTGTACAGAACATCCTGGTACTTAGATTCTCAAACGGGATCTTCGAGCCGTTATGGAACAGAAACTATATCGACTCGATAGAGATCAGCGCCAGCGAGACACTGGGCGTTGAGAAACGGGGCAAGTACTACGACGGAGCGGGTGCGCTGCGCGACATGATTCAGAATCATCTGATGCAGCTGATGGCATTCACCGCAATGGAGTCGCCTTCATCGTTCGATCCGGAACCGATACGCGATGAGATCGTGAAGGTGTTTCGCTCACTGCATGTTTACACGCCCGATGAGATGGATAACATGATCGTTCGCGGGCAGTATGAAGGCTACCGCAACGAACCGAACGTGTCGCCACAATCGACTACAGAGACGTATGTGGCTATCAAGATGATCATCGAGAACTGGAGATGGAACGGAGTGCCTTTCTATATCACTACCGGAAAGAAACTACCGGAGAAAGCCTCAGAGATCGTTGTGAACTTCAAGAATACACCGCACCAGCTGTTCATCGGACAGTGTTCGGGATCGTCGTGCAACAAACTGACCATCCGCATACAACCGGACGAGAACATCTCGCTGAAGTTCGGACTGAAGATACCGGGAGCCGGTTTCAAAGTAAGACAGGTAGGAATGGATTTCCGTTATGACTCGCTGTCCAACGTCAGTCTTCCCGATGCTTACGAACGACTGCTACTGGATGCCATGTTGGGCGACTCGACTCTGTATGCCCGTAGCGATGCGTTGGAGGCCAGCTGGCGTATCATCGATCCGATTCTGCAGCACTGGCAGGATGAAGGCGAAAAGAACTTGTTCAATTATGAACCTGGAGAGAATGGACCTGAGGAGAATAGTCGCCTGGAAATGCCCGAAGTGTGCTATGGATGTAAGATTCACAACGACTAAGCCCTATGGAGTTCAAGAATTATCCTGATTCAATCGAAGCACTGCGCTCGATGACAGATGATCTGATAACCGCCATAATCCGGAATGGAGATGGAACAGCCTTCCATCTTGCCCTTTCGGGTGGTGGCACGGCTAAACAGATGTTCGCGTTATGGACAAGCGAATACAAGGACAAGATTCCTTGGCAGCAACTCTACTTTTATTGGGTCGATGAACGGTGCGTTGCTCCTACCGACGATGAGAGCAACTATGGACATGCCCGAAAGCTTCTGTTCGATGTGATATCTATTCCAGACACCCATGTTTTCAGAATAAAGGGTGAAGACGATCCAGAAGACGAGGCACAACGTTATGCCCAAATAGTAAGCAAGGAGATGACTCGTTTTGATGCCATCATCCTAGGCGTAGGAGCCGATGCACATACAGCATCGATCTTCCCGAATACAATGCAGCTGCTTACAGACGAAAGGCTCTATGCGGTATCGCGGCATCCGGTGAGCGGACAGCAGCGCGTTACCATGACCGGTACGTGCATACTAAGCGACATACCTCTCTTTGTACCTATCATAGGCAAAGATAAAGCAGAAATGATTTCAAAGTTAAAAAAAGGGTATTCTACAAGTAATCCAACACCCGCTGCTTACATTTTAAATAATGCAAGCCGGGCTACTGTCTATACTTCCCTATAATTAAATAATTATTGCAGGAAGGAACTGTACTGAGAATACTGCCGGGATCTTTGATCGGGAACTTGTTTCGGCGACTTAACTATTATACGGCTTACCTCCTCGTATGAAAGAGACATCAACATACGTTTATAAGCCATAGCCGAGCATTGGTCGGCAAACTCATGCTGATAGACGATAGAATAGGGCTCAGATAGTATGGAAGCCATACTCTTGAGCTTAGTTGCCACTGACAAAAGATCATTGGTCTCGCCAATCATGCGCCGACCGTTGTTTCCATTTTCAAGAATGTAAATAAATATCATGATGTATAAAAATTAGGGGATGTTCTATTATAACTGATATAACTCATTAAATTTCTTGTTTGTAAGAAGCCATGCCACTGTTTCGGATGTAGCCGAAGACAAAAACAATTTATAGGCAAAAGCATCAATCACATTATTAAAATGCCGATAGTAAACAATGCATTCATATCTGGACAATCGATCTTGACGTTGAAAAAAATTAGAGGTTACTCCAATCGTTTTTCTTTTCGTGAAATGATTCACTGACATGTAAACCCATATCGGATCATCTTCAACTGTATTACATGTATTTGATTGTCCAATCATAATATCATATATTATTGTTTTTGGACACTACGTCGAAAATCTGCAGGCGAAACGCCATATTCACCTTTGAAATAACGGTAGAAAGTTGTATGCGTAGAGAATCCGTACTTTATCCGAAGACCTTCTATTGATATACTGGACAATGAAAGCATTGCCTCTCTAATTTTCTGAATACGTAAATGATTCAAATATTCTGTCACTGTATAATCAGTATATTTACGTATTGCCGAATGAAGGTACGTTGTATTTGTACCTAACAATTTAGCCAAACGTTCACGGCCCAGTTTCTCGTCTGAAAGAAGTTCAGGATGTTTACCAAGTAAACGGTTGAGCGATTCAAAAAGCTTTTTTTCTTCTGCCTGTTTCATGATTCAAAATTAAAGTCCATTGTTCTATAAGTTATTTTAAATTAACTGGAACAAAAGTAAAAGTGATATCAAAAAACGAGGTTACAATATTGGAATTCTTGGTTGCAATATTGGAAAAAGTAAAATAAAACGAGTCAAAAGTCAGGTAAAACTATCAAATAAGAGGTATTTCTATCAACGTTCAGAGTCTTTAAGGAAAGATCGGAATTCACTTGGTGACATTCCATAGTTCCTTTGGAAGAGACGGAACAGAGTCGTGCGCGACTGGAATCCTGATTCCTGTGCAATAGACTCGATAGTAAGGTCGGGTTCGTCAAGCAGCAGATTACGTGCAATATTCAGGCGTATATCATTGATAAAGTCGGTAACAGTTTGCCCCTCACATTGGTTACGTATAGCATCGGCCAGATACTTTTCGTTGGTACCCAGAGCATCGGCAATCTGTTTACGGTTGATATTCTCATCGGCATAATGATGCTCCGTACGCAAATAATGCTTTGCATGAGCCACAAGAGTCTTTTCCTTTTCATTTGGGTCAGGTTTACTACTATCAGAACAAGTCACTTCAATAGGTACTTCCTTACTCGATTCCTCCTGCATCTTCTCCAGGCGTGCCGCCTCCTGAATTTGTTGGAAAAGAATACGATTTTTGGATTTCAATCTGCTTGAATACAAAATGTAAATAACCAATATAACGATAAGAAACGAGCAGGCCAGCAAAGCCAATGAAAAATAAAGACGTGTCTTTTCCTTTTCTGCTTTTAGATGGTCGAGCTCATAAATGCTCCGTAAGTCATTGATTTGAGCCAATGTGTTCACATTATCAAGAGAGTCCTTCAAGGCAAGCGTCTCCCGATAAACCAGGGCTGAGGATTCGTACTGATGATTATTCAACAAAAGCAAGGCCTTCCTTGACTTCTGTGACTCCAAAATGCCCCAACTCTCCTCCTCTTCATAGAAGTGGATCACTGAATCGTTTGCTGCAATAGCTCCAGGCAGATTTCCTTCCAGTTCCAAAAGTTGTGATTTAATAAGAAACAAACCGGCCTGAGATAACGAATGCCCATTTTGATATTGCAATGATTTTTCGTAATAAAACCGGGCCTTATCCGGCTGTTTCAAACCAATATAACCGGCAGCAAAAATATTGTAACATTGATACCACAATATGGAATAATCGACTTGCAGATTTTCTTTTTTTGCTTTGGATTCATATTCTTCACATACCTTCTTAAAATCTTCGGCAGCAGCAATTACCTCCTTATATTTCATCTGTCCAGACAGGATATCACCTAAACTGATATAACAATCTGTCAGAAGCGTTCCCTCTTTGTTTCTCAATATATTTATTGCCGAACGCATATAAGTTTCAGCCATCGGATCGCGTTGTGTCATGTGATATATATTGCCCAAATTAAACAAAGCCGTTCCCTGCCCTACTGCATTTTTCTCCTTCTTGGCTTCATGGTAAAAACTTTTTGCCTTAAGCAAAGCACTTTCAATACGATTCTGGCATATAAGAGCTTCTATCTCAGTTCCTTTTATGCTATAATAACGATTCCAGGCTTTTGTCTTTTTAAAATAGGCCAGTTGTTCGGGAATTTCTTTATACATGCGCTCATATTGGCTGTAATTATAAAGACAATATATCTTTTGTATTCGAGCGTAACTCTCTTCATTTGCATCTTTCTGACGTATAGCTTCAGCCAGATAAACATCAAGTGCAGAAAGTTCTTTCTGCATATCCTCGCCCAAAGAAGCTTTCTCATATTCAGCAGCGAGCTTCTGCAAATAGGCCTTTTTGTTATTATTGGCATAAAGACTACCCGATACAAGAATAAACAAGCTAAAAAGAAGAAGATTTACAAATTTCAAATCTTTCATATTCTTTTAATTTGGACAAATGTAATGTTTTATTATTATAAAACAATTTCAACAGTGGAAAAAAGTAAAGTAAATCATAAATGAGATTATTTAGGCAAACGGATACTTGATGTTCTTTAGAAACTGACTATCTTTGCTTCAAGAAAGTCATATACTTTTGCGTGTGAAAAGTATATACTCTTGTGATTAAAAAGTATATACTTTCGTATGCTAAAAGTATATACTTTTTGAACTAAAATAATACACATAAAATGGAATCATTCAAAATTGATCGTCCTGATACAACTATCGCTGAAGCATTGCAAAACAAAATAGACAATCTGACCAAGCCCAAGGGTTCACTGGGTACGTTAGAAAATATTGCTATGCAAATAGGCCTTATCCAGCAGACACTGCAGCCGACACTGCACCATCCTGTCAACGTGATCTACGCCTCCGATCACGGTATTGCCGACGAGGGAGTCAGCCAATCGCCAAAGGAGGTGACACGTCAGGTGGTTTACAATTTTTTGAATGGAGGTGCAGGCATCTGTTTTCTATCGCGACAGCATGGTTTTGAACTGAAGATTGTGGATGGAGGTGTCGATTTTGATTTTCCAGAGATACCACAAATCATTAATCGCAAAATACGCAAAGGCACACGCAACTTCCTACACGAAGCTGCCATGACCACCGAAGAGATGGATCTGGCCATCAAATATGGGGCCGACATTGTGACTGACTGCTTCAAAGAAGGATGCAATGTGATAAGTTTTGGTGAAATGGGAGTAGGCAACACCGCTGCGTCAAGCATGTGGATGACTTGCCTAGCCGGTATACCTCTTATCGACTGTGTAGGGGCTGGAAGCGGATTGAACACGGAAGGGGTGAAACATAAATATAATGTACTAAAACAGGCTCTTGAAAATTATCACGGCAGTGGAAGCACTGAAGATATCATCCGGTATTTCGGCGGTTACGAGATGGTGATGGCTGTAGGCGGAATGCTTAGAGCAGCCGAACTGAAGATGATTATTCTGGTAGACGGATTCATCATGACAAACTGTGTACTGGCAGCCTTCAAACTTTATCCCGAGATGCTTCACTACTGCATTTTTGGCCATTGTGGCGATGAAGCCGGCCATAAACGGGTGCTCGACTACCTGCATGCAACGCCTCTGCTTAACCTCGGTCTGCGACTGGGTGAAGGGACGGGAGCTGTTTGTGCATATCCAATTGTGGATTCGGCAGTACGTATGATTAATGAAATGGACAGCTTCAAGAAAGCTTCTATCACCAAATATTTTTAATACAGATTATGCTTCGTATCCTTGCAGCGCTTATATTCTTCACCCGCTTACCCTTTTGGAAAGTGGCCAATGTTCCATCTGAATATTTCAAGAATATTGTGTCGTACTGGCCTGTTGTCGGATGGCTGACAGCCGGATTGACCGTTGCCGTACTCTATCTGAGTTCATTGATACTGCCGGCAGGCATTGCCGTGATACTTGCTATTGCTACCCGCCTGCTGATCACAGGCTGCCTGCATGAAGACGGGCTAGCCGATTTTTTCGACGGTTTCGGTGGAGGCAACAACCGCGAACGCGTACTAGCCATCATGAAAGACTCCCACATAGGGAGCTATGGCGTGATCGGCTTGATTCTCTACTTCGGACTGCTCTATGCACTTTTACAAAGCTTGCCTACAGCCATTGCAGGCTGCGCAATAATGGCAGGCGATCCTTTTTCCAAAGGGGTTTCAGGAATGATCATCAACCGCCTGCCATACGCACGCAAAGAAGAAGAGGCCAAGAACAAGACCATTTACAGCCGGATGACAACCGTTGAATTCACCATCTGTATGGTGGCAGCTGTGATTCCACTGTTATGGCTACCCAAACTGATTTATTTCCTGGCATGTATTCTTCCTGTCATTACATTTTTTATCCTCACAACATTGATGAAGAAGAAAATTAATGGATATACAGGTGACTGTTGTGGTGCAACTTTCCTTCTCTGCGAATTAAGCTTTTATCTGGGCTTCGCAATTATATACACACAAATCTCATAATAATGGAAATATATTTGGTCAGACATACAACCGTTGATGTTCCAACTGGCTATGCATACGGATTCAGTGACGTGGCTCTTCGTTCAACATTTGAAACGGAAGCCGAACAAGTGAAACAACAGCTACAAGACATTAGGTTCGATAAAGTATGGAGCAGTCCGCTCAGCCGATGCGTTCGTCTGGCCAGCTATTGTGGCTATCCTGATGCCATCAAAGACGCACGCCTGAAAGAAGTGAATATGGGTGATTGGGAGATGAAATCCTGGGATACCGTGACATCCGACCCGCGATCGGAAGCATGGTTTGCAGACTGGGTAAATACGCCAACACCAAGAGGCGAATCGTTGTTGGATCAATACCGACGAGTCAGTGCCTTTCTGGAAGAGATAAAGAATCAGAAGGATTTAAACAGAATATGTATCTTTGCACATGGGGGTGTGCTCACATGCGCGCGAATCTTTGCAGGAATGTACGAACTAAAAGATGCTTTCAAGAATCTGCCTACATATGGTGAAGTCATACGAATTATTCTATAAACTACAATACTGACCAGGTAATAAAAAAGCCTGCCCTCTTTCAATGAAGAAGGCAGGCTGTTATAACTGAATTTTACTTTATTTCTTAGTTACTTTACGTAATCAGCTTTGTTCAAAAAGTCATAACTCTGCTGACAGCTAGCAAGAGGATCGTTATTAGTATACTCCTCAATCTCTACATACCAGTCTTTAATATTATTGGCATACATCTGATCAAAGATTGACTTGAAATCCATCTTGCCACTGGCACCGATTTCTTTCTCATCCTTGATATGAAGAGCCTTAAACTGACCGGCATACTTCTTCAGATAATCGATAACATTACCACCACCGAACTGACACCAGTAAACGTCCAATTCAAAGAACACATGGTTCTTGCTGACATTATCAAGCATATAATCATAAATAACCTGATTGCCTATCTTCTTGAATTCATAATCATGATTATGATAGCCAAAAGCTATACTGGCAGCAGCCGTCTTCAGACCTACTGAACTGAAATAATCGCACCACTGTTTAACATCATCGAGTGTTGTTGTCTTTTCATCATAATCCATCATCGGCTGAACCATATATTTTACACCCAACTGATTGTGAGCTTCGATAGCCTTATCCCACCAAGCCATTACTTCAGCCTGTTCCTTTTTATCTTTGGACATTGCCTTTGACAAATGTGAACTTGTCATCTTCAAACCATTGTCGTCAAGCATTTTCTTTAAGTCGGCAGGAGCCAATCCATAGAATTTACCATCATCATAGCTGGCTGCTTCAAGGTTGGTGTAGCCAATTTTAGCAACGGCTTCGAGTACTTTCTGAATACCTTCATCCTTAACCATATCGCGTAATGAATAGAGCTGTAAGCCAATACGTTTGGTAGCAGCGGCTGCACCTGCAGCTGCATCAGCAGCTGGTTTGGCTTTACCAGCACAAGAAGTTAATAACTGCGGAACAACTATTCCACCGGCAAGCATAAGAGAAGCTTGTTTCAAAAAATCGCGTCTGTTTTGCATGATATAATTGTTTATAAGCATTAATAAAATCACAATATTAGTGACAAATATAGAGAAGAAAATCGATTTAACGTAAATAATGCTGTTAAAGTTATAAAAACCTATTATAATGACC
>DAIMYP010000079.1:0-10951 GCA_036734445.1 Tannerellaceae bacterium
TGCCTCTTTAGCTCAGTTGGCCAGAGCACGTGATTTGTAATCTCGGGGTCGTTGGTTCGAATCCGACAAGAGGCTCGAAAGATAAAAAGACTATTCCTCAGAGGAGGTTTATGAAAGGATATTTTGAAATGGGCAGTTACCAGAGTGGCCAAATGGGGCTGACTGTAACTCAGCTGGCTTACGCCTTCGGTGGTTCGAATCCATCACTGCCCACTGCGATTGATAATAGATAGAAATTCTACTATTAGAAGTTGAATTGCGGAAGTAGCTCAGTCGATAGAGCATTAGCCTTCCAAGCTGAGGGTCGCGGGTTTGAGTCCCGTCTTCCGCTCTTTTTTATGTTGCCTGTGTAGCTCAGCGGTAGAGCACTTCCTTGGTAAGGAAGAGGTCCCGAGTTCAAGTCTCGGCACCGGCTCGTTTTAATAAAGACATGATCATTAATCAAATAAAGAACAATTAAGTTATGGCAAAAGAGAAATTTGAGAGGACTAAACCACATGTCAACATCGGTACGATTGGACACGTTGACCATGGTAAGACAACCTTGACCGCTGCTATCACGAAAGTTTTGGCAGAAAGGGGTTTCAGTAAATCAGATGAGATCAAGACTTTTGATCAGATCGATAATGCTCCTGAGGAGAAAGAGAGAGGTATTACCATTAATACTGCTCACGTAGAGTATGAGACTTCAAAACGTCACTATGCTCACGTTGACTGTCCGGGGCATGCCGATTACGTTAAGAACATGGTAACTGGTGCAGCTCAGATGGATGGTGCTATCATCGTTGTTGCTGCAACTGATGGCCCTATGCCTCAGACACGTGAACATATTCTGTTGGCTCGTCAGGTAAACGTTCCGAAATTGGTTGTCTTCATGAACAAGTGTGACATGGTAGACGATGAAGAAATGTTGGAACTGGTAGAAATGGAAATGCGTGAATTGCTTACATTCTACGGCTTTGATGGCGACAATACTCCTATTATTCGTGGTTCTGCACTTGGCGCTTTGAACGGCGATCCGAAGTGGGAAGAAAAAGTAATGGAATTGATGGATGCTGTTGATGAATGGATTCCACTTCCTCCACGTGAAATTGATAAACCTTTCTTGATGCCGGTTGAAGACGTGTTCTCTATCACAGGTCGTGGTACTGTTGCAACAGGTCGTATCGAAACTGGTATTGTAAAGGTTGGCGATGAAGTTCAGATCATTGGTTTAGGTTCAGAAGGTAAGAAATCAGTTGTTACGGGTGTAGAAATGTTCCGTAAGATCCTTGATGAAGGTGAAGCTGGTGATAACGTTGGTTTGTTACTTCGTGGTATCGATAAGGATGAAGTTAAACGTGGTATGGTTCTTTGCCATCCGGGTCAGATCAAACCTCACTCTCACTTCAAAGCTTCAGTCTATATCCTGAAGAAAGAAGAAGGTGGCCGTCATACTCCATTCCATAATCATTATCGTCCACAGTTCTATATCCGTACAATGGATGTTACAGGTGAGATCACTCTTCCTGAAGGAACTGAAATGGTAATGCCTGGTGATAACGTAACTATTGACGTTGATTTGATTTATCCGGTAGCTTGCAACACAGGTTTACGCTTCGCTATTCGTGAAGGTGGCCGTACAGTAGGTGCTGGACAGATTACAGAATTGGAAAATTAATTTTTAAGTATAAAGTTAACCAGTCCTATCTCTATATATAGGGCTGGTTATTTTACGGAAGTAGCTCAGTTTGGTAGAGCACTGGTCTCCAAAACCAGGTGTCGGGAGTTCGAGTCTCTCCTTCCGTGCAAAAAATCTATAGATTCAATGAAAAAGATAGTTACTTACATAAAGGAATGTTATAACGAACTTGTGTATAAGGTTTCTTGGCCTACAAGAACAGAGCTTTCCAATAGTGCTGTAGTTGTTTTGTTTGCTTCCCTAATAATTGCAGCAATAGTCTTTGTTATTGATATGGGCTTTGAGGGTGTGATTCGTTTCATCTACTCAAAAATCTTTTAATCAGCTACTGATATGTCCGATGTTCAAAAAAAATTCTATGTTTTACGTGCTATAAGTGGCAAGGAAAATAAAGTAAAGGAATATCTTGACGCTGAAATAAAGAATTCAACTTTAGGTGAACATGTTTCGCAAGTCCTCATTCCTACTGAAAAGACCTTTACCGTACGTAATGGTAAGAAGGTGATGAAAGAGAGATCTTATTTGCCTGGTTATGTATTGGTCGAAGCTGTTTTAACAGCAGAAGTTATTTATCGTTTAAGTAATGCTCCTAACGTAATTGGTTTTTTGGGTGGTTCTGAAAATCCAGCCCCTTTGCGTCCTGCTGAAGTCTCTCGTATCTTAGGTACGGCTGATGATTTGCATGAACAAGGAGAGGGTTCAGATATTCAGTATTATGTTGGTGAAAATGTAAAAATCACCTTTGGACCTTTTAGTGGTTTTACCGGCGTTATTGAAGAGGTTAATACGGAAAAGAAAAAACTCAAGGTTATGGTTAAAGTCTTTGGACGAAAAACACCATTAGAGTTGGGTTATATGCAAGTTGAGAAAGAATAATTCTTTGGTTACGCAAAGTTTTTTCTCTCAGTTATATGTTTTATATATTTAATAAAGTTAGAAACAATGGCTAAAGAAGTTGCTGGACAAATCAAATTGCAAATTAAAGGAGGAGCCGCAAACCCTTCTCCTCCCGTAGGACCTGCTTTAGGTTCTAAGGGTATTAATATTATGGAGTTTTGCAAGCAATTTAATGCCAAGACCCAAGACAAAGGTGGTAAGATTTTGCCTGTAGTAATAACTTATTATAGTGACAAATCTTTCGACTTTGTTGTCAAGACCCCTCCTGTTGCTATTCAATTATTGGAAGCTTCAAAACAGAAGAGTGGTTCTGCTGAGCCTAACCGTAAGAAGGTTGCCGAAATCTCTTGGGATCAGGTGAAGACTATTGCAGAAGACAAATTGGTCGATTTGAATTGCTTCACAGTAGGTTCTGCTATGAAAATGGTAGCAGGAACGGCTAGAAGTATGGGTATTACTGTTAAGGGGAAATTCCCGGAAAATAATTAATAAACTTCAATTGAGATGAGTAAACTTACAAAAAATCAAAAGTTGTCTGTTGGCAAAATTGAAGCCGGGAAACTGTACACGTTAAAAGAGGCATCTGCGTTGGTTAAGGATATTTCTACGACCAAATTTGACGCTTCAGTAGACGTGGATGTCCGTTTAGGTATTGATCCTCGTAAATCGAATCAAATGGTTAGAGGCGTAGTTTCACTGCCTAATGGAACCGGTAAGAAGGTCAGGGTTCTCGCATTATGTACGCCTGAGAAGGAAGAGGAAGCAAAAGCTGCTGGTGCTGACTTCGTTGGGTTGAATGAGTATATTGATAAGATTAAAGGAGGTTGGACCGATGTTGATGTAATTATTACAATGCCTTCTATTATGGGTAAGATTGGTGCTCTAGGTAGAGTATTAGGACCGAGAGGTTTGATGCCTAATCCTAAGAGTGGTACAGTTACCAATGATATAGGTGATGCAATAAAAGAAGTTAAACAAGGAAAGATTGACTTTAAGGTCGATAAAGCAGGTATTGTACATACTTCAGTTGGCAAAGTTTCTTTTACAGCTGACCAGATTTATGGTAATGCCAAGGAATTTATTATGACTCTTATAAAACTGAAGCCATCAACGGCTAAAGGCGCTTATATCAAGAGTATTTATCTTTCGAGTACGATGAGTGCAGGAATTAAGATTGATCCTAAATCAATTGAGGACTAATAAAATAATTAGACAATGAAAAAGGAAGATAAAGGCATAATAATAGAGAAATTGGCTGAAACTGTAAAAGCATATCCTCATTTTTATTTGGCTGATATTGAAGCATTAAATGCTGAACAAACAAGTCAATTAAGAAGAGCTTGCTTTAAGCAGGAAATCAAAATGGTTGTTGTAAAGAACAGCTTGCTTAAAAAAGCATTAGAAAATGTAGAAGGAGATTATACTCAACTGCATAGTGCTTTGAAAGGTAGTACAGCTGTATTATTTTCGCAGACGGCAAATGCACCTGCACGCCTGTTGAAAGATTTTACTAAAGGAAAAGCAGATGTTAAGCCTCAGTTAAAAGCTGCCTATGTACAGGAAAGCTTCTATATTGGTGCTGAAAATCTCGATGCTTTGGTAAGTATAAAGAGCAAAGAAGAACTTATTGCAGATGTTATTGCTTTGTTGCAATCTCCGGCAAAGAATGTTATTTCAGCTCTTCAATCGTCAGGGCAAACAATCCATGGTCTGTTAAAGACTTTGGAAGAAAGATAATTTAAATTTTAAAGATAAACAAACATTAAATTCATACAAAAATGGCAGATTTGAAAGCTTTTGCAGAACAATTAGTAAGCCTGACAGTCAAAGAAGTTAGCGAATTGGCAAAAATCTTGAAGGATGAATATGGTATTGAACCGGCTGCTGCAGCTGTTGCTGTTGCAGGTCCTGCTGCTGGTGCTGAAGCAGCTGTAGAAGAGAAAACTTCTTTCGATGTAATTTTGAAATCGCCGGGTGCAAGCAAACTGGCAGTCGTTAAATTAGTTAAGGAATTAACAGGTCTTGGATTGAAAGAAGCTAAAGATTTAGTCGATGGTGCTCCAAGTAAAGTAAAAGAAGCTGTAGCTAAGGCTGACGCTGAAGATTTGAAGAAACGTTTGGAAGAGGCTGGAGCTGAAGTTGAGCTTAAATAGTATTTATAGCCTGTTAATCAGGTAATTTGGTTAAGAGTCTTCTTAGAAGAAGATTCTTAACCTTTTTGTGTCTATTATTTATATAAGTTCAATAAATTCCTTACCAGATGTCTTCAATAACTGAAAACCAAAGAGTTAATTTTGCTTCGATTAAAAATCAAATTCCGTATCCGGACTTTCTCGAAGTGCAATTGAAATCTTTCCAAGATTTCCTTCAACTTGATACACCTCCAGAAAAGCGAAAGAAAGAAGGATTGTACAAAGTTTTTGCCGAGAATTTTCCAATTGCAGATACGCGGAATAATTTTGTATTGGAGTTTTTAGATTATTATATTGATCCGCCGCGCTATAGTATTGATGAATGCATAGCTCGTGGATTGACATACAGCGTTCCTTTAAAGGCTAAATTAAAATTGTATTGTACAGATCCTGATCATGAGGATTTTGATACAGTAATACAAGATGTATATTTAGGCCCTATTCCTTATATGACGGAACGAGGAACTTTCGTCATTAATGGTGCGGAACGAGTAGTGGTTTCTCAATTACACCGTTCTCCTGGTGTATTTTTCGGACAAAGTACACATGCTAATGGTACGAAGTTGTATTCTGCTCGTATTATTCCTTTTAAAGGCTCTTGGATTGAGTTCGCTACAGATATTAATAATGTTATGTATGCGTACATTGATCGTAAGAAGAAATTGCCGGTAACGACTCTTTTGAGAGCGATTGGGTATGAAAGTGATAAAGATATCCTTGAAATTTTTAATCTGGCAGAAGAGATTAAAGTAACAAAAGCAAGTCTAAAAAAGTATTTAGGTCGCAAATTAGCTGCTCGTGTTTTGAAAACATGGGTTGAAGATTTTGTAGACGAAGATACTGGTGAGGTTGTCTCTATTGAACGTAATGATGTTATTGTTGACCGTGAATCGGTTCTTGATAATGATAACATTGATGCTATTCTAGAGTCAGGAACTCAAAATATTTTGTTGCATAGAGAAGATCAGAATCTTTCCGATTATGCAATTATTTATAATACTTTACAGAAGGACCCAAGTAACTCTGAAAAAGAAGCTGTATTATATATTTATCGTCAACTTCGTAATGCAGAACCTGCTGACGAAGCGAGTGCACGTGAAGTAATACAAAACTTGTTTTTCTCTGAAAAACGGTATGATTTGGGTGATGTTGGCCGTTTTAGAATTAATAGAAAATTAAATCTTTCTATTAGTGATGATATTAAGGTATTAACAAAAGAAGATATTATAGAGATCATTAAATATCTGATACAGCTGATTAATTCTAAAGCAGTTGTTGATGATATTGATCATTTGAGTAATCGTCGTGTTCGTACAGTTGGAGAGCAATTGTATAATCAATTTGGAATTGGTTTGGCACGTATGTCTCGTACTGTTCGCGAACGTATGAATGTTCGTGACAATGAGGTCTTTACTCCAATTGATCTTATTAATGCAAAAACTATTTCTTCTGTTGTTAATTCATTTTTTGGAACGAACGCTTTATCTCAGTTCATGGATCAAACCAATCCATTAGCCGAGATAACACATAAGCGCCGTCTATCTGCCTTAGGTCCTGGTGGTTTGTCACGTGAACGTGCAGGATTTGAGGTTCGTGATGTTCATTATACACATTATGGTCGTCTATGTCCTATTGAAACACCTGAAGGACCAAATATCGGTTTGATTTCTTCATTGTGTATTTATGCAAAAATCAATGATTTGGGCTTTATCGCTACTCCTTACCGCAAAGTAAAGAATGGTACAGTTGATTTTTCACCTGAAGGATTGAGCTATTACACCGCTGAGGAAGAGGAAGAAATGACGATAGCTCAAGGTAATGCTCCATTGAATGATGAAGGACATTTCATTAATGATAATGTAAAAGCTCGTTTTGAGGCAGATTTCCCAGTTGTATCTCCGGAGGATGTCAATTTGATGGATGTCTCTCCACAGCAAATTGCTTCAATCGCAGCTGCTTTGATTCCATTTTTGGAACATGATGATGCCAATCGTGCTTTGATGGGATCTAACATGATGCGTCAGGCTGTTCCTTTGTTGCGTCCTGAAGCACCTATTGTTGGAACAGGAATTGAAGGACAGGTGGCTCGTGATTCTCGAACACAAATAGCTGCACAAAGGGCAGGAGAGGTTGTGTTTGTTGATGCTACGTGTATAAAAGTAAAATATAAAAGAACTGCTGATGAAGACTTTGTTAGTTTTGATGACGCAGTTGTTACATATAACATTCCAAAGTGGAGAAAGACGAATCAGAGTACGACCGTCGATTTGCGTCCAATTTGTCATCGTGGTCAGCACGTTGAAGCTGGAGATATTTTGACAGAAGGTTATGCTACTCAAAATGGTGAGTTGGCTTTGGGACGAAATGTGAAAGTGGCTTACATGCCATGGAAGGGTTACAATTATGAGGATGCCATTGTTTTAAATGAAAGAATGGTACGTGAAGATTTCTTTACCTCAGTTCATGTTGATGAATATATTCTTGAAGTTCGTGAGACAAAGCGAGGCATGGAAGAATTGACATCAGATATTCCTAATGTAAGCGAAGATGCTACAAAGGATTTGGATGAAAGAGGTATTGTTCGCGTTGGTGCCCATATTGAACCAGGAGATATTTTGATCGGTAAGATTACACCAAAAGGAGAATCAGATCCTTCACCAGAGGAAAAACTTCTTCGTGCAATATTTGGTGATAAAGCCGGCGATGTAAAAGATGCATCTTTGAAAGCAACTCCTTCTTTAAGAGGTGTTGTTATTGGTACTGCTTTATTCTCAAAGGCAATTAAAAAGCGCAAGACAAAATTAGCTGATAAAGCAATATTGCCTAAGTTGGATGAGGATTTTGAGACTAAAATGTCAGATCTGAAAGCATTATTGGTAGATAAATTGTTGACACTTACAGACGGTAAAGTTTCGCAAGGTGTTAAAGATTATATGAATACCGATGTTATTGCTAAGGGTGCAAGATTCACTCGTGAAGATTTGGAGAAACTGGATTACGATTCTATTCAAGTAAGTAAATGGACTGCTGATGCTGATAAGAATGAACTTATAAAGCAGGTAGTTTTGAATTATTTGAAGAAATACAAGGAACTGGATGCAGAGCTGAAGCGTAAAAAGTACGATATTACTATAGGTGATGAATTGCCTACAGGTATTGTTCAGATGGCAAAGGTTTATATCGCAAAGAAGCGTAAGATTCAGGTCGGTGATAAGATGGCTGGACGACATGGAAATAAGGGTATTGTTTCTAAGATTGTTCGTCAAGAGGATATGCCATTTTTAGCTGATGGAACTCCAGTCGATATTTGTTTAAATCCGCTAGGTGTACCTTCTCGTATGAATTTGGGACAGATTTTCGAAGCTGTTTTAGGTTGGGCTGGTCGTACAATGGATGTTAAGTTCTCTACGCCAATCTTTGATGGAGCTACACTTGATGATTTAAATGGATGGACAGATAAAGCTGGTTTGCCACGTTATGGTAAAACATATCTATATGATGGTGGTACTGGAGAGCGTTTTGATCAACCGGCAACGGTTGGTGTCACCTATTTCTTGAAATTAGGACATATGGTTGATGATAAAATGCATGCCCGTTCAATAGGTCCGTATTCTCTTATTACGCAACAGCCGCTCGGTGGTAAGGCTCAGTTTGGTGGTCAGCGTTTTGGAGAAATGGAGGTTTGGGCATTAGAGGCATTTGGTGCATCTCATGTTCTACAGGAAATTCTTACGATTAAGTCTGATGATGTTGTCGGCCGTTCAAAGGCTTATGAAGCAATTGTCAAAGGAGAACCAATGCCTCAACCAGGCATTCCGGAATCTTTGAATGTTTTGCTCCATGAACTGAGAGGTCTGGGCTTAAGTTTGACTTTGGATTAATTTCAATAATAATAAGCAGGTAAGCACACGCTTATCTGCTTTAATGATAACTCTTTATAAATAAATAATATGGCTTTTAGAAAAGAAAACAAGATAAAGAGTAACTTTTCAAAGATAACTATCGGTTTAGCATCACCTGAAGAGATTCTGGAAAATTCATATGGTGAGGTTTTAAAACCTGAAACGATTAATTATCGTACATACAAACCTGAACGCGACGGTCTTTTCTGTGAACGCATTTTTGGTCCTATCAAGGATTATGAATGTCATTGCGGAAAATACAAGCGTATTCGTTATAAAGGTATTGTTTGTGATCGTTGCGGTGTAGAAGTTACAGAGAAGAAAGTACGTCGTGAGAGAATGGGGCATATTCATTTAGTTGTTCCTGTAGCTCATATTTGGTATTTCCGTTCTCTGCCTAACAAAATTGGATATTTGTTAGGATTGCCTACAAAGAAGTTGGATTCTATTATCTATTATGAGCGGTATGTAGTCATCCAGAATGGATGTGTTGATACTGTAGCTGATTTAGATTTGCTTTCTGAAGAAGAATATCTGCAGATTTTGGATAATCTTCCAAAAGAGAATCAGGCATTGGAAGATACGGATCCGAATAAGTTTATCGCAAAGATCGGCGCTGAAGCTGTATATGATTTGCTGGCTCGCTTGGATTTGGATTCGTTATCATACGAATTGCGCCATAGAGCAAGTACTGACAGTTCGCAGCAACGTAAGAATGAAGCATTAAAACGTTTACAAGTCGTCGAATCTTTTAGAGCTTCTAAGGGTAAAAATAAGCCGGAGTGGATGATTATGAAGGTTATTCCGGTTATTCCACCTGAATTGCGCCCATTAGTTCCTCTGGATGGTGGTCGTTTTGCTACCTCTGATTTGAATGATTTGTATCGTCGTGTTATTATTCGTAATAACCGATTGAAACGTTTGATTGATATTAAAGCTCCGGAAGTTATTTTACGTAATGAAAAACGTATGCTTCAGGAGGCAGTGGATTCATTATTCGATAATTCACGTAAGTCGAGTGCAGTAAAGACAGATGCTAATCGTCCATTAAAATCTCTTTCAGATAGTTTGAAAGGGAAACAAGGTCGATTCCGTCAAAATCTTTTGGGTAAACGTGTTGACTACTCTGCTCGTTCGGTAATCGTTGTCGGTCCAGAGTTGAAAATGAGTGAATGCGGCTTGCCGAAGGGTATGGCAGCAGAACTTTATAAACCGTTTATCATTCGTAAACTTATCGAACGGGGTATCGTAAAAACTGTAAAATCTGCTAAGAAGATTGTTGATCGCAAAGAGCCAGTTGTTTGGGATATTCTCGAGTATGTGATGAAAGGACATCCTGTATTGTTAAACCGTGCTCCAACGTTGCACCGTTTAGGAATACAAGCTTTTCAGCCTAAACTGATTGAAGGTAAGGCTATTCAGTTACATCCACTTGCTTGTACTGCATTTAATGCCGATTTTGATGGTGACCAGATGGCTGTCCATTTGCCATTAGGAAATGAAGCTGTTCTTGAGGCTCAACTGTTAATGTTAGCTTCTCAGAACATTTTGAATCCTGCAAATGGAGCTCCAATTACCGTCCCTTCTCAGGATATGGTATTAGGTCTATATTATATCACCAAAATTCGTAAAGGAACAAAGGGTGAAGGTCTTGTATTTTATGGACCGGAAGAAGCAACTATTGCTTATAATGAGAAAAAAGTTGATATTCATGCACCTATAAAAGTATATGTTCAGGATCGTGATGAAAAAGGCAATCTTGTAACAAGAATGCTTGAAACGTCTGTTGGTCGATTGATGGTTAATGAATATATTCCATCTGAAGTTGGATATATTAATGAAGTCTTGGGAAAGAAGGCTTTGCGTGATATCATTGGTAATGTGATTAAGGCTTGTGGTGTATCTCGTACAGCACAATTCCTTGATGATATTAAGAACTTGGGTTATTACATGGCATTTAAGGGCGGTCTGTCATTTAACTTGTCTGATGTTCTTATTCCACCGGAAAAGGATGCGTTGGTTAAAGAAGGTTATGATGAAGTAGAGCAGATCAAAGCTAATTATAACATGGGTTTCATTACCAATAATGAACGTTATAACCAAATCATTGATACTTGGACTCATATCAATAGCAAGTTGTCAAACATCTTGATGAAGCAGTTAACTGCTGATAATGATGGATTCAACTCTGTATTCATGATGATGGATTCAGGTGCGCGTGGTTCTAAAGAGCAGATTCGTCAG
The DNA here is from genome assembly GCA_036734445.1 of Tannerellaceae bacterium. Classification (GTDB taxonomy): domain Bacteria; phylum Bacteroidota; class Bacteroidia; order Bacteroidales; family Tannerellaceae; genus Parabacteroides. The sequence goes on from DAIMYP010000079.1 coordinate 10,917, forward strand.
CTTTCAGGTATGCGTGGTTTGATGGCAAAACCTCA
>DAIMYP010000080.1:0-10878 GCA_036734445.1 Tannerellaceae bacterium
AATAGGAATACATAATCTCCAAACTCATTTGAAAGTGTCAGTTCATGTTTACTTCATAGGCAATTATATTTTAATGTTTAACATCATTTATTTTTTCTTGATACAAATATGTCGCTTTTGATATGCTTGAAAGTGAAGTTGCCTTCGTAATCAATAATCTGTAATACTTCCATGATATCTTGATCCAAAGAAAACGTCCCTGTATATTTCATTTGATTAATCTCATCCGGATTATCCAAATGTATATTCACATCATAATAGTTTTCCAATCGCTTCAAAATGGTACCCAGCAATTCATCCTTAAATTTATATTGTCCGTTAAGCCATGCTCTAGTCAAAACTTTATTAGCTTCTTGAATCATCATATATCCAGTTTGATTATTGCATACAGCTGTCGAGTTCGGTTTCAATGCAATCTTGCTTACCTCATCTCCCTGATTATTAAATGCACGCAATACAATACGACCAGATAAAAGAGTAATCGAGCTAAATGCCTCATCACCATATGCTTCAACATTGAATACAGTTCCAAGAACCGTGATATCCTGCTTTTTTAGCTTTACAACAAACGGCCGTTTTTTATCTTTTGTCACTTCAAAATAGGCCTCACCATCCAAATAAACTTTACGCTCATCAGAATTGAAAGTTGAAGGATATCGGAGTGTTGTACCAGCATTCAAAACGACTTTCGTACTATCAGACAAAATAATCGTATTGGCCCGTCCTCCTTTTTCAACGTGGATCTCATTATAGGCAGGTGTTTTTTCATAGGCATAGTATCGTTTGATATTGTTGACCTCACCCAATCCTAAACCGATAATCAATGTGATAATAATAATAGCTGCATATTTTAAATAGTGGGAATATTTGTTGAAAATGTCTTTATCTGATTTTTCATTATCAGCAGTTGCTATACGCGCAGACATCCTCTTCCAACTCGATTCAGCAAATTCACTGTTTAAAGTAAAGGGATGTTGACAATAATCAGAGACTTTCTTCAACTGAAAGAAATACGCTTTATTTTTGGCATCAGCATTCAACCATTCGTCTAGCAAGCGAAGTTCATCTTCACTTATCTCTTTTTGAAAAAAGCGAATGATCAATTGCTCTATATCTTCCTTTTCTGCCATTTCTTCTTGCGTTTTCATAATAGACGATTTACGCTTCGGATTTACTTATTCATTTTACAAAAAAATGCTTTTAAAATAAACAAGAAAGAAATACAATCAGGTTATATTTGATAGCAACAATAGAAGATTGTATTTTTCATTGTCACTTATTTCCAATTATTTGCACAGCAATAATTCAACAAAAAGAAAGGTTACACTTGACAACACATCTCGTAATATTTTTAATGCTTTGTATAATTGCGCCTCAACAGTTCGTGGAGAAATATTAAGAAGTTTAGCAATTTCAGGAGTCTTGCGCTCTTCCATATACGACATAGTAAAAATATCACGACAACGTTCCGGCAGTTTTTCTACTTCTTGATAAATCGTTTGCAAACGTTCGTCTTCGTTAAAAAGAGATTCAGGATCATCATTATAATAGATTTCTTCTATTTTCAAGTGATTAATTGCCTCTTCAACATAATTGCTTTTCACCTCTTCTCTTTTTAGACAATCTAAACACGCATGTTGAACGGAACGATAAAGATATGTTGTCAGTCCTTCGTTGAGGAACAAGAATGTTCTTTTCTGCCAGATCTTAATAAAAATATCTTGAACAAGATCTTCGGCGGTATCTGAATCAACATATTTTTCGGCATAGAAAATCAATCTAGGAGCATTCGTTTTATACAAATGTTCAAATTGAATCATCTCCTTATTTTCTATTTCTTGCCTTTTCATCTAAAAATAAGATCCATTAGACATATAAACGATTACATACATCACTTTACTTAAGGAATCACTAATAAATAATTGTTATCATGCAGCAAAAGTAAAAGGTCGATATTACAATATTATGACAGACCGGTAATAAATGCGAGAATATAAATCGTGATTACTTACCATACCAAAAGACTGTCGTTTCATAATCGACCTTGCCTTTATGCCAGCTCAACATCTCTATATCAAATTTTAATTGTTTATTAAAAGGTATAACATCCAGGTTTCGCATCCGATAAAAAGCATTCTTTCCATGAGAAGAAGCTTCTTCAGCTGTAGGCGCACCACCAAAAGAAGTATCAAACGGGACGACTGGTGCCCAAGAACAGTTATAATAATCTTCTGTGCCTGTTCCCATGAATGATGGGAATGCGTCATTATCTATCCAAATCTTTTCATCACCTTCGCCATACCAGTCAGGACAATAATTATATACAGAGAGCAAATCGCCACAATAAACGCCACGACCTTGCAGTGTTGTAAAGTTCCAATCCAAATTATCATTAGAGTCAGCATCATTATTCACTGGTATTCCTTGCTCTGCACGACAAGTTGAATGGAAATAGAGCATGTTTTGAGTCCATTTCATTGGTTTTGTAAAAGCTGTTATTGTCGCTTCATACTTTAGATTCTTGGCTTTTTCAATAGTTATGACCGCTTTTTGCTTGTAAGGCATCACCCATCGGGAATCTAAACAGCCCTTTCCATCGGAAGAAAAATACCAGTTATGAATAGCCGGTGCCTCTTTTCCTCCACTAAAAAAGTTTGCCAATGGAGCATAAACACAGCGAGCACCATCAAAATCAATGCAAAGCCACAATTGATTCATAATAGTTTTATAATCGTCGGCTTTAAAACCAGAAATTGAAATATGCAAAGAACATACAGCCCGATTACCTGAAGGCAATTGCAATGATACATTTGAATGAATGACAGAAGAAACGCTTTTAGTGCCTTGCGTAAAAACAGGTGGATTCAGTAATCTTTCATTCACCAAAGCAATCTTCCCTTTTAAGAATTTCATTTCTTCCAAAGTGAATGTCTTAACTTTCGTTCCAGGTACATACGAACGATAACCAATCTGATAATAATGAGCGGCTTTAGCAGTTTCAGACGTTTCTTCAAAAGTGATACGACAGGACTTGGCATAAGGTAATGGCAAGAAGCTGGTAGTTCCGCCTGTCTTGGATAAATCTTTCTGATAATGCGTATGTGTCAGCGACAATGGCTGTCCGATCTGGACAGGAAAAAGAGATGTATCGTAAGCAGGAATGATCACTTCCGGTTTAGAAGAGCCATCGAAATAGATTCGCAAAATTCCCCGTTTATCGGAAGTAGTCAACCAAATACGTGTGATTACGCCCGGTCCATCTTTCTCGAAAAGGACTTTCTCAACACGACCTTCTATCGAATCCAAACGTACAAAGCCGAATCCATCATTATTTGCAAACCAACCCGGTTTCGTAGGCGATACGGTTCTTCTATCGTAACTGCTTACTTGCGCGGCCTTATAACTCGGAGAAGGGTATGAAACAACAGCATCATACGAAACGAGTTCATCAAGGAGCGAACCCAAACTTATCTCAGTATTCTTGACAAAAGATGTGGCATGAACTGCAAATGTCAGCTCAAAGACGGTTATCAACAATATTGAAGAAAGGACAATAGGTCGTTTCATGGTACCTCTACATTATAATTTTCGCGGTTAAAATTACAAATAATTTTCTTAATTGTAAAGGACTTTTGAAAAACATAAATAAATGATACAGACCAGATTTTACTCAAAGAGAGGGAGAATCCTTAGCTATCATCCAAATCGTTATCCGAATCGTCTAGAATACAACAACTTAGATGTCTAAAAAACATTCGAATGCGACAACCATTTCATTCGAATGAAATGACCAACTCATTCGAATGAAAAGGTCCGCGCATTCGAATGAAATTTTTTTACTTCCGAATGAAGTGATTGACGGATTCGAATCGCTTTTTCAGCACTTCAAAACATGAATATTTGATATTATTATTCTCCCGGATATCCAACAGGAAGATAAATCAGCGGGAGATAATCTTCAGACAAATCCAGTGCCTCTCGTACAGCTTTTGCATCAATATGCGGAGCACATGGAACGGTTCCCAAACCTTCTGACGAACAATAGAGACAGATGTTTTGAGCAACCAAGCCCGCATCCATCGCACCAAACATAGGCGCGCTCTTTCTTCCTTCAAAATTTGCCTGATTACTTATCAAGAGAATGACAACCGGGGCCTTCATTATAAACTGATTTTGATCGGCAATGATCGGCCGAATATCTTTGTCGCTTACTTTTACAAGCGTGTTTTCGGCAGCCACATAATGATATACACTATTCCCTTTATTGATGAAAAGTTCAATATCCTGCGCATTAATTGCCGAAGGAGCCGTTCGTTTGCCATCACTCCTGTTTACACCATTCGCTGCCCAAAGGAGATTTGACAACGTCTGTTCAGGAATATCTTTTTCTTGAAACACACGAACAGAATGACGGTCTTGAAGCGCCTTCATCAGGCTTGCTTTTTCTGTTCCTTTCTGAGGTTCGGGCAGTTTTGTCACTTGTCCCTTCGAACGGTTGCAAGACACAGATATACTTGCAATAAGCAGGAGTGCCAATAGATAGAAATTTGTCTTCTTCATATAATAATTCAATTCTTTCATGCAAAAGTAATCTATTTTCTCAGCGCCATAAATCCTGTTTACTGCAAATAATCTTACTGATAGTTATAAAAAACACTAACTCTAGTTTTTGCTGAACAAACGAGCTATCAGATCAAAATCCGAATCACTGAACGATGCTTCCCATGGCGCACTGTCCGTTTGTTCGCTACGACCCGAAAGCATTTGCGCAGCTTTAGCCTTATCGCCATTATAAATAGCCATGCACCATTGTGCCGTACGATTATCAGAATGATTCTTCATCCATGAAGCAACCAGATTGTCGGCATCCACTTTCTTACCCGTCTCACGCAGAGAAAGAGCAGTCAGCAAATCGGCAGAACTGAACTGCGAACCTGAATGTGCATAGCTTGCAACCGATTGCAGCAGTGTTTCAGCTTTCTGCTTCTCTCCCATGCCGGCAGAAATTTTTGCCTCGATATAATTTTCCAGACGATTATCGATCAAGTTGTCATAAGGTTTGCCTACACCCAAATTCTCCGGCCATTTCTTTGATGCTTCCAATGACTGCATAGCTGCTTTGTAGTTTTTACCTGACAACTGCTCCATCGCCTGATACAGATTTGCTTTGCGGAATACGGCACGACCGGCGCCTGAACCTTCACTTGGAAGAACTTGCATCTTATCCAACAAAGCTATACATTGTTTATATTGTCCTGTTTCACATAAAGCCGTCGTATATCTCAGTCCAATCATATAGTTTGATGGATAAAGCTTCATATATTTCTTTCCAACTTCAACCGATTTCTTCCAATCTTTAGCAGCGTTGTAATAATTTATCAACGCATAGCCTGTACGCCACGACTGACCTGTTTGTTCTGCCTTGAGCAAATCTGCCAAACGTTCTTTACCGTTTTTCATCGATGCACGACTCAGATAGAATGGAGCAAATCCCGTATCGCCACAACTATCCATCAGTTCCAAAGCCTTTGCCTTATCTTGATTCGACCAATAAAGCAATGCTTCATAATAGGTTATCTTCCAATTGGGAGCTGCTGTTGCTGCCCATTTCAAGGCTTTCATCGTAGAAGGACGGAATGGAAAAACGAACTCAGGCGACTGTCCGTTAGCCTTTTCAAGCGCAGCATTACTTGCAGACTCATTGCCTTGATTATGCAAGATATATGCTGTACGATAGTTGGCAATCGGATTGGCTGACGCGCATGAAAGCAGATCCAAAGCTTCATCCAAGCAACCTACGTTCTCATACCATTCGGCCATTTCCATATAAGTTTCATTAGGAAGTTCATTGCGAATTAACGATGTGAAATCTTCTTTCGAAGACTCTTTAAGCAGATACTTTTCGAACCAGGCATAATGATACAGCGGATATTCATCCAATAAAGAAGAAATCAAAGCTTTTGCCTTGTCAGTCTGTCCCGTCTTGCGATAAACAACCAGCTGCACCTGATTGGCAGTGAAGTTTAATCTGTTAACTTCAAGACTTTTTTGAGCATAATGCATTGCCTCAGTCATATTCTTTTCAAGCAAATACATTTCTGCAAGCTTCTCGTAAGCTGCGCTGCGGATGGATGGTGTATAAGTAGCAATCGAAAAACCTTCTTTTGCATCAGTATTCTTTCCAAGAACCATATTACACAAACCATACATATAATTAGCTTCGCCATCGTATGTATTAAGAGATAAAGCCGTGCGACAGAGTGCCAATGATTCGTCATAGCGACCTTCGCGATAATACAAAGAAGCCAAAGTATTCAATGCCGGCGAATAATATTTATCTTTCTGCAATGCTTCCGTCAGATATTTCTCAGCGCTTACAAAACTCTTCTGATACAAACTTTGCTGACCTTGAGTAGTCAGACCATTGACTGAATTCCAATCGAAATCTGCAGGTATCTGCCGCGGACGATTGGTAACATTGTCTTCCGGAACTTCCGAATAAACCAACAAATCATCACCAATAACTACTTTCAAACGGCCTTCAGCCACAGCTTCCTGCGTAGGAATAGAATCTTTCCAAGTTTTAAGGACTTCTGTATTTAGTGGTATTGAACGAACAAGTTTATCACCATCAAACAATTTCATTGTTGTAGAAAGTTTCTGCAACGGTGAGAAATACAGTTTCAAATAATTGCCTTCTCGCAACACATTCAAAGCTCCTGTCTCATTTGCCTTTGCAACACCTTTTGTACCTTTAACCGGGAACCAGTATTCGGTCCACTGATCGGTAGCCTGCGGTTCAAAAGGCGTTTGCTTGAACGGAGTGTAACTGCTTTCAGAAGCGGGTTGGTTATACATTCTTCCCGATTGCAGTTCGATATACTGTCCGTCGGTATCGGTCAATAGATTCTCCCAAATTCCACCTTCGCGTGACAAGCCCCAAAGGAATATCTTCATTCCAAGTTTGGAATCGTATGAAGCATGATGAATTGATCCATAATCATAATCATGCCAGTATGCACCATGGAAATCACTGAATTTACCCAATACATGATATGATTTCGAAGGACCGAAATTGTTCTTCTCATACCAGGAAATATCACGTCCTTGTTCATCAAGCGGGAAGGAATGGAGACTTCCGTCGTGACCAATATAGTTTGTTCCCGGATAACAGAACTGCGCATTGCCCGCTGCCTGATAAGCGGCGTTCATCCATTGATAATAAGGTTGTTCGATAGACGAACTGTTATGCCATGTTGTGCGAGTGGTGAAATATGCTTTATCTTTCGGAAGATTCATCTCGACCGTCCAAAGTGTATGTGTCATCAGATCATAAGAAGCAATATAACAACTCACACTGCCATCACTTTTCGTGCGTGTCGTGTAATCGATGGGTGTACTCGTTGTCGGATCGTGCCCGATAATACCAAAGTTAAACTCAATACCTCCGGAAGTCCACGGACCGCGCATCGCAATATCTCTGAACTTCACCACATGATTATTATAGAGGAACTCGCGGTTCGATGTCTTATCGAATGCGCTCCATAGCTTACCGCCAATCTCCGGATAAACGGTAAGGCGAATATATTCGTTTTCAAGCGTCACCGTCTTCCACTGCTTATCCGTTGCTTTAGAAGCAAAACCGTCAAAGCGGAAATAAGGATAAAACGAGTTGGAAGGATTAGCTACAGGACTCGGATCGGAGAAGGGATAGGTTTTCACCGTCTGCACCGATTCAGTAACCGTTGCTTTCTGCTGCGCTGTAGCAGAGAAAGCAACCATTATTGCAAATAAAAGAATATACGTGTATTTCATAGACAATCTATTTTTTATTCAAAGATACACAGTTTTTATCAATGAAGCTTCTTTTCAACAAGGATAAGTAAGCCTTTTCCTTGTGGTACGGTAATCTCATCACCTACATTCCATGTCGCAGCCTCTTGGAATCCATCCACTGCAGGAGCATGAAGCATCACATTTTTCGGATCAAGACCTAACTCTTTCCAATCGATGGAAAGTTTCACTTTCGAGTCACTTTTTGCCCAAGTTGCCAAAGCGATAAGCGTCTTATCACCTTTTTGGCGATAAATGGTTGCCAAAGTTTCCTGACTGTCGGTCTTCACCGGATTATAACTTACCCAGTAACCAATCATCTCACTATTCTGAATACCGAAAGTATCCCATACATTCCAAATTGGTCGATTCTCAACGCCATAACCTGCGCGTCCGGTCATGCCATAAAGCATTCCACGCCATTTGTTTCCACCGTCTTGAAGCATCTCACCCATTGTACCGTATGGAATACCCGAAACATCAATAAGGAAGAATTCAGGCGACATGTTATAATCGAAATATTCACCGAACCAGATACGATCCAGATAAGCCATGTGTTCGAGATATAAATTCGCACTGTTGGCATATCCATCGCGCGGATTGAACTGATTTGCCGAATGTAAATCGATCAGTGCTCCCGGATTGGTACGATTCAATACTTTGCGAACGCGTTTCATCGTCATACGGTCGAAAGCCAAGTCATCAATATACAATCCGTCGATTCCGACATTCTTAACCAACCAATCCAAACCTTCGAGATAATAGTTGTGCCAACGCGAAACACCGCTATTGACAATAGCTGCATCTTTCAACTGCGGAACAAACCAAGCACCAATATAATTCTGGTCCAGATGTTCCTGCAACCAAGAGAAACCTCCGCCCGGACCTTCCGAGAATATCTCATTGCCTAAACTGCGCAAAGCGAACATTTCTACACAACTGTTAGACAACTCACGGACGGTATTATAAATCTTTACCTTCATATCCAAAGCATGTGCACCATCAATATAAGCCTTCATCTCTTTCGGACGAAGGAACGGATAATTGATGAACGGATTAATGCCTGTAGCATGATGAATGTTTACAACATTCGCACCATACTGATGAATTTTGTCGATGAAATCATAACTATGATAGTAACGATTATGCCAATGCTTTTCAGTGTCGATCGTTCGGAATGGTGTAATAGCCAGATTGAAATAATAATACAGTTTCTCACCTTTCTTCACCTCACGCTTTCCTGAAAAAGCATTAACCAATGTATTGTTACCGTCTTTGCTGATATCGATTCCTCCATTACCACTGTTACACCATGAAGCAGGCATGATAAGCGGTTTCTGATGATAGAAGTTCGTATTCAACGGGCGTTCATATTTATTGTCGAACAGACGGATCTGCAAACCTGCATTCACATCGCCAATCCACGGTCCATCCTGATTCTTTTCTACATCCCACTTCCAATTCAGACTCTCAGGGCAATAACCTCCACGCTGACCTAATCCCATCATATAATGACCAATACCTGAAGCCAATTGCGTACGAAGAGCTATATCATTAACCGAACCATCTTCGCGAGCGACCAATGTTACTTTATAAGCAATATTGCCATCTGACTCCATCTCGCCTTCCACATCCATCAGAAAACGACTGTTCTGGTTCAGTGCTTTCCATGCAATAGCTCCCTGTTTTTGTTTGGTGTATTCGAAGTTCAAATTATCCCAAGCGCCTCCATCGGCAACAAAGTTCATCGGTGAAGCAAGAATCGGGCGTCCGTCCTTACCAATCTCAGTAATAGTTTCTTTAAAATAGCTGGTGATTGAAGCCGGAAAACCGAACTCTGAGAGTTTAACTTCGCGTCCCAAACAATTGATAGTCTTATCTTTTAGAACTAACGGTGTATAAGGTGCAATCACCTCATCATCAAAGCCGATCTGCGAGTTCAACCAACGCAGACGCGAATGACGCCATGGTTCATTATCGCCATGATTAGCAATGAGGTTTTCAGAGATATGAACAGTGACAGTAACTGTCTTACTAGCTGCATTTGCTGCCGAAACCGTAACCGTTCCTGTATAATCGCCCGAAGAAATATGTTCCGGAAGCATCGCTCCAATCCACAATGCTTGTATTTTGCCTTTTGCTACTGAACAGTCTTTCTTGAAAACTGTACCTGTAACATCTGTACCTTCGGTATTAAAGCAGGTGAAAGCAGAAACAGGAATCTTCTCTCCAGTAAGTTTGTTTGTCAGTCCCGAATAATCAACATGCAACGTTTTGATATCCTGGCGCGCAGCCCATACTCCTAATTGGAAAACATAATATTCACCCTTATCAGCATTGCCTGTAAAATAATCATGACGATTATCGGCAATCCATTTGTAAGGAATATCCGAAGTCATGCGTATCGGGTATTTTCGATCTTCCGTAAACAAAATGTAAGGATCATTCGGATTTGCATTAAGCAATTTTGTTGTTTCTGCGTTCGTAGCAATTACTTCCATCGGATAAAAACTGTTCATCTGATTGATTGCCTGAAACTGCACAACACGTGCTGCAGGCAATTGAGGAGCTTTCTTTCCCGAAAGTTTATTTTTTTTAATCCATTCTGTAGAAGCAGTATTCTCGAAAGGAGGATACTTGACTGTCGGATAATAGCGACTTCCACTTGTCAGATTCTTCAAATAATAAATATAATAATTACCGGGAACCGTCTGTGGTTGGAATACTATTTCGCCCTTCTCACGATTAATTGTATAACGACAGACGTTGGTGATTCGCTTTCCCGTAGCCGCATCAACAACAATCAGATTCTTGTCTTCCGATTTAATGTCGCGACGACGCCATTCAACATTTGCAACCACTGCATCTGCAGCTTTATCTACAGCAACAACAACACGATGATTACCTAACGAGTCGGCATCCCAACTACCTAAACCATAAAGCTTTTCGGAAGGCACAGATTGAGCTTGTAAACTTGCAAAGCCCAATAGACAACATAAAATAAATACGATTCGTTTCATACGTTTAAATTACTTCTTTATTTAT
>DAIMYP010000081.1:0-10543 GCA_036734445.1 Tannerellaceae bacterium
CTTTTAGGAACAGCAGCTTTAGTAGCTTGTCAACCTAAACAGGGAAATGCCGGCAAGGAAAATGCCGGCGATGTTGATCAGGCGCCGATGGCAGTTTTAGTGGATACTCCCAAAATCACTACGCCACCAGACAGTCTGAAACTGGACAAGTTCTACAAGAAATACATGAATGTCAACGGAATCCATGTATGCAGTTCGTGGCGCGTTCCCGACAGCTGCTTCTATGCCGCAGCAATCAGTATCAAAGGAATGACCGACGCTTTATCTAAAGATGTGATGAAAGCGATGACCGATCGCAAGACGCGCATCGGAATCATGGCCCGCTACGAAGGAACGACCGATATTCCTGAACATGCCGACTTAGTCAACGACACCACCTTGAACTGGGATGTTCGCGCCAGAGGCTTGGGAGGAACGATTGAAATGCCTTTCTCAACCTGCGCTGAAGAAAATATTCTTGCCTATCAGATTGACAAATATCATGCTGAAGATATTCTGATTCACGAGTTTGCTCACACAATCATGGATGTAGGCATCGCTACTGTTCATCCGCAGATCAATGATGAACTGAAAGCTTCGCTCGATGCAGCTGTTGCCAAAGGCAGATGGACGAATGTCTATGCTTCAACCAACGTTTTCGAATATTGGGCTGAAGGCGTTCAGGACTGGTTCAATGTCAATGCTGAAGTCGACAACGACAACGGCGACGGAAAGCACAACAAAATCAATACGCGCGAGGAACTGAAACGTTACGATCCGGGACTTTACAATATTCTTGCCAAATATTTTGCTCCGATCAAAGAGCAGATCAGCAAACACAAAAAAATCAACGAATTCAACTGGACTGAATCGAACACCAAGTAAAAAGGTTGTCATCTGAAAAGATCCACAGACCTTTTTAAATCAAAATGACCTTGCTGTACGCAAACTTCTTTCATTAAAAGCAGTTTTGCTAAACAGCAAGGTCATTTTATATTCAGTCACAATTTTCTTAGAAAAACCATTTTTCAAAAACAGTTGTAAAATACAATACGGTTCTAATGCTTGATCACCACTCCGGTGGATCCTGATGCAACAGATTCTTCACCAGAAAATCATGAATACGAGTCAAGATAAACGGCGTGTAAAGCGGATGTCCTTGTCCCGGAAGATATAGCTGTTCGAAATTCTTTCCGGAATCCATCAACGCTTTCACCACTTGCAATGTTGAAGCAGGATCCACATTATCATCGAGTTCGCCATTGATCAGAAACAGTTTGCCTTTCAGTCGCCATGCATTGTCCACATTCGACGAAGCGCTGTAGGACTCGTCAATCGGATAACCCATCCATTGTTCGTTCCACCAGATCTTGTCCATCCGGTTGTCGTGACAGCCGCACAGAGAGACAGCCACTTTATAAAACTCATTGTGAAAAAGCAATGCTCCCAAAGCATTCTGTCCGCCTGCCGAGCGCCCCCAGATACCCACTCTTGTTGTATCCATATACGGATATTTTTCGGCAGCAGCTTTCATCCAGGCAATACGATCCGGGAATCCGGCATCTTTCAGATTTTTCCAGCACACATCATGGAAGGCTTTCGAACGGTTCGCCGTTCCCATGCCATCAATCATCACTACAATGAAACCAAGATCTGCCAGCGGCGTGCAATATTTGTGTGCAGGAAGGAAGTTCTTATAAACATACGAATCATGCGGTCCGGCATAAATCTGCTCCACGATCGGATAAGACTTGTTCGGATCGAAATGTGACGGGCGGAATATCGTGCCCCAGATATCTGTTTTTCCATCGCGTCCTTTAGCATGGAACACTTCCGGCATCTTCCATCCTTCTGCCAGCAACGAAGAGATGTCGCAATGCTCAAGCTCCATCTTCCTGCCATCGGAAATGCGACGCAAAGAACTGACAGGAGGCATATCCGGACGCGAACATACATCGGCAAAATACTGATGGTCCTTGGATGGCGTCACTTCATGATTGCCATTCTCGGGCGTCATATCCGTGAATCCCGATCCATCGAAACGGATGCGGCAATAATGCATATTATAAGGATCTTCGCCGGCATTGAAACCCGAAGCCATAAAATAAATCATTTTTCCCGATTCGTCGACGTACTCCACGTTTCGAACCACCCACTCGCCTTTCGTTATCTGATTCTTCACGTTGCCTGAAGCGCAGTCAATCATATAAAGATGGCGCCATCCGTCGCGTTCGGAAATCCAAAGCATCTCGCGGCCGTCATTCAAGTCATAACGGAACAGACGGTCGTAATAGATGAACGTCTTGCACTGCTCGTCCACCAGATGACGGATCGTTCCATCCGAAGCCTCCACTTCGCCAACGATATAACGCTGATGACCGCGCTGATTGAACTCAAAAGTAAAAGCCCTGCTGTCGGATCGCCAACCGGTCATACGCAGATTGAACTGGTTCTCGTACAACGATGTAGCCAATGGAATCTGTTTCCCTTTTTCCACATCAAAAAGCACAGGAACACGAATCGTCAGCACATCGCCCGGTTTGTCATAATGAATCCATTTCAAGATAGGCTGTTTTTGTGACGCCGGACTCGATTCGCGCAACGGAATCTGCCTTCCTTCGGCGGGACGGATCTTCAAAAGCGCAATCTTCTTTGAATCGGGCGACCATACAATCCTGCCGCCATAATACAAGCCTTGCATGCCGTCCATGCTCAGCGCCGTTTCCGTTTTGCTTCCCGGTTCAGAAACATAGAGGTTGAAATCCTTGATATATGCGATATGCTGTTTGTCGGGTGACAGAACAGAATCATTCTTAAACTCCGGTTGTTCATATTCGGCATAAGGATCGAACACAGGCTGTTCAATCTTTTCACCCATCCGTTCCAGTTCATGGCGTGCGATGAAATTTTTCTTTTCAGTCGCAGCATCGACGATATAAAATTTGTCGCCTCCCCGTTCGTGATTCTGATACCAGAAACGATGAGTGTTGCCAATCCAATGCGCCACAACAGCTGCATTATAAACCCGTTTTGAATTATTCATCAGCGTGTCGACGCGCTCATAATCAGCTTTGGTTACCTGACTTGCAGCAGGCAGCGTAATGAGCAACGCCAAAGCGAAGGCCGAAAAGCCTAAAATCCTATTTTTCATGATGCCATTATTAAGTGGTTGTGTACTAAAAACAAGCGTCTTATTCGAAACGAATCGTCTTTGCCGGTTCAATCTTTGAAATCAGATACGACGGAGCGAGCATCATCAGCATGGAAATCAACAACGTGCCCACATTGAGCAGAACGAGCGAGACTATATTCAGATCGATAGGAACAGCATCAAGATAATAAACGGAGGCATCGAGCTTCACCACATGGAAGTACGACTGGATCAGACAAAGTGATATTCCGATCACATTGCCCCACAACATTCCCTTGCCAATAAGGAAAAACGAGATATGAAGGAAAATCTTTCGGATACTCCGATTGCTTTCGCCGAGAGATTTCAGCAGACCAATCATGTTGGTGCGCTCGAGGATGATAATCAGAAGTCCGGAAATCATCGTAAACCCGGCAACTGCCAAGATCAAGACCAGAATAACCACCACATTGATGTCCTGCACACTCATCCAATCGAAAATCATCGGATTGATTTCCTTGATAGAGCGCGTATAGAACGTGTTTCCCAAGCGGTCTTTCTTCTCCGACATCTTGAAATAGAGGTTCTCGGCAATCTGATCCACTTTATCATAATCATTCACAAGCAGTTCGACACCGCTTGCCTCATCCTCGTCCCAATGATTCAGATGACGAATCTGGGCAATATCCGAAATCACAAAAATCTTGTCGTAATCCATGAATCCGGTCTCATAAATCCCGGTCACATGAAACTTTCGCGCTCTCACATCCTGTTGCACAAAATAAGTCAGGAACGCGTCGCCGGGCTTCAGTCCGAGCAGATCCGCCAGATATTTGGAGATCAGCACTTCGTTGGACGATTCGCCGGGAATGAATTTCGGCAGTCGTCCCGCTTTCAGATTATTTTTGAAGAAAGTCCAGTCATAGCGGCTGTCCACACCTTTCAGCACGATTCCCTGGAAATCGGTGTTCGTTTTCAAAATACCCGGTTTGGTTGCAAAAGGCTCCACATGCTTGATTCCGGGGAACGCCTTCAGTTCTGCCATCAGCGAATCGCTGATAGCCACGGGTGTATATTCGTATGAAGTATTGCTGTCGAAATTTGTAATCTGGATATGCGAACCGAACCCGATCACTTTGTTGCGCACTTCCTTCTTAAATCCGATGACAATCGCGACCGACAGAATCATCACTGTCAGTCCCAGCGCGATGCCGATCATGGAAATGCGAACCACAGGAGGCGTCACTTTGCGTTCGCCCTCTTTGTTCAGATAAATTCTTTTCGCTATAAATAATTCCAGGTTCAATGAAACAACGCTTAAAGGGTTCTTCCCGGATAGGCTTCCAACGCCTTCTGCAGTACTACGAGCGCCTTTGCCAAATCCTCTTTCTTAAGCACATACGCCATGCGGACTTCGTTTTTACCCAGTCCCGGCGTCGTATAGAAACCTGAAGCAGGAGCCATCATGATGGTTTGTCCTTCATATTGGAACTCTTCAAGACACCATGCACAGAATTTGTCGGCATCATCGACAGGAAGTTTTGCCAGCGTATAAAACGCTCCCATCGGGATCGGCGAATAGCAACCCTGGATGCGGTTCAAGCCATCGATAAGAAATTTGCGTCGTTCCACATATTCGTTGTACACTTCGAGCATATATTCATTCGAAGTATCCAAAGAAGCTTCGGCGATGATCTGTCCGATCAGTGGCGGACTGAGTCGTGCCTGACACCATTTCATCACGTTTTCCTTGACCATCTTGTTCTTCGTGATCAGCGCGCCGATACGTATTCCGCATTCGCTGTAACGTTTTGAAACCGAGTCGACCAGCACCACATTATTCTCGATGCCTTTCAGATGGAAAGCCGAGATATAAGGCGCTCCGGTGTAGCAGAACTCTCGATAAACTTCATCGGAGAAGAGGAACAGATCGTATTTCTTGACGATGTCGCGAATCTGATCCATCTCTTTCTGTGTGTACAGATAGCCTGTCGGATTATTCGGGTTACAGATCAGGATCGCTTTCGTGCGTGGCGTGATCAGTTCCTCGAAACGTTCAACACTTGGCAGTGCGAAGCCTTCGTCAATCGTTGAAGCGATTGTTTTGATGACAGCGCCGCTGGAGATAGCGAACGCCATATAGTTGGCATAAGCGGGTTCCGGAACAATAATCTCGTCGCCCGGATCCAGACACGCCATGAATGAAAAGAACACCGCCTCAGATCCGCCTGTTGTAATAATAATATCATCAACATCCACATTGATGTTGAACTTGGCATAATATTCCACCAGTTTCTCACGGAAACTGCGGATGCCTTCACTTGGCGAATATTCAAGTACTTTGCGATCAACATGTTTCATCGCCTCCAACCCCACTTCGGGTGTTGGCAGATCCGGTTGACCAATATTCAAATGATACACCTTTATTCCTTTAGCTTTTGCCTTATTAGCAAGCGGAACGAGCTTTCTGATAGGAGAAGCCGGCATATTGACTCCTCTTTGTGAGATGTTTGGCATGTGTTCTTACATTTTTCTTTTCAAGGGGCAAAGATAGATATTAATTGTCAATTATTCACTGTCTGTTACTTAAATTCCGGGACGAGGCGTATCTTTGCTTGCATGCATCGTCGAAACAAATGCATCCGGATCGATTTTTTTTATTTCATCCTTCATCCGCGGCATATCCTTACGTTCGGCGATCGTGAAGATGATCTCGCGTTCCTCTCCGTTGTACATTCCACGTCCGTGCAGGAATGTGCCACCCAGATCAAGTTTGTGCAGAATGACATCCTTCAGCTCGTCGGTCTTCTTCGAAACAATAAACACGGCGCGGTTTGGATTATCACTCTGGAACATCTCAACAATCTTGCCATAAACAAAGATGGTGAACCATGAATACAACGGCACAGCCCAATCGCGGAACACGATCAGACCAAGAACAACCACTGCCGAATCGAGCACAATAATCATGTTGCTCACCTTCAGATTGGAATCGTTGGCAATGACACGCGCCAGAACATCCGTCCCGGCACTCGTACTCTGCGCTCTGAAGACACAGCTCACGCCGATGCCCAGAATGGAGCCTCCGTAGAAACAAGCCAGGAAATTATCATTCGCCACAAGCGGCTGGTTTCCGAATACATACGACAGCGAATCGGTAAAAATGGAGATGAGAACGAAAGTGACAATCGTCTTCGGACCCGAAGCCAAACCGATCTTCTTCATAGCCAGAATCAACAGCGGAACATTGAAGCACAAGGCTGTAGCACCCATGGGAAGGCCATCTGGAAAAATCGAAAACACTCCTTTCGTCACATAATGAATCACGATAGAAGTGCCATAAACACCTCCCGGAACAATCTTATATGGAGCAAGGAAAAGTACATAACTCAACGCCTGCATGAAAGCGCCTACGACAATCAACGAATAATCCTGAACATTTTTTTTGAGAACAGCATTAGGAGTACGTGCCATATTTATGTTTGTTTTGTATTTGGCTGCAAAGTTATACAAAAAAAAGAGATCGCATACCATTTATGCAATCTCCTTCACGATAATTACAAATCTAATCTACACAACTTATTACTCGATAGTTAAGGCATGTATATTGTTATTTGTTACATTCAGTAAAGTCACATACTTGCGGTATTGTTCCTGTGTAAGGACTTCCTTCATCAGCTTCAGATTTCCGTAGACAGCTTCAAGAAGCTTCTTTTCACGCAAATCATCCTTTGAATACCGAGTTTCTCTCTGCTTGTCCATGAAGTAATCATTGATCTTGTAAACTTCATCAGCCTGTGCAGAGGACAGCTGCAAATAATTGCTCAACTTGTCAAAGTTAATGGCAAAAGGTTCTTTACTCTCACTGTTTCGGTTTTCACTTGCGAAACCCATTGTTCCGCACAACAAAATGGCTGCAACAGCCAAACTAAAACGTCTCATAACACTAAAATTTAAATTAAACCTAAACACTTTTGGGGACCGCTGTCCCTTTTTCTCTCTTTGATGATGCAAAGATAAAACATGTTTTAAAACATAGTTCTACAATATGATTAAAAGATGTTAAGCGATAGCAAAAGGACAAATATTTAACATATTTGAAATCATTTTGTAACGATTTTGACACATTGTCATCGACAAAATTTCTTTTTTGGGAGGATATACTTAGCTTTTTGTTTTAGCTAAAAAAGTAGTCTAAATGGACCATTCAGACTACTTTACAATATTTTTCAATGAAGATGGATCAGCGCAACATTCAAGCTTTCTCACTCAGTTCGAGCCAACGCATGGATTTTTCGTCAATCTCGTCGATCACTTTGCCTATACGTTCGGATTTGCTCATCAGATCGTTGTTGTTCAACGTTCCACTGCTCAGCGCGGCTTCGAGTTCCTTCTTTTCTGTTTCGAGGGCATTGATTTCATTTTCAAGGCTATCGAACTCCTTCTGTTCCTTGAATGTAAGCTTTTTCTTTTGTTCGCGTTCGGGACGTTTGTTGGTCTTTTCTTTTGATGGCTGCGACTGCTGCAGAGCTGCCTGCTGTTCGCGAGCATCCTGTTCCTGAGCGCTTTTCCAGTCGCGATACTGTGTGTAGTTGCCCGGGAAATCCTTGATGTCGGCATTTCCACCGAACACCAGCAGATGATCCACAACCTTGTCCATGAAATAGCGGTCGTGCGAAATCACGATAACGCATCCCTTGAAACTCTGCAGATACTCTTCGAGCACATTCAGCGTAACGATATCGAGATCGTTCGTCGGTTCATCGAGCACCAGGAAGTTCGGGTTCTTCATCAGGACCGTGCAAAGATAAAGACGTCGTTTCTCGCCTCCGCTGAGTTTGTAGACGAAGTTATGCTGTTTGTCGGGCGTAAAGAGAAAATAATTCAGAAACTGCGAAACGCCCAGACGTCGTCCGTCGACGAACTCCACATATTCGGCGATGTTTTGCACCACATCAATCACTTTCATCTGTTCGTCGAACTGCATTCCTTCCTGACTGTAGTATCCGAAGCGGACGGTTTCGCCCACGTCGAACAGTCCGCTGTCCGGTTTCTCCTCTCCGATCAGCATTTTCACGAACGTTGATTTTCCCGTTCCGTTGTTGCCGACGATACCCATCTTCTCATAGCGTGCGAAGACATAGTTGAAATCGTTGGTGATCCGGATGTCTCCGAAAGCCTTGCTGACATGTTTCGCCTCAAAAATCTTCGACCCGATATACGAAGCCTTCACGTCGAGGTTTACGTTTCCCTGTTCATGTTGCTGCCGTGCTTTTTTCTCAAGCTCGTAATAGGCATCGATGCGATATTTGGCTTTCGTGCCTCTTGCCTGCGGTTGGCGCCGCATCCAGTCGAGTTCTTTCCGAAGCAGATTGTTGGCATGGTCGATCTCGGCGTTCTTTGCCTCGATGCGTTCCTCGCGTTTCTCCAGATAGTAGCTGTAGTTGCCTTTGTACTGATAGATCTGTTTGTTGTCGATCTCGATTATTTCGCTGCACACGCGGTCGAGGAAGTAGCGGTCGTGCGTCACCATCAGCAGACTGATGTTCGCGCGTCCCAGATAGCCTTCGAGCCATTCCACCATTTCCAGGTCCAGATGGTTCGTCGGTTCGTCCATGATCACCAGTTCGGGTTCGATTATCAGCACATTTGCGAGAGCGACCCTTTTGAGTTGTCCTCCCGAGAGCGTCTCGACCTTCTGATCATAATCATGGATCTTCAGTTGTCCGAGGATCTGTTTCGCGCGCTGTTCGTAGTCCCAAGCCTTGAGTGCATCCATCCGCAGCAAGATCGTCTCGAGTGCTTCATGATCATTGTCTGCCACAGCCCTTTCATACTCGGCGATAACCTTCACCGTTTCGTTCGGCGAATAGAAACAAGCCTGCAGCACCGTCAGTCCTTCCGGAAAATGCGGAGTCTGTTCGAGATATCCCACGCGCAGATCGTTGCGAAACACGACGGATCCGCTGTCATAGTCTTCTTTTCCGGCGATGATGTTAAGCAGCGTCGTCTTTCCCGAGCCGTTGCGAGCGATCAGTCCGATTTTCTGTCCTTGAGCGATACCGAAGGAAATATCTTCGAAGAGCACCAGTACCCCGAAGCTTTTTGTGAGTTTATCTATCTGCAAATAACTTGTCATGATCAATTGTTATGTTCAGAGCATTCCTAAATCCTTAAACATTGCCCTGTATGCGTTTGCTTTTTCTGTCAGCGGTCGCGGATACGCGCGTGATGACGACGGCATCCGGTAGAGCTTCAGTTCGCGTCCGAGGATCCGCATGACAACGAAGCTTCCCACTTTCGGTTGTTCCACATCGTGGAGCACGCCGAGCAACGTATCCATTGCTTTTTGTCCTGTCACGACGATCGCCCTGCATTGCGGGATCTCAGCCAGCACTTTTTCCGGATCGATAGGCTTCACGACCTTCAGGAAATTGTCCGAAGCATTCTCCTTGAGTCTGACAACTGCCATTGCCGTGTCGCCGATGCCGATGCCTTCCGTTTCGCAGAACGCTTTAGCTTTGGCTTCACTAAATGTTTTCGGCGTATTCAGGAAATAATCTTTATCCTCATGGAAGATCAGTCCCAATATGCGCCACATGTCGTTCTGAATGTTCGGGTAATAAAAATTCATTGACCAGCGACGTTGTGGCGGCGGGAAACTGCCGAGCATCAGCAGTTGCGTATTCTCCGGCAGGAAAAAACCTAACGGATGCTGTTCGACCGCCTCTTGTCCTGTCATTTCTTTTCTGCCTTTTCGCCGCGTTTGTGCAGTGCGTCCTCTTTGGCCATCAGCACTACATTATATACAAAATCGGTGATCCACTGTTCGGAGAAGCACAATGTTTCCGAATACTTGCGGATCTTCCATGCCGTCTTCTGTGTGTTCACATCCTTCCATTCGGAGCGAGTCAAAATCTCGTGCACCGTCTTTTGTGTCTGCGAGTAGAGCAGTTTCTTTACCAGCATCGACAAGCGGAACTTCCACTGCATCAGTCCGTCGAGCAATGTAAACAGGTCATGATTGAAGCCTGTGAACAGCACGAAATACGATTTTATATCATTCTGTGTGCGGCAGTTTTTCTTCACTGAAGCGTCGATCTCCTTGAAGAAGTTCTCTCCCATACCATAATCGGCCATCAGCACCTTCTTTGCCTTCGAGCGTTCTGCGATACCCAGCTTGTTGTTCAGCGTCGGGATCTTCAGCATTCTCTTGAACAGTGCCATATCGGCCAGAATATTCAGGTTCGTAACTCCCAGTTGCACAGCCATAACGGCTTGGAAATAGACGCGGATAAGAGTGACGAACTCTTCTGTAGATCCTTTGGTATCCACAGCCGTCTCCTCCTCCTTCTTCTTAAAAATCTTCGAAAATATACTCATAGTAAAAATACTAAATCTATTAATAATGGTACAAAGGTAATGCAAGTCGAG
>DAIMYP010000082.1:0-10372 GCA_036734445.1 Tannerellaceae bacterium
TCGAACCAGAAGCTGTCAAATCTCATTAAATCCTTGTCTTCGGAACCGAGGAATCGTCATTGTTCCATCTTTTTCAACACAATCCGGAGCATAAAGAATATCATCTGAATAGGATACCTGATCATTAGTTCCTGCAGTTGCAAAAGTTCCTTTCGTTAAATCCCAATGTTTCAAATCCGAAGAAGATAAAACATTGTACTGTTTCGAACAATAGTAATCACGCGACTCGTCTCTGGAACCATATATATACAATTTTCCATCCGACATAACTCGTGCTGAAGGATCTGCAATATAAACTGCTGCCGGAGAAATAGGATTTTGTGCCATAATTGTTATGGCACAGAAAATAGATAATATCAGAAGATAACTCCTTTTTATACTGCAATATTAGGTATTTAAAATTGAAATTAATGAATCATTAATCAATAATTCCATATCTTAGCATGAAAATTCAAACGTTACTGAGAATATGCGAAAAATAAATATATGGCTTATATCAGCTTTTGCTGTTTTGATCTCGTGTACAGTGGTGCAGGCACAGGATTTTACTTTGACGCCTTCGGGTTATTTTATTAATCAGGGTGTTAATGTGATGGCTTTTGATGACATCTATCCGGAAGGTCATCAGAGTGGAGTCAGTATCATTATGAATGGACATCGGGTGGCGACAAATGGAGATATACGTTTCGAAGCTACGCCCGGACAATGGCAACCCGTTCCGAAACAGTTGACTCGTAAGGCGGAAGGGAACGCGATTACAACCACTTTATGCTATCCTGATTCATCGCGCCATCTTTCGGGTTTTAATCCGATGATTTATCCCGATTTTCAATGTAATTATACGGTGAAGGTGGAGAGTAAAGAAAAAAGCATCGAAGTGACAGTCGATTTGGATAGACCTGTTCCGGAAGCTTTTGCGGGCAAAGTTGGTTTCAATCTGGAATTTTTCCCGGGTTCGCTCTTCGGTAAGCCTTGGATAATGGATCAGCAAAGTGGAATTTATCCGCAACAACCCAATTCTCCATTGCTGACGACTTCTCCTAACTATCTTCATACCGGAAATTATCATGATGCAACAAAGCCTTTGGCAGATATGAACAGGCTAATTGGAAAGGGTTATAGTCCGATTGTTGCAGATGATATTATTGCACAACCTTATGCTGTAGGAAGTAAGTTTACTTCCCGCCCTGATGATCCGTATAGTAAGGTAACTATTGAATCTCTGAGTGGTGATCTGAAACTGTTCGATGGACGCATGAATCACAACAACGGTTGGTTCGTTCTTCGGAGTGAAATCAAACCCGGAGTTACGAAAGGAGCTGTGAAATGGATTATTACTCCGAATATTGTTTCCGATTGGATCTATCAGCCTGTTATTCAGACTTCACAAATTGGTTATCATCCTCAGCAGGAAAAGAATGCCATCATCGAAACTGACATACGCGATACACAACTTGGGATGGCTCAAGTGATTCGCATTGATGCGGATAAAGAGGCGGTTGTTAAAGAAGTATCGCCAACTGCATGGGGAAAGTTTCTGCGATATAACTATCTGAAAGTGGATTTTACCGACGTGAATGAATCCGGACTTTACAAGATTAAATACGGCAAATCAGAATCTTCCATCTTCCGCATTGGCAAGGATATTTATGATAGAGGCGTTTGGCAACCGGTTATCGAATATTTCTTGCCCATTCAGATGTGCCACATGCGAGTGAACGAAAAATATCGTGTATGGCATGATCTTTGTCATATGGACGATGCACGTATGGCGCCTGCCCAGAATCATATTGATGGATATGATCAGAAAGAAGGACTTTCGAAATTCAATGCCGGAGATGTTGTCAATGGATTGAATGTTGGTGGTTGGCATGATGCAGGTGATTTCGATCTTCGTATTGAATCGCAAGCTGGCGAGTCTTATATTCTTGCTTTGGCATATGAAGCTTTCCATCCTGATATTGATGTTACCGCTATTGATCAGAATAAGCATGTAACTGAAATTCATCAATCAGACGGAAAAAACGACGTTTTGCAGCAGGTTGAAAACGGTGCACTAAGCGTTGTGAATGGGTATTTGGCTTTAGGGCGCCTTTATAGAGGTATTATCTGTGGAAATCTTCGCCAATATGTTCTCTTGGGTGATGCAGCAGCGATGACGGATGGAAAATTGGGTAATGATGATGATCGCTGGGTCTTTACAGAAAACAATCCTTCGCGCGAACTCACTACTGCTGCCAATCTTGCCGCTGTTTCGCGTGTTCTGAAAGGTTTTAATGATACGCTGAGTGTTCATTGCATTAACATCGCACGCCAGATCTTCGATACCTATAAAGTTGCCAATGATAAAACGCTTTATCCGAAGCTTCAAGCAGCCGTTGAACTGTATCTTACAACGAACGAGAAGTTATATCTCAATTTTATTCTGGATAATCGCGAAGCCGTGGCTAAACAGATAAAGCGGACAGGTTGGTACACTGCTCGTGTTGAAAAATTGATTGAACAGATGAAAGACAAACGATCGAAGGCTTTCGTTCTCTCTTTCAAAGAAGCACTCAAAGGTTATTCAAAATCATTGGACAGTCAGGTGAAAGAGACGCCTTACGGTGTTCCGTATCGTCCTTATATTTGGGGAGCAGGTTGGGATATTCAGCGTTTTGGTTTCGAACATTATTTCCTGGCTTCTGCTTATCCTGAAATTTTCTCAAAGTCGCTTGTTTACAATGCTCTCAACTTTATTCTTGGTTGTCATCCGGGTTCCAATCAGGCTTCTTTTGCTTCCGGAGTAGGAGCAAAGTCGGCAACAACTGCTTATGGTTTCAATCGTGCCGATTGGTCATATATTCCTGGAGGCGTCATTTCGGGGACAGCTCTGATTCGTCCGGACTTCCCGGAACTGCTCACATTTCCGTTCCTATGGCAGCAAACCGAATATGTGCTCGGTGGAGGTTCGTCTCATTATATGTTCTTGGTGCTTGCTACACAGCAGTTCTTACAATAGTGAGACAGGAATCAGGTCATCCGATTTTCATAACCTGATTCTCGAATTCGTTTTTATCGCCTTTGGCTTTGTTGCGTATTTTGCTTCGATAATTATAGATGGTCGTAACAGAGTATTGTAAGAATTCGGCTATACGTGTACTATCTGTGATTCCCAGTCTGATAAGAGCGAAAATTCGTAGTTCGGTATTGAGCAGTTCTCCATTTTTTAGAGATATGCGATCTTTTTCGTTGAGCAGATTATTGAAGTCTTCAACAAAATGTGGAAACAGAACTAAGAACGTATGATCGAACTCATTGTAGAATTCCGTTCTTTCTTCGTCAATGAAACTGTCGGATTTAATAGTTTTGTATAATTCTTCCAACTTCGATGTTGATGCCAGTTTAGCAAGTTTCCTGCGATAATTATCAATCTTGTCGATATAGACTGAGCATCGATTAATATATTGGGCAATATACTCTTCTTTGATTTTGTTGGTATCAGTAAGTTTGCCGTTCATCTCCTGCAACTGCTTGTTTACTTCCGCAAGAGCTTGACGCGCAGCGGCGAGTTTTCGTAACTGGCGATAAACATAGATAATGGCACCAATCAAACATAAAGCCAAAAGACTTATTCCTCCCAATAAGGCTTGAACGGTCCTTTCAATACGCAAACTCTTAATCTGATAGGCTTTATCGATAACCGGAAATATTTCGGCTACCTCAATCGTCCTAGAACGGGCATTGCAGGATAATCCATCTTCAAGAGAGCATTTCATATATTCGTAAGCCCTGTCAATGTCGCCTTTTTTATACAGCAATAAAGCCAGTTTGCTTAGAGAAATATATTCTTTTGTGGATGAACGCAAATCGGAAATTGCCGACAAAATGAGATAACGTTCCTGATTATCGATATCCTCATTGCCTAGGTAGGATTCTGAAATCGTATAGGCGAGAAAGCGCATTTCGCTGACATCTTTGCATGAATCGGTCGGTCCTTTTAACACTTTGATGGCATCATCATATTGTTCGTGGTAATTAAGTTTGTCAGCCAATATAACTTTATAAATAATTTCTGTAGGTGGAATCACAGAGAGTAAGGAGTCTCTATAATTATCCGTATACAATAAATACTTGTTTTTCTCTTCTTCGGTAAGTGCATAGTCGGCCATGCGTCCGTATAAAGTACGGTTATGATGGAAATATTGTCGTACCAAATCATTTGGAATTTCCTTTCTCGGTATCCCCAAGAGAATATCCAACCCCTCTTTGTACATCCCTGTTACGGTCATGAATCCGACATAATTGAGTTGGGTGTTGTATTTGTATTTATTGTCGGGAAGTTGGGAAAGCAGTTCTTTTTTTATATTGATGTACTTGAAAGCAGAATCAGTCTGATAAGCCAGATATGCGTCATACAACTGCGAACAGAGTTCAAAGCGCGCCTCGGCTGTTGAGGCTTCGGCAAATTTATTCTTCAATAGTTTTATCTGATTCTCTTTTTCATCACGATATTGGGAACGTTTTTGTATTGTTGCATCCAATTGTTTGAGTAAAGAATCGTTAGAAACGGAGGCAGCGAAAAGTGTATTCGCCAAGAAACAAGAAAATATAATGTATAGAAATCTTATCATGAAAACCACATTTAAATCACTTTTGTAAAGATAAAAATATTTCGTGAGATGGAAAAATGTTTATTATATTTTTATATTTTCGATACATCACTATTCTTTCTAATTTATTGATATATATTTACTTGTGCTTTTTTAGAGTTTCTCTTCATTTATATTTTGTTTCCTTACATTTTTATTCTGTCCACCAGCCCATATCTTTGCTTCCGAAATTTTTGAACTTTAATTTTAAAGGCATGAGAAATACTAAACTTCTCCAACACATTTTAATTGTGGTCATTTGTTCGATTCTATTTCTCCCGGCTTTGAAGGCTGAAAATAGATTGACATCTCCCAATGGAAATCTGATTATGCAATTCAGCATAAATAGTGAAGGCACGCCTGTATATACATTAACATATAAGCAGAAGCCTGTTATACAACCAAGCAAACTTGGCCTTGAAGCAGAAGGTTTCTCTTTAAGAAAAGGTTTTTCAATTTCCGACACTAAATACTCAACGTTTGATGAATCGTGGACTCCGGTTTGGGGCGAAGTCAAAACTATCCGCAACCATTATAATGAGATGCTTGTAACATTGCATCAAGCTGCAGATGATCGTTCAATCATGATTTGTTTCCGCCTTTATGATGATGGACTTGGATTCCGTTATGAGTTTCCGCAGCAGAAAAGTTTGAATTATTTTACGATCAAAGAGGAATATTCAGAGTTCGCCATGGCGGGAGATCATACCGCTTTCTGGATTCCGGGCGATTATGATACGGAAGAGTATGATTATACAGAGTCTCGTTTATCGGAAATACGCGGACTAATGAAAGGTGCGATTACTCCTAATTCATCGCAAACGCCATTTTCGGACACAGGTGTTCAGACCGCTCTGATGATGAAAACGCAAGATGGTTTATATATTAATCTGCATGAAGCAGCATTAGTTGATTATCCTTGTATGTCGCTTAATCTCGATGATAAGACATTGACTTTTCAATCATGGCTCACACCTGATGCACAAGGAAAGAAAGGCTATATGCAAACTCCTTGTCACACACCTTGGAGAACAATCATTGTCAGCGATGATGCACGTGATATTCTTGCTTCACATCTCACATTGAATCTCAATGATCCGTGTAAGTATTCGGATGTATCGTGGATCAAACCGGTCAAATACATTGGTATATGGTGGGAAATGATTACGGGTCGTTCTACTTGGGCTTATACAAATGATTTGTTATCTGTAAAGCTGGGCGAAACGGATTATTCGAAAACGAAACCCAACGGCACGCATGCAGCTAATAATGCTGAAGTACGCAGATATATTGATTTTGCAGCGAAGCATGGATTTGATCAGGTGCTTGTAGAAGGATGGAACGAAGGTTGGGAAGATTGGTTTGGTAAATCAAAGGATTATGTATTCGATTTCTTGACACCATATCCGGATTTTGACATCAAAGCGTTGAATGAATATGCAGCGTCTAAGGGTGTTAAGTTGATGATGCATCATGAAACATCGGCTTCTGTCCGTAATTACGAACGACATATAGATCAAGCTTATCAGCTGATGAAGAAATATGGATATAATGCTGTAAAAAGTGGTTATGTAGGCAACATTATTCCACGAGGAGAGTATCATTATGGTCAATGGATGGTCAATCATTTTTTATATGCAGTAACAAAAGCTGCCGATTATCATATCATGGTTAACGCTCATGAGGCGGTTCGTCCGACAGGACTTTGCCGCACATATCCGAATCTTATCGGAAATGAAGCTGCTCGCGGCACTGAATATGAATCGTTTGGTGGAAATAAACCATTTCATACAACTGTTCTGCCATTTACGCGTCTGATTGGTGGACCGATGGATTATACACCTGGTATTTTAGAGACGCAAATAAAAAATGTCAATCCGAATAATACTTCGTATGTACGTTCTACTATTGCACGTCAGTTGGCTTTGTATGTGACAATGTATAGTCCGTTACAAATGGCGGCTGATCTGCCTGAAAATTATGAGAAATATATGGATGCGTTCCAGTTTATCAAAGATGTTGCTGTCGATTGGGATGATTCCAAATATCTTGAAGCAGAACCGGGCGACTATATTACTGTCGCTCGTAAAGCAAAAGGTACAAACAATTGGTTTGTGGGTTGTACGAGCGATGAGAATGGACATGTTTCGAACTTGAAGTTTGATTTTCTGGATGCAGGCAAGAAGTACACGGCAACGATTTATGCCGATGCTGCTAACGCTCATTACGAAAAGAATCCTAAAGCATATACCATAAAACAAATGACGGTGACCAACAAGAGTAAACTTACTCTCAAAGCCGCTCCGGGTGGAGGTTATGCTATTAGTATAATTGAAAACAAATAATATGAATATTAAAGATAACGAGTATAAGTAAGAATGAATGTAGTGTATTAATAGTTAGACAACGTGGAGAGAAAAGTGATGCCTATATGACGCTGGTTTTCAATATTAATTGACTGAATAAAGTTTATATAGCATTATCTATAGATCACAACATTATATATATAGCGGTATAAGAATGTAACCGCTCCCATTCTAAGTTTGAGCGTTATGGGCATCACTTTAAATCTCTCTTCTGATTTTACAATCTTCTTTTTAATTTGATAAAAGCTCCACCGTTTGCTGATTCCTGAAAATTTGTATTTTGACAGGATTATCCGAGTTCATCAGCTTAAGAGCAGTTTCTATATCTTTTATCGAAGTGATTGCTGTATCATTTATTTTCAGGACGACATCATTCTTTTGCAATTTGGCTTTTTCTGCCTTGCTATCTTTCTCAACTTCAGTCACTATTACACCGTTAGTGTTTGGCAATCCAAAAGCTGACTGGTCGTTCATCCCTTGAATTGAGCGCACTGAAGCTCCGAAGAATTTGCTTTTTTGACTCTCATTCATGCTAAAATTGTACTCCAGTTTCGGAAGAGGTGCCTTTTTAGCCTTACTGACTAAAGAAGAATTATATACACCAAACCGATCCATCGGAATATTAATGAATCCAATTTTATCAATGATGCTTTGTGTTGTAAATGTATAATCACCGCTATTGGCATCAACAAATTCAAAGTCCTCCACAATGCTATGTGCGTCAGTCTTATATTCATGAGCCTTCTCTAATGCTGATTG
The DNA here is from genome assembly GCA_036734445.1 of Tannerellaceae bacterium. Lineage (GTDB taxonomy): Bacteria > Bacteroidota > Bacteroidia > Bacteroidales > Tannerellaceae > Parabacteroides. The sequence goes on from DAIMYP010000082.1 coordinate 7,757, forward strand.
ATTGGTGAAACAATTATAGTCAATCTGACTTCCCCAGCCATTCAAAGAGATAGGAGCATATGGGCGCATGAAAAAGTTACGTCTGACGATATCGAAACTTTTCGGGAACCAAACATGCGGATGCAAAGAGTTATTAATTACAATATTGTTTTCTACACGCCGGTAGAAACCTTCACGAAGTTTGATTCCGCCGCTTAGACATACATTATTATATATTTGGTAGTTCGAACTGCCATCATCCAGGTCGATATCCCATCCGTGATCACAACGGAAACGATTGAATCGAATGATGGTCGGGTAGAGGGCATCCAAAAGAATCAAGTCTGTATGATCTTTTGTATATTCTTTCATCTTTTGATAATTAGGGTTCCAATAACGATCTCTTCCCCAAGAATTGAAAGCGCCATGGTCGCTCGTTTCAAGAACAGTATTGAAAACATCGTTGTACTCAATAACATGTCCGCCAAAAGCGCCGTCGCCAATATTGATACCGGCGCGAGGAATATCATAAATGGTATTATGACGCACACTGATCATGGATGCAATTTGAATTTCTACGCCGGCGACCTGCTTTTCAACCTTCCCCAAGTCATGAATCAGATTGTCTTCAATGAGACATTGGCGGGGATACAGATTGTTTTTCGGACCGGGCGTAAGATCCAGATTTTCGTAAGGAATAGAATTCTCGTATCCACATACTCCCGATCTGACTGCGGAAGTATCGCCAACAACACAAATCGCGCTGCCTCCGGTATGATGAATATGATTGTCTTTGATGGTGTCATTCCAAGCATACCGACTGATAAACAGAGCGTTTCCTCCCAACTCTTTGAATTCGCAAGCTTGGATATTGCAGTCTTGTGTATTTTCGAACAGAACAGCGCCACCTCTATAAATGCCCCAATCGCTACGCATCAGCATTTCGTAAGGCTTCATGAAGGTCTTTTGAGTATGCGTAAAACAGAGATTTTTTAGAGTTACATGAGCTATGGGCGAAGTCTTGCTCCCTTCAACGATGATCAGTTGAGGAGTTGTAGAAACTTCAATATCTGCATTTTGCAAATATTCTTGTGGAGAAGGATAATAATATAGAATCATTGTTTTTGAGTTCAGAAACCATTCATTAACAGTATCCAGTTCTTCAAAGATATTTTCTACATAACGCAATTTAGAATGTATTTTTGATGGTCTGGAAACCTGATATCCACCTTCGTAGGTCAATGAATCCTTGATTTTTCCGGTAATCAAATAGTGCTGGCTTCCCCACATTCCGGAATGCATGGAATGGATAAATCCTCCTTCCGGATGCTTCCAACTATGAATCCGACTTTTTGATAAAGCATCTTCAGACGTTCCGTTGAACAGTCCGTCTTTCTGAAAATTGGGATATCGCGCTAGAACTTTAGCTTCTCCATTTATCCACAATTGGTCGAAAGCTATTGGAACAGATGCAAACCAGATATTTCCTTTTCCTTTCTTCCAATTCAGATGGATTATTTTTGAGCCTGATAAAGTTACTTTCTCATTTTGCCAGGAAGTAATTGTCAGTTCTTTCTTCCCAATCCGATCTTCAGTAATCATTTCAGGAGCATCTAGATAGTAAATGCCTTCTCGAAGATAGATATTTACATCTTTCTGTGTCGATGTCTTTACTTTATCTAATGCTGCGTGGAGTGTAGATAGAGGCGAATCTATTGAGCCATTGTTCGAATCATTACCCTTTGTAGATACAAAAATAGATTTCTGTGCACTGCAATCATTCCAATCATAATCAACAGGTGCTTTTTGAGCTTGTGAAACAATCGAAAAGCAAGAACATAAGCATATTATATAGGATAGAATGTATTTATTCATGATAAAAAATTAAAGTTGCTTTATCTAGTCACAAAGTTATGTAATTTTATTGTTCTACCGTGTAGTTATCAGGAGAAATTGAAGGGCAGAAGATGAAAACTTGGAGAGAAAGAGATGTCATGTTGGTAAAAAGCAGATTTGTGATTTTGACTACAAACATTGTTTTTCAATATATATGGCATATCAGTATTTTGCTATATTCACTCCTCCAGGCACTTTAGTCAGTGTCTCCCTTCACCGGAACTTGCTGACAGATAAGGCAATGTTGTGACCGCATTGTTTTTTGTGACACACTAAAGTAGTCTAACTCTCTATGAATCATCGTTTTCTATTTTGTGTGTTAAACTCTTGATTCTTAGCGCTTCTAATACTCACTCAGAGGTATTTGATGCAGCTTTTTCTACTCATCTTTCATTAGCTATTGACAATCAATATAATAGATGCCAAAAGATCACGCCGCAGAAATGCCCGTTTAGCACCTCTTTTTTACTGTGCGTTATTTGCAGTTTGTTTTGCGCTCAATTAGTATCAGTTATACGATTCATATAACATATTAAAAATCGGCAATAGTCTGAGTAAAATAATTCCTAAGGGCAGGAGAGTAAAAAAGTATATACTTCTGCATATCAAAAGTATATACTTTCATACCCCAAGAGTATATACTTTCATACCCCAAGAGTATATACTTTCATACATCAAAAGTATATACTTTGTACCAGCTAGATAAAGTAGACACTAAAAATGTTTTTTAGTTCATATTGT
>DAIMYP010000083.1:0-10062 GCA_036734445.1 Tannerellaceae bacterium
TCTGTAGAACGCATTGATTCTACTTCCTTTGCCGGACGCAAACGTTATTATTTTCATGAAACCGAACCGCTCAGCACCTATCTTTTTTCTTTTGTCGGAGGAAAACTGGAACAGTTGACATTTAATCGCAACGGTAGGCAGATTTCCATGTATCATCGCGAAACAGATCCGAAGAAGATTGCTCAATGCCCGGCCATCGCCAATGAAGTGTTTGATGCATTGGAATGGATGGAACACTACACAAAGACGCCCTATCCATTTGCAAAATATGACTTCATTGTTCTGCCCGGATTTCAGTTTGGAGGCATGGAACATACAGGCGCGACTTTATATAATGATAACAGCATCTTTCTTAATGAAAATCCTACTTTGGACGAACGTTTGCGACGCAGTACACTGATCGCTCACGAAACAGCACACATGTGGTTTGGCGACGATGTAACGATGGCATGGTTCAATGATGTATGGACAAAAGAAGTGTTTGCCAACTATTTTGCCTTGCGAATTGTTGAACCGCAATATAAAGAAATCAATCACAGACTCAATTTTCTGCTCAATTACTATCCATCGGCATACGCGGAAGACCGGACGAATGGCACAACTCCAATCAAACAGTCTTTAGACAATTTGAACAACGCCGGTTTGATATATGGCAATATCATTTATGATAAATCGCCTATTATTATGAATATGTTGGCACAAATGATGGGTGAAGAAGCTTTCCGCCAAGGATTACAAGAATATCTGAAAGAATATGCATACAACAATGCCACATGGGAGGACTTGATTGCCATTTTGTCCAAGCACACTCACAAAGATTTGAAGACATGGAGTCATATATGGGTCAACGAAAAAGGTATGCCGGAAATCAGTTGCCAAATTGTGGGCGACTCACTGATTGTTTCACAAAAAGACAATTGGAATCGTGGATTATCATGGCCACAGACTTTTTCTATCCTAATAAAATACGCAAATCATTCAGAAGAAATTCCTGTTTCATTCGAAAGAAATGTCAGTTGCATTCGAATGAAACTGTCCTCGCATTCAAATGAAAATTCTACTATAATCCTAAACAACGACGGTCGTGGATACGGATATTTTCATGTCGAAGGGAACGAATCTGACAGTCTGTTTGCCTTGCTCAAAAGCAGTACCGACGAAATTTTACGTGGCTCATTATTAATCACGCTGTATGAAAACCTACTGAATCACGCTATACCAACAGACAAGTTTCTTGCAAACATGCTGTCTTATCTGACAGAAGAGAAAAATCCTCTCCTATTCTCATCGGCTTTAAGCTATATCGGTAACTGTCAACGGCAGTTTCCTGTAGACTCAAAGATATTAGAAAAGACGCTTTGGAAAATAACGACTACATCGCCTAATGAATCTTTTCGTTTGCAAGCTTTCCGACTTTATCGCTCTATTGCCGATTCACCGGAAGCTATCAACCGACTGCAAACAATATGGTTCAGACAATTATCGATGCCCAAATGCAATCTGAGCGAAAACGATTATATCAGCCTGTCATATACATTGGCTCTGCATCAGCCGGAAAAAGCAAAAGAAATCGTTGCTACACAGCTATCTCGTATAAGCAATCCTGACAGAATACGCGAATATACTTTTATATCACCATCAGTTACAGCAGAAAAAAGTGTACGCGACAGCGTTTTCACTTCACTGATGAAAGCTGAAAACCGCCGTATCGAACCTTGGGCTTCAGCAACATTGGCAAATCTAAACTATCGCTTAAGACAAAAAGAAGCTCTATGTTATATTCGTCCGGCTTTAGAAAAATTACAGGAGATTCAACGTACAGGCGATATCTTCTTCCCTACGAATTGGGTAAGAGCATTGCTTGGCGGACATACATCTGCAGAAGCAAAAAACGAAGTCGATGTCTTCCTTTCCGCACATCCTGACTTTCCGACATTGCTCGGCAACAAGATTAAACAACAGGCAGATCATTTATATAGAATAAACAGATAAAATAACAGATAAAATGGGTTGGATTTATTTACTATTCGGAGGACTTTTTGAAATGGGTTGGCCAGTGGGGATGAAACTGGCAGATATAAGTGGCAATAAGGCACTGTATCTTACTATCTCCATCATCTCGATGGGACTAAGCGGCTATTTTCTTTATTTAGCTCAAAAAACCATACCTATTGGAACGGCTTACATTGTTTGGACAGGAATTGGCGCTATCGGAACCATGTTGATCGGCATATTCTTCTTCAACGATTCAGTTGGAATGTTACGCATATTATCAGCATTACTAATCTTGGCCGGTATTATTGGCATGAAGCTGGCTTCTTGATAAAAAACATTACACATTGCATCTCCGTATGTTAAAATACTTGTTTCAATATAGAAAGGGCATTCGTTTCTCTATAATTTTTATCTAATTGCAATATTTTTGTCAGAAATACTTGTCAATTCAAATAATATTGTAACTTTGCAGCGTAATTAATGAACAAATGAATAGAATCGCTTTACATCTTCACCATCATTATACAACGGGCAATAGTTCGGTGGGCTGATGGGTATGTAAATACGAAAGAAGGAATAAGGCTTGCCGTTATGCGGTAAGCCTTATTTTTTTATTCAACAGAATCAAACAATACAAAAAATATATGTTACGAATTGCAGTACAATCAAAAGGTCGTTTATACGACGAGACAATGCTTCTGCTGGAAGAAGCCGGTATCAAATTAGAAAAAGGAAAGCGCATCCTGTTGCTTTCGGCAAAGGAGTTTCCTGTTGAAGTTCTATTCCTGCGCGACGACGATATTCCTCAATCCGTTGCCGACGGTGTTGCCGATGTAGGAATAGTTGGCGAAAACGAATACATCGAAAAAGGTTCTGAGGCACGGATAGTCAAACGCCTTGGATTCAGTAAATGTCGCTTGTCGCTGGCCATTCCTAAAGATGAGAAATATCAAGGTATCAAATGGTTTGAAGGCAAAACAATCGCAACTTCTTATCCAAAGATATTAGGTGAATTTTTGAAGAAAAACGGCATCAAAGCAGAGCCACACATCATCAGTGGTTCGGTTGAAATTGCACCGGGAATCGGATTGGCTGACGCCATTTTCGATATTGTCAGCTCCGGCAGTACATTGGTCAGCAACCAACTGAAGGAAGTTGAAGTCGTCATGAAAAGCGAAGCGCTCCTGATTGCCAACAACGAACTGAGCGACGAGAAACAAGAAGTACTCGAAGAAATGTTGTTCCGCTTTCAAGCTGTACAGGAAGCTGAAGGGAAAAAATATGTACTTTTGAACGCACCAAAAGAGAAGATGAAAGAGATTATCGAAGTGTTGCCAGGCATGAAAAGTCCGACTATCACTCCGCTGGCAGACGAGAACTGGGTTTCAGTACAGTCGGTTATCGCAGAGAAACATTTCTGGGAGATCATCGGAAAGCTCAAGTCGCTCGGCGCTGAAGGAATCTTGGTATTGCCGATTGAGAAAATGATTTTGTAAAGTGACAAATAAATAAGGAATAAAATGGAAATAATCAAATATCCGTCACGCAAAGAATGGGCAGCGCTGACCAAACGTCCGGCACTGGATGTAACAACACTGTTCGACACTGTTCGGACTGTACTCGATGCAATTCGGACCCGCGGTGATGCAGCCGTGAAGGAATACGAGGAGAAGTTTGACAAGATCAATCCAGCAACATTCTCGACACTGCAAGTATCAAAAAAAGAGATAGAAGAAGCACACAGTCTGATTTCAGAAGAACTGAAGCAGGCCATACGTGCGGCAAAGAAAAACATTGAAACTTTTCATGCGGCACAACGCTTCGAAGGGATTAAAGTAACGACGGCTCCAGGCGTCACCTGCTGGCAAAAGGCTGTACCTATTGAAAAGGTCGGATTGTATATTCCGGGTGGAACAGCACCGCTTTTCTCGACCGTACTGATGCTTGCCGTTCCTGCACGCATAGCAGGTTGCAAGGAGATTGTGCTTTGCACGCCACCGAACCGCGAAGGCAAAGTTCATCCCGCCATTCTATTTGCTGCCGAAACAGCCTGTGTAAGCAAAATATTCAAGATAGGCGGAATCCAAGCCATTGCTGCAATGGCTTACGGAACAGAAAGTGTTCCGAAAGTATTCAAGATTTTCGGTCCTGGAAACCAGTATGTGACAGCTGCCAAACAGTTAGTCAGTCTCAAGGAAGTAGCCATCGATATGCCTGCCGGTCCTTCGGAAGTAGAAGTAGTAGCCGATGCCTCTTCAAATCCGGACTTTATTGCAGCCGATTTCCTTTCGCAAGCTGAACATGGCGTTGACAGTCAAGCCATGCTACTAACGAAATCGGAAGCGATTGTCGAACCCGTTGTAGCCGCCATCGAGCGACAACTTGCCGAACTCCCAAGAAAAGAAATTACAGAGAAAGCGCTTTCACACAGCCGCATCATCGTGCTTAAAGACAGTCAGGAAATCATCGATTTCACAAATCTTTATGCACCTGAGCATTTGATTCTTCAGACACTCGATTACACGGCTATCGCAGCCGGTATTGAAAACGCCGGAAGTATCTTTATGGGCGCATATACACCTGAAAGTGCAGGCGATTATGCATCCGGCACAAACCATACGCTGCCGACTAACGGCTATGCCAAAGCATATAGCGGTGTGAATCTCGATAGCTTCACCAAGAAAATGACCTTCCAAGAAATCACGCCCGAAGGTATTCGCCAATTAGGACCGGTCATTCAAACTATGGCTGCCAATGAACAATTGGATGCTCACCGCAATGCAGTAACCATCAGAATAAAAAGCTTATGAAAACATTGAAAGAATTAGTCCGCCCGAATATATGGCGCATGAAACCCTACTCGTCTGCCCGTAATGAGTTTCACGGCGCAGCTTCTGTTTTTCTGGATGCCAACGAGAATCCTTACAACACGGCATACAACCGCTATCCGGATCCGATGCAGTGGGAACTGAAGAAGCGCATATCAGAAATGAAAGATGTCCCGACTGAATCAATCTTCCTCGGCAACGGCAGCGACGAACCGATTGACCTGATCCCACGCGTGTTCTGTGAACCGGGAAAAGATAATGTTGTAAGCATCACTCCATCGTATGGCATGTACGAAGTAGTAGCAGAAGTCAATGATATTGAGTTCCGCAAAGTGCAGCTCACGAAAGATTTTGATCTGGATGTAGATGCCTTAATGAACGCGACCGACAGTCGTACAAAGTCCATCTTCCTTTGCTCGCCCAACAATCCGAGCGGCAACAGCTTGAATCGCGACAAGATTCATCAGATACTCGACACGTTTGAAGGCATCACCGTGATTGACGAAGCTTATATCGACTTCTCGTCACAAGACACTTTCCTTAAGGAATTGAAGAAATATCCGAACTTGATTGTGCTTCAAACCCTTTCGAAAGCTTGGGGAGCAGCAGGATTACGACTCGGAATGGCATTTGCCTCACCCGAAATTATTGCTATCATGAGCAATGTCAAATATCCTTACAACGTAAATGTGCTGACGCAACGTCAGGCATTGGAAGTGCTGAACAATGAAGCAAATATGAAGAATCATCTTCTCAATATTCTTAATGAGCGCACGCGTTTGCAAAACATATTGCCACAGTTGCCATGTGTCAGGAAGATTTATCCGACTGACGCCAACTTTATCCTCACTGATGTAGGCGATGCCAATGCGGTTTATCAAACGTTGGTTGATAAAGGTGTCATCGTACGTAACCGTACAACTGTCACTCTTTGCGAAGGCTGCCTGCGTATCACCGTCGGGACATCCGAAGAAAACGATATTCTGTTGTCTGTTCTAAAAGAAATAAAAGCATGAAAAGAGCCTTATTTATCGACCGCGACGGCACGCTCGTTATCGAGCCGCCAATAGATTTTCAGGTAGACAGCCTTGAGAAACTGGAGTTCTATCCAAAAGTTTTCCGTAATCTTTATTTTATCCGCAAACATCTGGATTTCGAATTCGTGATGGTCAGCAACCAGGATGGACTGGGAACAGCATCATTTCCTGAAGAGACTTTCTGGCCTGCCCAAAACAAAATATTAAAGACTCTCGAAGGTGAAGGCATCCGTTTCGATGACATTTTGATTGATCCGTCAATGCCTGAAGACGATTCACCAAACCGCAAACCGCGCACAGGGATGTTCGGTAAGTACTTGACAGACGAATATAATCTGGCGGAAAGCTACGTAATCGGCGATCGGCCGACAGACATGCAACTGGCTGTCAATCTCGGTGCCAAAGCCATCTGGCTGCATCCTTATGACGATGAAGCGAAACAGATCCTTGCCGAAAACAGCAGCCTCACTCCCGCCCTCATTTCTGACGACTGGGACAAAGTGACGGAGTTCCTGTTTGCCGGTGAACGTCGTGCTGTTGTACAGCGAACGACAAAAGAAACTGATATCTATGTTGAACTGAATCTGGACGGCCATGGCGAAACAAATATTTCCACCGGTCTGGGATTCTTCGACCACATGCTTGAACAGATTGGCAAACATGGCGGCGTAGACCTGACTGTCCGCGTCAAAGGTGATCTTAATGTAGACGAACATCACACAATAGAAGATACCGGCATTGCCTTGGGCGAAGCCTTGTACAAGGCGCTCGGCGACAAGCGTGGCATCGAACGCTACGGCTACACGCTCCCGATGGACGATTGTCTTTGCAGCGTAGCTCTTGATTTCGGTGGACGTTCGTGGCTCGTCTGGGATGCGGAATTCAAGCGCGAAAAGGTGGGCGATATGCCGACCGAGATGTTCCTCCATTTCTTCAAGAGCCTGAGCGATGCCGCTCACATGAACCTGAACATCAAAGCCGAAGGCACCAACGAGCATCACAAGATCGAAGGCATCTTCAAAGCTTTAGCACGCTCCATCAAAATGGCTATACGACGGGATATTTATAAATACGAACTGCCCAGCACGAAAGGAATGCTTTAGTTGGTGCAACGCAATTGTGCATTTCACAGTGGAGAATATAAATGATTGGCACGGATGAGTAACAGCAAAAGTATTACTCATTCGTGCCAATGTATTTTTTAGGAATCACAAAATTTACTATATTTGTCACTCAAACAATTTGACACGTGAATATGAGAATACGCCTATCTTATTTTGTATTAATCAATTTGTGGGGTATAATTTTTACAAGCGCTTTTGCGCAAACAATGCCAAACGATACTTCACTTCATAAAAACATTAATACCAAGGTTGATAAAAGAATCAACAAAATCAATAAAGCCCCCAACTACTCGCTGTCATTAGGAAAGAGCCAGGACAGTTTGAAACAAGCATACGTAAATGTGGGACTTATGACGCATATAGCCGAAGTGCGCGGCGCAAGTCTGAACGTGCTTTCGGCAGTAGTTCGAGGTAACATGCGCGGCGTGCAATTGACAGGTTTGACCAGTATCACCAACCGAAATGTCAACGGTATGCAACTAAGCGCTTTGTTCAATGGCACAGGAAACAATAGCAGCGGACTAATGATAAGCGGACTGGTAAATGCCACCGGACGCTCTGCTACCGGATTTCAACTGGCCGGACTCTGCAATATCGCCGGCGCATATCAGAACGGACTGGCCGTGGCGGGATTTACAAACATCGCCGCCAAACAGTTTTATGGCATACAACTGTCTACCTTCTGCAATGTTGTAGGCGAATCAGCCACAGGACTGCAATTATCCATCAGCAATATCGCACCCCGCATGAACGGCGTACAGATTAGCGCAATAAGCAACATTGTCACCGACGAACTGCGCGGATTGCAGTACTGCCCTATTGTAAACATTGCTTCCAAAACCATCCATTCCACACAGCTGGCAATGGGCAATGTTTGCCTTGATGATATGCGCGGACTGCAGATTGGCGTTTGGAACTATGCACACAAGGTAAAAGGGTTTCAAACGGGAGTGATCAATGTATGCGACTCTTTGCGAAAAGGCGTACAGATCGGACTCATCAACATCACGCACGACAGCTTGTCACATGCCATCGGACTGGTCAATATCACGCCTCGCACACGGATTCAGATGCTTATGTACGGAGGCAATACGAGCAGGGCCAACGTGGCTGCCCGGTTTATGGGACAATTCGCGTACAGCATGCTGGGTTTCGGAACGCACTATTCAGGATTGAACAAAGACTTCTCGGGCTGTCTGTTTTATCGGCTTGGCGCTTATTTCCGGCCTGCACCGCGACTGATGCTCAGCTCCGACGGCGGTTTCTACCACATCGAAAGCTTCGATAATGCAGATGCTTCCATCCCCGAAAGAATGTATTCCTTGCAACTGCATGCGAATATCGAATATGAAATCACGCATAGGGTGTCTGTATTTGCTTCCGGAGGGTACGGATGGACGCGTTTTTATAACCACAACAAGCTATACAAATACAAGCCTCTGCTAGAAGTAGGATTGGTATTGTTTTAATCAAAGAGAATCAAGACTATTTTAATAAACAAGATTGTTATTGTTTTAAAACGAAAGCGTAATGAGAAAAAATATAACAACCATCATCATAGGATTGGCCGTGCTTTTCAGTGCAGGTCTGCGACCGATATCGGCGCATGAATCATCTATTTCTGCCGACTCGCTGTATGCTTACAACGACACGGCCAACTTCCATAAAAAGTATCCTTGGCGGGCCGCTGCCGAAGCACTGGGCATCAACCTCGGCGTCTTCTCGTTTGATCGTTTTGTGATGAACGAAGACTTTGCGCAGGTTAACATCCACACCTTAAAGCGCAACTTCCAAAAGGGATTTGTATGGGACAACGATCCGTTTCCAACCAATCTGTTCGCTCATCCCTATCACGGAAGTCTGTATTTCAACTCTGCCCGAAGCAGCGGATTATCTTTCTGGCAATCGGCACCATACGCTTTTGCCGGAAGTCTTACCTGGGAACTTTTCTGCGAGAGCGAACCGCCTGCCATCAATGACCTGATGGCTACGACGATGGCAGGCATTGCGCTGGGCGAAGTCACTCACCGGCTGTCGGCACTGGTGCTCGATGACTCCAAAACAGGTTTTGCCCGATTCCTGCGTGAAGCGGGTGGTCTGGTGCTTTGTCCGATACAGGGGCTCAACCGTATGATCAGTGGTGACATGTGGCGGGTGAAGCCGAGCCATTATCTTTATCATGACTATGATCGCATACCGGTAAAATTCAATGTAGGTCTGGGCAACCGCTATCTGGCAGACGACAACCATTTGTTTAAGGGAGAATATGCTCCATATCTGAATGTCGGAATGGTATACGGTGATATTTTCAACACGGAAGAGACGCTGCCATACGACTACTTTACTTTCTCGGCGCGATTGGGTTTGACGGGTAATCAGCCGTTGCTGAGCCGAATCAATCTGATCGGGCGCCTGTGGAGCATGCCTCTTACTACAGCCGACAGGATGAATATGGCTTTCGGATTTTTCCAGCATTATAACTTCTTCAATTCCGAAGAGGTGATCGATGGTTCGGGCCGCGTTCCCTACAAGATTGCCGAAGTGGCAAGCGCCGGTCCGGGTCTGATTTATAACTTCCCCGCGTATAACAATTGGGTTGGCTTGGAGCAGCGGCTTTTCGTGAGCGGCATCCTGCTGGGCGGAAGCTACACCGATTACTACAATTTTATCGACCGCAAATACAACATGGGCAGCGGCTACAGCATCAAAAACACTACGATCATCAACTTCCTCAATCATGGTTCCTTCGCGCTGAATGTGCATTACTACCAGATTTTCACGTGGAAAGGCTACGAGAACAAGGACCTGACGGACATCGATCTTCTGTATCTGAATGCGCAGGGCGACAAGGGAAATGCCGCGCTGACGGTAATCAATCCGGTGCTCGAACTCAATCTGGGCCGTCATCTCCGCCTCAATCTAGAAGCCGGATATTACATCCGCAACACGCATTATTTCTATCATCCGGACGTGCTCTATCGCACCTTCGAAACATCATTGGGCTTGTCGTGGAGCATATAAAATCCACTCTATGTTTACGATTTTCTTGAGAATGAAATAACAAAAGGCAAAATGCAG
>DAIMYP010000084.1:0-9485 GCA_036734445.1 Tannerellaceae bacterium
TTATTTGATACGGAGTTTATTTATAAGGCTTCGCAGGAGTCGGATGTACTTATTAAAGACATGCCCGCTGATTTGCGGGATAACGTTCATCTTCCCAATATGCGTCGTGGAGTCCTTGCGGAAGAATTAAAGAACTTATTTTTAATCGCTTGGAGAGGGTAGGAGGATTACAGGGTTGTTAATAACCCTGTTGAAAACCCTGTGAATAACGGAAAAAGAACAAAAGAAAAAAGAGATACCTATTAATAGGTATCTCTCTCTTTTTGCTCTTCCTCTTGGACTTGAACCAAGGACCCTCTGATTAACAGTCAGATGCTCTAACCAACTGAGCTAAAGAAGAATGTGTGTGCGGCTTCTTCTAAGCCTGATTTATTGCTCTTCTTCTTGGACTTGAACCAAGGACCCTCTGATTAACAGTCAGATGCTCTAACCAACTGAGCTAAAGAAGAATAATGTAGCATTCAATTGCACTCGCATGTGCTTTTCTTAAAAATGCGATGCAAAAGTACGGCTAGTTTTCGAAATATGCAATATCTTTGTGATAAAATTTTGAAAAATGAATACAATTGGTTTAGGAAACGCTTTAGTGGACGTCCTTGTGAAGCTCAAAAACGATGATGTCCTAACTAATTTAGGAATAAAGAAGGGCACGATGACCATGATCAATCATGATCAGATGCTCGCTTTGCATCAATCATTGAACGGACTGGAACGAACATTGAAACCCGGAGGATCTTTATGCAATACCACAAGAGCATTGGCTCGCCTTGGCATACAGAGCGGGTTTGTGGGACGCATCGGAACCGATAATAATGGTGAAAGCTATCGCAGGGCGCTTCTTGACGCTGGTGTCGCTCCTTATTTTCAGACGACAGAAGGCATTTCTGGTTGCTGTACATCTATGATTTCAGTTGATGGCGAGCGTACGATGTGTACTTTTTTAGGGCCGGCGCCGGATATCGACCCTAATGCTATCTCCGACGATATTCTTTCTTTATACCAATATATTAATGTAGAAGGTTATCTTTTGGTCAATGAACATCTGATCCGCCGTATCATGCAGAAGGCTAAAGCTTGTGGACTGAAGGTTGCTCTTGGTTTGGCAGATTATAATATTGTCAAAGCTTTTCACGGATTACTCGACGACATCATCCCGTCTTATGTGGATGTGTTGTTCGCTAATGAAACGGAAGCGGAAACTTATACAGGTCTTTCTCCTCGCGAAGCAGCGCTTTCGCTCGCCGAAAAAGTTGACGTGGTCGTTGTCACACTCGGCGAAAAAGGAGCGATGGTTTGCCATAAGGGTGAAATCACAGTTGTTCCAACAACACCTTGTGTTCCGGTAGATACAACAGGCGCCGGCGATTATTTTGCTGCCGGATTCCTTTACGGACTGTCTGTTGGTGCGTCGCTCGAACAATCGGCAATAATCGGGACAATGCTGGGAAGCTACATTATAAAACTGGTGGGCGCAGAAATTCCGGATGAAGATTGGAAACAAATAAAGTTAAAAGTCAGAGAGATTCTGTCTTGACAGTTGTTTATTGTATACTTTTACAGCAATTTAATGATGAGATTTATGTATAAAAAAATAGGACAGAAGAATTTATTCGCTCTGTTATGTGTGGTTTTGTTAATTGGAACGGCTGTGCCTGCTCAAGCGCAGAGCAAGAATAACAATCGTTTTGAAGTAAGCAAAAATCTAGATATTCTCAATGCGATTGTGAAGGAAACAGAGATGTTTTATGTTGATTCACTGGACGTTGAGAAGACTGTTCGTCGTGGCATCGATGCCATGCTGGAAGGTCTGGATCCTTACACCGAATATTATCCCGAGTCAGAAATGGATAAGTTGAAGTTTATCACGACGGGCGAATATGGAGGTATCGGTTCGTATATCCGTGGGCGTAAAGAAGGCGGTGTCTATATTATTGAACCGTTCGAGGGTTCGCCTGCTGCGCTTGCCGGATTGAAACCCGGAGATCGCATATTAGGCATCGACACAGTGGATGTTACCAATAAAACATCGGATGAGGTAAGCGCATTGCTGAAAGGCGCTCCCAACACGAAAGTGGTATTGAAAGTGCAAAGTCCGTATGATAAGAAACCGCGTACCATCAATGTGATGCGCAAGCAGATTGAGGAGACACAGGTCACTTACTATGGTGTCCGTGGCAACGGCATCGGTTATATCTATCTGAAAGGATTCACCGATAAGAGTCCGGAAGAGGTGAAGAACGCTTTTGAGGATTTGCGGAAGAACAATCATATCAATGCGCTTATCATTGATTTGCGTAATGATGGCGGAGGCGTTCTTGAAAGTGCCGCACAAATTGTCAGTATGTTCGTACCGAAAGGAAAAGAAGTGGTAACGACGAAAGGAAAGATGAAACAGTTGGATCGTACTTATCGTACGCCTAACGAACCGATTGATACAGTGATGCCTATTGCTGTTCTTGTGAATAGTAACACGGCTTCTGCGGCAGAGATTGTTTCGGGATCGCTGCAAGATATGGATCGTGCCGTAATCCTTGGCGAGCGTTCGTTTGGTAAAGGCTTGGTTCAGTCGCCACGCGAATTGCCTTACAACGGAAGTTTGAAGATCACGACAAGCAAATATTATATTCCCAGTGGCCGTTGCATCCAGCTTTTGGATTATTCGAGAAGGAATGAAGACGGCAGTGTTGGAGCCATTCCCGATAGTCTGACTTCGGTGTTCTATACATCTAAAGGACGTCCGGTTCGCGACGGTTGCGGCATCACGCCTGACATCAAGATTGATGAAGAAGAGTCGCCAACGATGATGTATTACCTGGTGTCTGATTTTACACTGATAGATTTCATTGCCAAATATGCAACGACACATAAGACGATTCCGTCTATTGAACAGTTCCAAGTGACGGATGCCGATTTTGAAGCATTCAAACAGTTCGCTAAAGAGAAGAATTTCACTTACGATCGCCAGAGCGTCAAGCTTTTGAAGAATCTAAAAGAGGTGGCAAAATTGGAAGGGTATCTGAAAACAGATTCAACGATATTCAATGCTCTTGAGACAAAACTGACACCGGATTTGAGTCGCGACTTCGATAACAACAAGGACAAAATCAAAAAGTTGATGGCATCGGAGATCGCTCGCTACTATTATTTTCAGAAAGGTGCCCTGTTGGAAGGTTTGAAAAATGATAAAGTGTTGGACAAGGCTCTTGAAGTTCTGGGCAATTCAGAAATGTACAAAAAGATTTTGAGCGCTCCAGAAAAGCCGAAGACAGAAGCAACAAAAGCAAAAGCTCCTGTTGCAAAAGGCAAGAAGTCTTGAGATAAAAAATGATTCCGTTAGTTCTTAAAACGGATATGAAGCACAACCAGTTCGGAAATGGTGCCGACGCGATAAGGTGCGCCGGCAATTCCAATGCCTGAAGAGACATAGAATTGGGTTGTGCCTTTTTTATAATAACCGTATGGACATTCGTATATAAACTTGAGTAACAGCGGATAAGGCCATAACTGCCCGTTGTGTGTATGTCCGTAAAGTCCGAGGTCGACGTGATTCATTGCCAGTTCGTCAAACGACCAGGGTTGATGTTCGAGCACAATCGTCGGTTTGCTGTTGTCAACGGCTTTCATCAATGAATGGAGCGTCATCCGATTGGCATGGTTTACAAAATCATCGCGTCCGATAAGCGTAAACGTTGAATCCGGCGAAACAACCGAGTCGACAAGGAAGGTGATTCCGGTTTTGGCAAACCAACGGAACTTGGCAAAGCGATTCGCACGATATTCGTGGTTGCCATAAATGCCGTAAACACCCAATGGCGCTTTTAATTGCCTCAAGTCGTCTTCAATATGCGCATTCTCGGCGAATCGCGATTCGTAATCAATTATGTCGCCTGCTATGACAACCAGATCCGGATGTTGCGCATTGCTCATCTTCACGAAACGCTGTACATTCTTTTTGCCGATCATTTCTCCGATATGCAAGTCACTCATCATCACTACTTTCAGACTGTCTCGCGAACTGCTTTTCTTGGGCAGAGTAAGATATATGTCGGTCACTTTCGGCTGTTGTACCGTTTGATAGGCATGAATCAGCAAAGCGGTTACGCCAATAATGATGGCAAAAAACAAGGTGAGTTTTGTTTCGCGCCAATGATCTGTTATTCCTTTCGGAAACCAGGGATATTTCTTGTTGCTGAATCTTAATATCTCCAGAACTAACAGTATGAGCGCGATGTAGATAGTAGCGACATACCAGGTTCCGCAGAAATATTCGATTCCAATCATCAGATTGTCGGGTAGGTCCTCGTGGAAGATAAATCCGATAAAATAGACAGTCAGTTCTATGGCAAATAGCAACAGATAAAGCAGACGCATCCATCTCTTATTGGGTAATGCTTGAAATCCGCGCCAACAAACGTATGGCGTCAGCGTCAACTGGAAGATTATCGATTGGAGGAATACGCGCATATACTATTTATTTAATCATAAACACAATCATTTCGCTGTCGGTTCCAATCCGGAAAGGCGGTCCCCAAAGCGAGAATCCTGAAGAAACATACACTTGACTGCTTCCCCATTTGCGGTATCCGTAGCTTTGGTCGAAAATCTTATCTGTTGCCAGACTCAGTGGCCATACTTGTCCTTCGTGCGTATGTCCGCTAAATTGCAGATCAATGCCTTCCTTCTCCGTCTCTACAAGTTTATAAGGCTGATGATCAATCAGAATGGTTGGTTTGGAAGGATCGGTAAGCGCTCTCAGATGCTTCAGACTTTTGCGTCTGGGATTGCTTTTGTCGTCGCGTCCGATGATTTGGATTCCATTGGAAAGCGTTACAACGGAGTCTATTAACAATTGAATCTTGGTCTGTTTAATATAATCAACGCATTTCTGTATTCCGCTATAATATTCATGATTGCCCGGAACCATATAGATTCCCAGTGGCGCATTCAGTCGGTTTAATTCTTCTTTCATGTTCTCGCTATAGAGTGGAACAACGGTCCCGTCAACTAAATCACCTCCAATCAGTATCAAATCTGGATTTTGAGCATTGATCATGCGGACATATTTTTTCAGGGTCAGTCTTCCTGTTCCGTAGCCTAAATGAATATCACTTACAGCAACGATTTTCAACGGCTTTTGTGAATCTGCAGCGAACTTGTCGATATGAATATTGAAAACGCGCGTGTTCGGATTCCTGTAATGAATGTAACCGATGCTTAAGATAATGAGGGTCAGAATGGCAGAAATGAAGAATCCGAATCTGAAGGCGGGGAAAAACAACTTTAGAATATCGCAGCACAACAGAAACAAAACCATATATAGGGTGACGATAAGCCAACTTGTTCCAATTTCATGAATAATATGCTCGATGACATAAGGTAACTTGATGTTCTGAATGGCGAATCCAACGAAAAGAAGAATCACGCATATCCAGAACAATACGGCTAGTGAAATCTTGCATCCTAAAGGAAGAAGTGCCAGTGCTTGCATTCCACGAATGAAAATATATGCGTTCCCAGCAAAATAAGCGCATAACATAATGATGAATACTAGTGGCATAATCAATTATTTTTGGGAACAAAGATAGTGCAAACCGAGAGTAGAATAAAATGAATTTGTTCGTTTTTTGTGCCGAAGTTCAGCTTATCTTGGCTGATATAAAAACAAATTTCACGGATTCTCATTAGTCTTTGTAAAGTCTGGCTATGGAATCCGTGAAATACTGTTGTGTTTAAAAAGGCAGTTTTATCTGTTGTTTACAGAATAAGTTTGCCGTTTGATGTTCCATCCTTTTACAACGAAAGTAGGCGAATCGGGCATATCACTTGTCGCTGTTTCGATGGTGATATGTTTGCTTTCACCCGGAAGCAGCGAGAAATAATTGTCTGTGTAGAACGAGGGTCTGACCGGTTTGCCGCTTTTATCCAATAATTGCAGTTGGGTGAAGAAGGCGAGTGTAGAACTTGGATTCTTCACAGTTGCTTCGACAAAATGCCGCCCATCCTTGACATACGTTCTGAGACTTGATTTCAGTTGAACCTGTTTCAGTTTCGAAAGATCTTCGAACCCCGAGGTCGTCGGTCCGGTTTTTGTCGTTTTGCCTTCGTACTTGTCGTTCGAACGCCAATAGAATGTGGAAGCAATCTCTTTTCCTTGAGCATCTAACAAGCGGAGTTTGATGAAATGCACTTGTGTGATGTTGGCAGGAAAATCAATGGCGAAAGCGTCATTCACAACGCCATCTTCAGGAATATCAATCGTCTTGCTGTGACTCCATACTTTGTGACTGTTCAGATCGTAGACGTCGGCTGTAACTTTATAATCCTTGAACGACTGGTAATAGTCATTGTAGACAGAAACGGTATTCTTGAGATAGTCGAATTGCGCATGAAGCGGTTCCAACGCGTGTTGCGTATAATATAAGGAAGCGTTGGGTTCGAGTGAATAATCCCAAAGATGCGAACTGATCTGACGCATCGGACTGTTGAAATACCAGAACAGAAGTCCCGATGTGTAACGGTCGCCGTAACCGAACTTATTGTAGTTCCACACTTCCCACATCGTTGTCGCATCCATGGCATTGACAAACTGTCCTTTTGTAGCAAAATCTTCTACGGAAGAGATCTTGCCATATTTTTCGGCCAAATCCTTGTAGAAGGTGGTCATTCCGTAAAATCCGCCGCCTTCGTGATAATCCCACACTTCTTTATTGATGGGCCATAAGTCTTTCTCGTCCATCATTTCGCGGAGGCATTCGACTGTCGGGAGGTTTGAAAAGCCATATTCCGGATTGAATCCATCAATGCGACTGCCGCGCGCTGAGGCAGTGTTTTCGTAATATTGCATCGGGTTGACTTGAATATACGGACTTCCATCATGTACGCCGTCACATTCCGATTCCATCTGATAGGCGCGGGTGCCATCCAGATTCATGAGCAATTCTTTGATACCCGACATCTCAGTGCTTTCGTTCGAACAAACATAATAGGCCAACGAAGGATGATTACGGAGTCGTTTGACTGTCGCAGTGACGTTGCTCAGATATAAATCTGCATCATGCGGATGTTTGGTGTCGCCAGTCATCCAAAATTCTTGCCAGACAAGGAGTCCCATCTCGTCGCACAACTGGAAAAGATAATCGGAATCGGCAATGCCGCCGCCCCACATGCGGATGAGATTTACACCGGTCTGATAAGCGTAACGCATTTCTGCGTATGTTCTAGCATCCGAAGTTCGCAACATCGCTTCAGGAATCCAGTTCGCACCGCGGATGAATATCTTCTTTCCGTTGACGAAGAACTGACGCGAATGATCGGGTGTGTTCTGATCTGTTGTAATCTCTCTGATTCCAAAGCGCGATTTGGTTTCGGCAGATTTGTTTCCATTGACAGAAACGCTCATCTTCAGTTCATAAAGTTCGGGATTGCCTTTGAATCGCGGCCACCACAGACGCGGGTTCTTGATGATCAGTTGCGGAAATTCTTCGGGTGTGAAAGTGACAATCTTTGTTTCGCCGCCGTAAAGTGCGATGTCCTTGCTGAAAGAGATGTTTTCGCTTCTTATCTCGCCTTTGACTGTGCATCTGACACTGTCTTTCGTTGGATTGGACACTTCAATGCTTACCGTCTCTCGGGTAAGGTCGTAATTTGGTTTCTGGAGTTCGGACTTGACGAACGGATAACGCAAAGTGGCTTTGTCTGTTGCATATAGCTGTATATCTTTCCAGATTCCGGTATTGCGGTCGCGAACGCCGTCCATAAAGGTAAAATCCCAACCGGCGCTCATCAGCATCGTCACATTCAGACCGATGTTCCCATCGCCGCCATTATGAAACTCGCCGTTTGCAGCGCCCCAGTTTTTTGGCATGACCGTTCCCGGCATATCAATAGGATAAACTTTGATGGCCAACGCATTGTTCTGCCCAATCTTTGCAAAATCAGTGATATTGATGAAATCAGGTTTGAACATTCCGGCCATATTCCCTAACAGATGTCCATTAACCCAGATCTCGGCTCTATAATTGATGCCATTTACTTGCAGCCAGACGATTTTGCCTTTAAAACTATTGGGAACTGTAAATTCGGTTCGGAACCAATAGGTATAAGTATCGCGCCCGGCTTTGGCCAAATCAGGAATAAGATTTTTCTCCAGCTTATTATTCAAGCCATAATAGGGTTCGGGGTAGACTTTGTTGTAAACCAATGAGTTCAAAACTGTTCCAGGAATGATTGCCGGCATCCATTGTGCGGTTGCGAATCCTGCCTGTGAAATTTTTTCTGCTTGTTCTTTGACATCACTAACTTTGCACATCTTCCAAACGAAAGAGCCATTATGTCCATCTTTTGAATTCAAATAAATGGAGTTCGAATCTTGATAATAATTGGGTGTTTGTCCGAAGCAGAAACAAACAGAAGCAAAGAGCAGCAGATGGGTAAGTCCTATTTTCATGATTGTTTGATTATTTGTTTGGAATCGCATCTCCCGACGTTTTTGCAGTCGGATCGTAAATGGCAACGCTCACTTTTGAATCGGCGCATCCATAATAGAGGAACCATTTGTTCTGGAAAAATACCAGTCCTTCGAGAAAGACGGTTCCATCCACATACTGACCGCTCTTTTCGAAAGATTCCATCGGACGGAAGAATGGCACATCCAGTCGTTGCAAAGCTTTCATCGGATCTTTGGCATCGGTCAACAATTGTCCGGCGCAATAAGCTCCGGGCGTAAAACGTTTGTCACCGGTTCCATCATTCTTGTTCTTACCATTATATAATAGAACGATTCCTTTGTCTGTCAGAACAGATGGCGGTCCGCATTCCGTGAGTGCGCTGTCGAAGAATCCTTCGCGCGGTTTGATGACGGCGGCGAGTTCGTTCTTCTCGTCCAGAACAGGCGTCCAGTTCACCATGTCTTCTGACGTTGCTGCGGATACTTGGTTTTCGCCCCAGTACATGAAGTATTTGCCATTGATTTTAGTCAGCACTTGTTTGCCGTTTTCAATCTTTGTAACCATCGATCCTGATTTGCAGGCCATATCTTTGAAACGGCCATTGTAGGCTTTTGCAAAGGCTGGTCCGTGTTTTGTCCATTTGATCAAATCGCGCGATGTAGCGATGCACAGACGAGGCACTTTGCGGTTCCACGCTGTAAAAGCCATCACATATTGTCCGTCGTCGGTAGCAACAACGCGTGGATCTTCGCATCCGCCCGGCCATTCGTATTCTTTCATGTTGTCTTTATCGGGAAACATTACCGGTGTCGAACGGCGCTGCATCGCGATTCCATCTGCTGATTCAGCTAATCCGATGCGCGAAGTGCGCTTCCCGATTCCTGTTGCCGAATTGTCTTCAGCGCGATAAAGCACATAAATCTTTCCCTCTCTGACTACAGCTGCGGGATTGAAAACATCGCTCTCTTCCCAACCAACTTTCTCGCCTCTCATCGGACAATCAAACTTCACCGTTGTGTCCGGTGTAATAATCGGATT
>DAIMYP010000085.1:0-9093 GCA_036734445.1 Tannerellaceae bacterium
ATAATATTTATATATAATTTGATGATTGTATTGCTGATATTTGATATTTTTGTGGAAAATAGTCAATAAAACCTATCAAACATGAAAAGTACAAATTTAGTAACGATGATTGTTGCTGTGCTATTCGTATGCCATGATATAATAGCTCAGCGCACGGAGGTGAGCCATACAGGATGGTCGAGAAATGCTGTTATTTACGAAGCCAATATCCGCCAATCTACACCTGAAGGTACTTTTAACGCTTACAGCCGACAGTTGCCGAGACTGAAGAGTCTTGGTGTGGACATCATTTGGGTGATGCCTATCCATCCAATATCCCTTGAAGGGCGCAATGGGGAACTGGGCAGTTACTATGCTGTGCAGGACTATACCAAGGTGAACTCTGAGTTTGGAACGTTGGGCGACTTTAAAGCACTTGTGACCAAGGCTCACAAACTGGGTATGAAGGTGATTATTGACTGGGTGGCGAACCATACCGGACTGGATAACGTTTGGGTGAAGTCGCATCCCGACTTTTATGTCAAGGACAGTTTGGGCAAGATGGTTCATCCTTACAACTGGACTGACACGTACAAGCTGGATTATGCCAATAAGGCTCTGCGCACGGCAATGCTTGACGCTATGAAATACTGGATCGAAGAATGTAATATCGATGGCTTCAGATGTGACGTGGCTATGGAGGTACCTACTGATTTTTGGAATACTGTGCGTGCTGAAATATCCAAGATTAAACCTGTATTCATGTTGGCTGAGGCGGAGAAACCCGAACTGGCAGAAAAAGCTTTCGACATGAATTACAACTGGCCGTTGAAGAATGTGATGGGTAGAATCTGCAAAAATGGTGCCGACGCACAGAAAAGCCTTGACTCGCTCATGGTAAGTCAGGCGAAGTCGTTTCCTGAAGATAGTTATCTGATGAACCATATCACCAATCATGATTTCAATTCATGGGAAGGTACGGAGTTTGACCGTCTGGGCGATGGCGTGAAGGCTTGTGCCGTGCTGGAATATACCTGGCCTGGAATGCCTCTGTTGTATACGGGGCAGGAAGTTGGATTCAATCATTCTTTTGAATTCTTCAAGAAAGACAAGTCGCCTGATTTTAAGGCTAACTCATGGACTTACTTCTATAAGGCACTAAATAGCCTGAAACATAAATATACAGCACTCAGGGCTGGCGACGGTGCTGCAGTGGTGCGCTATCCTACGTCTGAACCACAGGTGTATGTCTTTTCACGTAAGGGAAGCAATGGCACGGTGACTGTCATGGTCAATCTGTCTGCAAGACAGGTTCCTGTCAAGTACACTGGCAAGGCGTTGAAGGGTATCTATACAAATTACTTTTCTAATAAGAAGGAAGCCTTATCGAAGCAGCTAAAAGCTTGGGAATATAAGGTCTATGTGGACTAAAGAAGTGAAATGGCAATCGCCGAGCGACTCCATACATCTGCTGTTGTGCTCCAACAGTGACTATGAAAAGATCTGTACTATTTTGTCCCGAAAAGTGACATTTCACTCCTCTTTTTTCTGATGATGTTCTCACGAAAAGTCTCTTATTTTGTAATCAGAAATAAAGAGAAAAGATGATGAACATTGAACAGGTTAGAATGTTTGCACTTTCTTTGAAGGGGGTGACAGAAGCATTGTTTGCCGGTGATGACTGGATTTCTTTCAGTGTCGAAGGAAAATGGTTCATGCTTTTGCAACTCGATGCACCACTTCCCCGAGTAGCTGTGAAGTTGGCTCCTGAAACAGGATTGATGTTAAGAGATCAGTATGAAGGGGTGACTCCTGCCTATCACATGAACAAGGAACATTGGAATGATCTTTATTTGGATCAGCTGGATGACGATTCCATCGAAAAATGTATCCGGGATTCCTATTCTCTTGTTGTCAGTAAACTTAGTAAGAAATTAAGAGAAAAATACAATGGAAACAATTTATAGTTATTTCAAAAAACAGGTAGTCCGCAATAGTAATGAGATTGCAGTATTTGATGAAAACCGCAGTCTGACGTTTAAGCAGCTTGACAGACTTGTTGATACGATAGCCATGAATTTTGAGGCGAATCCAAAACTTGTCGGCATCGTCATGAATCATAGCGTGGAGCTGATAGCATCGATGATAGCCGTTTTAAAGGTTGGTGCCGGTTATGTTCCGGTAGAACCTTTTTTCCCTATAGATCGTATCAAGTTTATCATGAATGAATGCAATGTTGACTTTGTCATCACAAATAGCGAATATGCCATAAAACTCCATGGGTTGCCTCTGCATTTCATTGACAGTGATTTAAAAGTCCATCCTAAAGCAAGAATATCAGAAATGTCAAAGCCGGAAAGCATAGCTTATGTGCTTTATACTTCCGGTTCGACCGGCATGCCCAAAGGCGTTGTTGTCGAGAATAGGAATGTATGCCATTATATCAAGGCTTTCACCAATGAATTCCATCCGACTGTCGGTGATAGGATGTTGCAATATTCTGTTTGTTCGTTTGATATCTTTGTCGAAGAAGTGTTCACTACGCTTTGCAACGGCGCTGCATTGGCCATTCCTTCGGAGTATATCAAGGGTGACATTCATCGGATAATGAACTTTGTTGAAAAGTACAAGATAACCGAAATCAGCGGCTTCCCTTATTTGCTGCTGGAGATGAACAAGCTGCAGTCGATACCCTCTTCGCTTCGGCTATTGATCAGTGGCGGAGATGTTCTTCGCGAAAGTTATGTGACGAACCTTATTAAGCAGACGGAAATATACAACACCTACGGGCCGTCGGAAGGAACAGTCTGCGCTTCTTATTTCCATTGTAATAATGGACAAGCTGAGCCTGACGGCACTTATCCCATAGGTAAATCGATACTTGGTGTCCAAGTTGAAATAAGAGATGAATATTTGAATCTTGTTCCGAATGGGACTATCGGTGAAATTTGTATCTTTGGTGCCGGTGTATCAAGAGGTTATATCGGTAGCAACAGAAAGAAAGAGAATGAGGCTTATGTGAATCAGGCGGATGGCAGACGAATGTATCGCACAGGCGATCTGGGTATTATGCGTCCTGACGGTACGCTTATATTCCTCCATCGAAAGGACTCTCAGGTGATGATTCTCGGGAAACGTGTTGAGACCTGTGAAGTGCAGAACATCCTCTGTAATTGCAGAGGCGTGGAGAGAGGGTTTGTTGGTGCCCGCAATGATGAGCAAGGGCTGGCTTACCTTACTGCTTACATCGTCCCGAAAGATAGACCGACTTTCCGTATGTCGGAAGTGAGAGAGACAATGGCTAAATTTCTGCCGGCCTATATGATACCTGAGTTTTTCGTATGTCTAAATACGATGCCGCTCAATTCCAACGGGAAGATAGATAGTAAATCTCTGCCTGTAATTATGAAAACGAGCGCATTGGCTGTTTAATTTTAATTTGTTTGTCATGCAAACAACCCTTCAGAAAATAATTGATAAAAGGAAAGTCAGCATTGTTTATGCTGAAAATGATGCTGATATTGTCGTCTATTGCAATAGTGTCAGCAATGATTGGGCAGAGATTATTCAGTGCTGTGAAGCCCTGGGATGTCCGCCTTTTCATCTTGTGCTTATCTCTGATGTTGATTGGGATGAAGACCTGTCACCATGGCCTGCCGGCAAAGTTATCAGCAGCGATGACCATTTCGAAGGCAGAGCTCAAGAGCATCTGCAATGGATACTGGAAAAAGTTGTACCGATAGCGCCACAAGGGCATCGGATCATGGCAGGTTATTCCATGGCCGGGCTTTTTGCATTGTATGTGCCCTTTATTTCCGACCAGTTCGAAGCTATCGCTTCAGCTTCAGGTTCAGTGTGGTATCCGCAGTTCTATGATTATGTCGTTTCGCATAAACCGTTGATGAATCCTTCTGCTGTCTATCTTTCCATTGGCGACCGCGAGAGTATAAGCAAGAACAGGTACCTTCAGCGCACTGTAGAGATTACAGGACAGATATATGAGCATTTTAAGGCACTGGGAATGAATACTTGCTTTGAACTTAATCAAGGTAATCATTTTAAGGATTATGAGTTGCGACTGGCAAAAGCTATTACGTGGCTTGTTAAAGAACGAGTAAAAGCATGATGATGATGGAAGCAGGCAAATTAGTAGTTCGTGAAGCTTTGATAGGCGAAATCGAAATGATTCTACGCTGGCGGATGGAAGTTCTCCACGAAGTGTTCTCCATTCCCGATGATGAAGATATGTCAGAATTGGAAAGGGCGAACAGGGAATACTATCTCAAAGAGATCCCCGCCGGAGGACATGTCGCGTGCTGGGCATCACTGGGGAATGAGATTATCGGTTGCGGCGGAATATGTCTATATCAGGAAATGCCTTCTCCCGACAATACTTCGGGGCGATGTGCCTACTTGATGAACGTATATGTGCGCAGCCCCTATCGCACACAGGGTTTCGGTCGACAGGTCGCTTCATGGCTCGTACAACAGGCAAAGACGCGTGGCATCACAAAGATTTATCTTGAGACGTCCGAATGTGGCAAGCAGATGTATGAGCAACTGGGATTTAAAATAATGGAAGGTTATTTGAAGTTGTAGTCTCTATTCTCATGAAATTGATGTATCTTCGCTCTGTATTGATGCGCACTGAAAATGAAAAAGATTCCTCAATATAAATTTTATAAGCACAAATATGGCAAGGAGCTTCTTGTAGATGTCATTAATGTAGATGACATGAAGAAGAACCTGAAGCGCACACCACAGCTGATAATGACTTTCTACTGTA
Source organism: Tannerellaceae bacterium (assembly GCA_036734445.1). GTDB lineage: Bacteria > Bacteroidota > Bacteroidia > Bacteroidales > Tannerellaceae > Parabacteroides. The sequence continues at coordinate 4,766 of DAIMYP010000085.1, forward strand.
TAATCATATTTACGGAAGGAGAGGAGATGATCGGCCTGAACGACCATTCACGGATGGTCGGACCGGGAATCATAGTGTGTGCCCGACCGGGTGATGTGTGGTCGTGGAATCCGGAGACTTGTTTGAGCGGTATGGTCTTTATTTTTGATGAACAGTTCCTGCTCTCTTTTTTCAATGACAATCATTTTCTCGATCGTTTCTATTTTTTGAGGGCCGACAGAGTGTCCCCGTTTTTGGAACCTGATGAGGAGCTTGTTGAGAGGCTGATGCATCTGTATAAAGAGATGAAAGCCGAGATCAATAATAGCAATAAAGATAAGGACCAGCACCTTCTGCGTGCTATGCTTTACGAAACACTGATGTTGCTCAATCGAGCTCCTTCCGATGCCTCACGCGTGTCGATGAAGGAACTCCCTGCCAATCGCCATATTGATAGATTTGTGGCTTTGGTCAATGATTATTTCATACAGCAACATGGCGTGACCTTTTACGCTGAGAAGTTATTCATTACGCCCAATTATCTTGATAAAATCGTGAGACGGACCTTGGGTATCTCTACTAAGCGGTATATTCAGAATAAAGTTATGGATGAAGCCAAACGTCTCCTGACTTATACCACTTTATCTGTAGAAGAAATAGCACGCCAGCTGCACTACGAAACGTCTTCCTATTTCGTCCGCCAGTTTAGCAAGGCTGTCAATTTGACCCCTAACCAATATAGAAAAAGTGGGAAATAGGTCCTGCCTGATTCATTGGTAATAATTTCTTATTCCTCCACGAAATGCCAGAGTGCGCATTCCCTTGTATGTTCCAGTTTGATGTCGATTCCTTTTTGAATTAGTTCGGAGCCTTTGATCCGGATATCTTCGCCGGTGTCGTCATTGTGGAGCTTATAGCTCTTTTGCGGATTGACGAAGGGCAGTTTTGCTACGAACGATGGCTCTTCGCATTGCTCTTGCCTGAAAGCGGTGATGATGCCTTCGCCGGTGTTGAAGTCTTTATAGGCGAAAACAGTCCAGCCTTTGGTATCTTTTTCGCTATGCCAGGGCGTCAGTACATAGAAGTCTTTTGTCAGGAGGTGAGCATATTTCTTCCATTCGCCGTATGCCTTGCGGATATTGTTGTAGTCGAGAAGGACATCGTGCGTGTACGTTTCAGAGATGTTGTAGACGGGGAGTAATGATGCGCGTGTCACGTACACATCGCTTCCGCCAGCTTTGCCGGCCTCCAGTTCGTTCGCCGACTCTTTGGTTGATGCGCCGTGAATGGGTACCCATTTGCAGAAGGTCGAACTCATCGACAAGCGCAGAGCCGTTGTCGTGCGGTCGGCATCGCTTCGCATGAATGGAAGACTCCGGCGCAGCGACTCGATGTCGTTACGTCCGCCGCCCGATGCACAGTTGTCGATATAGGTGCATTTGCCGTTCTGAGCGCAGAAGGCAATGATGGCATCCCACATGGCGTAATGTCCTTGTATGGCTTGGTTCTCGGTCATCCCGGTGCGTGCCAATCCCATCTCTTGCGTTTCCATGGCATCATGTTTAGGCCAGGTCTTACCCGGGTCGCTGTTGTTGTCCTCGCGGAAGAGATCCACTTCGTTCTCCTGCATCATTTTGGTGATGCGGTTCACGGTCCACTTGAGGCATTCCGGGTCGCCTATATTATTGCTGAACACGTTCGAGCCGTTCGAGATGGCCCATTCGTTCTTGTATCCGTAATTTTTGACCAGGTCGGCCACATGCGTCACCCTTTCCGGTTCGAACCACACCAGCACTTTCATTCCTGCGTTGTGACAGGCGATGTTCGATTCTCTGAACGAGTGGTTCGGCCATTTGATGGTGTCCAGTTCCCACGAACCGACGGTGCCCCACCAGTCGCTCATAACGGTTTTGCCTGCCGGGTCGAAATACCATCCTGCGTCAAACCATCTGAAATCGGCATTTACTTTCTCGTACACCAGTCGTTCAAGCGTGCGTTTCCAAGTGTAGAAACGTTCGGACACGCTTCCGTCGGAGTTGGGCAGTCCGGTATCGCTTGCAAAGCATTCTGTCGAAAACGGCTGGATGTAGTCGCCTTGGGCGTTGGCCCTTGGCATATTGTATTTGATGAACCATTCGCGCCAAAGGTTCGAAGCCTCGTCACCACTGCGTCCTTTATAGGGCAGCATGACGACCAGGGCTGTGCGTACCTTTTCGCCGGGTTTCAGTACCGACTTGAATTCGTTGCAGTTGAGCGCTTTCCATAGCGTTTTGCTGCCTGTGGATGTGAAGCTTGTACTCCATGTTCCAGCCCATCCGAGAGCCAGCAGTGTCCCGCCATTGCCATGTACGAGGTCGAAGTAGGGAAAAACGATGTGCGTTGCCCTTCCACCGTCGCTGCGGAACTCCACTTTCTCGCGAAGCAGATCCTTGTCGTAAGGGGCATATTTGTTCTGATGGTCGCCGAGACAGCCTCTCAGCTGAGGTTGTTTGCCATTGAAGGTCATGGCCACCGACAGCAGGTTCTCCAATACGGCACTCGTCTCTTTGCCTGTGTTCTCGAACCAGACGGTATATTCCGTTTCACCGTATTCGTTGCAATAGCCGGCGTTCACCTTGACTTGGATATTTTTATCCAGAGCGAAGGTCAGAGTGGCTGTTTTTCCATTTTGGGTCTGCTTGATATCTTTACCTGTAAGGTTGAGTTCGCCGAGGCCATTATAGTTCTTTCCATTGTACGTGAAGGCGATGGGAAAATTCCGTGGTGAGCATAGAAGATTGCTGAAGATGCGTTGCCCTTCGTCTCTGTTCACGTTCGTCCTCTGTGGGTAGTTTGCATTTGTTACCGCTTTTATGGGCAGTCCGACTAGTGTGATGGCTAGAATACTTATGAATATCAAAATCGTTTTTTTCATTGTCTTCTTTTATTGTTTTACAATCATTTTTCAATTAAAACTATTGATATAACAGTCTTGTTCCCTTTTGGGTACTCATTATTTCAAGTCTTTTTTAAATGCCACTACTTTCAGTAAGTCATTTAATTGCTCCTTTTGGGAAATCTTGAATATCATTGGAAACAGTTTCCCGACAGGTTTTCTGTTGAAAAAATCACCTTTGACTGTTTCGTCAATATCAAGTGCAGCGATTTTTTCCAAATGTTTTTGGGTAAAGAAAAATCCGGTTTGAAAATATCCTTTCCAGACAGATAGCCAGAAAACTGTTTTCTTTTTGTAACTCACCTTGCATAACCATGACTTGCCGTCGTTGTAGTAATGCCAATCGTACGTCAGCCCGTAGTTTGTACCTGTTATGTCATTCATGAATAATTCTAATATTTCGTATATCTCGCTACCAAGAGCATCTTTTAATACTTCTTTGGAGGGAATTATACCGGGATCTTTTAATAATTGTGTTTCCATATCTGTTCCATGATATTTAATATAACGATGCGAATATAATTAACATTCTTCATTTTGAATAAAAGAAACGCGATAAAAAGTGAAAAATATCTGTAAATATTTGCATTTGACGTAAATATTTTGTATATTTGCAAAAGAACAAAAGACGATTTTTTTCAATAATGGAAGCAATGCTTAAAGACAAATCTTTGAGTTGGAAAGAATTAGCAGTATGCTATGCACCGGGTATCCAACCTAAATCAGCAGTCAGACGCTTGAAGCTCTGGGTGTTGAAGCATGAGCTATTGCATGAGTCGTTGCTTCATAGCGGGTGGAACGAGCAAAGTCGGGTGCTGACGCCACAGGAAGTGAGGATGATCTTCCACTATTTGGGTCGGCCTTGATTGTTGAAAGAGTTCCGGTTGTGCCAAAGTCATTTGTGCCGGGTCGGATTCTGTTTATCGGGCCGCTTATATCCCCATTGAACATATAAAGAATATTTCAGTTTCAAAAAGTATATACTTTAGGTCACAAAAGTATATACTTTTGATAGGTGAAAGTATATACTTCCGTATGCCCAAAGTATATACTTTATGGTGCTAAAAGTATATACTTTTTTGAGAGGGGATAACTTCGTTAATTTTGGATATGAAAAGGAGTCTTGGTGCTCTCCGGTCTGTGCCTGCGCAAACACAGGGTTGGGAGAGTGTTCCATAGGCGAGATTATATGGGCTGCTTGGCGAAGCGGCCCTACAGACTAGTGTATTGTCAGCGGGATCTGTGTAGGCAAATAGCCGGTTGCCGAAATGGATCATGCTGTTTAACAATCAGTTAGTATATATACAGGAGCCTCTCTGAGGTTCCGGAAGGATGGTTATGCCCTTTCGGCAGGGTCGGAATCTTTGGATTTCTTCTTTGCCGTTTGAAACAATGCCGAAGGCTTTATATTTAT
>DAIMYP010000086.1:0-8667 GCA_036734445.1 Tannerellaceae bacterium
GTTTTAAATCATCTGTTGTTATTGAAAAGTCTTTATTTCTTTTTAATCTATTCATAACTATTTCCCCGGTTTTACGGGCGCTTTTCTCATTGGGAAAAGCCTTAATCGTATCAATTGCAGGAATGGTAGGTTGATAAATCAACGTCTTACTATTCAACAAAATCTTATATCCCCATCCATTCCGCAATTGAAACGTTTGCAACTCCAGTTGCTGGCCACGGCGAGACCCCATTTCTCTACCGTGAAAGTAAAACAAGGAAAGAAGCAACGAAAGCAGCGCTAAACCTGCGATAACCTTGATAATCTTTTTACCTTTCATTTCATCATCACATTAATCATCATCCGGGTCATACTCATTAGGATGCAATTCCCAGATATCATCAAAGCGGTATGTGCTACTCTTCCCCGTTGCAATAAAGCCTCTAGTTCCATTTGTAAAAGAAACTGCCACTGTACGTGTTGTTCCTTTGAAATCGTGTACCTGTTCCCATAAATCTGTGGAAGGATAATACTTCCAAGTATCGCTGCGAACGCCACTTTGTTCACCGCATGTTACGAATGCGACGCCGTCAATAACGATTGCATTTGCATTTGTACGCGTGATCTCATAATCATCATCATAATCATCATCAGAAGAATTGCTTATATCACGCAGTTGCGTCCAATTGCCTGTTGACGGATTGAATTTCCAAAAATCGTCAACATAAGTGCCATTGTTTACGCCGCAACAAACATACGCTTCATTATTAATGACAAAACTTGTAGCTCCCATGCGTTTGGTTCCACCAATACTGGTTATTTGTGTCCACGTACCGCTGGATGGATTGTAGGAATAGAAATCTTTGAGATAGTTGCCGTCATATCCGGCTCCTACATATCCTTTACCCGAAACGCCAAAAGCAACTGCACCATAACGTGCTGTGCCAGGAAAATCGGCTTTTTTTGTCCACGTATTACTCGATGGGTTATACTCATAAAAATCGTTCAAATAGTTTTCACCATCATATCCTGTACCAAAATATCCTTTATCATCTACGGCAAACGCTGTGGCTGAATTCCTGGCAATACCCGGAAAGTCTGCTTTCTGAGTCCATGAATCAGTATCCATATTGTATTCCCATAGATCGGAAAGACGCTTCTTTCCGTCATATCCACATACTATATAACCTTTACTGCCGATTGTAAATGAAGAGGCATCACTTCGTGCCAATCCATCGAAATCCGAAACTCTCACCCAATTACCAATTAAGTTATCATCATCATCACTACTGCATGAAGCAATAATCAGCGGTAAAAAAGCTATTAAGTATATGTATAAATTCTTTTTCGTTATCATATTTGCTTTCTCTAATTAATTTCTGGTACAAAAGAACAGGTCTTTTCGTCCTTACACAAATTAAATCGACAAACTGCCCAAACTTTCCGATGAACTGGGCCAAGCATCGGGTGAAAGCAAATATGAAACCCCGAAAATGCCAAAATAACCTTTAATCCATATAAATTCCTCGTTAACCGAATAAAAAACCTTGTTTACAGGTTTTTCTTGCAGGTTAGAAAGTATTTAATCTCTTTTGCACTACAAATATACGTACAAATTACAATATTGTAAACAAATATATGAATAAATTTTTATTTATCTTGTTCTTTTTTATCGTAGCATGTTGTTTCTATTCGTGTTATGATGAGAGTAATACTTATGGAGAGAATCTTGTAGATACTTCTTTCCGTAATATTTCTACTGATACAAGCACCGTAATTGTTTCTTCTTCGATGATCGATTCATTGGAAACGAGTGGAAAAGGGGTCGCATTAGTTGGCCGATACACACATTCTCTTTGGGGAACTGTTTCTTCGACTGCCTATATTCCTTATTCTACGCCATCGTTAACTTCGGATGCGGATGAAACGCTTGTTTTGGATTCATTGATCTTTGTTCTCAAATACAATAATTATTCTATCGGCGACACGACCAAGTACCAATATTTTTCTTTGCATCGTATTTTGCAGAAGGTCGTTTTGAATGATTATGGCTATTTGTACAATAACGCATCATTCGCATACGATCCGGAAGCGTTTGTTTCCTTTAGATTCCGTCCGAAGGACAATGCCGAGGACAACAAGATTGAAGTGCGCTTGCCGGATGCGATGGGCAACGATTTGCTCACGCGCCTGCATAATAATGATCAGATGGTCTCTTCCGATCATTTTGAAGAGTATTTCAAAGGATTTGCGCTTGTTCCTTCGCAAACCAATTGCAATGCACTTTTTTCATTTGCCGTTGATGATACAGCTGCATCCATCATCATCCGTTATCACGTGGCCGGTGAGTTGAAAGTTCCAAAGGAATGTGTGATTAGTCCGAACACCTCCAACGAGTTCTATCATATTGATCATGACCGCTCAGGCACATTGCTCAATGGCTTGCCATATAAGAATGTGGAAGTCTCGTCTGAGAATTTGGGCAATCGTGGCATGCTTTTCGGTGGAATAGGATGGTTCACCCGCTTGAAATTCCCTTATCTCAACAATATTTTGAATCAGGGGAAGCGCGTCTCCATCGAATCGGCCTATTTGAAGATCTATCCCGAAGTAGGAACCTATTCCGCTTTCAATGCATTGCCTGACAGCATCTTCCTGTATATTACAGATGAAAACAATGTAGTTACCTCTTCTGTAAAGGATTATCTCGGATCGGAAGTGCAGGGAGGCACATTAGTCAAAGATGAAACATTTGCTGAAAATACATATTATTCGTTTGATGTGACAACATTCATGCAGGAAGAACTGGGCACTTTCGGAATGTACAAGCACAACCTGCAGCTTGTTTTCAACGAAGACGAATATACAAAAACATTCAGGAATCTGACCGTCAGCGACCAGAAAGGCAAATCGCCTATTGTATTACAACTAATTTATAAGGTATATGGAAGTTACTAATAGAAAGCATAAAATATATTTTGTCCTGTCATTCCTCTGCACATCCATCTGCTTGTCGGCACAAAATGTGATGACCTCGTCTCCTTATTCCATGTTCGGAATAGGCGAGATCGATGAAGGCTTGTTCGGTTATAATGCCGGAATGGGCGGTGTTGCCTACGGCATGCGCGGCAATGATCTGATCAATACGACGAATCCGGCGGCGTTGACAGCATTGGACAGCATGCATCTTTTTTCTGAGGCGTCGGCTTTCCTGAAATGGGAGAACTACAAATCCAAGGGCGATGGCAACAATGCTTTCACCGGCAATTTCGGTCATTTCTCGTTAGGCGCGCGGATGTACAACCGCTGGTATTTGGCTGTCGGACTGATGCCATACAGTTCTGTGGGCTATTATTTCCAGTCCACCGAACCCTTGGAAGGCTCGCCCGGTTCCTATTACAGCAGCACTTTCGAAGGCAATGGCGGATTCTCCAAACTGCGGCTTTCGAATGCCTTCCGCATACTGCCTTCATTATCGTTGGGTGTCAATGTGAACTATGTGTTCGGCAATATTACCGAAACCGAGACGCAGGGAACGATGTACGAGAAGCAGAAAATGACCGGCCGCACATTCACCGTTGATGGCGGACTGCAGTATCAGCGCCGTTTGGGCAAAGACATGATGTTGACTGCCGGAGCCGTTTACGGCGTTCCTCAAAACTTGTCATTGGGCCGTTCGAAAACCATTTATGCAACGAGCAGCACGACAAGTACCAGCAGTTCTACCGGATCGACAGCCACGACTGCAACCGATTATCCGATGAATGATCTCAAGGAGAAGCTTCCGATGTTCATCGGCGGCGGCGCTTCGCTCCAGTATAAGCAATGGACCTATGCACTCGATTATCTGTATCAGAAATACAGCACCCTCGTCTCAAACGACAGCCGTATCACTTTCCATGATACACATTCATTGAAACTCGGTACAACCTATTATCCGGCCAAATATACATCCGAGCATTTCTGGCGTCGCACGCAGTATAAGCTGGGACTCGATGTTTCGACTCCCTATCTGCATGTCAATTCTCAATCAGGCTATTCTATCCGGGTTACCGCAGGAATGGGATTCCCGGTGTTGAGCGGCCGCATCAACCTGTCGCTCTTCTATGATCAGTTGAAATTGAATCAGAAGGCATTGCAACGTAACTGGACGGGCATCACAATCACGTACACATTAAGCGAACTGATGTACAGAGCAAAACTGTAGGAGAAATTCCTACAGTTCAGTCTGGTAACGCAATGCGGTGCATCAGTGCGGGCAGATAAGAATCACTGATTGGAATCATGTCCGTTCCGATGCGGATGCGCTTGCGTTCTATATAATTGATTTGGGATAGTGCCACGATATACGAGCGGTGGACGCGACAGAACTGGCTGTTGTCCAACTTCTCTTCAAAACGTTTGAGGCTTATTTGTGACAGGAGCGGCTTGCTGTTGCAGCAATGAATCTTCACATAGTCGCCATAACCTTCCAGATACAGAATATCTTCTCTGTGCAACCGGATGATTCTTGCTCCTTCGCGAACGAATATAGGTTGTTCGCTCTGCTCTTTGTTCAGTACGTCATGTACTTCATTCAAAGCTTTGTCCAACTTTTCAAAATAACCCATCAGCGTGTTCAACGTTGAAGTGTCTCCATCGAAAGTGATGCATTTTAACATAGTGCTTCTCTCCTTATTTTTGATTTGCAGCAAAGTAAGGGGCTATTTCGGTGAAGAAAGGTTAAGCGCCGATAATTGGGTAATTTTAGTCGGTGAATCGCCCGATAGGGGAAGGGAAACGCCAACGATGCAGTCGGTGAAATGACATTAATCTTCTGCCAATATCCATTTTTTAAACATCGGTGTTTTCGTTTTGCTGATAATGATGCGTTCCGGTACCTGAACCGTCAGATTCACTGACAATCTGCTACCGAACCAAAGATCGATATCCTTGATGGCTTTACGTGCGATGATAAACTGCCGGTTTGCCCGGAAGAACTGTTGTCCGTCGAGCTGTTCGCTCAGCGTGTCCAGCGTCCTGTCTATCGGATGCTGTCTTCCGTCGGACGTGTAGGCGGTCACTTTTTCGTTTGCCGTATAGAAATACAGGATGTTCTCTGTCGGCAGCGGATAGAACTTGTCCGGGAGCATCACCAGCAGGCTCTTGATCATCCTGTTCGGCTGGAACGTGCTGTTTGTCTGCTTGATATGTTCATCGCGCTCTTCGGGACTGAACAGATACAGTTTCCTCAAAGCCCTTTCGAGTGAAGCCTGCGTCACCGGTTTCAGCAGATAATCGATGCTGCTCACCTGGAAAGCCTGCAAGGCATATTCGTCGTAAGCCGTCGTGAAGATGACCGGAGCGTTGATTTCAACCAGCTCGAAAATCTTAAAAGCCAGACCGTCTGCCAGATGAATATCCATGAAGATAACGTCAGGATTCGGTGCCGACCGAAAATATTCCACGCTCTCGTTGATGCTTTCCAGTTCGGCAACAATTTCGACGGGCATCACGCTGTTTTGTCCCAGTACGGCTTTCAGACTGATGACTGCCGCCGTTTCGTCTTCAATAATTACAGCTTTCATTTTTTTACCGGTGCATTAAGTAAAGGAAGTGTCACTTTAAAATATTCGTTTCTGTTTGAGATGGCGATATCTTTTCCCGTGAGCAGGCGATATCTTCCCCAAAGGTTCTTCAGTCCCAGACCGCCTTTGCTGTCTTCTTCTATTTTGGGCTGGATATGGTTGGACACGATCAGCTCGTTGTCGGCTGTCGTATAAATATCAATGCGCAGTGGCGACTGCTTGCTTATCGTGTTGTGTTTCACTGCGTTCTCAATCAGCGGCAGGATGCTCAGTATCGGCAGATACCAGAGCAGCAGTTTCTGATCCGCCTGTATCGAGAAGAACAGTTTGCCTTCGTAGCGCACGCCCAGCAGATAAGTGTAAGCCTTGACGAACTCCAGTTCTTCGGCGAGCGTCACGGTTTCTTTGTTGTTGCTTTGCAGGATGTATCTGAACACGTTCGACAGTTCTCCGAGATAAGTCAGCGTCCTTTCTTTTTCGTCATTCTGTATGAGCGAGTTCAGTCCGTTGAGCGAATTGAAGAGGAAGTGCGGATTGATTTGTCCCATCAGCGCGTTGTACGACGTCTGTATTTTTTCCGTCTTCAGCTGTTCCATCTCCAGTTCCATCTGTTGCTTTCCTTTCAAGAGTCTTATGAGCGAAACGCTTAGGATGACAGTGAGCAGGATAATCAAGTGTTCCATAAACAGCGGATGCATGAATGGCGGCATCGGCTTCGGGAAAAGTCTGTTCTGCTCGTGTCTTTCGTGCGGAAACATATGATGATGCGGCGGGAAACCGTTTTTGATCTGCGGCGGTTGCTCCAAATATTCCTTTACATTCTCGGGTCCGAAGTTTTCCAGCAGCGATGTGTAAACAGCCGGATAGCTTCTGAGTGCGCCCATCGAGATCGCGCAGCTGACGACGATCGACAGCAGGATGCTTTTGTATTCGATGTGATGGAACCAGCGTTCTCCCAGTCTGTACACTTCATAATTGACGAGGAACAGCACCATCGGCAGCACGAAGAACCATATCAGTGCGAAGAAGAGGAAGAAGTTCTCGAAAGAGACGAAGTGCTGATACTGGTTGTTGGGGTCAAAAGCCTTATGCATGAGTATCGCCGAGTTGACGAAGATGCTCAATAGTACTGAGATTGTGAATCCGATAAAAAAATCGTTTCTCTTCATAGCTTTCATCCTTTCTTGAGACAAAGGTAGTAAAAGGCATTCGGGGCTCAAACAATAATCGACGAAACGGCAATATTCGCCGGCGAAACGCCAAGGCAATGAATGCCTGTATCACAGAAAAGGCTGCCCGAAATGATCAAGCAGCCTTTTTTGTATCTATTTGAGGTAGAAAAATCAGATTCTCTTCTCTTTGATTCTTGCCTTTTTACCGGTAAGATTACGCAAGTAATACAATTTAGCGCGACGAACTTTACCAATCTTGTTCAAGTCGATACTTTCGATGAAAGGTGAATCCATCGGGAAAATTCTTTCAACGCCAACATTCTCAGTCATCTTGCGAACTGTGAAACGTTTCTTTTCGCCATGGCCCGTAATGCTGATTACAACGCCTCTGTACTGCTGGATACGTTCCTTGTTACCTTCTTTGATACGGTATGCAACCGTAACGGTATCGCCACTCTTAAAAGCAGGAAAATTCTTCTTTTCAGTAGCGAACGCTTCTTCTGCAACTTTAATTAAATCCATTGTCTTATAGCTTTTTATTTGTTTTATTATTTTGTTGAAACGCAATATAACGGACTACGTGTTCCGCCAGAGATTACGTAAAGCGGGTGCAAAGTAACGAAATAATTATTTGATATGCAAGCTTGAACGAATTTATTTCAACCATTTGTCGGCAAATTTGATATAATTGTCCCAGTCAAAATCGGTGACGTCATGTTTTCCATTGCGTATATGATATGCCACCCGATTTTGTTCAGGCTTTTCTATAGCCGGCATCACGTCAGTCTCCAGTCCTTTGTAACCATAGAGTTTATATATCGGTCCGGCATAGTAGGCACTCAGAAATTCGCCTTTCGGATCGCTCCATTGGTCGCCCACAGCGCTTGCCACATACACGGGGCGCGGTGCGATAAGAGCAATCAGTTCATGCTGGTCGAACGGCAGAGCCGATTCGTTGTGGTTGTATTTTCTGAAGTTCTTGCAGAACCAGTGCGGGAAGGAGTTGTTGATGCGGTTCACCGTTTCTCCGAACGCCCTTTTCGACAGTGCCGCGCCTCCGCATCCCGATTCGTTGGAGATGACGATAGCGAAACGCTGATCCTGCGCGCCTGCCCATAGTGCGGTCTTTCCGAGTCTTGAATGTCCTAGCAGCATGATTTTCTTTGCATCTATCTGTTTGTCGGTCTCAAAATAGTCCATCACACGGCTGACGCCCCACGACCATGCGGCGATAGCCTGTCCTTCGTCCGGAGCCAGTTCGTCGGCGTTGTTTTTCCCGAAGAGGGTGAGGATGCTTCCGTTCTGTCCATCTTTCTGATCCGGGAAGAAATCGAAATACCATACGGTAGCGACGCCATAGCCAGCATCAATGATTTTTGATATCGGCCATCGCGATTTGGCTGCTCCGCGTGCAGCTTTCGAGTTTGTAGAAGTGATGATATCCGGGTCGTCGCTGATGCTCTGGTTGCCTTGGAAGTTGCATCCGAAGAACACGGCAACGGGCACTTTTATCTGGTTCGGGAGATACATCAGGAGCAGAGCCTTATGTTCGACGCCATTGTGCGTGAAAGTCATTTCTATTTGTTTGCGAGTAGCGCTTCCATCGATAGCGCTGTGATTATCATCGAGTTTATTGTAGGTCACATCGACCTTGTCTGTCGGCATTTTCCCAAACATCTGTTCGGTGAAGATCGTCATCAGTTCCGGTCGGCGCAAAGCTTCCCACTGTTCGGCGGTCATAATCTCCTGTCCGTTATTACATTTCAGCAAGTCGGGCAGCGTGAACTGCGGCACCTTGCTCTCGTCATAATTAGCTTCATTAGGTTCTTGTGCCTTCACCTGTGCCGCCGTGAATCCGAGCATAAGGCAAAGCCCCATCATCGGCCATATTTTCCAAAAGGTTAATCTTTTCTGTTCCATAGACTGTATGTTTGAGATTACTTGATAAT
>DAIMYP010000087.1:0-8062 GCA_036734445.1 Tannerellaceae bacterium
ATCTCCACTTGTGATTCACGACTGTTACTTGTCAGTTCTGAAGATATCGACAATGCTTCAAACCGTGTATCACGCAACTTTTGCTGCAAATGATCGATTTCTCTCAACTTTTGCAGACAAGTGTATCTGTTTCCAATAAAGAAAAACAGTAATAAAACGATTAAGACAATCATACGTGTGTGACGAAGGATAAAATCTTCCGTCAGAATACCACCACCAATAATATACAAAAAAGAGAATTTATGTCCTCTTTTCTTTTTTACCTGCTCACTCATAAGAATTCTTCTTTTCAGCTATTCTTAATTTTGCACTTCGAGAACGAGGATTACGTACTATCTCTTCCTCAGAAGGTACAATTACTTTATTGTTAATCAGACGGAACGGACTCTTAATGTTTCCATAAAAATCCTGCTCAGTCTTTCCTTCACAATTTCCTGTCTTCAAAAAGTTTTTCACCAACCGATCTTCCAATGACTGGTATGTGATCACCACCAATCTAGCTCCGGGCTTAAGCACTTGAAGCGTCTGTTGCAACATTTCTTTCAATGCACGCATCTCGTCATTCACCTCAATGCGCAGAGCCTGAAAAATCTGTGGCAGAATCTTTTTCCCCTTATCCTTACCTGTCAATGGTTCTATCACCGTCAGAAAATCCCCAATCGTTTCAATCTTTTTCGTTTCACGAACATTTACCAAGAGGGACGCCAGTTTACGTGCCATCTTCAATTCTCCATATAGATAAAAGACATCGGCCAGCTTTTCCTCCGGATAAGTATTCACAATATCCGCAGCCGTCAAACCGCCTCTCCTGTTCATACGCATATCCAGATTGCCTTCGAAACGGAATGAAAAACCACGCTCCTTATCATCAAAATGATGAGATGAAACACCCAAATCAGCCAATAAACCATCGACTTTTTCCACGACGCCATAATAACGCATGAAGTTATACAGATAGCGGAAATTACTACGGACAAAGACGAAACGCGAATCGCCAAGAATATTCTTCTCAGCATCAGCATCCTGATCAAACCCGTAGAGCGTGCCTTCATTATTCAGTTGACGCAAGATTTCTCGTGAATGGCCTCCACCACCGAAAGTCACATCCACATACACTCCCGACGGCTGAATATTTAGTCCTTCAACACTTTCATGAAGCATCACGGGTATATGATAGCATATTTCCTTTTCTTCCATTCTCCGCTCAATGTTAAACTTCTTCTTAAACAAAGGCAAGATAGACGATTGATTACCTACTCATTGCCCTAATAAAATGTAAAAATACATATTTCTAAAGAGAACATGCAAGAATTAGATAAGAAAAGTAACAAAAAGTTATCAACAGGTTCATTTATAGGGGTCATTATCATTTTCCTCTTGCATAGTTGAGAGGATTTAATTAATATTGCGCACCCAAATCAGAATATGCAACAATTATATACACAAATCATATTGTCAAAAGCACCATTTCTCTTTTCACATAAAGAAATATGTTTGCTGTTAGGGTCATGTTTTGTCGAAAGTATCGGCAAAAAAATGGAAGAGAATAAATTCCCGACTGACCTTAATCCCTTTGGCACGCTTTATAATCCGGCATCTATCGCTCAAGCCATTCGTATACTTTTACGACCAGAACGTTTTACAGCAAAAGACCTGTTCTTCAGCAACGACGTTTATCAAAGTTTTTCGCACCATAGTCGGTTTTCTTCGCCCTCACAAGACGAATGTCTGAAAAACATTAATGACAGACTATTCTCTTCGGCCTCATCAATCAGGAATTGCAAACGCATGATCATCACATTTGGCACTGCGTGGATTTACCGACTCAAGAGTAATGGACAGATTGTTGCCAATTGTCATAAATTACCTGAAAAGATGTTTGACCGCGAAATGCTTTCTGTTGACAATATTGTCGAAGAATGGAAAGAACTGCTTTTGTCCTTATGGGAACAGAATCCAGAACTTAAGATTCTGTTTACCGTCAGTCCGATCCGTCATTGGAAAGACGGCGCCCATGGCAACCAACTGAGCAAAGCAACACTTTTACTTGCCATCGAACAACTGCAATCAGAATTCAAAGAGCAGACATGCTACTTCCCTGCATACGAAATCATGCTCGACGAATTGAGAGACTATCGTTTCTACGCCGACGACATGCTTCACCCTTCCGCTCTGGCCATCGAATATATCTGGCAACGTTTCATTGAGAACATGCTTACACATGATTCACAACAGATTATTCGTGAATGGGGCGAAATACAAAAAGCTATCAATCACAAGCCGTTTCAACCACAAAGTGAAGCTTATAAACAATTCATCTCGCAAACTATGTTAAAGATGAAACGACTTAATGATAAATTTCCGTACTTTGATATCCAATTTGAAATGGATGTTTTAAACAAGAAAATTGAAAACAAATAAGTAAAACAATGGAATACTCAATTAGAGAAATAGCCGGAATTATTGGAGCCGACACTTCTAGACTTCACGAAAGCAAGATCAGTATCCTGCTCACCGATAGTCGTCGTCTTTCTTTTCCGGAAGAAAGTCTATTTTTTGCACTTCAAACAAAGACTAATGATGGTCACAACTATATCAAAGAGCTGTATAAACTACGTGTACGCAATTTTGTAGTCAGCAAAATGCTTCCGGAGTTTAAAACAATGGATGAAGCGAACTTCCTTTTAGTCAAAGATGTACTAAAAGCATTACAGAAGCTTGCTGCATTCCATCGCAAACGGTTTAATATTCCCGTCATCGGTATCACCGGTAGTAATGGAAAAACTGTCGTCAAAGAGTTTCTTTATCAGCTCCTTCACAACGATTTCAATATTGTTCGTTCGCCTCGCAGCTACAATTCCCAACTGGGTGTGCCACTTTCAGTTTGGCAAATGAACGATAAAAACACACTAGCCATCTTTGAAGCGGGAATCTCACAACCCGACGAGATGGAGCGCCTGCAGGCAATCATCGCTCCAACAATCGGAATCATCACCAACATCGGTGAAGCACATCAAGAGAATTTCGTTTCGGCAACGCAGAAATGTTTGGAAAAACTTTCGTTGTTCACCGAAAGTGAAGCTATAATCTACGACGGCGACGACTCATTTATCGCCAACTGCATCGAATCTGCTTGTCTTTCGCATAAAGCCATATACTGGAGTCGAACGGATTCTGAAGCACCATTGTTTATTGAATCCATAGAGAAACAGTCAGATAAGACTATCATCCATTGTACTCTTCTTGGATTCGATCAAACTTACGAGATTCCGTTTACCGACGATGCCTCCATTGAAAACGTATTCCAATGCATGGCTCTGATGCTCTATTTAAAACCCAGCAGTGTGAACGACGTCGCAAAGTTCAAACATCTCGAGCCTGTGGAAATGCGTCTTGATGTTAAACAAGGCATCAACGGATGCACAATCATCAACGATACTTACAACTCCGATATCAACTCTTTAGACATCGCCCTCGATTTTCAGCAGAGTCGCAATATGGGGAAGAAACTGAAAAGCACACTTATCCTTTCAGATATTCTTCAATCGGGTGCACTGCCTAAATCCTTATACAAACGCGTTGCCGATCTTGTTCATCGCAAGAAAGTAGATCGTATTATCGGCATCGGACGTGATTTGAAAGAATACGAAAGTGCATTTAATATAGAGAAAGAGTTTTATCTTACAACAAAAGATTTTCTCAATTCACCTTCTTTCAGAAAGTTCAAAAACGAACTTATCCTGATCAAAGGCTCGCGTCACTTCCATTTCGAACAAATTTCTGACCTTTTGGAAAAGAAAGTTCACGAAACCATTCTGGAAGTCAACCTCAACGCTATCGTTCATAATTTCAACTTTTACCGTTCGAAGCTCAAACCCGAAACCAAAATGGTTTGTATGGTTAAGGCATTCGGGTATGGCGCCGGTTCTTATGAATTAGCAAAAACATTGCAAGAACATCGATGTGATTATCTGGCTGTAGCCGTTGCTGACGAAGGTGCAGAATTGCGCAAAGAAGGAATCTCAATTCCAATCATCGTAATGAATCCCGAGTTCAGCAGTTTCAATGTACTGTTCGAGAACCAGCTTGAACCGGAAGTCTACAGTTTCCGCCTGCTTGATGCCATGGCTAAAGAAACCCGCCGCAGAGGAATCACAGCATATCCTGTTCACATCAAGGTTGATACCGGAATGCATCGCCTGGGCTTCCAACCGTCAGACATGCATGAAATCTGCGCGCGGCTGAAAGAACAGAGCGGCATCGTTGTACGTTCAGTCTTCTCTCATCTTGCAGGCAGCGATTCAAGCATCTTCGACGACTTCACGAAGCAGCAACTCGAAATATTCACGGAAGCAGCGAATGACCTCGAAAGGACACTCGATTATAAAATCATCAAACATATTCTCAACACGGCCGGCATCGAACGCTTCACAGAATATCAGATGGACATGGTTCGTCTCGGAATCGGTCTTTACGGCGTCAGTGCTTCAGGAATCAAAGGTCTGCAAAACATCAGTACACTGAAAACAACCATACTGCAAATTCAGGAAGTTCCGGCGGGCGACTCTATCGGTTACAGTCGGAAGAGTTACGTAAAGCGCAACTCACGCATCGCCATCATTCCTATCGGTTATGCCGACGGACTCGATCGTCATTTCAGCAACGGAGGCGGCGAAGTAGTTATCAATGGCAAACGCTGTCCGATCATCGGCAACATCTGTATGGATACTTGTATGATTGATGTAACTGATATCGAAGCTCACGAAGGCGATACAGCCATCATCTTCGGCGACGAACTTCCGGTTAGCGAACTTTCCGACAAACTGAATACGATTCCTTACGAGATACTCACTTCCATATCACCGCGCGTCAAACGCGTCTATTATCAAGAATAATGTATGCTCATAAAGATTTATCCGGAGAACCCGAATTCTAAAGAAATAGACAAGGTCGTCAAAGCATTGCAGGACGGCGGCCTTGTCATTTATCCAACCGACACGGTTTATGCCATCGGTTGCGACGCGCTCAATGTGCGTGCCGTCGAACATATATGTCGTCTCAAAGGCGTCAATCCGCAGAAGAGCAATCTTTCCATCATCTGCTACGACCTGTCTAACTTGAGCGAGTACGCCAAAGTAAGTAACAGCGCCTTCAAACTGATGAAGAAGAATCTGCCCGGTCCTTTTACCTTCATCCTTCCGACCAGCAATGAGCTGCCGAAGATTTACAAGAATCGTAAGGAAGTAGGTATTCGTGTTCCTGACAATACAATCGTACGCGCATTGGTGCAAGCGTTGGGCAATCCGCTCCTCACCATGTCAATCCGCGATGAGGACGAAGTGATGGAATACAGTACCGACCCCGAACTCATACACGAAAAGTATGAAAACGAGGTCGATATCGTTATCGATGGCGGTTTCGGCGGACTCGAAGCTTCAACCATCGTTGACTGTACGGAAGAACCTTTCGAAATCGTCCGCCAAGGAAAAGGCGAACTCAATTGATTTGAAAGGCGACAGCCCAATTATTTTTCTGTTGCAATCATCCGGTCGGCGGTCCAACTGTCTGAAACAATCTGAATCCGGTCTTTAGACAAGTCTGTCGTGAACTGAAGCGACACTTCGCGCTTGTCGCCCGGCATCAACGTGATGTAATTATCCGAATAGTGTACCGGAAGTATCCGCTCACCTGTCGTTTTATCAATCACCTTTATTCTGTTGAAGAAAGAAATCTGATTGCCGTTTTCCAATTGCACCTTGCATGTATAATGATTGTCTGTCGATTCATAAGCGACGGTGAATGTCGGTTTGGATGCAGGCAGTTGCGACAAAGATGAATAATCCTTTTCTTTAGTAGTCAACCAGTAAATATTAGGCGTACCTCCAGGCAACTCCAGTTTCAGGAAATAGGCGCCATCCACACCTTCGGGAGCAGGAACATCAAACAAAGGTTTTACCGTATTTGCTTTTGCATCGGCAGCAATTTGTTTCTCCCAAAGCACTTTACCTTCGCGATTATACATGCGGGCAGTCACTGTCAATCCATTATGATCCGTAGCTGTCGTATTCAGCAATTCCACCTTCTTCGTCAGCAGATTATAGAATGCATGAAGCGGTTCACAACCTTTCTGTGTTCCATAAAGCGAAGCATTCACATCGAGCCACCAGTCGTACATCTGTCCGCGCAAAGAAGTCCAAGGATTCTGCGTTTTCCAGATCAGGATTCCCGTGTACCAGTCCCACATGCGTGAAGCACGACCTTCCATGAAACTCCGGTACTGATCGTAATTAACAACCTGTGCATATTTGCAATAAGTCTCGATATCCTTCACCTCGCCATAACGTTCCAGATGATTACCATAACCCAGATCTTTATGATATTTCCACACCTCATTGCGAGTCATTCCTTTGCGCGGGAACTCTGCCAGATCCTTATCTGCCATCATCAGACGCATGCTCTCCACTTCGGGAGAACCAACAGAACCCGACTCCGGATTGAACGGATACGAACGGAAACTATAGAACCATTCCGGTTCCTGAATACCGTAAGGACCATCGCCATTATCAGGATAAGGATTTCTTGTAAAGATTGTATCTGTAGAGAAGCTAACGAACAGACGGTTCGGGTCAAGCTTCGGAAATACCTCTTCCTTCAAACGCTTGTCAATATCTTTTGCCAACGGCCATTCGTTTGCACCACACCAGAAGCAGAGACTCGGATGATTACGCACCATCTTCACCTGATCTTCCACCGAAGTGATGAACAACTCATGATTGTCAGGATATTCCCAACGGCGTTCGCGCGAATCTTTCTTTGCCGGATCTATCCAGGCACCGTTACAATCGCCACTGCCCCAAAGATCCTGGAACACCAGGATTCCATATTCATCGCAGGCATTATAGAACTCCGGCCTTTCCAACAACGCACCGCCCCAAACACGGATCATACGCAGATTCATCTCGGCGTGGAAACGCACTTCGTCACGATAACGTTCCGGAGAAAGGCGAAGCAACCAATCCGAATTGATATAATTACCGCCGGTGATATACACCTTCTGTCCGTTCACGAAGAAACGACGACCGCCATTTGCCGGATCTTTATCCGAAGTGATCTCGCGAATGCCATAACGCACATCCGTTTTGTCGCTCACCGAATGATTCGACTCAAAAGCGAACGACATATTATATAATGTATGTTCACCCACGCCATTAGGCCACCACAAATGCGGATTCTTGATAGCAAAAGGCTTGAATGATATTGTCTTTGTCTCATGAGGAAGCAGCGTAACAAGCTGACTCAACCGTAAACCGTTTGTTTCGCAAGTAAGCGAACCCGTCTGCGTCTTATCCGAATGGTTCGACACTTCCACAGAAGCCGTCACAATAGCATCCTTCTGCATTTTAGCTTCCGGCTGGCGGACTCCCGGCACTTTCGTCACTACGTAAGGCGATTGCAACCGCACATTGCCTGTTGTCGTAATGGATACTTCGTCCCAGATTCCGGTGTTCCGGTCTCTCACCGGTTGAATCCAGTCCCAACCGGGCGTATATTGCATCGTATTGTTGCGAGCGATAATCCCATCGCCGCCCTGACCGCCGTTCGGATTCCCCGGATACGTCGGCGGATAGACAATCACTGCCAGCATATTCTGTCCGTCAGCCTTCAGATAAGGTGTGATATCATACGATTCGCGCAGGAACATTCCTTCGTGCGTATGCGTATTCAGCCGTTTGCCATTGAGATAAATATCCGCCATATAATTGATACCGCGGAAATTGATCCATACCGTACGGTCTTTAGGAAGACTGTTCGTTTCAAAAGGACGTACAAACCAATAGGTATAGAAATCGTTTCCCGTATGATAGATATCCGGAATCAGATTGTTGTTCAGTCCGAACTCGGGAGCCGGATAAAGTTTATTATCCAAAAGCGTTCCCAGCACCGTTCCGGGGACACGTGCTTTCAGCCATCCTTCAGTATTCAAAGATTGCATCGTAAGCGTGTTGCCATCCACAAGCACTTCGTTGGCACGACGCGCCAGCCATCCGGAATGGAGTAAAGT
>DAIMYP010000088.1:0-4187 GCA_036734445.1 Tannerellaceae bacterium
GATATTCACAAATGAATAAACAAGACTGAACGCCAATAAAGAAGACAACGCAAACGAGGTGATAAGCTACCGCTTCTTCTGTAGGAGAAAATACAAATTGACAGATTGGGCAATCGTCGCTTTGTGTAATAACAGCCTGCCCACTATTTACGACTAAAGGTAAAGCGACCTCACTCTCGTCATGATGATGTATAATCTTTATCATCAATGCCGAAAGCACAACGAGCAACAAACTCCAAGCTATTACTCTGTTTCTTTTATTCCTTGCCTTCAACTCTCAATTCGAATAATGGAATACAAAAGTACAACGTTTGTACATTTACACCCTATTGAAAAAAGTTAAATATGCCAACTTTCAATCGTCGTTTCGCTTGTCTATGAATTTGTAGCCCTTGAAATAGCTGGAAGGGAAATCAAAAGTCTGATCAGATATGTTTCCACTCTTGAAGTTAGATATTTTCACGGTTGTCCAAAAGAAAGCGACTCTGATACGCAGATTTATAGGATAATAGGTGTTACTGTCAATTAGACCAACCACTTCGCGGATTCCAGTAAGACCGGCATTCTTTACATTGATAGTGATCTGATAACCTTCGGAAACTCTCTTCCAACTGTATTTAAAATCCGACAAGTTATATTTGAATTTGCTCAAATAATTATCCTTCTTGTCTGAATCAGCCTTATAGATACTGACTGTTTTCTTTTTATGATCGACCATATAAGCGGTAACGCCATCGTTCCAAGAAGCATAACGCGACTCGCTATATTTCATTTTCTTCCCTTTATAACAGATGTCACCCATGGTCTTATAAATACCGATAATATTCACATCATAATGCAATGCCGAGCCTTGCGGACCAAAGACCATCTGAAATGTTCGGTCGAATATGGCTTGCGCCTGTTGGGCATTAGTCGTGTTTTGTGCCTCAACCCTTGACGAAGGGATAAGGCAGAAAAACAATATTAAAGCCATACATACTAAAAATACTTTCTGATGCATATGGGTTCATTTCTTTAGGGAACTGAGCAAAGATAATCATATAAAATGAATCTGAACAATTTATCCTGATATGTTAAGACAACACGAGAATGATGAAATTGTTTGCTATAATACAAATTTTTTATAATTTTGCA
Organism: Tannerellaceae bacterium; assembly: GCA_036734445.1. Lineage (GTDB taxonomy): Bacteria > Bacteroidota > Bacteroidia > Bacteroidales > Tannerellaceae > Parabacteroides. The sequence continues at coordinate 1,135 of DAIMYP010000088.1, forward strand.
TTTTCAATAAACATAAAGGGTAAAAGGACAAAGAATTAAAACAGCTTGCTAAATCAAGCATTCCTAATATTGGGTCACATTAAATAATAAAAAATGAAAACATCTAAATGTATTTTGAGTATTTGTTTTATTGCAGTATTGGCAATAATGACATTTTCCTCTTGTTCAAAAAGTGAAGAAACAGAGAATAACTGTTATTTCACATTAGGCATTAAAGATTATTCCTTTATCGGTTCTTCCAGTTCATCTTCCGAAGCAACAATTGAAAAGTATGCACAAGAAGTAGAAAACACCTATATGAAAGCATTAGGCATGACTAGCGGAAACACAATCTTCTTATCCGGTGATTATTCCAAGGTCGCTGCTGAAATGAAATCGAAGTTCGACGCTGTAACATTGCCGACTGCTCCTACCGTAAGCGGATACACCTATTCATTCAAGTATGTACTATCAGGTTGCGATGTTCAAAAAAGCGAAAAAACACAACTTGTTGATGTCGTTAGTAAAACGTTCACTAACAAATAGATTATCCCGACACATTATAGCACAAATCAGGTACATTATTAATATGCCTAGCATAGATTATGCCCCAAAAGATGCAGTTTGCAATATAGTTTGTACGCTTTAATCCAAACAGATATCAATTCTTGATCATTTCATTAATCTTTTGCGTTCAGCAGAATGATATTCTAATGATATTCATCATTTTTAGAACAAACAAAAACTGTTTTCTATACATATTATCTTACATTTGCAGAACCTCTTAAAGTTTGGAAAAAATACTATAAACTATAAAAACTAACTACCATGCGAACGAGAACTTTCTTTTTATGGGTCTGCAGTTTTCTTTGCTGCTTTACCTTAAATGCACAGTACAATGTGCTTACGTCGCCATCGATTAACAAAGATGGATCAGTGACATTTAAGCTTGATATGCCTAATGCCCAACGTGTTGTATTGAAGGGACAATTCCAGAAAGATTCACTTCTGATGAGCAAAAATGCAGAAGGGATATGGAGCGTTACAGTTAATTCCATCAAACCGGACATTTATCCTTATATCTTTGTCGTAGATGGCATTTCGATTGCAGATCCGGGCAATATGCTGATCTTTCCTAATGAAAGTTTCAAGGCAAGCCTTTTGGAAATGCCCAATCCGGAAGCTTTATACACTGTCAATCAGGTTCCTCACGGCAAAGTGCACTATTGCACATACAAGTCGTTCATATTGAACCAGTATCGCAACGTTGTGATATATACACCGGCTGAATATGATTATTCACCCAACAAACAATATCCGGTATTTTACCTCGTAAGCGGAACGACCGATACGGAAGAAACTTGGTTCAAGGTGGGCCGTGCAAATGCCATTCTGGATAATTTGATCGCTCGCGGACAAGCGAAACCGATGATCGTGGTCATGCCTTACGGTTACATGAACAACGGAACTCCTCCTCCATCAAGCACGCAGGCTGCGGACATGTATAATACGTTCAACAGCGAACTGACACTCTGTTTGATGCCTTTTATCGAAAAGAACTTCCGTACGATTACGGACCGCGATCATCGTGCAATTGCAGGTTTTTCACGTGGAGGCGGGCAATCGATGTTTGCCGCATTGAAGAATCCTGACAAATTCGGTTGGCTGGGTTCATTCAGCGCTTACTTGACTCCTGAGGTGATGGAGAAGAACTTCCCGAACCTGAAAGAAGCAGCCAACAGTTTGAATATGTTGTGGTTTGGCGTTGGAACAAGCGACTTTCTTTATAAAGATGTAGTACGCAACCAAGAATACTTTAATGACAAAGGAATCCGTTACGAACAAGTCGCACACGAAGGCAGTCATACTTGGATGCACGCCCGATTCTGCCTGGCGGAAACTGCGAAGAAGCTTTTCAAAGACAACGTCGAAAGCAAAGAATTCCCCGGGATGACGATTGATGCCAGTTCACTTCCCGGATTCACCGTTTACCATCCCAACAACCTGAAAGAAACGGTTTCCAAGGTCGGAAAATTACCAATTTATGTATTTGGCAACGGAGGCTGTTCACACAATTCGGCTTACTACTTGCCTCTGTTCTCCGAACTGGTTAACAATGGATATATGGTCATTGCCGTAGGTTCTAAAGATGAAAAGACAGCAACAGCAGCTACAGATTTTGAGACGCTTGGGAAAGACGACAATCTGCTTGACGCTGTAAATTGGATTTGCGAGCAGAACGTCACTCCTGAAAGCGAATATTATCACACTGCCGACTGTTCACATATCGCACTCTCCGGTCATTCTTGCGGTGGAGCTCAAGCAATTGCCGCTTCATACGATACTCGAATCACAACTACTGTCATCCTCGATGCCGGAATGGGCAATATGGAAATGGCAGGTGCCAGTTCAAAGAGTTTGGAGAATCTTCACAGTCCGATAATCTATCTGATTGGTGGTCCTGACGATGTAGCTTATGTCAATGCAGCCCTTGACTTCAAGAGAATCAACAACATACAAGTAGTTTCAGCCAACTTCCCGGTCGGACATGGAGGCACTTATGGCCAGCCCGACGGCGGAACAATGGGAAAAGTAGCACTGATGTGGCTCGATTGGAAACTGAAAGGCAAGAAAGAAGCCTCCCGATTCTTCACCGACTCAAAATGGCGCAAACAGAATTATCCGCAATGCGTATTTGAATCCAAAGGATTAGATAAATAACGGAAACATTCTAAAGATAAGATAGTAATCGCTATTTGATCTGAATCAAATAGCGATTACTTCCAAACAAAATCCTCATCACATCCGAATGCATCATTCGTTTGATATATGTGTAAATATAAAAGAACGATTGTATAATTATAATTTGACATATATCAAACGAATAATCATTCCGAATGGAAAGGAGATCGCATCCAATTGTAGGAAGATGTTCATTCAAATGAAATGATAATATCAAAGCATCGAATTAGTCATTCATTTTCAAAATGCTTCTTTTTATCTTCATTATTTTGAGAATTATGAATATAAACACTATTTTTATGCAATTAAAAGTAGAAGAACATGACTCAACA
>DAIMYP010000088.1:4287-7893 GCA_036734445.1 Tannerellaceae bacterium
AAAGTAATCTCACCACTTAATGCAAAGGATGGCATCATGCCAAAAAAACAAACAGATTAATCAATTATTCATTGACTTCATTTCAACAGTTCCGGATAAAATTCTTTAATCAAAGCTCTGTCAGCTTCCTTTAAAGAATCTAGGGGAACCGGTTTGTCTTGCGGACGCAATCCTTTCTGATTGATGACATTCATCAAGCTCCAGTCTTTGCAAGGCTTATCAGGTGTTGCATCTTTCGGTTCTTCAGCTTTCAGATCATAGCGTGTAAAATCAATCACATACGTAGGCGAAGATTCTTTGTGCCAGTCGCGAAGCAGAGCCAGACGGAACTTTTTATTCATGAACCATTTGATTTCAAGATTATTATACGAATCGCCCAAACCTGAACCACGTTCGATGAAGCGATAATTCCAATCATCGTTCGATTTATATTCCTTACGCCACAACTCACCGAACTCACCAAATGAAACGAAATGCGTATCCGGCCATCTTTTCTTCGTATCCGTCACCCACATTTTCATCGCATTGCAGATCAGATCCTTTCCGAATTCATGCACCATCTCTGCCTCCCATATATTCGTAACCCATCCGAAACCGTTCAGTTCGAAACCTTTATCGAAATGAATCGCCATCGTATGCATCACTTCGCGGTGTCCCAAATCCAAACCCCAACCTTTATAGGTTTCAATCGGTCCGACGCCTCGGCGACTATTATATCCTTCAATCGAATGATCGCTTGCGCCGCTCTGACGCGCGCAAATAAAATCCATCGTCCAACCATCCATGTTGACGCAATCGATAAAATCACTTTTGCCCTGAGCAGGTTTGCAGAAATGTTCGGTCGAAGGATAGAACGGATACGAAGGCGAACCATCAGCTCCGCCGCCATCAATTGCATGTTGACTCCAGATTACAGCATGAGCGGTATGAATATTCTCCTTTTCCGCCAGATATTTCAAACTGGCAGCAGACAAGAATCCACCCATGATACATTGCGGTTTATAACCATCGCCAATCCATTTCTCAATATCCCGCAAAGCCTCGGAAATCTCACGATTCACTCTTTCTCGCGGAAGATACATAGCCGGAAAATAGCCTGGAAAATAGCTTACCTCGTCGCCATACTTACGGTGACACTCAGCAACATAGTCGCGAATCTCACAATAATTCTTTCTCTGGTCTTCCAAAGCATTCAGCGTAAATCCCCAAGTAAGTCGTCCGTCCGGATTATTCTCTGCAAACGCCTCACGCAAAGCCTTCACTGCATCCAACGTATGCCAATTATATTCGTCCCGAGGATGCAGTTTCACATCGCGCGACACTTCCCACGGTGTAGTACGAATCATAATACATAAAGTTACGAACCGATGTCCTTTGATTGTCAAAGGCTCATTACTGACCGATAATTCAGGTTCAGAAGCTTTCAAAGAGAAACTGCACATAAAAGCTATCATCAATGAGATGAGACAGTACAGAGATGGAAATCCTTTTTTATTTTGCATTTCTATATGATTAATATATCCGTTTACGACTAACATTTAGCGATAAACTTCTATTGTTCGTCAGCTTTATAGAACAGAAGAAGAGACGAACTCGGCTTCTCCAAAGTAAGCGTCAGTCCTTCCATCAGTTCTTTCCCGCTTTTAACGACAATCGCCTTCGTATCTTTATCTTCAATCTGATATTTCTTCTTTGCAGAAAGGCTGAAAAGCTTGACTGATATCGTGTTATCAACATTATCTTTATGACGGAAGGCAACGATGTAACCACTGTCATCCGATTGACGATGAAGCTGATACGCAAGCCAGCGTTTGTTGGCATCCGCAACTTCAGGTCCTGTCAGCGGATAATAATCCTCATAGAAATAAGGACGCACTTCACGAAACTCCTTCTGCGAATTCTGCATATCGATAAATGAAACACCCGGATTCGTCACTTTCCAGCAATAAACCACAGAAGAACCTAATCCGGAACGCGCAATAAATTTATTCGGACTCCAGATACTCGAACCATGCAACGGCAAATAAAGTTCAAGACCATATGTATGATACTGATAACCAACAGGCTCACCATAATTATAATCGGTTCGCCACATCGGAGCACTACGGGAAATCGTTTCGAGATCAATCCTTCGTCCTCCACTTGCACAGTTATCAATCAGCAGATTCGGGAAGCGCTTTAGCAGACTGTCCCAATAATCATACAGTCCTTCGATATATTTAATTTCGCTCATGCCTTGACGCCCGGCTCCATCGTGAGCTTTCCAATATTCAGAAGGATTGATGTTGAAGTCCTGTCTGTAATAATCGATACCATTCTCTTCCAAGAAATTTCCCATGTAAGTACTTAACCATCTACGCGCTTCCGGATTGCCAAGATCGAACAGATATTGTTCATTGTCCTTATATTTAAGCATCCATTGAGGATGTTGCACAGCCCAAGTTGTTCCTTCATAGACACGTTCAGGTTCAAACCATACCATAAATTTAGCTCCCGTATGATGAACAGCTTCCGAAACAGGACGCAATCCATTCGGGAAACGGGCAGAATCGGCAGTCCAATTACCTACTGTATTCCACCATTGTTTATCGTGTACATAATCGCCGGCACCTGTATACCAACCCGCATCGAGCCAAAAAACTTCCGAAACCAGATTGAACTGTTTGAAACGTTTCACGATTGATATAGCATAATCGGCTGTGATACAGGAATATTCGTTGCAAGGTGCAGGATCCTGATAATTAAACATGGTTGATATTGGATAAACAGCTCTTTTCCCGTTGACCATCCGTGTATGATGAGCAAGCACAAACTGACGGAATTTATTATGTCCTGCAAAACGGTTCTCACCGTTCCAAAAGAGCAGACATACGCTGGCTGTACGGATTGCCTCATCAGGATAGAGATACGATTTCAAATCGCGGATTCCTGTTTTAAGAGAAACATCCTTCGCATCAGGAGCCGTAATCTCTGTCTTCCAAGTTCCTGTCCAACCGATAGCAACCATAACACCCTGCCCATTAGGCATTTCCATATTAAAGAAAGGGAAAGCATGACTAGATGAGCGCCCGCCGACCGGCACCATATTCAATGAATCACCAACAGCAAGCTTTTTGCTCAACTGCTGATAGTCAGTGATTGAAGCATTGCTTCCGTTGGCATAATAAATCGTAGGTTCTCCGGCAGAATGCATAAAATGAATATCCGACTCACAGACATTAGCAATCACCGGCGTATTCCGCTTCCCCGTATTGACAAAATGCAGCACCCATTCTACTGCCTTATAATCCTTGAAACCAGTTACTTCACAACTCACTTTCAGTCCGGTCGCCGGATCCTGATAAACAAACATTTTCTTTATCACCAGCGGATCATTGCTGTTCAATGTTTCCACCGAATATTTCCATCCGCGAATGAACTTCGCCGAAGGCACTCCGTCGTAGCTAAAAGAGAACGGCGGCACTTTCCCCTTCGAAAAATTACCGGATATCCATTTTTCCACATCCATCCCGGAAGTATTTATCGCACAGCTAGTTTGCGCATGACTCCATCCCAAAAAACAAAAGATAAACGCCAAGCAAAGAATCAATTTGTTGTTCATAATAT
>DAIMYP010000089.1:0-7334 GCA_036734445.1 Tannerellaceae bacterium
TATTCACACCTGATACTTTTCACCGGATTCTCGTTGGCTGTACGCCAATTTTGGAACGAGACGGTGAGCAGCGTCACTGTCAGAACGATGACAAACGCCAGCGCAAAAATCCACCACGGAATCGAAACCTTGTAGGCGAAGTTCTGAAGCCATTTGTCGGCAGCCCAGTAGGCTATCGGAGCAGCAACGACAAAACTTCCCACTACAATATAAAAATACTTCCGGTTGAACATCAGCAGAATATCCTTCACCGTAGCCCCGTTGATCTTCCGTATGCCAATCTCCTTGCGGCGATACTGTGTCTCGAAAATCACCAGTCCGAACACGCCCACTATCGAAATCAAGATTGCCAAAAAACTGGCAACCGTCACTGTCTTCTTAACGAACTCCTCATGCTGATAAAGATCATTGAACACATCGTCGTAGAACTTCACATCAACCGGATAAGCCGGGTCCAGACCGGCAACAACCTCGCGAATGTGCCTGACTGCAGTTTCGGCATTATAACCCGCACGCAGACGGATGAGCGAAAAATCCAGACATGTATATCCCATGTTCTGATTGGCCAAAATATAAGTCATGTTCCCAACATTAAGGCGCAGCGAAGACGTGTTGATATTATTTGCAAAACCTAACATTTTTCCGGAAAGATAACCTTGGCTGACATCTTCGCCTACCTTTACGGAGGTTGATTTATGCAAGATCTCATTACATATCATATAGGTGGTCGACGTATCCTTTTCCATGGATGCTGTAAAATCCGAGCCTTCTGTTATCGGAATACCCATCACGCGGAAAAATGTCGGCGAAACGAACATGTATTCCGAATTGAACTTCTCGCCCCGATAATTGAAATCGCCCCTTGCATATTCATCGGAAGAACCAGGAAGCTGCATGGAAAAAGCTACACTCTCCACCTCCGGATATTTCAGCAGCTGATTGACGTACGCATCTTTATGCCCCCGGTAAATACTGTCGCTCAGCTCAACAATGGCAATCTTGTCCTTGTCGAATCCCAACTTGAAATGGCGCATATACCGATCCTGCAACTGTACGATGCAGGCACCGACAATCAGTCCGACGGAAATGATATACTGAAACGAAATCAGTGCCGTGCGCAGTTTGCGTCCCGAAGGCGACAAGCCGAAGCTGCCCTTCAGCACCATCGCCGGCGAAAAAGAAGTCATGTAATAAGCCGGATAAACGCCCGCAGCCAAACCGACAAGCAGCGCAATAACCGCTGTCCATGCCAACAATGGCAGATTCGCCATAATATCTATATTGCTCGTGATAAACGACAGCCATCCTGCTTGGTTGAGTACATAAATCAAGAACAATGACAGCACATAAGCAATTATTGAGATGCACGCAGCTTCCACCAGAAGCGAGAAACGCAGCTGACCGTTACTGCTGCCCAACACCTTCTGTGTGTTGATGCTGCGGATACGCATCGGCGTGAGTGCCGTACTGAAGTTCATATAGTTGATGGCTGCAACAATCAGAATCAGGACAGCGATATAGAACAACAGTCTGGTTGTCTCAACACTGCCCGTCTTCAACTGTGAAGCGCCCCAAATATCACTTATGTGTGTCATGTAATGCAGATCAGTCATCGGAATCAGTTCAACAGAAAGCTTGTCTTTATCGTCCCACATCAGCGGTTTGAAATCGAACGTGCGGTTAATATTGTCGGTGACCGCCTTTTGCGAAGCGGCATCATCAAGCAACAGAATGCAAAAATAATTGAAGGCGTCCCAACTGTTGACAATCTGATCGTTCATATCGATCTGCGAGTAAATATAATTATCCAACTGCGCGTTCTCAGGGAAGTCGCGATAAACGGCGCCGACCGTCATGTCATTATATCCTTTGAACCAGATTCTCTGTTCGGCATGAATACGCTGACCGATAGCCGACTTACCACCGAACATGCGTTTTGCCATACTCTCGGGAATAATCAGTTTCTCCGGATCCGAAAGACTGTTCGGGTCGCCTGCCACAAAATGGAAACCGAACACTTTAGTCAGATCTTTGTTGCAGAGAAGAATCTGCTCGCGAAAACCTCGCTTCGCACCGTTATCTTCCACAGAGATATAACTCTTGTCACCATAAGGCATATACATCGCACCACTAAGAATATGTGGCGACGATTGTGTGACGGCATTTTGAAAAGCACCCGGAAAAATAATACTTGAACTGCCATCACGCGCATTATTCATCTTCACCAGAAACAAACGCTTCGCCGTTGGATAGCAGCTATCGAAACACTCCTCATGGAGCACTTGCATCATCAGAAGCAAGAATGCCGCAAAAGCAATGGACAGGCCGATAATGTTCAGCGTCGTTGCCATTCTGAAACGATTCAGAATACTATAGAAATTTCTTATTACAGTTTTCATTTTAAAATCTTATTTATTATCTATTTTAATGGAAAGTATACCCTACTTTCACAAGCAGGGTATACAAATAACTTAGCAAAAATGCTAACATAAAGAATGTGTGTATAAAACATTTTAAATGAACTCTGTAACTGAAGAAACGATGCAACCATCAAACAAGTTGACAACGCGATGCGCGAATCCGGCATCATGCTTGGAGTGTGTTACCATCACAATCGTTGTTCCTTCCTTGTTCAACTCGGTAAGCAACTGCATAACCTCGGCGCCATTTTTGGAATCCAGGTTACCGGTCGGTTCATCGGCAAGAATAATCTTCGGGTTCGAAACGACCGCACGCGCAATAGCTACACGCTGTTGCTGCCCGCCGGACAACTGTTGTGGAAAATGGGTAGCGCGATGACTGATGTTCATTCGTTTCAGAATGTCGGTGACCAGCTTCTTACGCTCCGACTGCTTTACATTGAGATAAGTAAGCGGAAGTTCCACATTTTCGAACACGTTTAATTCATCTATCAGGTTAAAGCTTTGGAAAACGAAACCTATATTGCCCTTACGGACCTGTGTACGCTCTTTTTCTTTCAGATGACCCACCTCTTTATCAGCCAGATAATATTCGCCTGAAGTAGGATTGTCCAGTAATCCAAGAATATTCAGCAAAGTTGATTTGCCGCAGCCCGAAGGACCCATGATGGCTACAAATTCACCATCTTTCACCTCTAATGATACTTTATTCAGTGCAATTGTTTCGACTTCCTCTGTGCGGAAATACTTACTTAAGTTCTCAATCTTTATCATGACCTTCTAAAATTTAATTGTTTTCTTTTCTTTGCCATTATATATGCAAAGGGTGTGCCAAAGTATATAAGAGTATATTTATCAGTTATTTAGTAGTTATGGTGAAATAAAAAAGTGTCAAATAATTGGACAGTGGTGTCTAATTATTTGACACTTCGCAATGGCAGTTTCCTGTCCTGTGATTATTTGATGATGGCGTTCTCGTGCTGAGTTGTCGAATCAGCCCATTGGATTGTATCCGGTCTGACAATGATTACGTTGCCGTCGGCTATCTCCTTGCTGGAATTTTCCATACGCTTGCCGAACTCGGCCATACGTTTACCCAATTCGGCCATTCTTGCGTTATACTCGGCCATATGTTCGTTGAAATTTCCAGAATCAAAATTCAAGTTCTTGCCATAATAGCGAATACCATTTGTGTTCATCTCATAACTGGAATCACCGTCTGAAGGCCTTTCAATACGAACAATCACAACTTCGCTGGTTCCATTTCTTTTATCTTCATCAAAATTAGCAGTGAACATGATATCTGTCTTTCCGTTATCGAAACGATAATAAGAAGGATAAACCTTTCCATTAACTGACCTGTCTGTCACTTTGTAGGCTTCATCCTGATCGGCTTTGAATGCTTCTATGAAATCGTTAAATAACTGAGGATTTTCTTTCATTGAGAAAGAAATATTCTTGATTGAATGTTCTACCTTCCTCGTTTTCTTATCCTTGGTGATGATTACTTGAACGTCTACATTGCGCATCGATTCGCATTTCTTGATTAAAGCATCAAGATGTTTTTGTGCTTGTAGACTACAGGCAATCGAACCGCCTATTAAAAAGGCAACTGCTAAAATTATACTTCTTGTTTTCATAATGCTGCACATTTTATTTGTTATTTTTTATCATTCAAATACTGGTTTGCTTTTTCCTCCATCTTCTCTGTCTCTTCCACTTTCTGGCGTACAGTGTTCAAGGCGAGCCGTTCCTTTTCGACTTCGCGCCGTTCGGCTTGCAGAACAATCTGCTCCATGTTTCGCGCTACATTCTCTGGAATTACCGTCTTCACGCCATTGCGGATGATGTAGCTTCCTTCATAGGGATTGAAATCGTCGTCATGACTAAAACTGCCTTTGTTCAAGAATAAAACAAACAATAAGGCAGCGGCTACAGCTATGGCCGAATAGAACCATTTGTTCCTGAAGAACGATGTTTTTACGGTAGGGTTCGCGGCTTTCTGCTCTTCGGCAGCAATGCCTTTTTCGAAAAAACCGAACATCGGTCGGTAGGCTTTCAGTCGTTCGGGAAGATCTTCGCGAGCAAAAAAGAGGTAGAGCTCCTGTTCTTCTTCATTGGATGTTTCGCCATTGAAGAAGCGTTCCATCAATTCATCGATATGTTGATAATCGTTTAGCTGCATAGTATATTTACATTTTTAAGTATAGTTCCTTTACTTTTTTTCTGGCTCTCGAAAGAGTAACGCGTACAGCGCCCGGAGTACTTCCGGTCAGTTCTGCAATCTCTTCCACTTCCAAACCTTCCACATGTTTCATTCTGAGGACGGCTTGCTGAAGCGAAGGCAATTGTTCCATGATATGCTTTACGCAGTCAATACTGTCTTTCTGTTCCAGGGTCCGATATGGATCGTCGACGTTTGCAACCAATGTCGTCGCTTCGGTAATCGGTTCTTCATTATGCACCTGAACCGTACGAAGCCTGTTCACACACAGATGCTTTGTAATCTGTACGGCAAGCGCTTCAACGCTGTCGTAACTGTCCAAATCATCGTGGATACACCACATCTTCAGGAAAGCTTCCTGCACGGCGTCTTCCGCATCTTGCGGATTGTCGAGTAGTCGGGAAGCAATAAACTCCAACTTCCTTCTGAGCGGTACGACTTCTGTTATAAACTTTTCTTTATCCATTCTACTTTAAAAGACACGCAACTAACAAAAATGTTACAGCAATATAAAAATATTTTTTCGACACAGATTTTTGATATTCACTTAACAGCTTTATCAATGACGTTCATGCAACATTTATTCAGACTTAAGGCTGTCCACCGGATTTGCGTTGGCAGCCATCCAAGCACGCCATATCACGCAAACAACTATAATGATATAAACAAACAATGCACCTGCAAGAAACAAAAGAATGCCCATCCTGGCTTTGTCGGCAAAATGGTCTAACCAGCTTTGCGACAGATAATAGGCAGCGCCGATACCAATCAAAATGGCTGGGACAGCGATGAATGTGATATCTTTGGAAATCATCACCAGTATCTCTTTGGCTGTTGCACCGTTTACTTTGCGGATAGCAATCTCGCGACCGCGGCGATTGGTTTCATCGCTCGTATATCCCAGCAAACCAACCAAAGCAATCAACAAAGTTACAATGCCGCCGATCATGATTGAATCGCGGAAATTATGTGTTTCCGTATATACATCCGCTACATCCGCACTCAGTTCTTTCACGTCCAGCGTATGATCGGGGAAAAGTTTTGTGAGAACATTGGTGATTGCTTTCGTGTCCTCCGCCGACATCTGATGCACCTTGATCAACAGAACACTCGTATATTCGTCGTTTCCATAAAATACAACGTTCGGACGATTGTCAGGATTCTTCGCATCCCCAATTTTGATGTTTCTGAATACACCGCAGATGGTCGATGGTTTCTTCTCGCTTGAATGCTCAGTGATAATCACCTGCTTGCCAATAGGACTGCCTTCCCAACGGGCAGTAGACTTCATTTTCTCTACAAACGACTCGCTGACCATCACCAGATGCTTGGACGAACTGTCAGGAGCGAATATCTGACCCATCACAACAGGTATTTCCATCACAGAAAAAAAGTTCTCATCCACCCAATACATATCACCAATATTGAATAATTCGCGCTCGTCATTCGGCAAAGACACATTATTGCCGGACAATCCTTCCAGAAATTGAGGCATCAACATAGGACTGCAAGTCGAAACCTTGTCGACTGACGTCAACTTTTTCAGTTCATTCTTTGCCATATTGATTTGATCAACCTTCGCTCCGCTTAGATCACAATAGAGCAGATTCTTATAAACACAGCCCAAGTCTCTGTTGACCACATGGTCGTATTGCTTGTCAATCACAAACAGAAACGCAATCAAGAAGGCTGTTGCCATAAACTGGATGAACAGCAGAGCCAGTTTCCACATATGACGCGATTCGCGGAAGTTCCTGAACGCTGCTGCCACCGGAATATGCTGGAAAATGTAGGCCGGAACCAGACCGGTAACGAAAAAGACAATCACACAGACACTGAGTATCAATAACAACGTTTGCGGCATAAACAAGGAAATCAGTTTGGCATTGAGCAACTCTTCCACTTTCGACTGGAACGCCAGGATAAGCAGCGTTCCCAAAACGATGGAAATAAAAATATGTACAAACGATTCCGACATCACCATGCCGAACAAATTCCATCCCGAAGCGCCGTAACATTTATGAACGGCAATCTCTTTCGTCCGATTCACCAGTGTAGAGAGCACAATCAGAATATAGTTCATTACTGCCGTAAATATCAAAACGAATGCGAGTACTGCCAGCAGAAAGTCCATATTCTTCATTCCTTCGTTTATATTCGAATAAATATCGGTCAGAGGAAGCAGTGTGTAACGAAGATCGACTCCCGCTTTCTTCATTGCTTCCAAATCCTGATGCCTCTTCTGCATCTCAAGAATTGGAGCGGCAAGTGAAGCCGGATTAACGCCCGGACGCAATTTAACGTAACCGAGATAGCGGTCATTTCCCTCCCAATTATCCCTGCTGTCCTTATAATAACTTTCCAATGAAATAGCAATATCATAGCGAAGATGTGTATTCTCAGGAATATTCTCGTAAACGCCGCCAACCGTATAGGATTCGCCCGGCGAACTTTGAAGTTCAAATGTTTTACCCACAGCATTCTGCACGCTACCCAGCTTCTCTGCCACATCGCGCGAAACCATGGCATAACCCTTACGGCTCAATGTCTCCTTCACATTCCCGATCAATACACGGACAGGAAGGACATCAAACATGTTGGAATCGGCCATTATAACTGTGTTCGCCAAATAACTGTTTTTATCAGGTGTCACAATGATGGTCTTATTACCGCTGATGGAAGTGCAACGG
>DAIMYP010000090.1:0-7054 GCA_036734445.1 Tannerellaceae bacterium
ATTTTCTATAAATTATATCGAATCAAATAACATCGTGAGCAATCTCCATACATCTCCGATCTCCATTTTCTACAAATTATATCGAATTCGATACTGAGTTATATCAAATAAGATATATTACAACTATTTATGTAAATCTTGCCATCGAGTGGAAAAATATCATATTGATATCATAATCACCGCATTATCTCATTTAGTTAAGTGTTATAATATTTTTTACGTCTTATTTAAGAATTATTACTATTTATATGCTTGTAGGTTTGATTAGAATAGCTATATTTGCGATACAAATTAAATATAAAGACATAGATAAACATAATACAAAGAAAGTATTAATTACAATAATAAACAAATATGGATCACAAATTCTTATTAACAGTCATGACAGCCCAACCGGACTACGTAGAGCGGGTTTGAACGCCAGGAGCCGTTAACCACCTCTACTAAATAAACAAAACCGGGAAAATCACTTTCAGAATCAATACTGAAAAACATCTTCATAAAACAGAGCAAGCATGGACTGTGCGATTGATAGGCCATACTTCTCTTGGAAGAACATCTTAGAAGAATGAGACGCGAGTCCGATTCAACAATCCCAATTTTACTCCTACAAACTAAATATTAACACTTTATAATCAACAAAAGATGGAAGATTATAAAACTGTATCGACCGGAGAAGTCGAAGAACTTGCCGTGTTGAAAAACACAACCACTTTGAGACATTGTTCCGAAGTGTTCGAGAAGAATCAATTGCAGTCGCAACTCAAACTAAATGAGGGCAATGCATTAGTCAAAACAATCAGCGAAATGGGCATGAACGACGAACGGTGCAGCTTATCTAAAAACTACATCAAGGAGTGTGCGGCGCTGCGCGATGAGATGTACGGACACAGGAGCGACATCACACGCCTCCTCACCGCCGTGCAACGACGATTCACCTCACTCGAGAACGCTATCAACCCGACGATGGATGAGTCGCCAGCGTTTATCCTCACCAAATCGGTCAGCGACTATGAGTTCCAACGGATCAAGAAGGCACGCGAAAGAGAGAAACAGCTCCTCTTCGAGAATGAAAAAGCACAGAACGATATCCTCAACAACAATGACCTCACAGAGGAACAGAAAAACGAAGCGCTGAGCCACCTCAAAAGCCAGCTTATCAGCAATCAACTTGAACTGAAGAGGATAACACTGAAAACAAAATGGGTGCCACAAGTGATCGACAAGTGCGGTTACTTGGAAATAATGAACTACTGGTGGGACGAATGCGGACAGCACATGACGGAAAAAGACCTCGACAAGGCGCTCTACACCATGCTGATGTTCGCTACGAAACAGGCTGCCAAAGGGCTCTTCATCAGAAGCGAATTCGTTGATTATAAAGAAATACCATGCATCAAATAACATTGAATAAATAATTGAGATATGAAAAAGATTGTAAGACTCTACAAGAGTATAATCATCAAAAATGGACACCTCAAATCGGTATACGAAAGGAATGAACCGTGCGAGGGAAGCAGTGTCATCACTTATGAGAACCAGACGCCGGTGCACAACGACATGGTCAAATCCATGCAGCATCTGGCAACGCATGTGCGCAACATCTCTGGACTGTCAATCATTCAGAAACTTTTCGTCCTGGGATATATTAAAGTTAACAGCGGCAACACGCAGCTCATCACCATCTTTTCGCGGGTGGGCGAAGGCTGCGAAGACTACGACATGAAGGGAGTCTCGTCGCTCGAGTCACGCGTGTATATCGGCAAGGGCAGTTACTACGACGAGAATGGACTGGCAGAGGTAATAAAACAGGTTGAGAATGAAGCAGATGCGTATATCGACCGCGGGAAAAACTTCGAGGGCGATTGCGCTTACGTATTTGATAACGAGGAATTGTTGAACATTTAAATAATAAAGATCATGAAAAGTAATTCACTGGAAGACTTATTTAAAAATGCGCTGAAAGAAACTGAAGCACAAACTGTTCTGCTGCAAATGCTGACGGGCGACTGCCATTGCCGGGCGAATTGGAAATATCCGTTCAAAAAAGATTATGGCTTCTTCGAGTCGCCGGACGGCAATGGATGGTTTGCCTTCGATAACAGAGAATTAAACTGTGTGGTAATGTATTATGATACTAAACTTGAAGCGGTGGAGGCGCTGATGAATGGACTTGAATGCGAATGTGAATCGTGGTAAGCTGTCGCTACTCGAATCGACGATGAACAGGATAGGAAACTACGAAGTCAAATCGGAATATGCGTTCTATCCGGGTAGAAACTGGCGCTTCGACTTCGCGATACCTTCACACAAGGTAGCCATTGAAGTGGAAGGAGCCGTATGGTCGCAAAACGGTAGGCACACACGGCTCGAAGGCTATCTGAGAGACCTCGAAAAGTACAACGCTGCTGCCAGCTGCGGATGGAAATTGATAAGAGTTATGCCTGCTGATCTACTGTCAATAAAGACAATAAAAATGATTGTTATGGCTTGTCAGAAATGATGATTACATTGTGAATATTAACGTATTTATTAATAACATTTATACACTATTTATATGGGACGTCACGTCAAGTTTGGATTGGATTATTTCTTATTTGATCCTTGCCTGTTTCAGGATGTGAAAATGAGAAAATTATTGCGCACCTTCGGGTCGGATGGGCCTCTCACCTATCTGTTTATCTTGTGCGATATCTACAAGAACTGCTATTTCGTGGAATATTCGGACGATTATGTATTCGACCTGGCCGATAGAATCAACATCTCCTATCAACGATTGAACAAAATCATCAAGAAGATGGTGGACTTCGAACTCTACGAGAAAGAAATATTCTTGCAAAACAAAGTGCTCACTTCACCAATCATCCAGCTGCGCTACCTCGCCGGCAAAGAAAAAATGGATAAAAAGATATTACTGCAAATGCCTTACAGACTTGTGAACATTAACAATATTTTAGATTTAAAAGGCCAATGCACTGGTATCCAAGAAATTAAAAATGATGAGAATATCATTGTTTCGGAATCAATGCCTAATGTTTCGGAATCAATACCAGTTGTTTCGGAAAATACACACATAGATTTGGAAACAATGACCACAAAAGAAAAGAATAGAATAGAAGAGAATAAAAGAGAAAAGAAGAAAAATTCAAATTCAACTTATTTTGAAAAGAACTCACACTCAATCAAAAAAAAAGGTATGCAAGCTGGCGCAAATTGTGCGTGTGAGAGAGATCGAGAAAAAATAAGGATTGAAATTTTTGATTTATTGAAAGACAAGGAATGGTGTAGAGCAGCATGCTCTTTCGCATCCGAGCCTTCTGAATACGAGAAAGTGCTTCCTGAAAAATTGCAAACGTTCTACGACTACATCGTTGCAACAGGAGCAGAAGATTCGGTTGATACAGACGAAAACAGGAGAAGAAGATTTTTCAACTGGCAGAAATATTACGACAAAAGCGTAAACAAAAATCTCACTTCAGATTCAAAAGAAAACGAAGTTCCGCGCGCCACGAAACTTTCGAAGAAAGAGGAAATGAGTATCATAGCTGCCAAGGCTGTCGAAAATCTGACACGCGGAATGGACGACGAAAGCATGTACAATCTGTGAAACATTAATAAACAATCGATTAACAATGTACGAGCAAGAGATAAAACAAGCGTTGAAAGGACGGACAATAAACGACATTCCGACAAAAACAATCATCGAGCAACTGAGTACAGTCCTAACCAGACTGTATTTGGTGCTGGGATTCAAAGTGCCGGAGATGGAAACTTTCAAAACGGTCATCATGCACCTGGTCAAGACGTTACAGACTTGTCACAGATTTATGACTTTAGAAGAGGTGATGCTCTGTTTGGAAATGGGGTCGCGCGGCAATCTTGGTGAATTTGCTGGACTTAACGGGCTGACACTCTCAACCTGGATAACCAAGTACAAGAACAGCGAGACAAGGCAGAAAGTGAAAAACGACATCGACGACGAAGCACGTCTTGCCAATAAAAAAGCCAGCGAGGATGAAGCACGCAAGCAATTTAACTTCGAGAAAGCTGCACAGAATTGCTACGAAATATTCCTGAAGAATGAACCTGACCGAATGATCGTGCACCCAATGCTATTTGATGAGCTGAGAATGAGGAATCTAATCTGTATCTCGGACCAGGAGTTTGAAGCTGAAGTTGAAAAGCGAAATAAAGAAATCAGACGGAAAAAGGAAACGGAACGCAACGATAACATAATGAAAATCGACAAGGGAATGCTGGACGATATTGTCTATTCGGCAACCATAAGGACTAAAATGCAGCTGATAGTGCAGTATTTCCAGCAGTTGAAGGATTTTGGTTTCGAGAAGATTCCATTCGAAGAGGAAGAAAAAACAGAACAGAGCGAGCAGCTTCTAGCAAACTGACAGCAGGCCGAGGCAACCGAACAAGCCATTTCATGCAAACGAACAAGCTGTTGAATGCATTTAACAACAGTTGAATGCACTTAACGACAGCAGGCGACAGTTAACGGACTGCGCCAGAAACAGCCACCGTACCTTTGCAACAGTCAATCGCGAACGACCAATTAACGAATTGTTTAACATTAAAATTATTCATTATGGCACAGGGATATAAACTGGTGGTACGAAAGGTGTCCGACCTCAAGGGCGGCGCCAAGGTGGACAAAGTTTTTGCAAGTCCGAAGTATAACGGATCGTCGGATATCGAATCGATATCAAAGATCATTGAGGCACGTTCGGCTGTATCAAGCGCTGATGTGAAGTCGGTAATCGACAACCTGAACTTCGTTCTGGCACTCGAACTGGCTGAAGGTAGAATCGTTTATCTGGGCGAACTGGGTAACTTCAGGCTTTCTGTAAGCTCCCAGGGGGCTGAGAGCAAAGAAAAGTTCGCCAACTCGAACGTGAAGAAAGCAAGACTTATCTTCACTCCGGGTAAAATGCTGAAGAAAACTATCAAAACGACCGCCTTCACTTCTCTCGAGGTGAAAGAGAAAACGGCTGATACCGGAAAAACCGAAGAGAAACCGGGTGGTTTATAAAAACTTTTTAATTGCTCCACCTGAACCGGAATGTTCCATATCGCTTAGCCGCATAATCGGCAGAACGAAAGCAACAATGGCTAAAGTGGAGCTTCCGGAGAAGACGGATGATTGATTAAAAAACTAAAAGGAACTGAAGAATGAGTGATCCTCATGTTTTTACACTGAAAGAGCTGGGCGGGATGTACTTCCCGCTCGCTTCTCAAAACTCGCAAAGCAGACAGCTGAAGCGATGGATTGAACTGAACCGGCCGCTAACCGAGGCACTCGAAAAATGCGGCTACCAGGCGCGACAACGCTATCTGACACCCAAACAGGTGGCAGTAATCTTTGAATATTTGGGAGAACCCTGATTCATAACGTGTTTGTCAAACCAACAAAGATTGGGCCTATGCACATTGCTGCTAAACCCTAATCAACGAAGTATTTATTAAACAATTATTTATCAACATTTTAAAACAAAGAATTTATGAAACTGACAATGCAAAACATACAGCTCATGCTGGCAACAATATTGATTCTAAGTGGATTAATATTGCTGTATTTGGGACTATTCATGCCGCCGATGGGCGTAATCGACAGCTCCGTACTAGTAGCCTTCGGCGAAACCTGCACCTTCGGAGGTGCACTAATTGGCGTTGATTATCACTACCGCATCAAAAGTATCGCCATCCTGCAGACGGACAAACAGATCTCCGAAGTAATCAATGCAACAAATGATCACAAATAAAGCTAAAGAATCATGAACCTAACAAAGAATTTCACACTTGAAGAACTGACATACAGCGATGTTGCCGTTAAACACAACATAGAAAACACGCCCGACGTCAACATAAAAAAATCGCTCGCTATCCTAGCGGCGGACCTGCTCCAGCCGCTTCGCGACCATATCGGCAAACCCATAACCGTCCTTAGTGGCTACCGCTCGAAGGCACTCAACAGGATGGTCGGTGGCGTCAAAAACTCGCAGCATCTCATCGGTCAAGCCGTTGACTGCACCATTGATACAGGACCGGAGAAACTACTCGTCGCACTCAAAGCCTCCAATCTGGATTTCGACCAGGCGATCCTCTACCGTGGCAACTTCCTGCATCTCTCATACAAACCGGGCAGAAACCGCAAAATGATGATGCTAGGCTAGCTGCCACGCTTAGATAGATTTTGTGGATAAAACAGTGGATAAAGCAGAAAGATAAAATATCAGTTTAAAAGTCAGTAGCATACTACTTTAATAAATCAGTAAATAACATCTTAATAAATTAATAATGAAAACGTTATATGCATACATATTCATTTTGGCCATGGGGGCCACATTTTCGTGCGCCTCCAAAAAAGTTGCGCATAAAGATTATCATGCGACAGACAGTCTGAAGCAGAATGTCCATCTGACAGTCTGCTCAGCAACCGTCCCCGAAAGCCGGGCAACACTCACAATAGGTACCAACGACCTGCATCAGCTTCCGCCCAATGCCGCTTTTACGCAGCACAATGGTCAGGCTACGGCAATCCTGCGCTATATGCGCGACACGCTATTCGTCGAGGCTTCGTGCGACAGTCTGCAGCGGCTAGTCTATGAGTACAGCAGCGAACTGACACATCTTCAGCAACAGAGAAAAGCAGAATGTCTCAAAAATGAGACAAAGCAATCGCCGCTGAAAGCAGTCATTCCGCTGCTCATTATCACCGCCCTACTGATCGGCACCGCATACGTTGTCATCAGGCTCCGCATCTTTCCAAAGGCTTGATGCGAAAGGCTAAAGCGTTCTTTGACATATTGATTCCTTTTTTAAATAATGATTCAATAACAGACAGAAACACCACACTTGGGGAATCTTGTTTTTCCTATCTAAAGAATGACTTTTGTGACTGTTTGAATAACTGCCACTTAATATCTCCCCTAATTTAGGGGGAGTACCGCGAAGCGGGGAGGAAGTAAATATTTATATTCTTCTCTTTTATAAAACAGGCAGGCTGTATTTTTTTAAAACTTCAGGTGTGTTCTTGTACTCC
>DAIMYP010000091.1:0-6559 GCA_036734445.1 Tannerellaceae bacterium
GCAACCTGTCTGCACCTTAAATAATCATACATTATATTAATCTTTTTATAATGATAAAATATTGTCGATGATGATTTTTTTTCAATTTTAAAAGAAGAAAAAAAGAAAGAAGAGATCATGCGAAGCCTAGAATGTTCTAGTAGCATCCCAATAAATGTAATCCACCTTTTCTATATTAGAAATACTTTATCGGGAACTTACTCTCATTCCTGATTAGAGGAATTCATATAATCCAAGGCCCCGTATTTCTTTGCTCATAGCTTTATGCTTTATCACATTTTTTTCAGTAATCGAAATCTCAGTCTTTTGTTCGGTTAACGACAAAAACATAAACTGTCATTCAAAGTATTGATGCAAAGAAACTATGTTTACAGCAACAAGATGAGAGATTATTAATCATACTCTCCCTTGCATGTTTGGATTTCTGGTTATTTCATTTTTATGTTCTTAATCTCTTGGTAAGAACGTATAGATAAAGACTAAAAGTATAATTTTTTCATAGTTAAGTTTTGGTTAAGGAATGTCCGCCGCAGTGAGTGCGTCGGACATTTCTTGTTTTTATGGGACTTATTTCCCTTATCTCCTCTCATTTCCTCTTCAAACTGATCACTTTGCCTAGATGAAATTCTGCAAACCAAAAAGCGTAGAGCCGATCCTGAATGTTCTGAGGCAGGAATGTGATGTTTGTCACTTCAACAACGGCAGTGTCACGTACGGCATCGTAGCCAACGGCTAAATTCAAATATTTGATATCTTTCGGCAAGAATGGAAATTTCCCATTGTTGTAATCGTCGATATAATATTCGTTGCCTGGTTTTGTACAATCGGGATTCGTTATCAGAGAACCGCTATTGTCGGTTTTCAAATAACGCTTGGCTGTTGTCTCCTTGATTTCGCGGTATTCTATCTTTTTCGTTCCGGCGATGATCTGGTCGAAATAAATCTGCTTTATGGGCAGATACAATGTATTCTCTTTTGTCATGGCTGTCGGAGCCGTTACTTTCGTTTTGGGTTCGGCAGCTTCAGGGGCAGTTTTCGGAACCATGACATGTGTTTGCTCAGGAGTTACAGAAGTGTTTGAAACCTTTTCGGTACTATTGTTGCCGTCCGAGGATTCCTTGTCATCGCCGAAGGAGAGTTTTGGCAAACTCTTTACGATATCTACTGTTTGGACGCTTACATTGATCACACTCAAAAGCAGATCCAGGATATAGCGCGGTTTCTGATGTTCTTTGCCCCAATCGTTAGCATCGTTCTTTATTCCGCTAGCTTTGTCGATGCTGACGCAATAGCGTTCCAGGATCCATTCGATAGCCGATTTGCCATTGACAACATATTCGTATGCTTTGGCAGGAATATTGCTGATGGTGATGTGATTGTTGTAGACGATCGTGTCCTTGCGGTCTTTGGCAAGGAACTTCATCTTCGTGACGCTGTATTTTGCATACAGCGGTTTGCTAAAATAAAGGCTTGCTTCTTCGGCTGCGATGTTCTCGATGTTCGGTTTCTCTTCATATTCTGAAGAATCGGTAACGACAACACCCGGACAAGGTAAAACATCCTCGTAGTTCAGATGGAGTTCGGCGAGTTGCTTGCCGGCGTTATAAAAGGCCATAAAATCGCTTACGCTGTCGGGAATAGGAATTCTCGGGAGCGACTTCTTCAGATCGACTGCAAACGTGGTGCGGTAATCTTCGGAATGAAGCAGACCATAAACAAAATAGAATATCATCTCCTTCGTGATGTTCTTGCTGTGATAGCGTTCGCGGACTTGCTTCAAGATCCAATCGCTGATGCCGTCGTGACGAATGTATTCACCAGAATTTTCATCGTCGAAAAGCGACTTCTGCTGGTTCTTGTTTTCTTCGTACCAATAGAGAGGGAAACATTGAGTATCACCAGCCATGTGCAAATCAGGGATGTTTTCTGTTATCAATGTAGTTAATCCTTTATTGGAACCAACACAACTTACGCAAATAAGCAAGTTCTTCGTGGTTGGAGTTGGGAAAAGCTTAGTGTTTTGACCTGGACTCTCTATAAAATCTTCATCATGATATAAGTTTAGAATCTCGAAAGGACGATATAGACTAAATTTGATAGCATTTTCATTTTTAATGAACTTCAGATTTTTTTTAGCAGAATTTCTAAGTGCTCGTGTCCAGCTGATTTTGGTAGCATCTGAATTAATGAAATCTTCTAAAACAGTGTTGGGATCATTTTCGATTGCCTCTTGATATCTTTCAACTTCATGATTGTAGAAATCTATCATTCGACTCATATTGTCCTCAACTTCTTGTTTAGAATAATTGTAAACCCATGCATCTCTATTTGAAGCAAGTCCAATAGCATAAGTCGTAAACACACTCTTCGTCTTCGTATCAAACTTCTTTTCCGGTTCCAAAGGAATCAAATTCTCAAAGCCTTCATTACGCATGCTGATCCAATCGCCATGTTCATTTGGTGTCAAAGTCTGCCATTCAAATTTGCGTGTTGAGATGCTTTTGAATTCGCTGACCATCTTCAGTTTTTTCTCTCTGTCGAGATAGTCGCCGATGTCGTGATAATGAATCGTAGCATTCTCCGTTTGTCCGGGTTTCTTCACCAGCAAAGTGATAGCAATCGGCGTACGACTGCCCATGCCAAATATTCCGTCACCTTCTTTTCGACGAAGTTCTCCACTTGTACGAGCATTTCCTCTCAAATTCAAAACATATATTTCGCTGAATTCTTTTTCCAAGCATTTGCGAAAACCGTCCTGCGCATTTCCATCCAGCCATGCGCCGTTGCTTATGAATCCGACAATGCCGCCGTTTTCATTCTCTGCAAGCTTGTCCGAAGCCCAACGAAAAGCTTTGATATAAGCATCATACGTTGATTTACTCAGACCTGCTGCCGATTGGGCAACATACGTCTCCGTAATCCTATTATCCACAATCTTATAACTCTGATTCTGCGCATTGTCGTTGGCAGATTTCTGACCGACCGAATAAGGCGGATTGCCGATAATCACGCGTATTGGCGTCTTCATCAGTTTCTGTACGTTCTCGGTGTTCTGTCCGAACCAAGTCTTATCGAAGACTGCATCTTTGTTTTCTGCCATCTGGAAAGTATCCGTCAGGCAGATGCCGTCGTAAGGCAGATATTCCTTGCGTTTGGTTATTTCGTGGAAGACGCTCTCGATATTCACATCGGCAATATAATAAGCCAGCAGCACGATCTCGCAGCAATGGATCTCATCGCGATATTTGCGTTCCAGATCTTCGGGGCGGATCAGTCCGCTTTGCAACAGTCGCGTAACGAAAGTGCCCGTTCCGACAAACGGATCCAAAACGTGTACATTCTCGTCAGAGATACAACAACCGAATTCCTTCTTCAGCACATCATCGACAGAATGAATGATGAAATCCACACATTCCACCGGCGTATAAACGATGCCCAGTTTCTCGACCGTTTTCGGGAAAGCACCTTTGAAGAATTTCTCATACAGATTCTTGATGACCGTCTGTTTGCCCTCAAGAT
Source organism: Tannerellaceae bacterium (assembly GCA_036734445.1). Classification (GTDB taxonomy): domain Bacteria; phylum Bacteroidota; class Bacteroidia; order Bacteroidales; family Tannerellaceae; genus Parabacteroides. Next base: position 3,520 of record DAIMYP010000091.1, read on the forward strand.
TATCAATCTTCCCGACATTGACGCGAACGGACTCGTAGAACTTGTCGAGCACATCGGTATCTTTCTCGAAAGCATCATCTTTGAGCAGGTCGATCATACGCTGCATGGACTGGCTGACCGAATTGTTCTTCACAAACTCATATTCCGAGAAGAGCGCATCGAACACCGGACGCGTGATGATGTGCTGAGCCAGCATTTCAATGGCTTGGCCTTCGTCGACACCCGGATTCAGATCTTCCTGCAAACCTTTCAGATAGGCATCGAACTCCGCCTTATGATCGGGTTTCTCATGAATGGCGCGCGCAATACGTTCGATGAACTTCTGCGCAATCAGTCCAATTTCTTTTGCCCAGTTTTCCCAGTAAAGGCGGTCGCCGACCTTCTCGACCAGCTTTGCATAAATGCCTTCCTGCAGTTTGCCGAAACGAATCTCCAGCTGGCGCGCCACTTCTGCATTGCTGATGGCAACAGCATCGTCGCCATCCTGCGAGTTTTCGGCCCCATCGGGTGAAGGAACAGTAACGACTATAACTTTCGATCCTTTATTATTGTTGAGCGCAATCGTATTGACTTCGGCATTGAAATGATCATCATGCGAACGGAGCGCATTGAGGATTTCCCAAACCACCTTGAAGCGTTCGTTGTCGTTGAGCGCATCTTCAGGTTTCACATCCGCCGGCACAACGACCGGAATGATAATATAGCCATATTTCTTTTCATCGTCCCTGCCTTTGGCGAAGTTGCGCATGACGCGGCCAACGGACTGAACCACATCGACCTGCGAATTTCTTGGCGACATGAACAGCACGGCATCCAAAGCAGGAACATCAACGCCTTCGCTCAGGCAACGCACATTCGTCAGAACACGACACTCGTTCGGATCGGACGTATCATCCTTGAGCCAGAACAATCGCTGGTCGCGCTGCATGGCATCCATCGAACCATCGATATGCTGCGCTTTGATATGAACCATGTGCGGCTGCCGATCTTCGGGCAGACAAGCATTGTATTTTTCGGAGAGCAGAGGCAAAACGGCTGCCATATTTTTGGAGCTTCCCGGCTGGTCGTCAGCTCCTATTCGCTGACAGAAAGCCACTGCACGATGCATGATGTGAGGATCGGCTTCCCAGGTTGTTCCGTCGTCGCCCCGGATCACTTTCGACAAGCCGTTGATGACACCGATCATCTTCGTCGTTTCGTCGGCATTAATCTCGGACTTTGATATATTTTCGACATCATCCTGGATATCCTTCGGCATATCCTGTTCACTGACGGTGAGAACAAGAACCTTATAATCAGTCAACAGACCATGTTGCACGGCGTAGCTGAAATTGACACGGTAGAACTCGCTGCCATAGATTTTCTCGTCATCCATAGAACAAAGGATGCAGTCGTTGAGCTGCGCTTTGATGATGGCATTTTCCTTATAAAGTCGCGGCGTTGCAGTCATATACATGCGCCGGCGACCTTGAACGATGCTGTTGTTGTGAATCTTCGTAAACTCCGATTCGTCCACTGCACTTGCTTGTTTGATGCCGGTTGTACGATGAGCTTCGTCGCAAACGATGAAATCGAAGACGCCATATTCGTTGTTCGTCTCTTCCAGGATCTCCTTCTGCGCATCCGAAACGGCTTGTACAGATTGATAGGTTGAAAAGATGACAGTCAGTCCGTCGTAATCGCGGAATTTCTTCAGCTGTCGGGCGATTGTCCTTGCGTTGGTCGAAGCAGGATAAGCCAGATCGACAGCCGACGAAGAAGCATCGTCCCAATCTTTATTCTTCTTGCTTGCCTTATTATCCGAGCAGACGCAGATTGCCTTGATCGGTTTGTCGGAATCTTCGCACCAGGCGTTAAGCGATTGTCCGAGCAGCGAGATGGAAGGCACCATGAACAGAATCAGACCTTTGCCATGATTCTGCAATGTCTCGGCGATCTTCAGCGCGGTGAAAGTCTTGCCGGTTCCGCAAGCCATGATCAACTTGCCGCGATCGTGGTCCTGAAAATATATATATGCTTTCGAAATAGCTTCCAGCTGATGCTTCATGGCATGTTTTTTCTCCACTGTCGCATCCGAGCCTGAGAGTCCGTCCAGCAATTTATCCCATAAAACCGGAGAAGCTTCGAGATCCATCAATCCTATACGGCTGATTGGTATGGATTGATTTTGAAGTGCTTCCAAGGCATTTGCGCTCCAATTGTCGGTTGTCGAAATCCACAAGCGCTGCGAGAATCCTTTGGTTTGATAGGTTTCGTCTTCAGTGAATGTGCGGCTTGAAGTAGTGAAGAATGAATCGACATCGCTCTTGGAAATATACGCGTGATCCTGATAACATTTGCATTGTACAGCCCAATAATCGCCCATCTCCGTTTTGGCTACCAAATCGATTCCGGTATCTTTTCCGCCCAAATCTTTCCTGCCGGGAAAATCCTCCCACATCCAGACGGCTGTAAACAAATCCTTATATCGAGGATCCGTCATCAACCAAAGCCTCATCAATTGTTCAAACCTTGTCCCCTTCTCTTTCTCTGTGAACGATTCCGAACGGAATTTATGTAATATCTCTTTGAATGTCATGGCACGCAATATTAATGATGTGACAAATATAGGGTTTTTGGGTGGAAAAACTTTGTGGAAGGGGGTTTTTCTGATAATTATCGTACGAAACATTTATTTTCTAAACGTTTGAAATACCTTCTCTTCTAATAGCCAATGATTTCAAATTGTGCTCCACATATCAACTCTTTGCTTGGAAATTGAAGAGTTGACAATCTGATATATAAATATCTCTTGAAATAAGTCTGCAATCATTTGCATAAGGAAAAAGAGTTTTATAACTTTGGCAGATTACAATTCAAGGCATAGATATTAAATAGACCTATGAAACTGAAGAACTTATTTTTGTAAATGATTTGAATCATGGAAGACAAAGATTTTGAATTGATCACAGAATTAGTAGACAATTATGTCAATTGGGAATTGAATTCCGATTATGATGAAATCAACCTAATCGAAGATTTGAAGTTGTCTAATAATATT
>DAIMYP010000092.1:0-5996 GCA_036734445.1 Tannerellaceae bacterium
CATCCATGGCAGTTTTTCCGTTATTGCTCCAATTCAGGTAAACAAGTTGGGTAGGGTCAGTCAAGGCAAGAGATGAAATCTGATTGCCACTAATATTCAGAGAAGCCAAATTCTTGAACAGCTCTATGCCGCTCAGGTCTGTAATCTTGTTTGCATCTGTAGTGCTTGCATTAATCTTCGTGATAACACTGAAATTATCCAGATTATTGATATCGAGCATATCTACATATCCATTGGCATCCAAAGTGAGCGGATAATTTTCACCTGCAGCGGTAGCCGTACCTTCTTCGCCCAGTTTTGCACAGAAGTTCTTGTCCTTGAAAGGATTGAGTTTTAACGTGCGTGCCGTAGTCACTTGCGTGCCGTTATTGCCAATCAAAGTGATTTCCAAAATGGCAGTACGGTCGGTTGCTATAGTCGAAGTAGGAGCGGTAATGCCGATGGTTGCCAGATAAGTGCCGTCGGTCTGTTTCTCGAGTTTGGTTACTTCGGTAAGGTTGGACCAATTGGTTGCCGAAGCATCACCACGTGTAGAGATTTTGGTTGCCGAATAAGTACTGCTGGTGAACTGTGCCTTGATGCTGGTATAATTGGCACCGATGTTTCCGGATACTTTCACATTCAGCTTGTTTTCGCCATAGTTAACATAGACAACTCCGTCCAAAGGAGTACCAATCGTAATCTCTCCGGACATATCCATATACTTAGGTACAGTAAATGAAGTGCCGTCAGCAAGTTTGAAAGTGATGGTGCCGTTGCCGTTGTCGACTACAGGATTAGTTTTGTCGAACACAGCATCGCCTGTATCACCTTTGGCTCCTGTTGCACCAGGAGCACCTGCTGCACCTGTTGCGCCGGTAGCACCTGTTGCTCCTTTTGCTCCGTCAGCACCAGTTGCTTTCACTCCTGTGGACTTCCAGGTATTTCCTCCGTCGGTAGAAATCTCCCATAAGTTGGTTGTAGTATTGATACGCACTTGCGGTGCAATAGCATTGGTTCCGTTCACGCCCGAAGCCGTGATTTTGTTGCCTTTGGCATCAGTCAAAGGCTGCGGTCCTTTACCATCACCGTTGTCTACAGTCCAATAATAAGTACCGTCGGAATTCTGAGCCACTCCTATAACTGGAGATGCGCCATCTTTGCCATTGGTGCCGTTCTCACCATTCTTGATAGTGATCTTTCCCTGTTTGGCGAAAGTAATCTCATAACCCGATCCGTCGGCAAGCTTTGTCACTCCTGTGATGTAATCACTGCTTTGCAGGGCAGTGACGATGGTTTGCAGCGAACTGATGTTGGTGTTCACATTGGCTTCCCATGCTTCCAGGGCAGCAACCTTCTCTTCCAACGTCCCTACACGCTCCTGAAGGTCGTCGTCGTTATAACAGCCAGCCAGCATAAGCAAAGGCAATGCTGCTATCAAACATCTCAATAATCTTCTCATTTTGTTAGTTTTTTATGGTTCCCCTTTTCACAAAGGGATCCGGTTATTAATAAATAAAAATTATTTTCTGAAAGTCATTGCTTTTATAAACAAGCCTTTGTTTTTCAGCATTTACAAAAGTACTTTCCAACCGGGTCCGGCGCTAGGACTATACGCGCAACTTTTTGACATATGTGCGCATCGTTTCATTGTAATAATCTTATAATCAAATAAATGCTTAGTCAAATCTTTTAAATCTCCCATAAGACGAAATATTTGCGATTGGGGAATCATTCTAATGTGGTTAAAGTGTAGTATAAATGACTACCACTGAAAATATTTGACAGATTAGAGTGATAGTAACCGGTCTACAGCTGCTTGTAAATAATAGAAATACAAATATTATTTTTGTTTTATTTCTAAAATGCAGTATATTTGCAGCATAATAGAAATAAAAACAGGAGATGACCTATTTGGATTTCAAAGATAAACTATTCGATCTGGCATGCTTTAATATATATCAAGTACATGCTTGGCAGCCAGATTTCGACCGAAACAATCTTACACATTGGATCAAAAAAGGGTATATTATCCGCTTACGACAAGGGTTATTTGCCTTTTCCGAATATAAGAACAAGCCTGATTATTCTATTTATTTTGCTAATCGAATCTATCGCCCATCATATATCAGCCTACATACAGCGCTATCGTTTTATGGATTGATTCCTGAATCTGTAGTGCAAATCACCAGTGTCACTTCTCTCAAAACTGCCTCTTTCAACAACGACTTCGGTGAATATTCCTACAAGAATATCAAAGAGAATCTAATGTTTGGATATGATTTAAAAGCAATGGCAGACCATCGCACCATACAATTTGCCACTCCAGAAAAAGCCTTGCTCGACTTATTATACCTTTATCCATTCTATAACAACGAACAAGAGATGGAAGAACTCCGTTTGGATGAAGACTACATGCAAGAAGATTTAAACAAAGACTTATTGATAGAGTATTGTGCTAAATATAAGTGCAAAACACTTGACCATCGAGTGAAGCTACTACTTAATGTTTATAACTTATGATACAAATTGAACAAATAAAGAACTATTTTCCGACTCAAATCAGTGGAAACTCGATTTTTGATAAGTATCTATTAAAAGAGTATTTACAGTTGATGATTCTGGATTACTTATCTTCTATTCCATCCATCGAGAAGATGACTTTTATTGGTGGCACGAATTTACGTTTGATCAAAGGAATAGACCGCTTTTCTGAAGATTTAGATTTTGACTGTAAAAACCTGTCGAAAGATGAATTCATTGAGATAACAAATAAAGTTATCCGATTCTTAGACCGTTCAGGACTCAGAGTAGAGACTAAAGATAAAGAGAATTCAAAGTTGACAGCATTTCGAAGGAATATTTATTTTCCTGAAATCCTATTCAATTTAAAAATAAGTGGTTATAAAGAAGAACGTTTTTTGATAAAGGTTAAAAGCCAAGATCAAGGCATTGCCTATCCACAGGTGTTGACCCACATCAAAGGCTGCGGATTTTTCTTTCCATTTTCCGTACCTTCTGATGGAGTATTATGTAGTATGAAAATTGCTGCCATGTTGGCCCGCTCTAAAGGACGTGATTTTTATGATCTAATGTTTTTATTATCACAAACAAAACCCGATTACGTTTTTCTTTCTAAGCGCTGTGGAGTCCATAACCTGCAAGAGTTTAAACATGCAACAGCAGAACTATTGAAAACTATCGACTTAAAAAAGAAACAAAAAGATTTCGAACATCTTCTTTTCAATAAAGCCCATAGTGAGAAGATACTAAGATTCGGGGAATTTATAGATTCATTGACAGAATAATCAGGATGCATATCACAGCAGTGAGTAATCCGGCTACACGTTTACCCAAGGACTTCGAAAGCATGACAATCTTAGCCATACCTAACGGTCATTTAATGCAATATTACGCACTTTGCCCTGTAAAGAAAGATACATATTCTATTCCAAATAATGAATCGTCAGGCGGATTAATTTAGAATTAAGAGAATATAGAAGATGGCTACGATTATCTTCCCATCATCTCGACTGTGAAGTGATAAGTTAGCGAGCCTTCGTTCCACATGGAGAAATTCGTGTCCCATAAATTGTTGTTCAGATCGAAGTGGATTCCGCCATTGATATCAGGTTTATTGATGGAATATCCCAAACCTCTTGCTTCGCCCACATTGACCAGAAAAGCTTCTTGGCTCCGACACGTTCGCCCACCTTTTCAGCAATGATGGAACGGATATTATCGGCATTAAACGATAACCAGTAAGTCTCAGGAAGGCGAACGGCAGGCTTTTTGTAAATCGTTACAGCCACATCGGCCTTCGTGCCGCTTCGATAAAGTAAGGTATTCACCTGCATTCTTTCAGGATACATACGTTTATCAACACCTTCATGTTCAGGGAATGCCAGTTCGGAAATGATACGCACGCCTTGTTTTTCTTTTCGTGTAATCTGATTGATTACATTGGCTTTCAATGAAGCATCCACAGCACCGGATTTGCTAAGTCCAGGTTTCCCGAACTCTGTCTGTCCCCAACCACAACCGGGACGGATATAACTATCTTTAAAATGTTCAAAATCGAGACTGTCGAAAGTCTGATAAATCAGACCGGAGTGATAATACTCCGTGGAACTATACATTATACCCTCAAAGGTAGAGGCTATAATTCTCCCATAATAGTCAGTATTATATTATTTTGTTAGATTATCTTATTATCTTAATACTTCAAATGATTGATGGCTTTTTGCACCTCTTCTGCGCAAGATCACTTGATGTCCCGAATCCACTTACCGGACGATCCATTTTTCGATATTGCGAGATTTGTTGCTGAAGTTCACGCCGATCTTGAAGAGTTTGCGATTGTCATGTGCGAAAGGCAATGCATATTGCTTGTCTTCTATCTGTTGGAGCGCTTCTTCGGCAGTACCTTCCAGTTTGAATTCCATAATGTAGATATACTTGTCCGTCTGGAGCAGCAGATCGATGCGACCTTCGGAAGTATGATATTCTGCCTTGACATAGAACCCAATCAGTTTGAAGACAATGAAGAGCACATTCTGGTAATGCAGCTCCAAATCTTTCACCAGCTCATAAGGCGTATCTGCAAAGAAGCTTTGCAGACGGCGGAAGAATGCGTCGACTTCTCCGCTCTCCACTTCATTGACAAATTTTGGAATCTGAAAGTTCGAGTCATTTTGTTTATAAGGAGAATAGAACGGCAGCAGATATCTTATAAAACCCTCTTCCACCTCTTTGTTCGGAAAACCAAGTGTATAATTGCCGAAGCGGGAATCATAATCCTTTATCGTCAGATAACCACTCTGGTAGATAACCGGAATCGGATTCTGCGACGTCGAATCGATACTGTTCAGCACTTCTGCATCAGTCTTCTCATGCGCCATACGATAGAGATCATAATGGTCGCGCTTAAGAAGTTCAACCAGATAACTGGGAGTCCCCGTTTCGAACCAGTAATCGCCGAACTCTAATGCTTTGAATGTATTCAACAAACTGAACGGATTGTACAGTCCGACAGTATTATAATTAAAATGATAGCCATCATAGCGATCTTTCAGTTCCTGACAGACTTCTTCATAAGTCATTTCCTGCGCATCAGCCAGATCATGCAGTTCAGGTTCCAGATTGTCGTGTATTTCCTTTTCGGTAATGCCACAGATTTCTATGAAATTCCGCCGCATGGAAATATCCTCGAGATTGTTCAGGTCACTGAATACACTGACCTTACCAAACTTTGTCACACCGGTCAGCAATGCAAACTTGATAAAGCCGTCCATCGATTTCAGCACACCGTAAAAAGCTTTCAATGTATTCCGATATTCTGTCTGCAGTTTCTCATTGCCAATGGATTGAAGCAGCGGCTTGTCATATTCGTCGACGAGGATGACTACCGGACGGCCTGTTTTTTCATAAGCTTTAGCGATGACATGATATAAGCGTTCCTCCAAGGCTCGGTCCTTATATTCGTCGCCATACTGTTTCTCCCATATCTCAAGATGTTTGTTCAACTCGGATTTTAGTGAATCAAGATTTTCATATTTGCGAGCATTCAAATCAATATGCAGCACCGGATATCTGGTCCAGTCCTTTTCAAGTTTCTCGATGGCCAATCCTTCGAACAGTTCTTTCTTACCTTCGAAGTATGCTTCCAATGTAGAGATAAGCAGACTCTTTCCGAAACGCCGAGGACGACTCAGAAAATAATAGCTTCCCGTCTTCGCCAATGAATAGGCCAAAGCAGTCTTGTCTATATAGAAATAGCCCTCCCGCCGAATCTTCTCAAAATTCTGTATGCCTATTGGGTATAGCTTTGCCATCTGATTGAATGTTTATGCGTTTTTGATGCTCTTTCTTGCAAAGATAATCATTATTACTTTCCGACTGCAAGAAAAGCAATCAAAAGTGAATGACTGCAAGCCGATCGCTACTGCATATAATGATTATATGGAATAGCTTTCGTTCTTTCTATTATCAATGAATGTTGTATATAAATGAAAATG
>DAIMYP010000093.1:0-1614 GCA_036734445.1 Tannerellaceae bacterium
GTGCTTGCCGCCAAGATGGACGACACTGACAAGGATGTCAACGTGAAGCTGCTGATCGCTTATCTGGGTGATGAACCGCTGGCTGCGATGTTCCTGGTCATCTCGAGCCATCGTACAACATATCTTTATGGCGCCTCTTCTTCTGAACATCGTAACCTGATGCCGACTTACGCGCTTCAATGGAAAGCCATCCAGATTGCCAAATCAATGAATTGTTGCGAATATGATTTCTTCGGTATTTCGCCACGCCCTGATCCTTCGCATCCGATGTATGGCCTTTATCGTTTCAAAAGAGGCTTCGGAGGCGACATCTTCCATCATCTGGGATGCTGGGATTATCCGCTTGACCACGAAAAGTATCAGATTCTTCAGGCTTACGAGATGAACAGCCACGGATATTATATGTAAGCGATCGGCTTTTGTAAAAAAACATTCTACCTGCATTCTGGAAATTCATACTAACATTTTGGAACGTAATCCAAAATGTATAAAATTCTTGGATTAGAGAATGCGATATATTAAATTTGCATCAATGGAAAAGCTTTGGAATATTAACTATATCCGTGTGATGACGGCGAACTTCATGATTTATTTCGCTTTTTATCTCTTGACGCCATTACTTCCCTTATATTTGAGTGAACATTTTGGCGCAACCAAAGATATCATTGGCATCGTTTTGTCCGGATATACTATCGCTGCGCTGCTTTCGCGGCCGTTCAGCGGATACATCGTCGACAGTTTTGCACGGAAGAAAGTGCTTCTGCTGTTTTTCTTTTTCTTCTTTCTCTTGTTCGCGGGTTATATCGTTGCCGGCACGTTGCTGCTGTTCGCCATTGTCAGAACATTGCATGGCGTGCCTTTCGGGTCGGTCACTGTTGCCAACAGCACTGTGGCAATCGATGTGCTGCCTTCGTCGCGCCGTAATGAAGGCATTGGATATTATGGTTTGAGCAACAATCTGTCGATGGCTATTGCACCGTCGGCAGGAATCTATATTTATCAGGCTACAGACGATTTTCAGATTCTTTTCTGGATCGCTCTTATCGTGGCGTTGCTCGGTCTGCTTGCCGCATCGAGTGTGCAGCTGAAACAGAAAGAGATTGTGAAGAACAAGGGCAAGCTTTCGCTCGACCGGTTTTTCCTGACGCGCGCATGGCTGTTGGCGATAAACATTGCCTTCTTTGGATTTTGTTTTGGTGTGCTCAGCAATTATCTAGCCATTTACGGCAAAGAGCAGTTGGGCATCACTGGCGGGACGGGCACTTATTTCCTTATCCTTTCCGTCGGTCTGGTGCTTTCACGTCTGCATGGCGCGAAGTCGCTGCGCGCAGGCCGACTGACGCATAATGCGGCTTATGGCATGGTGATTTCTTTGGTGGGATATTTGCTGTTCGTGTCGTGTCATTATATGATTGCTTATTATGCTTCCGCCTTTCTCATCGGTCTTGGCAACGGCCACATGTATCCGGCGTTTCTGAATATGTTTATCAACGTGGCACACCATAATGAACGTGGAACGGCCAACTCTTCCATCTTGACTTCCTGGGATTTAGGATTTGGCATTGGCATACTTCTGGGCGGAGTGCTGGCGGAATTCTTTGGTTATTCGGTTGC
>DAIMYP010000093.1:1714-5733 GCA_036734445.1 Tannerellaceae bacterium
AAAAAAACTATGCATGCTATTCAGACGACAGCATGCATAGTTTGAAGTTTATGCGAATAAACGATTTAGATTATTCGTAACCCGGAGTCTGTGTCAGATTCGGATTCTTATCCATATCTGCCTGAGGTATCGGGAAGTATCTCTGATAATCCTGGAATGCACGATTCTCGATCAGACGATCGGCTGCATTGGCAGCTGTAGGCAAAATCTGAACGAAACGTTTGTCAGGATCAGTCTGATTATAATCGATCGTACCAATCATTCTGTACAACGGACCGTTCATGACTGAGTTGGCAACCAGCTTGCCGCTGTCGTCTTTCCAACGAATGATATCCTGGCGACGGAATCCTTCGCCTGCAAGTTCGATGGTGCGCTCGCGTCTAACCAGCGTACGAATCTTCGCCTGCGTGTTGTATTTGCTTCTGTCAACAACAGTCATGCCACCGCGTGTTCTCAGCTGATCGATCAGATTCAGAGCCTCGGTGAGGTTGTCGTTGAGTTCGACATCGCATTCGGCAATGGTCAGCAATACTTCTGCATAGCGGAAGAAGATTGGACAGAGATTATCATTGTTTAATGCTGCTGAATACTGAGAGATCGGTGCTGCATATTTGGCAAAGATCAGACCAGTTTTTGAAGCATTATCGGCAACCATATAATAATCGTAGTTTTTCTTGCCATTGATTGTTTTTTCAACGGTATTGATGACACGCTGTTTGCCATCGTAACCAACCCAATCTTCGCCCGGATAAACGACGGTGTTTTTCAGACGCGGGTCGCGGTTTGCATACGGATGTACAGGATCATAACCTGAACCTGCTTCGCTAGGCATCAAGCCGTTCTTCATCTCGAACATGTCTACCAGATTTGCTGTCGGAACCCAAGAAGCCCAACCGCCATCCTGATTGTTGAACATACGGATAGCATCGCCGAAAGCGAATGTGTTGGCTATGTGCTGATAGGAATAGATGATTTCTTTGGAATTCTGACCTGCTATGTTGAACATTCCCAGAAAATCAGGATCCAACTCATATTGGTTCAGATTGACAATCTTGCGTGCAGCTTCGCGAGCTTCGGTATAATTGCCCCAGTACAGATTTGCTCTCATCAGGATAGCAAGTGCTGTTCCCTTGGCGATGCGTCCTTTCTGTGAAGGTTTGTCGCTCAAGTTTGGAATAGCTGCATTCAGTTCGTCGAGAACGAATTTTTGTACTTCCGATTCAGAATTTCTTGGCACTTGAGCCTCTTCTGAAGTATTAGGTGTTGTTGTCATCAATGGAACACCGCCGTACCACCAGCAAAGACGGAAATAATTCCATGCACGGATGGTCTTTACCTGAGCAATCAGATCGTTCTTGTAGCTTTCGCTGGAGAACGGTACTTTATCAATATTCTGAAGGAACAGGTTGCAACGTTGGATCGTTACATACTTATAATACTGAACAGCATGTGCAGCTGTAGGCGTTCCGGTTGCTACATAAGCGTAGTTCTTCGTCCTCGTGTAGTTGTAAGCGATATCCGACATGATATCTTCGAAAAATACGATGGATGAACCTTGGCTGTAGTCAACCCATTGATTGTAGCATGCAGTAACAGCTGATTCGGCATCCTTCTCTGTCTTCCAGTAAGTAGCAGGAGTCAGCGCATCTTTAGGATACTGGTCGAAGAAGTCTCCGCAAGAAGTCATTGACAGACCACTTCCTAAAAGTAATGTTAGGCCTATTATTTTATTTAGTTTCATGATTGTATGCTTTAGAATGTTATATTAATACCGAATGAATGGGTTTTTGAATTTGGATAGAAGTAGCCGTTGCCATCCGGTGATTCCGGATCAACGTTGACTTGAAGATTATCAAATGTAATCAGATTCTCACCCGAATAGAACAGACGTGCACGGCTGATGCCCAGTTTGCCTGTGAATTCTTTTGGCAATGTATAACCGACAGAAATATTCTTTACTCTCACATAGTTTGTATTGACGCACCAGAAGCTGGAGTAGATAGCCGGGTGACTGGCAGAAGTTTTGCCTTCGGCTACACGTGGCCATGTTCCGCTCGGATTGCTTTCCGACCAGGATTTGAGCCATGCAGTTGACGGATGCGATGTATCGCCCGTGAAATCGCCGGTTACTGATTCGGTGAAGTAACGTGAAACATGAGCAACGCCTTGGAACAAAATAGCAAGATCAATATTCTTCCATCCTGCATTCAGTTTGCCACCGAATGTGAATTTAGGGAATCTGCTGCCAATGATGTCACGATCGGCGGCCGTCAGTTTGCCATCACCGTTTACATCCTTGAATTTCAAATCGCCTGCCATAAACTTACGACCGATAGGATTGCCATACTGCTTTGTATAGGCATCGGCTTCATCCTGACTTTGGAAAAGACCTTCGGCAACGTAGCCATAATAAGAATGATAAGCTTCACCGACTCTGTTGATATAGTAGTCGCTGATGATTTCGTTGACACCACCGAGATCCAACAGTTCGTTCTTGTTGTAAGCGAAGTTGAGGTTTGCACCGAAGTTCCAGTCTTTGAATTTCTTCTGCCATCCCAGAGATGCTTCGATACCGCTGTTCTTTACTTTACCGATGTTGTCGTTGTAAGGATCCATACCGAATGTTCCCGGAACAGGAACCTGCATGATGATGTCGCGCGTTGTACGAGCGTAATAATCAATAGATAATGAGAAGTCGTTGAGGAACGATGCATCAAGACCTACACCAACGTTGGTGGTTGTTTCCCAACTGATTGACGACAGCTTCTGAGCGGTTTTTGTGATACCGGTGGTCAGCGTATTGTCGAATACATAATTCTTGCCGATATAATAGGTTTCCAACCAAGGATAATATTCGGTCAAGGCATCCTGGTTACCAAGTTCACCCCAAGAAGCTCTGAGTTTCAATGACTGCAACCAGTTCTGAGTAGATTTCATGAATGATTCTTCAGATAAACGCCAGCCGGCAGAGAAGGATGGGAAATATCCCCAACGGTTGTCTTTGCTGAAACGTGAAGAACCATCGGCACGTAGATTGGCTTCAAACAGATATTTGCCTTTGTAGTCATAATTGAGACGTCCGAAATATGACATCAGTGAGAGCGAACGTGTATAACCGCCGTTGGTCTGTGTTGAAGCATCACCGGCATTAAGATCTGTCAACTCGTTGTTAGGGAACGTGTTTCTGGTTCCGCTCAATTGCTTGAAATTGTATTTTTCAGCTTTATAACCCAACAGTGCTTTGACGTGATGATCGGCAAATGTCTTTTCATAATTGGCAAGTCCGTCGAATGACATTCTGTTCCAAAGTTGTGTATAAGTATACAACTCGTTAGGTCCATGATAACCTGTCTTGTAGCTTACATCTTTCATGAAGCGGTCGAAATCCTTGGTATCGGATACGTAAGCCAGTTGCGCAGTCAGTTTCAGACCATCGATAACGTTCCAGTCTGTTGCTACGATACCTGAGAAGTTCTGTTGCTTCGTTTTTGCTCTTTCGTCGATATCCAACCATGCAATTGGGTTGCCATCGCCGATGGAACCATAAGTACCATCTTCATATTTGTAAGGAATCCATGGAGCGATACGGCTCAACTGATGGAAAATACCACCTGACAAGTCGCTAACACCATAAGAAGGGATTGGTTCGGAGAAGTCATTGTGGATATACGACATGCTCGAACGAACGTTGAAATACTTGGAGAGTTTCAAATCCAAGTTCGAACGCAGATTGAACTGTTCACGTTCGCTATTACGCATCGTACCTTCCTGAGACAGATAACCTCCGGACAACATGTATTTTACATCTTCAGAACCACCATTGATATTGACATTGTGCTTGTGCATCAAACCGGTGCGGAAAGCCAAATCGTACCAATCGGTATTCGGATAGTTGTATGGATCGGAGCCGTCTCTGAATTTCTGTATTTCATCATTGCTGAAACGGGCAGTCTTGCCGGCAGAAACCAATGCCTGATTATATAATGTAGCATAATCGGCTGACGACATCTTTTCGATCA
>DAIMYP010000094.1:0-2879 GCA_036734445.1 Tannerellaceae bacterium
CTATTTATAATGAAAAGAAGAATTTATATAATAGTAGCTGTCCTCTTATGCGGTTCAGCTATCTCGGTCGTGTATGCCGATAACAAAACTGTTACACCCGTCGATTCCATTACGTTGAATGAAATTGTAGTAACTGCTACACGTAATCCGACGATAAAACGCTTGGCTCCTTCGTTGATTAATGTGCTTCCTCATAAAGTATTCAACGATGTGGGAGCGAGTTGTCTGATTCAAGGATTGAGTTTTGTACCCGGAGTCAGAGTTGAGAACAATTGCCAGAATTGTGGTTGGACGCAAGCTCGCATCAACGGTCTTGATGGACATTATTCGCAAATACTGGTGGATAGCCGTCCTCTCTTTTCGGCGCTTACCAGCGTCTATGGTTTGGAACAATTGCCTGCCAATATGATTGACCACGTGGAAATTATGAGAGGTGGAGGTTCTGCTCTTTTCGGTTCGTCGGCTATTGGTGGAACAATCAATATCATTACGAAAGAGCCTCAGGATAATGGAGCTGAACTGCAACATACAATTACAAAAATAGGAACAGGAAGTACGTTCGAGAACAATACCACACTCAATGCCTCTGTCGTATCAAACAATCGACATGCCGGATTATTTATTTATGGTGCCAGTAGGAATCGTCAGCCTTATGATGTGGATAAGGACGGATTTTCAGAACTGAACAAGATTGTAACAAAAACAATTGGTGCACATGCTATTTTCAAGCCGACTGAATACACGAAGATATCTATTGATTATCATAATATGAACGATTTCCGTCGGGGAGGAAACAATATCGATTTGCCTCCTCATGATGCAGATTTGGCTGAAACGACCCGACATGAAACGAATGGTGGTGGGGTGGATTTCAGTTGGATGTCGCCTCAGTCAAAAGATAAGTTGAAAACCTATTTTTCTTTTCAAAACACGGATCGCGATAGTTATTATGGAGCTGATAAAAGTCAGTTGAATTATGGTTTGACGCATAATCTGACATATGTGATCGGAGCCCAGTATGCGCATAATTTCAACAATTTACTGTTTATGCCGGCCAGTATTACGTTCGGCTCCGAATATCAATCGGATAAGATCAATGATGAATCGGTGGGTTATAAGATTTTTACGAATCAACATACTCGGATCAAAAGTTTTTTTGCTCAGAATGAGTGGAAGGACGAGCAATGGAGTCTTTTGGCAGGATTCAGAGTGGATAAGCACAATCTGATCAGTCGTACGATATTCAGTCCGCGTGTCAATATTAGATATACGCCTAGTGAAACTTGGAATTTCAGAGCAAGTATGAGTACTGGTTTTCGTGCTCCACAAGCTTATGATGAGGATTTGCATGTTGATTTGGTGAATGGCGAAAGGAGAATCATCCGTTTAGCTGATGATTTAAAAGAAGAACGTTCGATAAGTTGGAGTGGTTCTGCCAATTATCATCATCAGTTTGGATTGTTGGCAACAGATTTCATTATAGAGGCTTTTTATACAAATCTGCATAATCCGTTCGCATTTCGTACTTTAAATGAGAAAACGTCTGATGGCGATAAGATTACTGAAAGATACAATTCTATTGGTGCTCGGGTATATGGCATAAACTGTGAACTACAAGCCTCTTATTCTTCTTTCTTGGAATTTCAGGCAGGATTTACTTTTCAAAAGAGTAATTATAAAGAGGCTTTGCAATGGAGTGAAGATGATAAGGTCCCATTCGAAAAGCGTTTGTTCCGTACACCAGATGCATACGGTTTTGTTCGTATGGAGATTACTCCGCTTAAAAGATTCACCGCTTCGATAACAAATAATTATACGGGTAGTATGTTGGTTGAACATAAAGCCGGTTCCGGGACGGATAAAGATGTTGCAATCAATACAAAACAATTCTTCGAAACAAATCTTAAGTTGACGTATGATATTCCAATGTTTGATAATGCAACCTTAATGCAAGTAAGTATTGGCGCTCTGAACATCTTCAACTCTTATCAGAATGATTTTGATAAAGGAAAAGATAGAGATTCCAATTATATCTACGGTCCGATGATGCCCCGCAGTTTTTATGCAGGTGTGAAGTTTGTCTTTTGATTAGTATATACATTCTAAATGATGGAATAGTTATCATCTATCGCCTAATAGATGATGACTATTTGCCATATTTATTTTCCATTGGAAATTTGTTTTGATAGAAAATGCATTGTATCTTTGCATCGAAATAATAAACAAACAAGACATATAAAGAAAGGATATGATAGCAAGTTATGTAAAAAAGAATTGGGTTACAATCATAGGTGTTGTAATAGGAGCAGCAGGAGGTTTTCTGTATTGGCGGTTTGTAGGTTGTAGTTCCGGAACTTGCCCGATCACTTCTTCTCCTGTTCTTAGTTCTGTTTGGGGAGCTGTTTTAGGCGGATTATTATTTAGTTGCAAATGCTGTACCGGCAGTTGCTCATCTGACAATGATAAGACGAAGGGTGTATATCAAGATATGGTTAAGCCCTATAACTCTGATAATAAGAAATAAATAGTATAAAGAGAATAATTAAAATTGATACAAAGATGAATACAGTTAAACTAACAAAGGAAGAATTCCTTACCAAGGTAGCAAATTTCGAGACAAATCCTAATGAGTGGAAATATCTGGGTGACAAACCTGCGTTGATTGATTTCTTCGCTACATGGTGTGGTCCGTGCAAAATGGTCGGTCCTATTTTGGAAGAGCTGGCTGCTGAATATGGCGATAAGCTTGTCATTTACAAAGTGAATACAGAAGAAGAGGAAGATCTGGCATCAATCTTCGGTATCCGTTCAATTCCTTCGCTTTTGTTTATTCCGATGGAAGGACAACCACAGATGGCTGTAGGTGCCATGGCTAAGGC
>DAIMYP010000094.1:2979-5417 GCA_036734445.1 Tannerellaceae bacterium
AATTTATTATGTCAGATTAGAGATCTTTATCGCTCTATAGCTGAGTTTGAAAACGAGTTCGTAAAGAAACACAACTTGTGTCTGAACGAAGGAATGCTTTTATGTACATTGTCGAATGTCGACAAATTGTCGTCCGGAGAAATAGCTGAGATGCTGGGACTCTCTAATTCCAACGCTTCGAAAGTAATCCGTTCAGTCGAAAACAAAGGCCTTATCAAACGCGAACTGGGCAATCAGGATAAACGGCAGATGAATTTTCTTTTGACTGACGAAGGCTTGGCCGTAATAAAGAAAATCAAAACTGAAAATATAAAAACTTTGCTCACCCAATGCCATCTGGAAAAGTTTCTGACTCAAGATTGACTTGCCAAAATTATTTTGAGTCCTTTCTAAACGCCGTTTAAAATACCAGTATAAATGCAGTTCTATCTATTTTATCGACTATATTCGATAAAAATGCCATAATTTTATCGAGTATGTTCGATAAGATTACTATCTTTGTATTTATAAAAGTATGCGTTATGGATAAAGATCTTATTAAGTATTTGATTTCTGATTATCAACAAAGAGTAGTAGATGTTGAATCATTTCCACGTGAATACCAGTTAGATGATAATTTGAATTATGTGTTTGTCGGACTCAGACGTGCAGGCAAATCATATATGATGTTTCGTCAAATAAAGCATTTGATAGATATAGGCCATAAGGTGGAAGAGATCTTATATTTTAATTTTGAGGATGATCGTATAGATATGGTATCAACGCTCGATTTGGATTTGATTAAAACCTCTTATGAAGAGATGTATGATTGCAAGCCTATATTTTTTCTCGATGAGATACAATTAGTAGAACATTGGGAAAAATTTGCCCGTCGTTTAGCTGATCAGAAATATCGTGTCTATATTACCGGGAGTAATGCGAAAATGCTAAGCAGTGAAATATCTACAACATTAGGCGGTCGCTATATGGTAGAAGAAATTTATCCATATTCTTTTAAAGAATATCTTGTTGCCGAAGGTATAGATATGAATGACAGAAATGCTTTATTTAAGAATAAAGTAAAGATAATGAAGGCGTTTGAAACTTACTTCTATTTTGGGGGATTGCCTGAGATAACTTCTGTCATTGATAAGCGTTCATGGTTGAGTAATCTTTATAATAAAATATTTTTTGGAGATTTAGTGGCACGTTATCAGATTAGAAATGATTTTGCATTGCGCATTCTTGTAAAAAAGTTGGCGGAAAGCGTTAAACAGCCATCTTCGTATAATCGACTGAAAAATATCGTTTCTTCCACTGGAACGAAAGTAAGTGCAGATACTATTATAGATTATGTGAAGTATATGAATGATTCATGGCTAATATTGCCTGTTGAAAATATTGAAGCAGCTTTGGCTGATCGAGAATCGAATAAAAAATATTATTTCATTGATAACGGTATTCTTAATTTGTTTTTGTTGGATCCTAACACTTCGCTTCTTGAAAATATGGTAGCGATAGCCTTAAGAAAGAAATATGGCGAGAGAGTTTACTATTATAATAATATTATCGAAGTCGATTTTTATGTGCCTGAGGAAGAATTGGCTATACAGGTGTCTTATTCGTTGAATAATGCAGAAACGAAACAAAGAGAGACGAGTGCTTTGCTGAAGTTATTGAATAGGTTTCCTATTAAAGAAATGAAGATAGTGACTAAAGATGAGGAAGATTCGATAGAGATGGAAGGACATATAATAAATGTGGTACCGTTATGGAAGTGGCTATTTCTAAACGCCGTTTAAATAGGTTTTAAAAGTGCTTTAAAAAGATTGTAAGAATAAATTTGTATATTTGCCCGAAGCTAGACTATTGAAAGACTGTTTCCTTTTGTGTTTAGCCTTATGAAGTAAGTTATTTGTGAATGATGCCGACGATAGAACAGTTTAATGATATATATACAAAGTACTATCTGAAGCTATCTCGTTTTGCAATGTTCTATGTCCGCAATGATCAGGTTGCCGAAGATATCGCTTCTGAATCGATGATCAAATTGTGGGAGACGATGGCAAAAGAGACGGTCGAGAAGCCGTTGCCTCTTTTGCTTACTATTATGAAACACAAATCACTGGATTATCTCAAGCAACAAACTTCTGCTGAAGCTATTGCCGAAAATATGGCTGAGTGGCAGCAACAGGAATTGGATATTCGTATTTCAACGCTCGAAGCTTGTAATCCGGATAATATTTTTTCAGAAGAGATCCGTGCAATCCTTGCAAAGACATTGCAGGAACTGCCTCCGCAAACCCGTAAAGTATTTATGATGAGTCGTTATGAACAGATGTCAGGAAAAGAGATTGCCGAAGCTTTGAATATCACCGTAAAAGGAGTTGATTATCATATTGCCAAAGCTTTGAAAGCACTTCGTATCTCTTTGAAAGACTATCTGCCGTTGTTCTATT
>DAIMYP010000095.1:0-4657 GCA_036734445.1 Tannerellaceae bacterium
TATAGATAACATTTGAATATGGAACGTTTTGCAGCCATCGATTTTGAGACGGCCAACAATCAGCGATGCAGTATCTGCAGCATAGGTGTTGCTATTGTGGAAGATAATAAGGTGATTGATTCAATTTATACGCTTGTTCGTCCTTACCCCAATTTTTACACGCGATGGACAACCGCTGTGCATGGATTGACGGCTATAGATACAAATGCAGCTCCGGATTTTGATAATGCGTGGGAACCTATTGCAGGCAAATTGGCGGATCTGCCATTGGTAGCCCATAACAGTCCTTTTGATGAAGGCTGTTTGAAGGCAGCATTTCAGAGATATGATTTGGCTTACCCCAAATATAAGTTCTATTGCACTTGTCGTATGGCGCGCAAGCTTTATCCATTTCTTGAGGATCATCAGCTTCAAACCGTTGCTTCTTATTGCGGCTATGATTTGGCCAAGCATCATCATGCATTGGCAGATGCTTACGCATGTGCGCATATTGCTTATACGATGATGAAGCAAAAAGGTGTGAACAGTTTGGAAGAACTGTATCAGACTATTTATTCGCGTTGAGGAGATGATGCCGCAGCATTGTCGAACATTTTACCTGCAATCTTGTTCATCACCACAGCAATAGCACCATCACCTGTTACATTGCAAGCTGTTCCGAAGCTGTCCATTGCAATATAAAGTGCAATCATCAATGCCTGCAACGTTTCATTGAATCCCAACATACTCTGCAAGATTCCCAATGCCGCCATGATAGCACCTCCGGGTACACCTGGAGCAGCTACCATCGTGATTCCCAACATCATAATAAATCCAGCCATACTGGTGAATTCCAAAGGCATTCCCGACATTAGCATGATTGCCATGGCGCAAGCTGTAATTTTCATTGTACTTCCCGCCAGATGGATTGTGGCGCATAGAGGGATCACGAAAATGGCGATGTTCTCACGAACGCCATTCTTAAGTGTTTGGGCAAGGGTGACAGGAATAGTAGCTGCCGACGATTGCGTCCCTAATGCAGTTGCATAGGCTGGCAGCATGTTTTTAAGCAAACGAAGAGGGTTCTTGCCTGCAATACTCCCTGCAATGCAGAACTGGATAAGCAATAGGAGTACATGAAGAATGAAGATAACAATAATCACTTTCAGGAACATCGCAATCACCGTCATGACCTGTCCACTGACCGTCATATTCAGAAATATACCGAAGATATGAATAGGCAGCAAAGGAATGATGACGCTTCTGATAAGCAGATTGATAATCTCCTTGAAGTCTGTGAAAGCATCGTGCAGTACAGTGCCATTAATATATGAAAGTCCTAGACCGATAGTGAACGATAGAAGCAAAGCTGTCATTACATCCATCAAAGGTGGCATGGCAACAACAAAATAAGGTTGAAGCATGAACTTTTCTGGATTGTCCATGGCTGTCAGTGCTGTATTTGTAGGAAGAATGTGCGGGAAGACAGCCGAACAGCTGAAATAGGTGAAGAATCCTGAAAACAGTGTCGAACCGTAAGCAATCAAAGCTGTTATAGCAAGCAGTTTGCCGGCGCCTTTACCCAACTCGCCAATAGCAGGCGTTACCAAACCAAGAATAATCAGCGGAATGGCAAACGACAGAAAATTACCGAATAGAGAATTGAACGTTACGAAAATGCGTGCGATAGATGCGGGCAGGAACTGTCCGAAAATAACACCACCGATAATGGCAATAACAACTTTAGCTAACAGGGATACTTTCAACTTTTTCATTTGCTTTGTATATTTTATATCCAAGAGCAGCAATAGTGATGCTCATGAATGGACTTATCAGATTGAAAAAACAATATGGAAGATAGGTTAATGTAGGCACATTCAGAATCGTGGCCTGTGTCATACCGCAAGTGTTCCATGGAACAAGTACGGACGTAACGGTCACGGCATCTTCAGTTGTTCTACTCAACAGTCGGCTCTCGTAACCCTTACGTTTGTAAATGTCTTTGAACATGTTGGCCGTGAGAATGATGGAAATATACTGATCGGCAGTACATATATTGAAGAATATACCCGATGTGACAGTCGAAGCCACCAATCCTACTGTCTTTTTCATAAAGCGCAACAACACGGATGTGATACTTCCCAACATTCCGCTTGCAGCCATTGCTCCACCGAAACACATGGCGCAGATAATCAACCAAACCGTGTTCATCATTCCGCCCATGCCTCTTGTGGCTACCAGATCATTGAGTGCGGCATTGCCCGTCTCAATGTTAGTACTTCCATAGAATGTAACAATCATGCCTTTGAAAATAGATTGTGCATCTTGTATGGGCAATCCGGAAATCTGATGCAGCAGATGCGGTTGGAAAATAACAGCAAACACACCTGCCAGTGCGGTCGATAAAAAGAGTGTAATCAATGAAGGCACTCTTTTGGCAATCATAATACCGGTTATTATCGGAACAATCAGTAACCAGAGCGAGACATGAAAAGATCCCTGCAAAGCTGAGGCATATTCAGTTATCTGCGCTTCGGATGTTGCCGTGTGCATCAGACCTGCAACAGTGAAGATGATGAGTGAAATCGTCAGCGAAGGAATAGTGGTGATCATCATATAACGTACGTGTGTAAAGAGAGGCGTGTCGGTAACCGACGAAGCTAGTACAGTCGTATCCGAAAGCGGCGAAATCTTGTCGCCGAAATAAGCTCCTGAAATGATAGCTCCGGCAATCCAACTCGGATCGAATCCTTGTGCTTTTCCAATGCCCAACAGAGCGATGCCAATTGTTGCAATAGTTGTCCACGAACTGCCGGTCATTACGGAAACGATAGCGCAGATAATACATGTCGAGACCAGAAAGAAGTGCGGGTGAATGATTTGCATCCCGTAATAAATCAGTGTAGGAACAATACCGCTCACCATCCAACTTCCGGAGAGTGCACCGATAATCAGCAAGATAAGTATTGCCGTAGCAATACCCGTGATATTATTGGTTATTGCTATTTCTATTGTTTTCCATCGGGTCTTGCAGTGCACCATCGCGATAAGACTGCAAACGGCTGCCGAAGTAAGTAGTACGATCTGACTACCTCCATTCAGCGCGTCGCTGCCGAAAATACGTATGGTCACAAACAAAAGTGCCACCAATACAAGGATTGGCACTAATGAAAGCAGGGGCGAAGGAACCTTCGTCGGGTTGTTGTCCATCTTTATTGTCTTACTATTCTATTATTGACGTGCAAACTTAGCGAAAAATCAGCAAATCCGCTGTATTTGCAACATATTTATGCATTCAATAATAGTTTAGTTAGCTCTTTCACACCTTCAGAGGCTCCTTTCTGAATAAAATGAATGTCGTTTCGGTAGGTTCGCACCTCTTTAGGATCGATCAGATAGATCGGTTGTCCATTGTTTACATAGTTCAGCAATCCTGCAGCAGGATAGACATTGAGTGATGTTCCGATTACGACAAATATATCTGACGATTCCACTTCGCGGATGGCCGGTTCTATCATCGGCACCGCTTCGCCGAACCATACAATGAACGGACGCAGTTGTGAACCAAAAGGATCTTTGTCGCCCAGATGGATTTCCGGTTTCTCGGGCGAAATATCGTATGTCTTATTCAGATCGCGTACCGAACAGGCTTTCATCAGTTCACCATGCAGATGAATCACATGCGTACTTCCGGCGCGTTCGTGCAGATTGTCAATATTTTGTGTGATGATCTGCACATCGAAATCCTTCTCCAGTTGAGCCAGACCGATATGCCCATCATTAGGCTTTGCCTGCAGCAGTTTGTGACGTTGCTGGTTATAGAAATCGAGTACAAGTTTCGGGTTTGCATGGAAACCTTCAGGTGTTGCTACATCCTCCACGCGATACTGGTCCCAAAGTCCACCCGCATCGCGGAACGTAGAGATTCCACTTTCGGCACTCATGCCGGCACCTGTCAGAACAACCAATTTCTTTTTCATAAGACTTTTGTTTTTAATGCACACACAAATATAGCCCTAATTTCTGTAGGACGGTCTAAGAAAGTCTAAAAAACTAAAGACAAAACATTTGAGCCTTTATTCTGTTTGTAGTGAGTCTTTAGCCTAAAGGTATAGAGTATTTAAGTATATACTCGTTTGAAGATAACTGTATTCTTGCTGATGGACGATTGTATTCCTGCTTGTGGACGATCGTCCAACATCAAAAATACGATCGTCCATCAGCAAGTGAACGATTAAATATACACTATATAATATATAAAAAGTATACTGCTGTGCATTAAAAAGTAGTCATGATGTGGTTAACCGTTCATTTGCTTAGGATCTGCTTCTCACTTACTTTCTTTTATGCCCTTTTATATAGTTTTTGAGAGACACAGAGGAACTTGATTACTGTTTGAATATTCAGTAAATTTTTATGATGAAGGAAATTATTTTAGAAAAAGTGAAAATTTCGTTAGGGTAAACTTTAGTTGGCGTGTTATTATAATGTAACGGTAAGAAGATATTTACCCTAATAGAATTTGAATAGATGGATAAAGCGTTGTTACATAAATACTTCAGAGGCGAAGCTTCGAAAGAGGAGGAGCGTCTGATCATGGATTGGGCGGATTCGTCAGAAGCGAACCGCGCCGAATACCTTGAGGAGCGCAAGATGTGGAATGCATTGCTTGTCCATT
>DAIMYP010000096.1:0-4222 GCA_036734445.1 Tannerellaceae bacterium
ATTATTTAGTCTCAATCGCCTTCAATCCCATCTTCTCTGCGCGTTCCATCATGAATTGGCGTGCAGGTTCGTATTCGTTGGGAATAACTCCGTCGAGGATGGCGTTTTTGATGGCTTCTTTCAGGACACCGACGGGACGTGAAGGCGTCAGACCGAATGTAGCCATGATTTCTTCGCCGGTAACGGGCGGTTGGAAGTTGCGAACGCGGTCTTTCTCTTCGATCTCCGACAGTTTGCTGCGTACGAGTTGGAAGTTGTTGAGGAAACGGCGCACCTTATCGGGGTTCTTGCTCGTTATATCGGCTTCGCAAAGCTTCATCAGATCATCAATATCATCGCCTGCATCGAATAATAGGCGGCGAATGGCTGAATCGGTCACTTCATCGTCGGCAAGCACGATTGGGCGCATGTGAAGACTTACCATCTTCTGTACATATTTCATTTTCTCGTTCATCGGCAGTTTCATCTTACGGAAGATTCCGGGAATCATCTTTTCGCCGATGAAGTTGTGATTGTGAAATGTCCATCCCAAGCGGGTATCGAAGCGTTTTGTCGCTGGTTTTCCGATGTCGTGAAGCAGTGCGCCCCAGCGAAGCCACAGGTTGTCGCTCGTTTTGCTCAGACGGTCGAGTACCATCAATGTATGCGCGAAATTATCCTTATGACCGATACCTTCCTTCGTCTCTACCCCTTTAAGAGCGCACAGTTCGGGAAAGATCAGTTGCAGCAGCCCGCAACGGTCCAGCAATTCAAAGCCTACAGAAGGCTTGGGCGACATTACGATTTTGTTCAGTTCATCGATGATACGCTCTTTGGAGATAATGTTGATGCGTTCCTTGTTGCGTTCGATCGCATCAAAAGTATCAGGATCGATGAAGAATCCCAGTTGTGAAGCAAAACGTACGGCGCGCATCATGCGCAGCGGATCGTCGCTGAACGTGATGTCAGGATCCAAAGGCGTACGTATCAGGAGATTGTCCATGTCGGTCAGTCCGTCGAACGGATCGATCAGTTCACCAAAACGTTTGCCGTTCAAACAAAGTGCCAAAGCATTGATTGTAAAATCGCGACGGTTCTGGTCGTCTTCTAGCGTGCCATCTTCGACCACCGGTTTGCGACTGTCGTGTGTATAGGATTCTTTGCGCGCGCCAACAAACTCCACTTCCAGATCGCCCGCTTTGACCTGTGCGGTTCCGAAGTTTTTGAAAATAGAGATGTGTGCTTTGCGACCCAGCTTGTGCGCAACAGCTTTAGCTAGTTCAATGCCGCTGCCAACAGCAACCACATCAATGTCTTTCGATGGACGACGAAGGAATATGTCACGCACGTAACCTCCAATCACATACGCTTCTACGCCCAGCTCGTCAGCCGCTTCTGAAATCAGCTTGAATGGCTTTGCCGACAAATGCTTGTCAATATCTTCCTGATCTATATACATTATATTATTACTCGAACTTGATGAATTGCGTTTGATCCACAGAATATTTCCATCGCCAAACGGCGTGCAAAGATACGCAATTTCTTCTTTCAATCCGATACCGACGTCCAATAGATTGTTTTATCCATGCAAATGCTTTAGGCTTATAACCCTAAAAAGTATTTCTATTTATAAAGTTTTTTAGGTTATAACCCTAAAAACTAATAGAAATATGATTATCTTTGTTCCCATAACTATAAAACTTGTGAAGATGGTAAACAGACAGATATACATAAACAGATTGTTGCCTTTTATTGATCGACCTATCATAAAAGTGCTTACAGGCATTCGTCGTAGTGGAAAGTCTGTACTACTGATGTTGCTGCGTGAAGAATTGAAACGTAGGGGAGTGACTGATAAACAAATCATCTATATTAACTTTGAGAGTATGGAATATATGGATGTGAGCGATGCGGTTAAGCTATATCGTTATGTGAAAGAAAAGCGTATTCCGGAGCAGAAGGTTTATATTTTGCTTGACGAGATTCAGAATGTAAGTGAATGGGAGAAGGCTGTTAATTCGTTTATGGTGGATTGGAATTGTGATATCTATCTTACAGGTTCTAATTCGCGGATGCTTTCCTCTGAACTTGCTACGCTCATTGCAGGCCGTTATATAGAGATTGAGGTCGAACCACTTTCTTTTGATGAATATCTTCATTTTTGCGGTCTCGACGAGTCGATAGTCGGAGAACTGCGTTTTAAACATTTTAACAAGTTTCTGCGTTTGGGCGGTTTCCCCACTATTTATGTCGGTGATTATAATGTTGATGCTGCTTATAAAATAATATCAGATATTTATGCATCTGTAATCTTGCGCGATACGATACAACGAAACAACATTCGCAATGTTGAACTGCTTGAACGACTCGTCCGTTATTTGTTTGATAATGTAGGAAATTTGTTTTCTGCAAAAAACATATCTGACTATTTCAAGAATCAGCAGCGGAAGTTGGATTTGAATACCATATATAATTATCTGAATGCGCTTGAAGAAGCTTTTGTTATTCGTAAAGTAAACAGATATAATATTAAAGGAAAAGAAATATTGAAGACAAACGAAAAATATTATATGGGCGATCATGCCTTAGGCTATGCTTTGATGGGATTTCACGATCGTTGGATTGCAGGTGTTTTGGAAAATGTAGTCATGCTAGAACTAGTTCGCCGAGGTTATAAGGCGTATGTTGGTAAGTTGGATAATAGAGAAGTGGATTTTGTAGGCGAGAAAGGTATTGACCGAATATATATACAAGTGGCATATAAACTGACTGATGCTGAAACGGTGGAGCGAGAGTTTAGGCCATTGCTAAGTATTGAAGATCATTATCCAAAGTATGTCGTAACGATGGATGAATTATGGAAAGATAATATTGATGGAGTAAAACATATTCATATTGCAGACTTTCTTCTTAAAAGCGAATGGTAGTGCCGGGCTAGTTCGATTATAGAAGCGTAATTTATGGCTATCTCGCAAAATCCATGTACATTTGCAGTACGAATCAGTAAAAAAGGAGTTCAAATGCGAAATATAGTTATAGGTATAGTTTTGGCAGCTTTGGCGTTGAGCAGCTGCAACAGCAACGGAAAGAAAGCGCAGCAACGTTTGGATATGGCTAAAGCGATGTATGAACGGGCTGAATATGCCGCTGCCAAAATGCAGATTGATAGTATACGTATTCTTTATCCGAAGGAAGTATCCGCTTTGAAAGGCGGTCTGATATTGATGCGACAGGTCGAGCAAAAAGAATCCGAACGTAATATAGCCTTCTGCGACAGCATGATGCCGATAAAGATTGCCCAACTACCGGAGTTAGAGAAGAATTTCGTTTACGAGATTGATTCAGCCTATAATAATATCGGAAAGTTCGTTCCGAAGATTCACACTGTCGAACGCAATATCCTGCGTAGTTATGTGCGCGCCGGCGTTTATGCAAGTGGCGAGATGTATCTGGCGAGTGTCTATTTTGGTAAGAACGCCATCAATCATACAGGAATGAAACTCAGCGTAGGCGATACGTTCGTTGAAACGCCTTCAATACCTTATGACGGCGGATTGAATTTCCATTTCACCGATCTGGGCAACGTGACGGAAGTGGTCACTTATATGGGTGAGAAATGCGAAGCGGCTGCAGATTTTATCTACAACAATCAGAATGCCCGCATCCGTGTAGCTTACACAGGTGGCAAACCATGCATCCTTTATTTAGGTGATGGCGACAAGCAGGCAATCGTTGATACGTATAAACTTGCCGTCACCCTAAGCGATATCGACCGCATGAAAACCGAAAAGATCCGCTCCATGAAAAAATTGGCTTACCTGAAGCATAAGCTGGGAGAGGAATAGGCACTACAATTTATTCTCCGAATAGCGTAGGTACGGCATATAAAGGTATATTTGTCATCCATCCTTGTTCACGATAATCCGACATCGAGAAGCGGAGTCCATGTAAGTTTTCATGGATTCTTCCTATTTGACGTGTTACGGCAAGTATTAGTGGTTTACGATGTTCACTGTTTTTCCACTTTTTAAGCCAGTTAATTATCTTCTTGTACCTAATCGTTGATATTTAAATAATACAGTAACATGTATACACTTTTCCTACCGAACTTCAAAATAAAGTGCACACTTTTCCTACCGAACTTTAAAATGAAATGAACACTTTTTGAGACGAACAATTGCTTGGACGATAATTTAATGTACCTTTGTTGTACTGTTAAGCAGATATTTTTTGTTTGCTTGCT
>DAIMYP010000097.1:0-3949 GCA_036734445.1 Tannerellaceae bacterium
GCTTTGAATAACAAGGAAGTGAAGCTGAAGGTA
Source organism: Tannerellaceae bacterium (assembly GCA_036734445.1). Lineage (GTDB taxonomy): Bacteria > Bacteroidota > Bacteroidia > Bacteroidales > Tannerellaceae > Parabacteroides. Next base: position 34 of record DAIMYP010000097.1, read on the forward strand.
TATTATATGAAAGATATGGGTACTTATGCTGCTTGGAAAGCAACAAAGACTACAGGCGAATATGATTCGAAAACATTTGAAGTACGTGCGCGGCCGCTTGAAAAAATTGCCTACTTGCGTCCGGGTATGTCTGTAATCATGAAGAAAAAGAGAACGGATATATTATGACGCTAAAAGAAGGATTACATGCAATAGGAGCTATTTCTAAGCGGGAACTACATCTGCTTACCAGTACGCCTACCTTTATGATTTGTATCTTTGGCGCTCCGTTAATATGTCTGATCTTTTTTCTGTCGTTGATGAGAGCAGGGTTGCCTAAAGATATGCCGATAGCTGTGGTCGATTTGGACAAGTCGGCTTTATCCCGCAATCTGATTCGTCAGCTGGATGCGTTTGAACAGACACGCGTGGCTTTTAATGCCAATTCCTTTTATGAAGCTCGAAGAGAAATTCAGAAAGGTAACGTGTATGCTATCTTTTTCATTCCTCAGGATTTTGGGAAGGATGCGTCATCAGGCAAACAGCCTCATCTGTCGTTTTATACCAATGCAAGTTATTTGATTGCCGCCTCTTTACTTTTTAGAGATATGAAGACTATCTCTATCTTGGCCGGTGCTTCGGTTGGGCAGCAGACAGGAAGGGCAAAAGGTTATACCGATGATCAGATTATGGCGACGTTGCAACCTATAAAGGTGGATACGCATGCCCTTGGAAATCCATGGATGAACTATTCTGTATATCTGAATAATACTATTCTGCCGGGCGTGTTGCAGTTGATGATTTTCTTCGCAACGGTGTTTGCTATCGGTTCGGAAATAAAGTATGGCACTTCGCGTGAATGGCTGACGATGGGGAAAGAATCGATGTCAGTGAGTATAATCGGAAAGCTTCTGCCTCAGACGGTTGCGTTTACGGCTGTCGCATTTTTATTCGCCGCATTTCTGTACGGATACAACTCATTCCCATTGAATAGTGGCTGGGGGCCGATGCTGCTGGCTATATTTTTCCTGGTCATTGCGTCGCAGGCGGTGGGTGTTTTCATGATCAGTGTCCTGCCTACATTAAGACTGGGGTTGAGTTTTGCCTGCCTTTTCGGGATGGTTTCGTTTTCGATTGTTGGATTTTCTTTCCCTGTTGCTGGTATGAATCCGGTTCTGCAATCGTTGGCTGATCTGTTTCCGCTGCGTCATTATTTCTTGATTTATGTCGATCAGGCGTTGAATGGAAGAGCTATGATTTATACATGGTCCGAATATATTTGGCTGTTGGGATTCCTGATATTGCCTTTCCTGGTAAGGAAGAATCTGAAGAATGCCTTGCTGTATATAAAGTATATTCCGTAATTTTTGAGCTATGAAGAGAGAAAATCGTTTACGATATATGATTAAGGACGGCCTTTTGGATATTTTTACCATCTGGCTGGACGAAATGAAAAAGGCATTGAGGGATGATGGTGTGAGAATATTTTTCTTCCTCGTTCCTTTTGGCTATCCGTTGTTGTATACGTTCATTTATAATAATGAGGTGGTTCACGAGGCAAAGATGGTCGTTGTCGATCAGGCCGATTCTTATTGGAGCCGCGAGTTTACGCGTCGCGTAAATGGTACGGGCGATGTACAAGTGATTTCTACTTGTACGGATATGAAAGAAGCGAAGACTATGTTAGACAAGCATAAAGCTTATGGTATCTTATATATCCCTTCTGATTTTGAGAAAGATTTGTATCGCGGAAAGCAGACGACGGTGTCGCTTTATGTTGATATGAGTTCGCTGTTGTATTACAAGGCGTTTTTGATGTCGGCAACGGAGGTGTCGCTCGATATCGGAAAAGATTTGCGGATGCATTCTTCGCCGGCCGGTTCGACGCAGTTGGATAAAATTATGGTCGAACCGATTCCGTATGATTCGGTGGCATTGTTTAATTCGCAGAATGGTTTTGCCAGTTTCCTTGTCCCCGGCATCTTGATTCTGATCTTGCAACAGACGTTGGTGTTGGGCATCGGATTGCGAGGAGGAACAGAGCGTGAGAAGAACCGATTCCATACGCTGGTGCCTATCAGCAAGCATTTTAACGGAACTTTCCGAGTGGTTTTGGGAAAGGCATTGACTTATTTGATGCTTTACATAATCAATTGCATTTGGGTATTGTGGATTGTGCCGCGATTGTTCTCATTGCCGCAGGTAGGCAATCCGATGACTGCCGTATTATTCTTGCTGCCGTTCTTGTTTGCTTGCATATTCTTTGCCATGACTTTGTCGGGCATTATTGCAACTCGTGAGGCAGCAATGGTTTATGTATTCACTTCGGTTATTATGATTTTTATTTCCGGTATATCCTGGCCTGAACCGGCTGTTCCGCCGTTCTGGAAGTTTGTAGGACTATTTATTCCTTCAACGCCCGGAATACAAGGATTTATTAGTATTAATACATGTGGAGCGTCGCTGAGCGAAGTCTCGAAGCAATATCATCTGTTGTGGTTGCAAACGGGTATTTATTTTGTGACTACTTGTTTAGTATATCGTTACCAGATCATCAGATGCCATAAATTGGTTGTTCGACAGTATCGGTATATGAAGATGCGCAGGATGTTGGAAGTGAAACAAGCTCATTAGGAATGAGAAGAGTAGAGAAGAAATAAAAAAAGCTTTGCCGTTTAGCAAAGCCTTTTTTTTCCGTCGCGGAAGAGGGGAGATTCGAACTCCCGGAGCAGTTACCCGCTCGGCAGTTTAGCAAACTGCTGGTTTAAGCCACTCACCCACTCGTCCTTGAGTTTATGTCTCTTTGAATCTGTTTTCAAATTCGGCGCAAAGATAGTTCTGTTTTTTTAATAAGCAAAGCTTTCATAGAGTTTTTTCTAAAAAAAGTATTATTTTTGTGGCGTCAAATTGGAAGATAAAAAATGATGGGTAATAAGTTCTCTAAGCATAAATGCTTATGGGCTGTAGCTATTGCAGTTGCGTTGTTTATAGTGATTGCGGGATGTTGGGGCTTCATGTTGACGCTTGCTCCAAATTTCCGTATTCAGAAAACAGTGTATGTCTATGTGGATGAAAAGAAAGACTTTTCAGATTTGTGTGCTCAGTTGGATTCAACGGCTCATTGCCGTCATCTGAGTAGTTTCCGGCAGTTGGCTTCATTGATGCATTATCCTTTGAGGATGCATACTGGCCGGTACGCGGTTAGTCCGGGAATGAGTAATCTGAAACTTCTGAATGATTTGAGGGGTGGACATCAGGCGGTTGTAAAACTAACATTCAATAATATTCGTACGAATCAGGACTTAGCCAATTGTCTGGATAAGCAACTGATGCCTTCTGAAGCAGATTTTATGGCATTGTTTAATGATTCGACCTATTGCGATTCTTTAGGATTTACTCCGGCTACGATAGTGGCGATGTTTATTCCGAATACGTATGAAGTCTACTGGAATATTTCGGCACGGAAATTGATGCGCCGTATGAAAAAGGAATATACAGCATTTTGGAATACCGAACGGTTGAATAAAGCGCGTGAGATAGGTTTTACTCCTGTTGAGGTTTCGACTATTGCATCAATAGTGGAAGAAGAAACAGCTGCTTATGATGAATATTCTTTGGTAGCAGGAGTTTATATTAACCGCATACATACAGGAATGCCTTTGCAGGCTGATCCGACAATAAAGTTCGCTCTCGGTGATTTTTCGTTACATAGAATCCTCTTTGAACATCTTCAGGTTAATTCGCCTTACAATACTTATAAGAATGTAGGGTTGCCTCCGGGACCGATTCGGATTCCGACGATTCGAGGCATTGAAGCTGTGCTGAATTATGTACATCATAATTATTTGTATATGTGCGCTAAAGAGGATTTTTCCGGACGTCATAATTATGCTGCGACGATGAATGAACATGTGAAGAATGCAGCTAGATATCGGGA
>DAIMYP010000098.1:0-3775 GCA_036734445.1 Tannerellaceae bacterium
GACAGCTTTTTTTACTGATTGCAGTCCGAAGTCGTCTGCGTTCAGTTTGTCTATCGGGAGGATAATAATCTCTGCAGCATCATCGGCAGCTTTGGCTCCTTCAAACGAATCGATCTTACATTCGAAGAACATGTCGAGAGTATGGACTTCAAAACCACAATACAAATAGATGTTGGGTATTGAAAAGAGATAACGACAATCTTTGATGTCCAATCCTGTTTCTTCCTTCACTTCTCTATGGGCCGCTTCTTCGCCGGATTCAAACATGTCGACAAATCCACCGGGTGTATCTAATGTTCCTTTCCCCGGTTCTTTTCCTCTGCGTACCAACAGAAGCTCATCTTTGGAATTTCTAATGAAGCAAGCTACAGCAGAAGAAGGATTGAAATAGTATACGAATCCGCAAGTCTTGCATTGTTTGGATTTCTCGTTATGTTCAACAAAAGACTTGGCACCGCATTTGGGGCAATATACGAATTGATGTAGAGGATGAAGCATTATAATATAATTTAGGCACGCAATAGACAATCTCTGTATATCGCGTGCCTTAATAAATTTACAAATCTTATTTCAGTTCCCAGCCCAGAGCGCTTGCACCTAATACAGCTGCATCGCTTTCTTTCAGTTGTGAGAACAACAGTTTGGTCTTGCCTGCAAATACTTTCAGCATGTTCTTGTCCATTGAGCGCTTGATAGGAGCCATCAACAAGTCGCCTGCTTTTGCCAAGCCACCGAACAGAATGATTGCCTCAGGACTTGAGAATGCAACGAAGTCGGCGAATGCTTCACCTAGAATCGTACCTGTCTTCTCAAAAATCTCGATAGCTAATGCATCACCTTTGGCTGCTGCATCAAATACATCTTTGGATGTGATGTTATCAGGAACCAAATCGCGCAATAAACTCGGGTCTTTGCGAATATCCAGATATTCGCGAGCAGTGCGAGCAACACCTGTTGCAGAAGCATAAGCTTCCAAACAGCCTGTACGACCGCAACCACATAAACGACCGTTATTACGACGCATGATGACATGGCCTAATTCGCCAGCGAAACCATCGTGTCCGTAAACCAGATTACCACCAATAACAATACCGCTACCTACACCTGTTCCCAAAGTGATAACGATAAAGTCTTTCATACCACGTGCAGCACCGTATGTCATTTCACCTATGGCAGCTGCATTGGCGTCATTTGTCAATGCTACAGGTATGCCTACTTTTTCACTGATCAGCTGTGCCAATGGAATCTTTTCTTTCCAAGGAAGGTTTGGAGCAAATTCAATACAGCCGTTGAAGAAGTTTCCGTTAGGAGCTCCAACACCTATACCTTTGATTACATCCTTACCACCAGCTTGTTCAATGACAAGTTTTAAACCTTTGGCAAGTTCGCTGACATAATCATTAATGTCAGGATAATTGCCCGTCTTGATTGCACCACTGTACAAGATTTGACCTCTTGCATCAACTACACCGAAAACCGTATTGGTTCCACCAATATCGATACCTACTACATAAGGCTTCTCCATGATTCTTTTCTACGATTAATAATGAATTATTGAAAGCAAATATAAGGCGAATAAACCAACTCACCATATATTTAATGAAAAAAAACCGAAATAAAAGGAAATATATCTCACATCTATTATTTAACAGGCAGTATTTCAATCCAGTAATCATCCGGATCATGGATGAAATATAAACCCATTGCTTCGTTCTCATAACAGATGCATCCTAATTGGCGGTGATATTCACGAATGGCATCATAATCACCTTCAACGCGAAAACAAATATGACTCTCATTGTCTCCCAGCTCGTAAGCGCCTTCATGCTGGTGAAGGCAAGTCAGTTCTAAAAGAAAGTGGCTTGAATGATCAGTCAGATAAGCAAGCGTAAATGAGCCATCTGAAGCTTCATGGCGGTGATGTTCCGTGAGCCCTAACGCTTTGTGATAGAAATCAATGCTCCGATTGATATCTTGAACATTGATATTGAAATGGTCAAAATGACTTTTTATTTCCATTTGGATATTGTTTATTTGTTAGAATTCTATGCTCTTTCCAGGAATTGAAAGCAAAACGAATCGGCTTCCGTTAGCCTTAGCTATGGCTCCGAATGATTGGATTTCTTTTGGCCTGCACCAGAAATGCATAGGAACAAAAATATCTGTCTTTATTCGTGCAACAAATTGTTGCGCTCCTTTCATAAAGTTTGTCCCAATGCGAGGATCAACCGGAAACATGGCCAAATCCAAATGATCAGTCTCTTTTGCTATGTCTTCCAGTTCTTTGAGATAGTCTTTTTCTGCTTGGGCTGCTTCTTGAGGTGTCGATTCATCCTGCCAATGCCAGTTATTCAAATCACCTGCATGGAAGATTTGTTTTCCACCTGCTTTAATGAGAAAAGAATCACCGGAATCTGTTGACCCGAAAGCTTTGATATGAATATTTTCGTCTTCGTAGCATTCACCCTTTTTGATGAAAATGGCATCTTCTTTAGCAGCTCTTCTGTGCTTGAGAATGTCTTTTGAAAGAACATAGATGATGTTCTTTTTCTCTTCTTTCCATTTTAATATTTCCGGATTGAAGTGGTCCGGATGAAAATGGGAGGCTAATATATATAAGGTGTCTGATCGTTTTAATAACTCATCATGCACAAATCCTTTTTGATCCGTTTTACCCGTATCTTTATAGTAATCGATGAGGATTGAATAACCATCCCCTTCGATTACAAATCCGCTATGAAAGATATAGCTCAGTTTCATAATTATTGCACTGTGAAATGATATGTTCCTTGTTGAATATTTACAACAAAATAGTTGCCTTCATTGCCAATAACCTTTATATATGGAACTGAATTAATATCAGCTTTGTTTTCACGGACTACAGATTGAGATCCTTTGACTGGAATATATACGGTTGCATGACTGCCAACAGGGATAGTTACGTTCATCGTAATGGATCCGGACTGATTGTGTATTTCTGAAATGACTTTTCCGTATGGAGTCATATTGGAATAATATACATCATTAACTTCCGAAAGGAGAGGTCTGATGATTATATGCTTGTATCCCGGTTCGTTTTCATCTGCATTAACTCCTGCCAGTGTTCTATAAAACCAATTCAATCCGCCACCAAGCATTGGATGATTATGCGAGTCTGCTCCGTTCCATTGTTCCCATGTGGTTGTGGCTCCCTGATTGATCCAGTTGCCATAACTTGGAAAGTCCTGTTTGTTCATGGCTTCGTAAGCTAAATCATTCATATCGTTAGCCGCTAATGTCTCAAAGAAAAATTGAGTGCCGAACATGCCTGTGTTCAGATGACCTTTATATTGTTGTGAAATCTCTGTGCGCAGTGTGTTTTTGACCTCCTGCTGACGGTCTTGAGGAACACCTATCTTTAATGCATAGATGTTACTTCCATAATCGCCGTATGTTTTATTGTCAGCATCATAGAACTTTTTATTGAAGGCCTGCTTTACTTTCTCTGCGATGGATGAATAATGTTGGAAGTCGTTCATGTTGCCAAGCGCCTTTGCTGCTTTTGCCGTATAGTCGGCACAACGCCAGAGGAAAAATGTATGAACTAATTCATCTGACGGGTTTTTATAGGAAGGAGCCCAATCGCCTAAGTTCAACCAATACATCGGTTTCGTTTCATTCAGACTTGCTTCCTGCTGGTACATTGTCCCTTCTTTTGTTTGCCAGGTGAGCATATGGCGAACCTGTTCTTTCATTGCCGTATAATTATCTTCAAGCATTTTCTTGTCGCCATAAT
>DAIMYP010000099.1:0-3497 GCA_036734445.1 Tannerellaceae bacterium
TATTTGCTGTAAAAAAGTATATACTTTCGTATCCCCAAAGTATATACTTTCATACAACAAAAGTATATACTTTCTAAATCAAAAGTATATACTTTTAAAAAGGAGGTAATAAGTATCTCTTACTGATTACTTCAATTCTCTAATTTTAATGTTGCGGAACCAAACGGTGTAGCCGTGGTCTTGCAAACCGATAAATCCTTCGTGAGAAATACCTTCTGTAAAACCTGGGAAGTCTTTGAACTTGCTGTTTGCAACCATATTATCCCATTCTTTTGTCCACAAAGTATATTGAACCACTTTCTTTCCATTCTGGATGTGAGTGACTTTTCCGTTGTTCACTTTGATGACAATTGTATTCCATTCACCAGTTGGTTTGACACTTGCCGGATCAGCTGGAAGCATGTCATATAATGAACCTGCCAAGTGATTGGCCTGCTTATTATCGGTAGCTTCAGCATTATCCAATACTTGAACTTCTGGTGCAGCGTAATATATAGGTTTTCCCGGAACTTCACGTACATAATAGAATATACCTGAGTTTGCCATCTTTCCGGCTTTCCAATCTACAGATAGTTCGAAGTTTTTGAACTTGTTTCTACTGTAAACGATATCACCGTTCGAGCCTTGCCCTGGCTTTTTACCTTCGGCAGTGAATATTTTCATGGCGTTATCTTCGATAACCCAGTTCTTAGGCATCGCTGTACCGTTGCATTGACGCCATCCACTAAAATCTTTGCCGTTAAATAATAACGTCCATCCTTGCTTTTTCTCTTTGGCAGTCAGTGTATTTGGTTGTTGAGCCATACATGGAACAGCAACTGCAACAGCTAAAAGCATCAGGAATGATTTGACTAAATTCTTCATCTTATTATCATTTTTAAAAAAATATTCTATCAGCCTTCAAAGATAATGTTTTTAAGAATAAGTTTTACCATTCCCCTTTAACTCCTGGAATAATTCCTAATTTTGAACCATTGATGAAATCGATGATATGTCTGATTTCAGGACCATCAGGGACTTGGTCTTTAATCATGAGCAGTGCATCATATAAGCTGGCATTACCTTGATAGATAATACGATATGCTTGCCCGATATGTTTAATGATTCGTTCTTCAGTACCTTCATGTGCTAAGATGACTGAGTTTACACCATAATAAACTGTCGGTTCTTGAGCAGCTACAATATAGGGAGGAATATCTTTTCTGAAGCGGCATCCGGTTTGTATCATCGACCAAGTACCGACACGCGTTCCTTGACTGACAAGAACATTTCCCCCAAAGACTACGCAATTTTCTATCAAACAGTTTCCTGATATTTTACATCCATATCCAAAGACGCTATGATTGCCCACATGTGTATCATGTGAGATATGAACGCCTTCGTGCAGAAAGTTTCCATTTCCAATAACCGTTTGATTTGAGGCAAACGATGCACGATTGATGACAACGTTTTCGCGTATAATATTGTCATCACCGATGACCGCAAGTGTGTCTTCTCCTTTATAGGCAAAATCCTGTGGTTCGGCAGCAATAACAGCTCCTTGAAATATGCGGTTCCTTTTACCTAACCGCGCGCCGCTCATAATGCTTACGTAAGGCATGATCTCGCAATCGTCGCCAATTTCTACATTCTTATCAATATAGGCAAATGGATAGATCTTTACATTCTCTCCAATCTTTGCGCTGGCATCTACATATGCTAAAGGACTTATCATAATAACTTTGTTTTAATCTTGTTATTCTCTTCCGCCTCCCAAAGCATTATACAGGTTGATAACAGCCTGAATGCGCTGGAAAGAATCGGATACCTGATTTAATTGAGCACTCAATAATGATTGCTGTGACGTAAGAATTTCCAGATAGGTAGATTTGCCTGAATGGAAAAGTGACTGTGTATAATCAACCGCTTTAGTCAGTTCTTCTGCCTGTGCCGTATGTTCGGTCAGTTTCTTGGAAGCTGCATCATACAGATAAAGTGCATTGCTAACCTCTTTACCGGCATTGAGCAAACTTTGCTGGAAGTTATTCTTTGCAATCTGCTCTTCTGCCTTCGTCACTTTTAAGTTGGCAATGAGTTTGCCCCGATAAAAGATAGGTTGAGCAAGTTGTCCAACAGCCTGCATAGCGAATATGGCCGGATTGATAATCTTGGATCCTGCCGAATTAGTCCAACCGGTTGTTCCTGTCAGTGTAACTGAAGGATAGAATGCCGATCTGGCCTGATTTGTTTGATAATATGCACTTGCCAAAGCCATCTCTGCCGATTTTACATCCGGACGGTTCGAAAGCAGTTCCAACGGAACGCCGGCTTCCAGTTTCTCTGGTAATTGCTGGTCGTCCAATGTGCCGCGATCGATACCCTGAGGTGTTTCTGCCAGTAATACCGACAAAGAATTTTCTGTTTCGCGTATCTGACGACGGAGGTCAGCTAAAGAAGCATCTACTTGATGACTGTTTGCTTTACTCTGAACGACAGCTGCTTCGGTTGTCATACCTGCTTCTTTCATCGCTTCCATTGCACGTACATTATCTTTCCAGATGAGCGAGGTCTTTTCGCTGATCGACAACTGTTTGTCAAGCATTAATAATGTATAGTAGATATTGGCGATATTCGCAATCAACGAAGAACGAACGGCCTGCTGATAGGATTTCTTTTGCAATAAAGCGGCTTTCGAACCTCTTTCGGCATTCAGCAAGCTTCCGAATAAATCAACTTGCCAACTGGCTACAACAGGCAGTGTATAGGTTTTTGATGTATAACCTTGTACATGCGATATGGTTCCTTGCGGATTCAAAGCGAGTGAAGGCAGGAACGACAGTTTGGCTGCTGTCAGTTGAGCTTGAGCTTCTTCAACACGCAAAATAGCTGCCTGCATGTCTACATTATTCTGAAGTCCTTTATTGATCAGAGCTTGAAGCTTTTCATCCTTGAATATTTCCTGCCATGGCACATTGCCCATATTCGTTGTATCGGTCGAAGCCAAGGTGTCGGAAGCAGCATACGGATCACGATATAATCCGGAAGCGTCGATATCCTTCGGACGTTCATAAGCTTTATAAATGTGGCAACTGCTCAGCAGAGCGGTTGCACACATTATATATATTATCTGTTTTTTCATCATCATTGCTTATCAATTTTTGTATATTGTTCTATTTCAGTATTCAAATCACTGTTGTCCATGTCTTCCCATACGATAGGTTTGACTTTCTCCTGCAGGTATTGGAATACAACGAACAGTGTTGGAACAATAAATATCTGGAGTAGCATACCAATCAACATACCGCCGATAGCAGCCGTACCCAATGTACGATAACCATGTCCGCCGGCACCGAATGAGAACATCATTGGCAACAGACCGATGATCATAGCCAAAGAAGTCATCAAGATTGGACGCAGACGAGCTGCCGCACCAAGAATAGCTGACCAGGTAAGACCCATACCCATCTTTCGACGGTCGAGTGAGAACTCAACAATCAGGATGGCGTTCTTTGCCAACA
>DAIMYP010000100.1:0-3124 GCA_036734445.1 Tannerellaceae bacterium
AAAAATACTGAGCTACAGAGGGTTAAAGAAATTACTAAGCACATACATCGACTCCCTTCCCAAACTCATAAATCCCCGCACAGGACATATCCACACCTCTTTTAATCAAACGGTTACTGCCACAGGACGCTTATCATCAAGTGACCCGAACCTGCAAAACATTCCGGTTCGCGGGGATGACGGAAAAGAGATTCGCAAATGTTTTATTCCTGAAGATAATTGTTTATTCTTTTCAGCAGACTATAGTCAGATAGAATTACGTGTCATGGCGCACCTCAGTAATGATAAAAACATGATCGATGCCTTTACAAACGGATATGATATTCATGCTGCTACTGCCGCAAAAATCTATGGAAAGAACATCGATGAGGTGTCACGTGATGAACGAACCAAAGCTAAACGCGCCAATTTCGGAATCATTTATGGTATCACCGTCTTTGGTTTGGCAGAGCGATTGGGCATCGACCGCGCAGAATCTAAGCAACTCATCGACGGCTATTTTGAGATGTTTCCACAAGTTCAGGAATATATGGAGGAGGCAAAAGAAATGGCACGAACACAAGGTTATGTTGAAACCTTTTTCCATCGCCGACGTTATTTGCCAGATATCAACAGTCATAACGGCACCGTACGCGGCTTTGCCGAACGTAATGCCATCAATGCTCCAATCCAAGGTTCGGCTGCCGACATCATCAAAGTGGCAATGGTGAATATCTTTAGACGATTCAAAGACGAACAAATCAAATCGAAAATGATCCTGCAGGTACACGATGAACTCAACTTCAGTGTACTGCCTGAAGAAAAAGAGCAGGTTGAAAGCATCGTTCTAGAGGAAATGCAGAATGCCTATAAACTGAAAGTACCACTCATCGCCGACTGTGGTTGGGGAAATAATTGGCTGGAAGCACATTAAAAGTGATATAAACCGCAATGGATTTATTATAAAAATCATGAAGATAACCAATATTTCTGATCTAGCGAGCAACTTACAAGATCTGCTCGATACCGTTGCCATCAGCAATGAATCCCTCTTCATTCAACGGCCAAATGATAAAAGCGTGATCATTCTCTCAATGGATGAATTCAATAAACTGAAGGCGAAAGAGTACCAGTTGGACAAACAACAATCCAATGACAACAACCCATAAGATGTATAGATTCGGTTTGGAAGCTGTTTATAAATACCAGACCGCACCCCTTGAAGACAATATCAAGACAAGGTCTCTACGGTCAACTTGAATAATAAAGTAACAACCTGATGATTGGACCGCCAATTTTTACTAGACAAATGTGTCTTGAAAACTTTCAGTATTTGAAAACATCATCTCGATCTATTATAGATTGATAATCGGTTTATTACAACAAATATACATGAGCCATGACATGCAAGAAAACTACACCTCCATTTTGGGGGGCTTCACGCCAAAAACGGATATATTGCCATAAGAGTTGACAAACGGAATTAAAAAGAATTATTTTGCGCTTCCCGCAATTTGCAGTATCTTTGTGGCGTATACAATTTTTTAAGTAAAAGACATGTCATTAAAATGCGGTATAGTAGGATTGCCAAACGTAGGCAAATCTACTTTATTCAATTGTCTGTCCAATGCCAAGGCACAGGCAGCCAATTTTCCTTTTTGTACAATAGAACCCAATATGGGAATCATTTCAGTTCCCGATGAGCGGCTCACTAAATTAGCAGAGATTGTTCATCCAGGTCGTATTGTACCCGCAACGAGTGAGATCGTCGATATAGCCGGACTCGTAAAGGGCGCTTCAAAAGGAGAAGGTCTTGGCAATAAGTTTTTGGGAAATATCCGTGAATGCGATGCAATCATACACGTTATCCGCTGTTTCGACGATGAAAACGTCGTTCGCGAAGGTGGAATGAAGGTGGATCCCCTGGGCGACAAAGAGATTATCGACACCGAACTCCAGTTGAAAGACCTTGAGACCATCGAATCTCAATTATCCAAACAGCAGAAGATCGCATCTGCCGGAAACAAGGAAGCCAAATTAATGGTCACTGTTTTGGAGGCCTATAAGGAAGTTTTGGACCAAGGAAAAAATGCCCGTATCGTGACTTTCGATTCGAAGGAAGAAGAAGATGTCGCACATAATCTTTTCCTTCTTACCAGCAAACCGGTACTTTACGTCTGCAATGTTGACGAGAATTCGGCCAAAGAAGGCAACGAATACAGTCGGCAAATCGAGCAGATCGCTCAGGAAGAAGGTGCCGAAGCGATGGTGATAGCAGCCAAGACCGAAGAGGATATCGCCTCGCTTGAGTCTTATGAAGACAAGCAGATGTTTCTGGAAGAATTGGGATTGATTGAAAGTGGCGTGAACCGTCTCATCAAAAAAGCCTATTCCCTGCTCAACCTCCAGACCTTCATCACTGCCGGAGAGATGGAAGTAAAAGCCTGGACCTTCCACAAAGGATGGAAAGCTCCACAGTGTGCCGGTGTCATCCATACCGATTTTGAGAAAGGATTCATCCGTGCAGAGGTCATCAAATACGAAGATTACATCCAATATGGCAGCGAAAGCGCTGTTCGTGAAGCCGGTAAATTAGGCATCGAGGGCAAAGATTACGTTGTACAGGATGGTGATATCATGCACTTTAGATTTAATGTATAATGATAATTTATCCGTCTTATTGGGTTGAATGACCCAATAAGACTAAAGAAACAAATACTGTCTCAATGTTCAACTCTCTCCTTTACATTCTTTGGAACCCCGATCTGGAGATCTTCCATATCGGTCCGTTTGCCGTACGCTGGTATTCTACTTGTTGGTTGATTGGGCTCGCCCTCGCCTACTTCATCGTAAAATGGCTCTATAAAGACCAGAAAGTGAAGGACGAATACTTCGATCCGCTTTTTATCTATTGTTTTCTGGGCATATTGATTGGTGCTCGATTAGGGCATTGCCTATTTTATCAGCCCGATTATTTTCTGTCCAGTTGGGATCATGTGGTCGAAATGATTATTCCGGTGCACCATCTCGCTGACGGATCCTGGAAGTTTACGGGCTACGAAGGACTGGCTTCACATGGCGGCACTTTAGGCTTGATGATTGCTCTTTATCTGTATTATCGGAAGACCCACATGAATTTGTGGCA
>DAIMYP010000101.1:0-2912 GCA_036734445.1 Tannerellaceae bacterium
GCAAAAATACGGACAATCGATTTATGGAACACGTGGTGGACCATTCAAACCAACAGATTGGGGTGTAAGCACCCGTCATGGAAATAAAATATATCTGCATATCCTGTCTTGGTTCGGCAACAAACCAATAATTGAGCTTCCCGACATAGGTGTAGCAATTACAAAATGCCATATCATCGACGGCGGAACAGTCAAAGTGTCGAAAAAAGGGAAAAATTATTTTTTGGAACTTCCCAAAAACGGATTAAAGCCTATCGACACAATTGTTGAACTAGAAATGGCGGGAGATATCATGAATGTTTCGCCAACAGAAATCTCATCCCAGTCTTTGCTGTTTAATAAGAAAGCGACCGCTTCATCGAATCCGGATCCGACATGGCATGGCATTTCTTACGTCAACAATGGTGATTGGGCAGGACTTGGATGGAGTCCATCCAATGAAGATAAAACACCTTGGATTGTAGTAAATTTCGACAAACCGGAAAAAATATCCAATGCCGTTCTCTTTGAAGCCAGCAACCATGCGGTAAAAGCATACGAGATTCAAGCTTTCTCAAATGGTCAATGGAAAACAATTTATAAAGGGAAGGCCATAGGAAACAGAATGGATATCAAACTGCCTAAAACCACAACGGATAAAGTAAAGGTGGTATTTACTGATTTCTCCGACTTGATTGAAATATCCGAAGTAGTAGTGTTCTAAACAGTACAATTTATGACCGATAAATGCGCATAGTCGTAAAATCATTGTAACTTTGAGTCTGCAATTCGTATGCAGATTAATAACAATGAAAGACTATAGCTTATGAAACGAAGAGAATTTATAGCAGACGCTGTTCTGACAGGAAGTGCTTTATCAATAGGCCTTCCTGTTTTGAATGGTGCAACTTCCAAAAACAACATATATCAAACAGGCAAAAAAACTAACCCCAATTATAATAATCATCCGCTTCGTCTGATATCCATCGAGCCTCTTAATGCAACGCATGCCAAAGAATTGGTAGCGGATATTAAAGAAATGGCTTCAAAAGGCATACTCAATGAAGTAGCGTTCTCGTTTACACTTGTGCCTGAAGGGAACCCGCCGGTTGATAAAATGGCAGATTTCGGACCGCGCTATCTGCAAATTCGGAAGTTGCTGGGTGATGTTCCATTCAAAGTAGGTATTCTGGCGCAAGCTACTATCGGTCATAATTATACTCTGATTCATCCTCATCCATTCCAACCCCAGATTTCTTTGGATGGAACAGTCAATGCGGGTACGGTTTGTCCACTGGATGAAGGGTTTCATGCTTATTTAAAGAAAATCTTTCGGCAAATTGCAGAACTGAAGCCCGACTTTTTCATTGTCGACGATGACTTCAGGCTGGTTACTCCCGGCCGTAACGCGTGCATCTGTCCTTTGCATGTCAAAACTTTCAATAGCAAATATAATAGACAACTCACACAGGAACAGTTGCGACAACATCTGCGGGGAACGACTGACGAAGACCAAAAGATCGCCGAACAATTTGATGCAATCAATGCTGAATCACTTTATGGCGCCGCAAAAACTATCCGTGAGGCTGTAGATGAAATTAATCCGGCCATTTCTGGGACCTATTGTGCTTGTACAGCCGATATCCGATATGCGGCAGGAATAGAAAAAGAACTGGCAGGAAAGAATCAACCAATAAGCATCCGTTTAAACAACGCTCGCTATCTGCAGCCGGGACCGGGTAATTATGTTGTCAGAATGCAAAGCACAGCTATTCAGATGGCAACCATCGGAAAAACCGACTGCGTTCTCGCCGAAACAGATACTTATCCACAAAACAGATACAGCACATCCGCACGCGTTCTGCACAGTAACTTCACAGGTTATTTGCTTGAAGGTTGCAAAGGCGCCAAACATTGGATAACCCGATTCTCCGAATGGGAACCGAACAGTGGAAAAGCTTATCGGGAAATATTAGCTACCTATCGCGGCTTTTATGAAGAGTTGTCACGAAATGTCGAAGGCATTCGTTATAGTGGACCGGGTTCGGTTATTCCGGAAAAGCCCTTCATGAACTGGAACCGCCCGGAAGGGAAAACGTCTGTTGTAAATAGTTTTGAAAGTCTGCCTTCATGGAATACTTTACTACCTGCCGGATTCGGACAACCGTTGCATTTTCGTAAAGCCTCCGAAGGTCCCGGGATGCTCGTTGGTGACGAATGCAGCCAGTTCTCTGACGAAGAGATACATTCGCTTTTAAGCAAAGGGCTTCTGTTAGATGGTACAGCTGCCGAAGCGCTGCAACAACGCGGATTCGGAACACTTCTCGGTGTTAAAGTTGAGCCTTGGGATGGCGAGTCCATTTCAGGCGAAATCATCAGTGCCCAATCACCTAACCAATCGCTTTCAGGCAAACAAATATCGGACGGTTCACATCCATACAAACTCACGCCTATTTCTGCAACGACAAAAGTTGCAGCAAACTATATTCACCGACCTTTCACATCCGACAGTCACTTCAAGACAGGCGAACCTTCAGCCATCCTGTTCCAAAACAGCCTTGGCGGTCGCATTGCTATTGTTGGGACAACGCCTGAAGGCACAGGTTATGCAAATGAAACACGAAAAGCATTCCTCCTCGCACTGATGAATTGGGTTGAACCTTTCCCTGTTTACTATGCTGGCGATGAAGAAGTCTATCTGAAAGCAGGCGAGACAACCGATCATTCATTATTAGTAGCTGCCATCAATTTTTGCAGCGATCCGATAGAGGAGTTTCATCTGACAACCGGCAAAACATTCAAAAACATCTACTCATTGACACCCGAAGGCACATGGAAAGCCATCCGCTTCAAACAGTCAAATCATGAAGTAATCCTTCCAGAGCGTTTAGAATTCATGATGCCAATGGTTTGGAAAATGGCATAACCTATTG
>DAIMYP010000102.1:0-2883 GCA_036734445.1 Tannerellaceae bacterium
TCCTAAGTCCATGATGAAACCGGATGCTTGTCGTAATTGTTATCTCTGGGACATTGGTATTAATCTAAAACTTAAACCTTCCCACTTCTAAGTGCCGGGAATTTTTTCTTTTTGACTGGATGATGCTATCACCTCTTTTATTCTTTCTGAATATTGGTGAGATAGCTTGCGCAATATTTATCGTACATTGGTTTCAGTCGGCTTGCGATAAGTATCATTACCTCCTTAAAGTCCACATCCTGCTTCCACTGTATCCTCTTCAAAAATGATTTCCATTGCTTCTGTCGCATTTCGTCAGTCGCAAAATCCTCTGTAAAAAGCTTTAGGTCTGTCTTCATCTCCAGCTGGCGATTATTGAAGGTTGCATTGATTGCCTCATATAATATCTCATCACTCAATTCTCGTGTGGTCAGTATCTGGTAGCAGTCAAAGAAGTCTTTCATTCTGCTATTCAGAACATCACGATCAATCATTGCATGAAATTTTTCTGCAATAACAGTTTCCAATGAGTATGCCTGTATGTTAATGGAAGGCATGTCCTGTAACAACAAAGGATAATCAACTGCCTCTGGGCATGGAGTAATTACATCACCGAAGCCAATATCCATTGACATTGGATAAACGATGCTATCCATGTGAGCGGTCACAAGGAATCTGGTGCCAGGATATTGTTCATCAACGGTTATTGGTTCTGACTTCAACGTTTCTACATCGAATATCACGCCATCCTCATCACAAGGAATACTCAGTATCTCGCGAAACACATTTTCCAGATACTCTCGGTCACGGCTTATCCTGTCGGCCATAAAATCCACATCTATAGTTGGACGTGTTTCAAGTCCGTTCAAGGCATAGAGCAATGATCCTCCTTTTAGCACAAAGTTATCCTTATACTGACTCACCGATACTTTGTAGAGTAATCGTTCATTGAAGTAGCGAGCCAACAGATACATGTATTTGTAACCTGTCTCGTTCATTAGGTTCAGTAGTCGTGTCTTCACCGACTTTCCTGCATTCTTTCTAATTTTCTTCATTGTTCTATGGTTATTTCAAGATAGTTCTTCAATACATTTGCCACTCTCAGTTGCTTGGCGTACTCCATCAGTCGAGTTAGATTCCTTGATGGTTTCTTTAGATAGTTGCGGATAACTTCGGAACATACGTCAAGTCCAATCTTGTTTCGATACTTTACAGCATCGCACACGCTTCGCTCCATATCAGTTATCTTCACATTGTAATTCGAGATAACCTCCATGTGTACCCCTATCTCTAGATTTTCCTTCTTCCAATAATACAACTGAACAGGCAACGTTTCGGGGATGCTCACCTTGCGTTTTGCCTCGATAGCTACACAGAAAGCTGGTGGAATTGTTGTGGATAGCTGATAGTGCGCCCATGCATTATACAGGCATACCACGCCGCCAGGCACAACTTTCTCTACATCAATCATGGTGTTCAGTATAGCTGTAGGTTCCGCATAAACCCCATGGCGTAGACGCACAACATCTCCACGGTCCACTGCTCTGAGCACACGTTTATATTCCGCACGCCCAGACAGTTCGTCTTTGGTGATTATTCCACCATGTCCTTCTATTTTGTTTGTTATTCGCTCCATAAGAATCTGTATTTCTGGTGCAAAGATACAGAAAAGAAATGATAAATGGGTATTTTCATACGGATAGTTACAATATTCTCCGTACAAAAGTGCCCGTTTTGCGTTTTTAAGATGGAATTTGCTCTTTCAAGTTCAATATTCAAGCTTAGTAACTCGTATACATAGTATAAGGAAAACCTAAACCTTCCCACTTCTAAGTGCCAGGATCTTTTTAAGCCTTCTATTCATTGGAAGGCAATACGAAAGCGGTGGCAGATACGAGACGTTTGCAATGGCTAAAAAACAATGCAGATAAATAATGTGGCAGATACAAGGTTAAAATCATTGGCGATACGATAAGCATTTATTTCGTTTATCATATGATCCAGTTCAATCTGGACGCGTTCATCCTTATTATCCTTTAATGTCAAATATAAAGATAGCTTATCTACCGCCTTTCCATTACTTAGCAAGTGTGGATTGTATCGCCAAACTTCCAGGACGTTGCTTCCATTATGTGTCTGATGGAAAGTTAGCGGAAAAGTAACTTTATAATTAATTCCCGCTGACTTTTATGTAAATATCAGCGGGAAATATTAAATATTTTCCGCTGCCCAAATTAAAGTTGGTGGTACATGTGGTGCATAGGTAATAAAAATTTCATAGAACGCGTTATTTTATAGAAAATGTTGTTATAAAACGCGTTATTTGTACAATTATGGGCGCTTTAGACCGCTTTAATAAATCCGAAAAATGCAAACGCCTATAGAGGCAGGGGTTCTAAAATCAAAATGTCATAGTTGGGTTAATAATAAAATGTTTTTATTATCGTATCTCTCATCTATCATTGTAATTTTTTATCAGGTGGTAATAAGTAGAGTTCTTCCATAACTTTGCTAAAGTTACCGACTAAAATATGTTAATATGACCGTTCAAGAACAAATAAAACAACGAATAAACCGAGCAAGACCAAGAACGGTCTTCTTTGTTAATTACTTTGCGGAGTTCGATAATGAATTCGTATGTTTTTTTGTCTGAATATTAGTATTTGTAATCGTGCTATTGTTAGTATTTGCAGACAAAAGCACTATTTTATTCTTATTCAGCCAAAAAACACATGAGAATTTTGATGCATTTTATACTTTTTGTTTACTTTCATTCCTCAACCATTTGCATCAGATCTTTTTATTCTGTGTGCGTATATGCAATACTTTTATATACATTTCAGATGGAAGAATGAACTAATCTCAATTCAAGATACCTTGTTAATAAGGCTTCGGATAAAATAT